>NZ_LQPI01000039.1 GCF_002101775.1 Mycolicibacter nonchromogenicus | reverse complement strand
CCGGCCCCACCGGAGAACGCGCCCAATGGTGGTGGTACCAACCCTTCCAACCCCAAGCACCACCGGCCACCAACTAGGTCGATACGTGCGATCGTGCCACCCGCGGTGATCGCATCGAGCAAATCGCCGGAGCGGCAACGCACATCACCGATAGCGCCCGCTCAACCATCAAGGAAGTCCAGCAGCAGCCCGTTGACCCTCTCGGCCTGCTCGATCTGCGGGCAGTGTCCGGCGCCCTCCACCACGACCGCGCGCCCGTCGGGAATCTGATCGGCGATCTGGGCAGCCCACCCGGGCGGGAGCAGCTTGTCGCAGGCACCTTCGATCACCAGCGTGGGCACCGAAATGCGTTCGTAGCGACGACTGCTCGACGCCTGTGGTGGCGGCTCGGCCCCGGGCCGGCGGAATCGCGCCGCCGCGATCGCTTCCCAGGCGCCTGGTGCGGTGCTCGAAACGTATCGCCGCTGTACGTAGCCGTCATCGGCGGGATAGGCCGGGTCGTGAAACAGCGCCGCCACGATCCGGCGCATCGCGGGCACCGTCGCGTCGTAGTCGTAGAGCGCGGCCATGTGCTCGTTCTGCTGAATGTCACCGCCACCGCAGATGGCGACCAGTCGCCGCACCGGCAACAGCGGCGCCTCCGACGTGGTGTCGACCAGCAGCATGATGGCGCCCATCGAATTGCCCACGAAATCCGCCGATTCGACCCCCAGCGCCGCACAGAACCGTGCGACGTGGCGGATCCGCATGCCGCGCCCGTCGTTGAAGTCGATGACCTTGGCCGATTCTCCGAATCCGAGCAGGTCGGGCGCGAGCACTCGATGACGCCGAGCCAGAGCGGGAATCGTGTTTTCCCAGCCGATTTCAGCACCCGCGCCGAACTCGCCGCCGTGCAGCAGAACCACCGCGGGGGCGGACGGATCGCCCGCCTCCAGGTAGGACGTGTTCAACCCGTCCACGACGACGGTCTTGCGGGTAATCGGCACGGGGGCTCCTCGGTCGTGCTATTTGATCGCGATCGGATTCACCGGCGAACCGACTCCGCCGGTGACCCGCAGCGGCGGCGCCACCAACTGGAATTCATAACGGCCGTCGGCGGCGCAGTCGGCGGCCAGCGCGCCTAAGTCCCAGTACTCGCCGAGCATCAATCCCATGTCGCGCAGGCACAGCATGTGCAGGGGCAGATAGGTTCCCTCAACACCGGATACCGGGTCTTCGACCATCAGGTTGTCGGCGGCCACTGCGGCCACGTCACGCTCGTGCAGCCAGGATGCGCACCGCCAGTCCAATCCGGCTCCCGGTTCGGCGCCGTTGCCGGTCTGGCAGAACCGTTCCCACCACCCGGTTCGGACCACCACGATGTCTCCGGGCTCGATGGTGACCTGCTGGGATCGGGCGACGTCGTCGAGTTCTTCGGGGGTGATCGGGGTGCCCAGCGGTAGGAAGGTGTCCGCTCCGCGATGGGCGACCACATCGAGCAGCACGCCGCGTGACGTGATGCCCTTGCCGTCTACTTTGTCGATGCCGCAGTGGTAGGCGCCCAGGCTTGTCACCGAGGCAGCCGGGAAGCCGTTGTAGAGCTGGTCGTCGTAATAGACGTGCGAAAGCGCATCCCACTGGCTGGCGGCCTGCAACGGCATCACGATCATGTCGTCGTTGAACCGGAACGGGTTGTCGACGAAGAATTCGCTGAGCTGCTGCGCGACGATGTTGCGATGCCATTCCGGGCCGTACTGGGCCAGCGTGCTCACATCGCCACCGTCGACGGTCATCACGTGAATGGGGTTGTGCCGGAACTGGAACGCGCCCTGGGGACCAGAGGAACCGAAATCCACGCCGAGTGGAAAAACCTTGCCGTGCTTGACCAGGGCGGCAGCCTCGGCGACCTTCTGCGGCGTGATGAGGTTGAGGGTGCCCAGTTCGTCGGCGTCGCCCCAGCGCCCCCAGTTGCGGACGGTCTCGGCCACCCGCCGAAACTCGGTCAGGCCGGCCATGGCGCCGATCCGTCGGTCAGCGCGGCTGCGGCCCGGCCGCTGATGTTGCCACCGTCGACCCAGAGCACCTGGCCGGTGATGTACCCGGCGGCGGGACTGTTCAAGAACACCAGTGGTGCGGCCTGTTCCTCGGCACTGGCAACGCGTCCCAGTGGTTTGGGAATGTCATCGAGAAGGCCCTGCCCGTAGCGACTGCGCAGTTGATCGAGGATCGGGGTTTCGGTGACGCCGGGGGCAGTGCAGTTGATCCGGATCCCGCGCTGCGCCAGCGGTCCGGCGTTGAGGATTCCGTACAGGATGATCGCCTCTTTGGACAGCCGGTAGCCGCCGTCGGCGAGTGCGGCGGGATGGGCACGGCACCACTGTAATCCGGCAGCCATGTCTTGGGAGTTCACCAGGCCGACGGTGGTCTGCGCGTTCTCGCGGTAGGCCGCCGCAGCCAACGACGACACATTGGCGATCGCCGAACCTGCCGACATCACCGGCAGCAGCGCTTCGGTGAGGCGGCGCATGCCCAGGAAGTTGATCGTGACCACTCGCTCCGGATCGCCGATGCCCGAGGACACCCCGGCGACGTTGAACAGCGCGTCGACTGGCCCCGTGTCCCGGATCGCCTCCGCGGCGCGGTCGATGGACGCCGGATCAGTCAGATCGGCCGGGTGGAACTGGCCGACGCTCGCCGCCGGATCGACCCGGTCGATGCCGATGACCTGCGCTCCGAGTTCACACAGCTGCGTCACCAGCGCTGCACCGATTCCCGATGAGCAACCGGTGACCACGGTTCGGCGCCCGTCGTAGCGCCACCACTCGGACGGTGCACTCACCGCTGGCCGCGTTCCCGCTCTGCTCGTTCTTGCTTGGCCTGCTGCGCTGCCTGCACCCGGCCCTCGTTCATCTCCGCCATGGCCTCGGGGATCTCGGTGGCGGTGAAGGTGCCGCCACGACCGGTGGGCAGTCCGCCGAATGAGTAGGACTCATCGAACGCCGCTGCGGTGGACGCGGGCCGGCGGGCCTCCAGTTTCTCCAGCACGGGTTCGAGACGCTTGGCCTTCTCAGCGACTGCCTTCTCGTCACGTTCGATGAATTCCGGCAGCACGTGGGTGCCCATCAGTTCGATGGCCTCCATGGTCGCCTCGTGGCTGCGCGGATTGAGTAACAGAATCAACTCGTCGACCCCGCTCTCCTCATAGCCGCGCAGGAACTCCCGGACGGTCGCCGGACTTCCGATCGCACCGCGGCCCGGTCCGTAGGCCAGTGTGGGGTCCTTCTCGACCTCTTCGAGGTAACGGTTCCACACTCCGGTCCGGCCCGGGGTGTGCTCACCGGTCATGTAGTAGTGCATGATCCCGAACGAGAAGAATCCGCCGCCGACCCCAAGGCGCTCGATGGCCTGGTCGTCGGTGGGGGCAACCATCATCGACAGGTCACCACCGATCGCCAGGATGTTGGGGTTCACCTGGGGGGTGACCGGGACGCCGTTCTCCTCGAGTTCCTTGTAATAGCCGTTGACCCGCTCGGCCAGCGGTCCGGGACCTGTGTAGGCGAAACTCAGGGCGCCGATGCATTTCTGGGCGGCCATCTGCACCGACGCCGGCCGGGTGCAGGCAACCCACACCGGCGGATGCGGCTTCTGCATCGGCTTGGGCACCACGTTGCGGGCCGGCATCTGCACGTGCTGGCCGTCGAAACCGGTAAACGGCTCCTCGGTCATACAGCGGATCGAGACCTCGAGCGCTTCCTCCCACTGGCTGCGCTTGTCGGCCGGATCGATCCCGAATCCGCCGAGCTCGGCGATCGAGGATCCCTCCCCGGTGCCGAATTCGACCCGCCCACCGGAGAGCAGGTCCAGGGTGGCGACCCGCTCGGCGACTCGGGCGGGGTGGTTGACCACCGGGGGTAGGTGCATGATTCCGAATCCCAGCCGAATGTTCTTGGTCCGCTGGCTGGCCGCAGCCAAAAACATCTCCGGCGCCGTGGCGTGGCAGTACTCCTCCAGGAAGTGATGCTCGGTGAGCCACACCGTGGAGAACCCCGCCTTGTCGGCCAGCTCCACCTCGTCGAGGCCGTCGGAGAACAGCAGACGTTCGTCGTCGGCGGACCACGGACGGGGCAGCGCGAATTCGTAGAACAGCGAGATCTTCACGTTTTACCTCCTGGGCGATTGGTGGGGAGTCTGTGTTTCGGCGGAGAAATTGCGGCCCGAGACATCGGCAAGGTGTTGGGCTGCTACGTAACCGAAGGTCATCGCGGGGCCGATCGTTGCTCCGGCTCCGGCATAACTGCGGCCCATCACCGGGGCCGAGGTGTTGCCCACCGCGTAGAGACCGTCGATCACCGAGTTGTCGGCGCGCAGTACCCGGGCGTGCTCGTCGGTGCGCAGGCCGCCGGAGGTGCCCAGATCGCCGAGGATGATGCGGAACGCGTAGTAGGGCGGCTTACCCAGTGGGTGAAGGTTGGGATTGGGCAGCGTCGGGTCCCCGTAGTAGTTGTCGTAGACACTGTCGCCGCGGTTGAAGTCGTCGTCGTGGCCGGAACGGGCAAGCTCGTTGAACCGTTGCGCCGTGTTGCGCAGTCGTTGCGGCGGGACGCCGATCTCACCGGCGAGCTCCTCGAACGAGTTGGCAGCTTTGACCACACCGGAATCCAGCCAGGCCTGCGGTATCCGGCGCCCGGTCGGCACGGGAGCGCCGGGTATCTTCGGGATCGGCAGGTGTCCGGCGACGACGTAACGGTGAAAGGATCGTTGGTCGGTGACCAGCCAGCATGGGATGTGGGTGACACCGGTCTGCTGTCCGGCGATCATGGCATGCGCGAAATCCATGTAGGGCGCAGCCTCGTTGATGAACCGTTCGCCGTTGCCGTTGACGATGAACTGCGACGGCATCATGCGTTCGTTGAGCATGAACTGCAGGCGCCCGTCGGGCCAGCACAACGCCGGGAACCACCAGGCTTCGTCCAGCAGTTCTGTCGCTGCGCCGACCCGCTCCCCGGCCCGGATGCCGTCGCCGGTGGCCAGTGGGTTGCCGAAGCTCCAGTCATGTTCCAGCACAGGCTGATGCTGGCGGCGCCAGGCCAAGTCGTGGTCGAACCCGCCACTGGCCAGGATCACGCCGCGGCGGGCCAGGATCCGCTGCCCCCGACCATCGCGCTGCACCACCGCCCCAATCACCGCACCGGAGTCGTCGGTGATCAGGTCGGTCATCGGTGAGTCCAGCCACAGCGGTATGTCCCGTTCGACCATGGCGAGTCGGAGCCGCGCGGCCAGGGACTGGCCGATGGCGGCCATCCGGTCGCCGAATACTCGCGCGCGGAACATCCGCCACAACAGCTTGACCAGGATCGCTTTGCCACGCCATGACTGGCGGACTTGGTAGAAGAGCCGAAGATCTTTGGGACCCAGCCATATCCCTTTGGGCGCCAAGGCAAGCGGGGCCAGCAGATTGTGTTCCTCGTCGCCGAGCTTGCGCAGGTCGATCGCGGGCACGTTGATGGTGCTGCCCAGTGCCGAGCCGCCCGGCAGCTCCGGGTAGTAGTCGGCGTAGCCGGGCTTCCAGACGAATTCGAACCAGGAGCTGGCCTCCTCCAAGAACTCCATCATCCGTGGCGCGGCAGCCACGTATTGCCGCAGCCGCGCATCGCTGACCAGCCCGTCGGTGATCGCGCGCAGATAGGTCAGGACGTCCTCGGGGTCGGGCACATAGCCTTCGCGGCGTTGCGAGGGCGCCCCCGGAACCCAGATGCCGCCGCCCGACAGCGCGGTGGAGCCGCCGAAGTGCCGCGCCTTCTCCACGACCAGGGTGCTCAGGCCGCGGGCATCGGCGGCCAACGCCGCCGTCATTCCGCCGCCACCGGAACCGACGATGAGCACGTCGACAATATGTGTGTCGCTCACCGGATCACCTCCGTGGGCTGCGCGGCGCGGATGGCGAAGCCCGCGATCAGCTCCGGCGCCGGCCGGTAGTAGCGCTGGCTGATGCGGTAGCGACCTTGAGTCGCGAGCGCGCCGAAAGCAGCCGCCCAGGTGCGGATCTCGTGGGCGGATCCACCACCGGACTCGGTGATGAACGTATTGGACCAGTCGTTGAGGTCGTCAAGACTGCCGCTGTCCACGATCGACAGGAACAGTTCATCGAACTGCGGGTTCAGCGGCGCGAGATTGTTTGCGCCGGAAGCGAAGTCGCGGGCCGCCGCGATCACCGCCTCCTGGCGGGCCTGGCGCTGCTCGGCGCTCATGGCGGTGCCGTGCAGGATCCGGTCCCGGGTGACCGGTGGCGCGGTCTCCAACGTCGGGATCGGCGGATCATGCGAGAGTCCTCCCGATCCCACCACCAATACCCGCTGATCCAGACCGGCCAGGAACTCCCCCACCGCGGCGCCCAGCGCGCGGGCACGGTGAATCGGCCCCAGCGGGGCGGCGACCGCGTTGACAAAGACGGGGATCACCGGGCAGGCACCTGCGTTGCCGAACAACCGTTCCAGCGGCTGCGACACGGCATGGTCGACGTCCATGGATGCCGAAACAGACACGTCCACACCGCATCCCAATACCGCTTCCGCGCATTCGCGGGCGATGTCAGCCGGAACGTCGAGCGCCCCGAGGTGCGTGCCATAGTCACCGATTCCCTGGGCCGCGGTGCCGATGCAGAACGCCGGCATCAGATTCAGGAAGAACCCGTTGTAGTGGTCCGGCGCGAAGATCACCGTCAGCTGCGGGTCGAAGTCGGCGACGAACGCGGCCGCGTCGGCAATCGCGGCCTCGATGTCGTCCATCAGCTCACGGGGTGGTCCCGGCAGATTCAGCAGTGGGCTGTGAGACATGCAGACCAGGGCCAGTGCCATCGGGGCGATCACCCCCTTGCACCGTCGGCTGGAGCGACAAGGCACTGAAGAGTCGTGCGCTCACCTCGGGGGCGCGCTGGGCGATGCAGGCGGCGGCGATACAGCGGTCCGGGCGCAGGAACAGCACCGATTCGCTGTGGCGGTCGAACCAGGCTTTCAGCTCGCCGGTCCGGTCGCCGACGATGGTGATCGCGGGGTCATCGGCCTGGCCTGGCGGGGTCCAGTGCAGTTGGGTCAACGGTCGCACCGCGATGAAGGTGGTCCCCAACGCCGACCACCGAGCGAAGGCGTCTTCGCCGAGCAGCACCCGGGGGTTGTTGTTCCATGCCAACACGGCGAACCCGGCGCCGATCACGTCGTCGAGGAGAAGGTCTGTGCTACTGCGGGTGTCGACGCGAGGCTGGATGAACAGGGTTCCCGTCGGGGAATCTGGTCGCCGTGGCTGATCATGGACGACCGCGCCCTGCTCGTAGCGCGGCATCGGCTTGAACCGCATCTCCATTACGTAGCGTTTGAGAGTCGGTACCGCCGAGGCCGCGCGGACCACCCGGTCGCGCAGGCCGGCGACGCGGCGGTTGGTCGGCGATATCACCTTGCCGACCATCGTGGAGAGGTCGATCATCGCGCGGGCGTGCTTGCGCCGCTCGGTGTCATAACTGTCGAGCAGGGTGGCCGAAGCCTTCCCCTGAACCACCGCGGCCAGCTTCCAGCCCAGGTTCATCGCGTCGCGGATGCCACTGTTGTAGCCCTGACCCTGCCAGACCGGCATGAGATGGGCGGCATCGCCGGCCAGCAGCAGACGCCCGCGACGGAAGGCACCGGCGATCCGGGAGTGGTGGGTGTAAACCCGGTGGCGGATCACGTCGACGTCGTGCGGATGCGGCACGAACGGTGCCAGCATGGCCGCGACGAATTCGGGTGCTTCAGCCTGCTCGTCGGTCTCGTGGGCGTGAATCATGAACTCGAACCGGCGGATACCGTGCGCGATCGAGATCGACGCGTACGGGCGTGCCGGGTCGGCGCCGACCTCGCTGTTGGGATGCCCGAGCGGGTCGTTGGCGATGTCGATCACCAGCCAGCGCGTGGACGACGTGGTGCCGTCGAAGGACACCCCCATCAAACGGCGGGTGGCGCTGCGCCCGCCGTCGCAACCGACCACGTAGCGAGCCGACACGGTCTGGGGTTCCAGCCCTTCGCCGCCGATGCTCACCGTGACTCCGCCGTCAGAAGCCACACAACCGGTCATCGGCCGGCCCCACAGGACCTGGACGTGGTCGAAGCGCTCCAGGCCGCGCAGCAGTTCGGCGTCCACCAGAGGCTGCACGAAACCGTTGCGTTTGGGCCAGCCGAAACAGGCGTCGGCGGGCGCCATTTCGGCCAGCAGTCGCCGGCGGCCGTCGTAAAACCGCAAGATCTGATTCGGCACGGTGTGCGGCAGTATGGCGTCCACCAGGCCGATTGCCTGGAAGGTGCGCAGTGACTCGTCGTCGAGGCCCACTCCCCGGGGGTAGTCGATGAGGGTGTCGCGGTCCTCGAGGATCAAGGTCCGAATCCCTTGCAGGCCGAGGATGTTGGCCAGGGTCAGACCTACCGGCCCCGCCCCGACCACGACGACTTCGACATCACTGAGCGCGGCCACGCTAGCGCTCCAACAGGAATTCCAGGTGGAGGCGGTTGAAGGTCTCGGGGTCCTCATATTGGGGCCAGTGGCCACAGCCGGGCATCAGCTCGAACCGGGCACCCGGGATCATCGAGGCGATCCGCTTGCCCTCGTCGACGTCGGCCGTCGGGTCGTCACTGGTCCAGACCACCAGCGTGGGCGCGGTGATCTGTCGGTATTCGTCCGGCCCCAAGAGATTGCGGGCTCGGATCTGCGGGTCCTGCAACGCCATGATGTCGCGCATCGCGTCGATGAATCCCGGCAGCCGGTAGATGCGCTGCCGGCTGGCGACGATGTCGTCGTAGTCCTTCGTCTTGTCGGCCATCAGCCACTTGATACGCGCCTGAACCGTTTCCCAGCTGGGATTTTCGACCGCAGCCATCGACAGCGTGACGATTCGCTGCATCACTTCCGAGTCGGCCTGCGAACCGCCCGCGGTGTTGAGCACCAGCCGGTGCACTCGTTCCGGGTGGTCGATCGCGGCGCGCGCCGCCACCCATCCACCCAGCGATTCGCCGCTGATGCTGGCGGTCTGCGCACCGATCGCGTCCAGCACATCCATCAGATGCGCCACGTAGTGGCCGACCTCCAACGGATGCCCGGGCTTGTCGGTGTAGCCGTGACCGAGCATGTCCACCGACCAGGTCGAAAAATGCTCGGCATGTGGGGCGAGATTGCGCACGTAAGCCTCGGCGTGACCGCCCGAGCCGTGCAGAAATATCAGAACCGGCTTGCCCGGGTCGCCGGCCCGCAGATACCGAGTCCGCACGCCGCGCGCGTCGAGGTAGCCCTGCTCGAACGCGACGCCCTGGAGGTCGCTCCAGACGCTCTCGAACTCCGGCACCGCCCACCTCTTCCCTCAAGCCGTACGGAAATGCCATTCTCGTTTTACGGCATATCGAACGTGCTTTTATCGCACATGTATGTACGTTATATTCAAGAGCATCACTCTCGTGGGGGCGGATGTCAAGGAGGTCCCGTTGGTGCCCAGCCTGCTGCCCGACGCTGTTTCCGAGACCGCGCGGGGCTCGCAGACACTGGCTCGCGGGCTCGCCGCTCTTCAGGCGGTGGCCGCAGCACCGGAGGGATTGACGGTGCAGCAGGTGGCCGACCGGGTCGGCGTGCACCGGACCATCAGTTATCGGCTGCTGAACACGCTGACCAGCTTCCGGCTGATCGCCAAGGGAGACGACGGCCGGTACCGCTCGGCCGCCGCATTGGCCGTCCTCGGATCCTCGTTCGACAACAACGTCCGGCAACTGAGCCTGCCGACTCTGCGCACGCTCGCCGACGAACTCGGGACCACGGTGTCGCTGCTGGTCGCCGAGGGCGACCAACAGGTAGCCGTCGCAGTCATCGTCCCGACCCAGGTCGGCTACCAGCTCGCATTCCACGAGGGCAGCCGCCATCCGCTCAGCCTGGGCGCCGCCGGGATCGCGCTGCTGGCAGCCATGCCCGCGCGCCCGGGCGAACGTGACATCGTCCCGCAGACCCGGCAGCGCGGTTGGGTGGTCACCCACGGCGAGATCGAGCCCGGAACCTTCGGGCTGGCCGTTCCGGTTCGTCGCCGCCCCCCGGCACCGCCGACCTGCATCAACCTGATCTCACACCGCGAGGACGTGGTGCTGCGCGGCCGTGACGCCGCGCTGGCCACAGCCGGCCGACTGTCCGAGATCCTGAGCTGAATCTGCCCGAGAGGACCGAATTGATGGCAGCCGGTGTGCACGGCGATTGGGACGAGACCGTCGACGTGGCGGTGTTGGGCACCGGCGGCGCCGGGCTCACCGCCGCACTCACCGCGGCAGTGCATGGCGCGTCGGTGGCCCTCTACGAGAAATCCGACACCGTGGGCGGCACCACCGCTGTCTCCGGTGGCATCGCCTGGATTCCGGCGCACAACCGCGCTCCGGACCTGAGCGTCGAGGCCGCCATGGACTACCTGCGTGCGCAGTCCTTCGGTGCCATGGATGACGCCCTGGTGGCGACGTTCGTGCGGACCGGCCAGGAGATGGTCGACTTCATCGAAGCCCACAGCGATGTCCGCTTCGAAGTCGCCACCGGCTTTCCGGATTACAAGCCGGAGCTGCCCGGCGGCCGCCCGTCCGGGGGGCGCTCACTGAGTCCGCTGCCCTACGACCTCGCCCGCGTGGGCTCCTGGCAGGACCGGATCACCGCGTTCCCCGCCGACTACAGCAACGTCGGGTTCGACGCCGAGACCCGTGCCCGGCTGCACGCCGACATCGCGGAAACCGCAGGGGGCGACGTCTGCGTGGCCGGTACCGCGCTGATCGCTGGGCTGCTGCGCGGTGCGCTCGACGCCGGGGTCACGCCGCAGACCGGATCCCGCGGCGTGGAGCTGATCGCCGACGCCGACGGCATCGCGGGTGTGCGGGTACAGAGCGACGGCGCATCGCGGCGGGTGCGCGCCCGGCGGGGCGTCATCTTGGCCAACGGCGGCTTCGAATGGGATGAAAGTCTGGTGGAGGCGTTTCTGCGCGGGCCGATGCGCGGCGCGGTGTCACCGCCGAACAACACCGGTGACGCGCTGCGCATGGCGATGGCCCACGGCGCGGACTTGGCCAATATGGGCGAGGCGTGGTGGGTTCCTATCGTCCGGATCCCGGGCGACACCATCTCCGGCGAGCAGCGCAGCCGCAGCGTGCGACTCGAGCGCACCCGTCCGCGCAGCATCATCGTCAACCGGGCGGGGCGGCGGTTCGTCAACGAGGCCTGCGACTACAACTCGATGGCCGGCGCGTTCCATTACCTGGATCCGCGTGGCGGATATGTCAACGATCCGGCGTGGATCGTGTTCGACTCCGGGCACCTGCGCCGGTACGGATTCCTCGGTGTGGCACCCGACGGCGATGCACCGGAGTGGTTCTCCGAATCTCCCGATCTGGACGCGCTGGCCGCCAAGACCGGGATCGACGCCGAAGGTCTGGCCCGCACGGTGGCAGCCTGGAACCGTGGCGTCGCGGCGGGATCGGATCCCGAATTCGGGCGGGGATCCAGCGCGTACGACGGCTATTGGGGTGACGATCAGGCAAGCACTGTCGCCGGGCGCACCTTGGGGCCCATCGACACCGCACCGTTCTACGCCGTTCCACTGTCGGTCGGAGCGATGGGCACCAAAGGTGGGCCCCGCACCGACTCCGACGGCCGAGTCCTGCATGTCACCGGCCGGCCCATCCCCGGACTGTTCGCCGCGGGCAATGCGATGGCGGGAGTGACCGGCCGGGCTTACGGTGGTGCAGGCGGCACCATCGGGCCGGCCATGGTGTTCGGCTTCCGAGCGGGGCGTGCAGCAGCGGCCGGGGCCGGGGGGTGACCGGTGGGAACAGTTCGGCACCCCGAGCCGGGCGGAAATGTTATTCTTCGTCACCAAGAATGAGAGTCTTCGGCAGTGCGCCCACCCAGCGGGTGCAGCAGTGGAGGGGCCCGTGACAGGTCGGCCGGTAGCCGCGTCATCCCTGGTGGCGGGAATGGCGTGCGCCGGAGCGCTGGCTCTCGCCGCCCCAGCCGGCGCCGACGATCCGGCGGGGCACCGCGTCCGCTACTCGGTCAGCGCGACTCAGACCGCGCAGGCATACATCTACTACCGCGAGGTTCAGCCACCCAACTTCGGCGAATATAGTCACAACCCCTACCAGTACAGTCCGCGAGCGGACGTCACGGTCGGCCCCAACCAGCCCTGGATCTTCGAAACCACATTGGCCGATCCGCAGGACTGGGCCATGGTGGTGGTGTCACTGCCCGGGATGCATCCCGAGCTGCCATCGCCGGGCTTCGTCTGCGAGCTGCGCGTCGATGACGTCGTGGTCGCCACCGATGCCGGTACCAAGGGGGCGCTCTGCTCGCTTCGCACATGGTGAGGGACCCTGGTGCTGAGCTGAACGACAGGAGGCCGTATGCCCTCGCGTGATCCGGCGAAGTCGGGCGGAAAGCACGCCGCCAAGGGCGCTTCGAAGGATGCTCTGACGCTGGCCGAAGCCGAGGCGAAGGCCGCCGAGGCAGCGGCGGAGTTGGCCCGCGCCCGAGCGGAACTGCTCAAGGCGCAGCAGGAGTCGGCCGACGCGGGCGAACCGGAGCCCGCCGTGGCGTCCCCAGTGGAGGCCGACGGCGAAGGTTCGGGCACCGGCGAAACTTCAGACGCCGGCGAAGCCTCGGACGCCGGCGAGCCGGCGCCGGATGTGGCGGCAGCGGCCCCCACCGAGGCCGCTGCCCAGCCCCCTGGGCTCATCCGCGCCTGGAAGCGGCTGCGGTGGGTTGCGGCGACGGTGGCCATACTCGCCATCGGGGGACTCACCGCCGGCAGTGTGGTGATGCTGGTCCACCATCGCAGTGTCGCGGAGCGTCAACATCAGTCCGCCGAGTACGCCGCCGCCGCCCGCCAGGGTGTGGTGACTCTGATGACCCTGAACTACGAGACCGTCGACGACGATGTCCAGGCGATCCTCGATAACTCGACCGGTGAGTTCAAGAAGGACTTCGAGGCCCACGTCGCCGACTTCACCAAGGTCGCTCGTGACTCGAAAACCGTCACCACGGTCGACACGGCGGTCGCGGGGGTGGAGTCGATGTCAGACGATGAAGCGGTGGTGCTGGTCGCAGCGACCACCAAGGTCACCAATACCGCGGGAGCCAAAGAGGAGCCCCGCAGTTGGCGCCTCCTTGTGCACCTGGCCCGCGACGGCGGCCAGGTCAAACTGTCGAAGGTGGACTTCGCGGCATGAGTGAATCCGACCAGGAACCTGTGGCCCCGGAGCCGATCGACGACGAGCCGACGGCAGACGGTGATGCCGGCACCCCGCAGGTGCCAGACGAGGCCGTCGCGGAATCGCCGGCCGAGCAGCCGACGGGCGAGCAGCCGGCCGAGCAGCCGACGGGCGAGCAGCCGACGGCCGAGCAGCCAGCGGCCGAGCAGCCGGTGGCCAAGCCGGCCGTGGCCACCGCACGGTGGGTCGCGGCGGTGCTCGCCGGCCTGCTCGTTGCGTCCGCGGCGCTGACCGGCTGGCTCTACTTCGGAGTTCTGCGGGCCGACCAGCAACTCGGACCAGAGGCCGAGCAGGCGGTGATGGCCGCGGCTGCCGACGGGGCGGTGGCCGTGCTCACGTACTCACCGAAAACGCTGGAACAGGATTTCAGCGCCGCTCAAAGTCACCTGACCGGCGACTTCCTGTCCTACTACACCGATTTCACCCAGAAGGTCGTCACCCCAGCCGCCAGGGAGAAGGACGTTCAGACGGTGGCCGCAGTGGTCCGCAAGGGCATCATTTCGCTGCGGCCCAGCTCGGCCGAGGTGCTCATCTACCTGAACCAGACCACGATCAGCAAAGCGGTGCCAGATGGTTCCTACTCGATGAGCAGCGTCAAGGTCGGCTTGGAGAAGCACGACGGCCGGTGGTTGATCTCCTCGTTCGACCCGGTGTAGCGAGCCGACACCTACATCCGGACCAGGGCGAACGTCCAGGTGTTCACCCCGCCCGGACCATTCATGCAGCCCACGTCGAAATGCGACTCGACGACGCCGGCCAACGTGTTCGCATCCCAGGTGAAGGTGTCGCGCGTCGGCATCGAGGGCCCGAACGGGCAGGTCAGACCGGTGGGGTAATCGGAGGTGAACGAGTACTGACCGTCAACCAGTCTGGCCGTCCCGCCGTAGTACCCGCGGCCGAAGAAATGCGGCCGGTCAATCGCGCTGATCGTCACGCAGCCGGCCGGCAGGTCGTCGAACTCGCCCATCGTCTCGCACGGGTACGCCGCCCACACCCATGTGGCGTCGGTCCACCGGTTGCTCAGGACTTCATAGTTGCCGTAGCGCATGTCAGCCGCGGCACTCGGCGCCACCACCGTGGCGGCGGTCAACGCTGCCAGCGCTGCACCGGCAGTGGTTCGTAGCATGGCGAACTCCTTCGACTTGCCAAAACTGTTGTGCGCTAGAGATCTCCGCGGCGCCACAACGCGTATCCGTCTGCGGTGACACAGGTCAAGAACAGGCCGTCGGGAGCCTGCGCCACCTCGCCGGAGTACGCGTCGCACCTGCTGTTCTCCTCCTTGATGCCGTGCATCTCCGGAGAGCGGAACCAGCGCGGTTCATAGCGGCGCGGCGACCCGCAGAACACCAGCCTGCCCGGCAGCGTCGACGGCCCTGCGACAGCCGACCCGAAGACGAAGTAGGTGGTGTTGGAGCACGGCGCCCCCAGCACGACGTTCGGCGCGATCCCGGGTGTGCACGCCGGAACGTCGCACATCGGCACGTACGGGTCGGCCGCAGACGGCGCCGCGGGCGTCACGCCGGCAACCGTCCCGGCGGCCAGGGCTGCCGCGATGGACGCTTTCAACAATCCAGTGGTCTGCATGGTCGTCCCTCCCGCCTAGAGTCGCTGCACCGTCAACGCCATGACAATCACCGTGGGCTGATTACGCCCACAGGCACCGGATACGCCGATCGTTCTGTCGTAGCCGACCAGCAGATCGGTATTGCGTTTCTCAACCTGACCGTTGGCATCGCTGCCCTGAAACTGGTAACGCTGCCGCCCCGGCGACGTGGTGCCATCCGGGCAGGTCTGCCAGTTCTCGTGGAAGCGATCGACGATCCAGCGCGAGGTACGGTACTCCAGCGGTGCCGTCCAGCCCTGGTCGCTGCTGACCTGCCCGCTACAGGTGTGCGCATTCTCGCAACTGGAACTGAACGTCCACACCGACGACACGGTGACCTCGTTCATGAACACATCGTTGGTCTTGGCCCAGTCGCCGTTGGAGGTGACCCGGTAGGACCCGTTGAGCTCGAAGCCCAGAGCAGCGTGCGCCGGCGGCGCCGGGGCCGACCCCACGACTATTCCGAACGCCGCAGCAGCGACTGTCAATTCACGTGCACGCATCCGTCCTCCCTCGGGTCAGAAAGGCATCAGGTCGGTCCACGACTTGGGCGAGGAACCGGGCACCAGATTCGTCTGCTGCTCGTATCGCCCATCGGGGGTCATGTACTTGCCGGTGTTCGGGTCATAGGGCAGCACCGCGACCGACGGCCCCGAGTTCGGAGTCACCGGTGGAATGGCGTTCGGCGACTCGGGCGGCGGCGCGGGCACCACCGGCCGCGGGGCATCAGGCGACGTCCCCGACGGGTTGGCCCACGGCGGCAGCGGGGTTCCCCCGACGGGAGCAAAGATCCTGTCGGTGAAGTCGACCCGGTCATCGAGCGGAACACCCTGCTTGAGCAGGTTCGGGTCGAACGCTCCGGGGCCGGTGAGGTGCTGGCGCATGGCGATCGGGACGAATCCCTTGGGGTCGTCGCAGAGTTCGACGGTCGGCGCACGCTTGCCCGGGTGCTCTATACAGGGGAAGTTGCGGGCGCCGCGCACCGATGTCGGTGAATCCTGCGGCAGTTTGCAATACAGACCGTCGGGGGTGTCGATGGTGGTGGTGTCGTCCGGGGAACGCCACGACGACGGCGGTAGGAACCCCACGGTGCACGGGTTGGGGTCACCGAAGGTCAGGGTGAAGTCGCCCTGGGGCAGACCGGTCGCGTTGTTCTTGGGCAGACCGAACGACTGCTGCGCCGCCATGTATCCGGGCATCAAGACCAAAATCTGCTCCAGCGACGGGTTGTAGACCATCAGCACCTGCCCCAGCGTGTTCAGATTCGCCAGCAGGATCGGCAGCGTGGGCTTGAGATCCTGCATCAGCCCCGACACCTCCTCGGCGAATCCGGGCCCGCGTTGCAGGATGGCCCGCAACTGCGGGTCGTTGGCGGCGATCTGCTCGGAGATCCCGGCCACGCTGCGCGCCCAGGTCCGGATCGCATCGGTGCTGCGTTCCTGGGAGTCCAGCAACGGCGCACCGTCATCGACCAGCTTGCGCACCTTGTCCGAGACCCGGTTGGCGTCACCGCTGATGGTGGTTGCCGAATCCAGCAGTGATTGGAAGTCGTAGCCGGCGCCGTCGAAGGCCTCGAAGGTCTCGTCGAGCAGGGCACTGAGCTTGTCTTTGGGGATGCTGTCGACCAGGGCGCTGACCTGATCGAGCATCGGCCCGACCTGCTGTGGAACTTCGGTGTCTGAGGCCGCGATCACCGAACCGTCGTGCAGGTACGGGCCGCTGTCACTGCGCGGCTGCAGGTCGACGTACTGCTCGCCGATCGCCGAGACACTGCGCACCGCGGCCACCAGGTCCGCCGGCACCTTGGGCGAGCGATCCAACGACAACGTGGCGCGCACACCGTTGGGCGTCAGCTCCACCTTGGTCACCGTGCCGATCTGTACGCCGTTGTAGGTGACGTTGGAGAACCGGTAGAGCCCCCCGGTCTCGGGCAGCTCCAGTGTGACCACCACCCTGCCGATGCCGAGCATGGTCGGCAGTTGCATGTAGCCGAAGAGCATGGCTCCCACGCCGATGACCGACGCCACCAGGAACAGGATCAGCTGGATTCGGACGAAGCGTGTCAGCACCTAGCCACCGCCTCCCGAGCTGACCGCTCCGGGCGGGAGGGCCTGACCCGACGATGCCAGGATCGGCTCCTGCAGCGGATCGTAGGTCCAGTTCAGATACCACGGATCCCCAGGCGCCGGAACCAGTTTCGCATCCTCGTCACCCCACTGCGTGCCGGGGAACAGGGCTCGCTTGAGGCGGGGCTTGGTGAGGTCGAAGACCGCGAACAGGTTCAGGAAGTCTCCCCGGACTGCGCGTTCGATCAAGTTGGGGCCGTAGGGGAAGGCCGTGGCGTAGGCCACTGCCGAGTTGAGTTCCGGTCCGATGTCGGCCAGCGAACGCAACGCCGGTTCGATGTGGATGAGGTCGGAGACCAGTTGGCGACCGGAGTCGTTGACCAGATCGGCCGACAGGTCACCGAACTGCCCCAGCTTGGTCAACGCGGTGACGAATTTGGGGCGCTCCCGGATCAAGACGTCGATGGCCGGCGGGATCTTGTTCAGCGCGCGGTTGATGGTGTCGCGCTGCCCGGCGAATGTCGTGGCCGCGCGGTTCATCTGCGCGATGGCGTCGACGATGTTGTCCCGCTGCCGGTCCAACGCTCCGGTGAAGTGGTCCAGCCGCACGATCAGGTCGCGAATGTCGGCCTCACGGCCGGCCATGGTGGCGCTGAAATTATGGATGATGTCGCCGATCTGACCGAGTCCGCCCCCGTTGACCAGCACGGCCAGCGAAGACAGGGTCTGCTCGGTAGACGGGTATGTCGACGAGTCGCTCAAACCGATGGTGGACCCCGACATCAGCCTCCCCGTCGGAGCTTCTCCGACAGGTGGATTGAGCGCCAGGTGCATCGAACCGAGCAGGCTGGTCTGACCGACGGTCGCGACCGCATTCGCCGGGACTTCGACACCGGGGTTGACCGCGATGTCGACGTTGGCGTGCCAGTCGCTGACGGTCATCTTGCCGACGCTGCCGATCACCACGTCGCCGAGCATCACCGGCGAATTGGACTCCAGTGTCCCGACGTTGGACAGCTGCACCGTGAAGTGCTGCGCTCCGGGTCCGCGGCCCTGTACGCCCGGCAGTGCCAGCGAGTTCAATCCACCGAAGGCGCAGCCGGTGGTGGTGGCGGCGACCGCGACGGCCAGCGCCGCACTGCGCCGCAAGGGATGCAGACCGATCATGGCGAGGACGTCCCTTCCGCAGGTAACGGACCAGGCAGGCCGGGCGGCGGCCCCGGCGGGGGGCCACCCGGCAGCAGCATCCCGTCGAACGTGGTCGGGCTGGGCAGGGGTGCTCCCGGAATCAGGGGCGGTGTCGCTGCGGCCGGCAGTCCGTCCGGCACGTAGGAACCGCGCGGTTGCAGGGGATCGGTCCACCCCGGCGGCGGGGGGACATCGCCGTGCAGCCCGGTGTAGGCCGAGATCGACGGCTGCTGTTCCGGCAGGTTTGCCGGGTGCTCGGCGTGCGGCATCAGCGCCGGGTCGGTGTAGATCAACTTGTCCGGGCTGGCCGCCTTGGTCAGATACGGGGAAATCGGCATCGGGAGGCCGTTGAAATTCAGCAGTCGCATGGCCGGCCCGAGGTACTGCGCGCACAGCTTGGCGGTCTCCGTCGACGTCACGTTGCTGACCGCGCCGATCATCGCGCAGATCGCCTGAACCGGGTTGCTGAGGTTGGCAAACGCGAACGAACCCACCGGAGTTCCGCTGGTCACGTTGTACATGTTGAGTGTGTTGGCGATCGCGTTCGGGGTGATGTGCAGGATATTGCGGATCGCGTTCTTCGAGTCGACCAGCGTCTGGCTGACCTGGGTGAGGCCCTGCAACGCCTCGGCGGTCTGGGCGCGACTGCCCGCCACGAAATCGCGCACCGTGTCGATCGCGCCGGCGAAGTCGGTGAGAGCAGCGTCGAGGTTGGATCGGCTGTCGTTGATCACGCTGGTCAAGGTGGCGAGCCGGGATTCGAAGACCACGATCTGCTGATCACTGTCACGCAGCGCGGTGACGAACGTCTGCAGACCCGAGATGATGTCCACGATGTTGCCGCTGCCCTCGGCGAAGATCCGGGCCACGCCGGACAGTTGCGCCAATGTCTCTCGCAGTTTGGCGCCGTTGCCGTCCATCGCATTGGCCGCGCTGTCGATGAAGCGCGACGCGGACGTTCCCGAGACACCACTGCGCGGCCCCAGTTCGGCAGCGAGCCGGTTCAATTGGGTCTTGACCTCATCCCACTCGACCGGGACCGCGGTGTGCTCGCGCGGAATCACCGCGCCATCGCGCAGGGTCGGCCCGTCGCCGCGATGGTAGGCGGGTGTCAGTTGGACGAAGCGCGCCGCCACCAGGTTGGGAGCGACGATGACGGCTTTGGCGTCGGCCGGAATCGGTACCTTGCGATCGACCCGCAACGTCAGTTTGGCCTGTGTGCCCTGCGGTTCGATACGGTCGATGGTGCCGACCTTCACTCCGGCGACCCGGACCTCGTCACCGGGATAGATCGCGGTAGCGGTGGAGAAGTACGCCGTGATGCGAGTCGGTTTCAGGATGGTCTGGCGAACGAGTATGCCCGCGCCGGCAGCCAGCAGCAGTGCCGTCAGGACGGCTGCCGCCAGGTGCAGTGGTTTGCGAGTCTTCATCGGGGCGGCAGATCTCCTGGTTGCGGAATCCCGTTGACCGGGAACGGCAGTTCGGCACGCGGCCCGGCATTGTCCGGCGGCTGTCCGGCATCGACGCCACGCCGGAATCCGAACGCGTAGTCGAAGAACGGCTGGAGCAGTTGCGGCAGGAACAGGTTGGGAATGTAGGCGCTGTAGTAGGCCCCGCTGGACACCGCCTCGCCTTGAGTGAGCTCGTATTTCGCCAGACCGGGCAGGGCCTTGGCGAGGTTGTCCCGGTTCTTCACCAGGATCTTGTTCAGCTCGATGACTTTGTCGAGGGTCGGTCGCAATTGTTCATTGTTCTGGGCGACCAGGTCGGACAGTTGCCGCGACACCGCCGACGTGCTGACCAACAGGTTGACGATCGCCTGCCGCCGGGTGTTGAGCACATCGACAAGGCTGTCGGCATCCAGGATCAGCGCATTGATCTGCTGACTGCGTTCGGAGAGCACTCCGGTCAGATCGGCGGCCGATTTCAGCAGGTCGGCCAGGCCTTCATTGCGGTTGTTCACCGCCCGCGACAGCCGACTCAGGCTGTCGAACGTGGGCCCCAACTGCGGGGCGATCTGGTCGATGGTGTCCGAGAGGGTGTCCAAGGACCGGTTCAGCGACTCGGTGTCGGTACCGGCGGTGTTGGTGGTGAGTTCACCGACCACGTCGACCAGCGAGTACGGCGATGACGTGCGGGTGAGCGGAATGACCTCGAGCGGACGCATCCTGCCGCTGCCGGCCGGCTCCACCGTCAGCACCCGCTCACCGAGCAGCGACCCGGTGCGAATGTGCGCGGTGGTCTGCCCACCCAACCCGTACTTGCCCGCCAGAGTGAAGGTCACCAGTGCGTCACCGTTGTCGAGTGCGACATCGGTGACCGAGCCGACCTTGATCCCCGAGAGCGTGACGTCGGCGCCGGTACTGAGGCCGCCGGCTTCGGCGAACCGGGCCTGGTAGCGCACGCAGGTGGCCCACTGGATCAACTGTTCGGGCTGCAGCCCGATCGCAACGATGAACGCGACGACCGCGATGCCGATCAGCCCCATTCGCGTCAGTTGGTTGCCGTGGTACTTCAGCATCGGCGTGCCCCCCGCTGTAGTGGAGCGGCACCGGGCGGCACGCCGCTCATTCGGTGTCGCTGCATCGCCCCTCCTCCGCTTTGATCCACGGGAACACCGCGGTGCGACCTTGGGTGTCGCTGACCCTGATCTGAACCGCGCATAGGTAGTACTGGATGAATGCGCCGTAGGCGCCGAGTCGGATGGCTTTGCGGTAGTTCTCCGGCGCCTTCTGCAATGACATGTCCAGGCCCGGCAGGTCGGCGTTGATCGCGGTGGTCAACCGGTCGGCCTGAGTGATGGCGTTGGTCAACGGATCCCGGGCGTTGCCGAGCAGATCAGCCAGCGACGCGGTGCCTCGGTCGAGCGCCGTCACCGCGGTGCCGATCGGGTCGCGGTCGGCAGCGAGCCCGGCAACCAGCTTGCCCAGCCGGTCGATCGCTCCGGAGAACCGCTTGTCGCCGTCGGCCAAGGTGGCCAGCGTCGTGCGCAGTTGGTCGATCAGCGATTCGATCACCTGGTTGTTGTCGGCCAGGGAATTGGAGAACGACGACGTTCGCGACAGGAGCGAATCGAGGGTGCCACCCTGGCCCTGCATGATCTGGATCAACGAGGCGGTGAGCGAGTTGACGTCGTCGGGATTCAGCCCACGGATCACCGGCTTGAGCCCGTTGAGCAGCAGGTCAAGATCCAGAGCCGGGGCGGTCCGTTCGAGCGGAATCTGGGCTCCCTTTTCCAACAGCTGAGTCGAGCCCGGCCCGTCGGTCAGTTCCAGATAGCGGTCGCCGACCAGGTTCAGGTAGCGCACCGACGCCTGGGTTCCCGTGGTGAGCGCAACGGTGCGGTCGGCGGAGAACTTCACCAGGACTGTTCCGTCTGAACGCAGCGACACACCACCGACCGTGCCGACCCGCACGCCCGCCACCCGCACGCTGTCGCCGGCCTTGAGCCGGGAGGCGTCGGCGAACACCGCCTGGTAGCCCACGGTGGGACCAGTCCGCACCTCGGCGAAGATCGCGAACAGAAATACCGTCGACAGCACCATCACCACGGCGTAGACGCCGAACTTGATCAGAGTTCCCAGCCCGCTTCTCATCCCGGCATCCCCACCTGGGCGCTGTTACGCGGCGGTCCACCGATCGGCCCGAACAGCGCCTGCTTGAGGCCATCGGAGTTGAGCAGGATCCCCTGGTTGCCGTACTCGTACGGGTTGGCTCCGACGTCGGCGATCAACGCGGGTACCCGGAATTCCGGCGGTACGTCGGGCAGGCCCAATTCGGTGCAGTAGGAACGGTCGGAGTGGGCCGCCACCTTCGGCAGATGGTCGGGGTATCGGTATCTCTCCTTGGCCAGGGTGAAGCTGGCGGTGAGGATGACGCCCGGGACGTGGAACGGCTGGGATTTGACGAACGGCACCAAACCGCCGATGGTGCAGCCGAGTTCGTCGTGGTACTTGTCCAGCAGCGCAGCGGTCGGCTCCAGAACCTGCGTCAAGTCCGTCAGGGCTTGGCGGTTCTCGCCCAGTACCTCGTTCCCGCTGTCGGCCAGACCGATGGCGCTGAGCAGGAAGGTGTCCAGGCTGCTCTGTTCGGCCACGATGGACTCGCTCATGGTGGTGGCGGCGTTGAGCGCGGCGGTGAGATCCGGTGCGGCATCGGCGTAGGACCGGAACACCGGTGCCGTGGCGGCGGCCTCGTGTTCCAGGGTGCCCAGGCTGGGCTCGATCTCGGCCAGCAGCTTGTCAAAATCGGTGAGCGCCTGACCCAGTTTCTGCCCACGGCCGTTGAACGCCGTCGACACAGCACTCAGGGTCTCGTTGAGCTTCTTGGGGTCGATCTTGTCCAAAACCCGCACCAGCTGTTGGAACACCGTGTTGATCTCGACGGTGACGTGTTCGCCCGCCAAGACCTGGCCGGCGTGCAGGCGGTCGGTGGCCGGTTCCGGCGGCGGCACCAGCTCCACGAACTTGGCCCCGAACACCGTCGAGGAGGCGATTCGGGCGCTGACGTTGGCCGGGATCGCCGACAGTTGACCCGGTTCCATCTTCAGATGCAGGACGGCGGTGCCGTCCGGTTTGGTCTCGATGTCGCCGACCTTGCCGACCTGTACGCCGCGAATCTTGACCTTGGCGTCGGGGTACATCACCAGCCCGGCGCGCTGCGACAGCACCGTGACCGGCACCGTGCGGGTAAAGCTGCCCTTGAACAAGCCGATCGGCAGCGCGATCGCGGCGGCGATCGTCAGCACGGTGGCCAGCCCGATCAGCGGACGCAGATAGGCCGGCTGCTGGCGCCGCGTACCGGCGGGCCGATGCCGGCCCGCAGCCGCCCCACGGGCGGAGCCGTCGAGAGAACCGCCCAACGGCGGATCCGCGGTCGCTCCCAGCACCATCAGCCCTCCGCCACCGCGGTGTGACGGCAGGCGGCATCGTGAGCTCCCGCACCGGCACCGCTACACACCACCGCCCCCTTCCGCAACGGTTACCGCCCACACCGCGGTCGGCCCCCGATGTTGTGCGCCGATCCGACCCGGGCACCGGCCGGGTCTCCCCCAGTCCCGACCGCCTGCTCGAAGAGTTGTACGCACTGTGCCACACGCACGGCACCCCGCGGGTGGCCTTGCGAATTCAGGCAACACGGCATCGAAGAATTCCCACTGTTCTCAGGTGACCGCGCCGACGGTCTTGAGTTCGATGATGCGGTCCCAGTCCAGGCCGAGCTCGGCCAGGATTTCGTCGGTCTGCTCGGCGAATCCAGGCGCCGGCCCGGTGGCCGGCGCGGCCACGTCGAACTGCACCGGGTTGGCGACCAATTCAAGCTCGCCGGCCTGCACGATGTATTCGTTGGCGCGGATCTGCGCGTCCTGAGCGGCCTGCAGGGTGTCCTGGACCGGCGCCCACGGACCGGCCAGGGTGGCGAAGCGCTCACTCCACTCCGGCAGCGTCCGCTTGGCCATCGCCGCGCGCAGGATCTCCACGGCCGCCGGGGTGTGCTCGGCAAAGGACTCCGCGGTGGCGAACCGGGGGTCGTCGATGTAGTCGTTCAGGTCCATGTGTTGGCACACGTCGGCCCAGAACTTGGTGGGCTGCATCATGACAAAGGAAATGTAGCGCTCGTCGGCGGTCGCGTAGACCCCCACCAGCGGGTTGATCGGCGAGCCGTGCACACCTGGCGGCTGTTGGATCAGGCGCTCACCCAGATGGCTGGTCAGGGCGACAGTGTGGCCCATGGCCCACAGTCCGCTGCCCAGCAGCGACACGTCCACCACCGCGGGCTCACCGGTGCGCTCGCGCTTGAACAGCGCCGCCGCGATACCGCCCGCCAGGTTGGTGCCGGAGATGGTGTCGCCGTAGGCGGGCCCAGGGGGGCCGATCATGCCCTCGATGCCGGGCGGGGTGATGGTGGCAGCAGTGCCGGCACGACACCAGAAGGCGGTCATGTCGTAGCCGCCCTTTTCCGATTCGATGCCGCGGGGCCCCAGTGCGCTGCCGCGGGCATAGATGATCTTCGGGTTGACCGCGCGGATGTCCTCGACGTCCATGGCGAACTTCTTGCGATGGCCGGGCAGGAAACTGGTCAGGAAGACATCGGCGCGCTTTGCCAGTTCGAGCAGGACATCGCGGCCCTCGGGGGTCGACACGTCCAGGCCGATGCTGCGCTTTCCGCGGTTGGCGTGCTCGATGTTGGGGTTGGGGTCGCCTTCGACCCGCAGCATGCCGGTTTGGCGCAACCCCCGCTGCGGGTCGCCGGTCACCGCGTGCTCGACCTTGATGACCTCGGCGCCCCATTCGGCCAGCACCGCCCCGGCCGAGGGGACGAACCCATACATCGCGACTTCGAGGACGCGAACGCCTTCCAGCGGTCTCACGCCGGAGCCCCGGCCAGCGGCACGGCGAACGTCTTGCTTTCCAGGAATTCCTCCAGTCCGGCGACGCCCATCTCGCGGCCGATGCCGGACTGCTTGTATCCGCCGAACGGGGCGTCCGGGCTGAAGTAGTTGCCGCCGTTGATCGAGAACGTTCCGGTCCGGATCCGACGAGCCAGCGCCAGCGCCCGCTCCTGACTGCCGAAGACCGCACCCGACAGCCCGTAGATGGAGTTGTTGGCGATCCGGACCGCATCATCGTCGTCGTCATAGGCGATCACCGTCAGGACGGGTCCGAAGACCTCCTCCTGAGCGATCTCGCTGTCCGGGTCGACATTGGTCAACAAGGTCGGGGTGTAGAAGAAGCCCGGGTCCACCTTCTCGCCACCGGTCACCAGGGTGGCGCCGTCGGCCACCGCACGCTGCACCATGTCGTGGACCTTGTCGCGCTGCTTGGCGCTGATCAGCGGACCCATGTAGGTCGTGGGGTCAGTCGGGTCGCCGTAGCGCACGTGGGAGAAGTTGGTCTTGATCAACTCGACGATCTCGTCGTGATGCGACTTGGGCACCAGCAGCCGTGAGGTCAGGGCGCACCCCTGGCCGGCGTGGGTCACCATCGAGAACGCGGCGAACACCGCAGCCATGTTGAAGTCGGCGTCGTCGAGGATGATCGCCGCGGACTTGCCGCCCAGCTCCAAGAACACCCGCTTGAGTGTCCCGCTGGCGGCCGCCATGATGGTGCGCCCCGTCGGGGTGGATCCGGTGAAGGTGACCATGTCGACGCCACTGTCGGTGGTCAGCGCGGCGCCGACCGCGGGGTCCGACGAGCTCAGGACATTGACCACACCGGCGGGTATGTCGGTGTGGTTGGCGATCAGTTCGCCCAGCGCAAGCGTGACCAACGGAGTGTCGGGCGCGGCCTTGAGCACCACGGTGCAGCCGGCGGCCAGCGCCGGCGCGAGCTTGGCCAGGGCCAACTGGTTGGGGTAGTTGTAGGCGATGATCGCGGCGACGACGCCCGCGCCTTCCTTCTCCACCCAACGGTGGTGCAGCATTCCGCGGCTCTCGACATTGCCGAGGTCTTCGGTCATCGGGTAATTCTTCAGCAGATCGGCGTAATAGCGCACGATCGCGATCGGCTGATCCAGCTGCGCCCCCTGAGTCAGCGCCGGGGTGGCACCGACCTCGGCGATGGTGAGTGCGGCGAACTCGTCGCGGTGCTCGATGAGCGCACGGTGCAATTGATCCAGACACCGGACGCGCAGATCGGTGTCGGTGGCCCAGTCGCCGGCGTCGAAGGCGCGGCGTGCCGCCCCGATGGCCGCAACCGCATGCGAGACACCGGCCTCGGGGGCGTAACCCAGGATCTCGCCGGTGGCCGGGTTGAGCGAGGGGTACGCGGCGTCCGCCTCCACCAGTTCACCGTTGATCAGCAGTCGCCGGTCGACGCCCTGTCCCGTGGAACTGTCAGCGGCGGTCTCTGCTGCGTCCTGCGAACCCATCAAGCCTCCCGGCGGGTAACTAGATTCTCATCTGCGGCGAATCATACATCTCCTATGAGAGAACTCAAGGGCGAGCGAAGGGCGTTGCAGCCTGCAGCTGTACGTCGAGAGTCGATGCGACTCCGCCGTTTTCGCTGCTGGGAGCGGGTCTGGATGCGCCTTGCCAGAATCCGACATACGAGAGTACGATTCTCAGTGCTCGGAAAGGAGATTCTTTGTGACCGAGACGGGCCTCGTGAGGACTGCTGTCGTGACCGGGGGCGCCTCGGGTATCGGGGCGGCAGTCGTGAAGCGCTTGCGCGCCGCCGGCCACCGGGTGGCCATCATCGATCTCAAGCCGGGCGGCGAGGATCTCGCCTTCGCCGCCGACGTGACCGATCGCGCGCAGATCGACGCCGCACTGGCGCAGATCCGCGAGCGGCTCGGCCCGGTCACCATCCTGGTCAACGCTGCCGGCAAAGACGGGTTCAAGAAGTTCAGCCACATCAGCTTCGAAGAGTGGCAACAGATCATCGACATCAACCTCAACGGGGTGTTCCACACCATTCAGGCGGTGCTGCCCGACATGGTCGAAGCCGGCTGGGGGCGCATCGTGAACATCTCCTCGTCGAGCACCCATTCCGGCACTCCTTATATGGCGCACTATGTTGCGGCCAAATCCGCCGTCAACGGGCTCACCAAGACGTTGGCTCTGGAGTACGGGCCGAGCGGCATCACGGTCAACGCCGTGCCGCCGGGCTTCATCGACACCCCCATGCTGCGCAACGCCGATCGTCGAGGGTTCCTCGGCAACATCGACGACAACATCGCCAAGACCCCCGTGCGGCGTATCGGACAGCCCGAGGACATCGCGGCGGCCTGCGCCTTCCTGGTGTCCGAGGAGGCCGGCTACATCACCGGCCAGATCCTCGGCGTCAACGGCGGCCGTAACACCTGACCTGCACCACAATTCGCCGCCCCGGGCGGCCATGAGCACGAACGAAAGGAACAGCTGTGGGACGCGTTGCCGGAAAGGTCGCCTTCATCACCGGAGCAGCCCGCGGGCAGGGCCGCAGCCATGCACTGCGGCTGGCCGAGGAAGGCGCCGACATCATCGCGGTCGACCTGTGCCAGGACATCGAGACCATCGGCTACCCGATGGCACGGCCCGAGGACCTCGAGGAGACCGCCAAGCTGGTCGAGAAGACCGGACGCAGCATCGTCACCGCGCAGGCCGATGTGCGTGACGCGGCGGCGCTCAAGACTGCGCTCGAGTCCGGTCTGGCCGAGTTCGGCAAGCTCGACATCGTGGTCGCGCAGGCGGGCGTCGCCGGCATGAAGGGCAACCCGCCGCTGCAGGCCTGGACCGACGTCATCAACACCAACCTGGTCGGCACCATCAACGGAATTCAGGTCGCGCTGCCGCACCTGTCCGAAGGCGCCTCGATCATCGCCACCGCCTCAGCGGCCGCGTTGATGGACGCCCACCAGAAGGCCAACCCGGGCAACGACCCCGGCGGGATGGCCTACATGACCTCCAAGCGGCTGATCGCGCAGTACGTGCACGACCTCGCAACGGAGTTGGCGGTGCGCGGCATCCGCGCCAACGTCATCCATCCGACCAACTGCAACACCGACATGTTGCAGAGCGAGCCGATGTACCGCTCCTTCCGGCCCGACCTGGAACGTCCGACCCGTGCCGACGCCGAACCGGTCTTCTACGTCCAGCAGGCGATGAAGGTGCCGTTCATCGAGCCCGAGGACATCTCCAACGCGGTGCTGTGGCTCGCCTCCGACGAGGCCCGCTACGTCACCGGTATGCAGTTGCGAGTTGACGCCGGCGGATACCTGAAGTGGTACGACTACCACGTCTGATGGCGCGCACCGTTTCGCACCAGTTGAAAGGAGCAAGGACATGAAGGTTTCCGTTGACGGCCAGCGGTGCCAGGGCCACACGCTGTGCGCGATGATCGCCCCTGATTCGTTCGTGCTCAACGACATTGACGGCACCTCTTCGCCGGTGTCCGAAGTGGTTCCGGCCGATCAGCAGGACGCCGTGCGCGAGGCGGCGCACTCCTGCCCCGAACAGGCCATTCTCATCGAGGAATGAAAGGGAGGATTCCTTGAGCGTCAACGACTCACTGGCCGCGACCGGCCAAGACGACGAATCCGACGATCGCAAGAAGAACACCTACTACTTCGACCGGCACACCCCGGAGTACCGCGATCGCTTCGACGAGATCACCAGCGAGATGCACGCCAAGTGCCCGATGGCGTGGAGTCCGACCTACAACGGACACTGGGTGGCCGCCGACAGCAAGCATGTCTTCGAACTGGCCCGCTGCCCCGCCGTCTCCAACCACCACGACATCACCGGGCAGACACCCTTCCAGGGCATCACCATCCCCAAGGCGAGCCGGGCCACCGTGGTGCGCGGCGGGATCCTGGAGATGGACGAACCCGAACACAGCGCCTACCGCGGCGCGCTGAACCCGTATCTGTCCCCCGCGGCGATCAAGCGGTGGGTGCCCTTCGTGGACGAGATCACCCGCGCGGCACTCGATGAGCACATCGAGTCGGGCCAGATCGACTTCGTCGAGCACCTGGCCAACGTGGTTCCCGCGGTGTTCACCCTGGCCATGATGGGCATCGAGCTCAAGAAGTGGAACGTCTACAGCGAGCCCACGCACGCCTCGGTGTACACCCCGGAGCACTCACCCGATCGCGAACGAATCAACGAGCAGCACCGCGAAATGGGCATCGACATCATCAACAATATGATGGAGATCCGGGAGAACCCGCGCCCGGGCCTGGTCAACGCCATGCTGCAGTTGCGGATCGACGGTGAGCCCGCACCCGACATCGAGATCCTGGGCAACCTGGGCCTGGTCATCGGGGGCGGCTTCGACACCACCACGGCGCTGACCGCGCATGCCCTGGAATGGCTCGGCGAGCACCCGACGGAGCGCACGCGGCTCAGCCAGGAGCGCGCAACTCTGTTGGACCCCGCGACCGAGGAGTTCCTGCGGTTCTTCACCCCCGCACCTGGCGACGGCCGGACTTTCGCCGAGGACGTCGAGGTGGAGGGACAGCAGTTCAAGCAGTACGAGAGGCTGTGGCTGTCCTGGGCGATGGCCAACCGCGACCCCGCGATCTTCCAAGAGCCCAACCGCGTCATCTTGGACCGTAAAGGCAACCGGCACTTCAGCTTCGGACTGGGGATACACCGCTGCATCGGCTCCAACGTGGCGCGCACCGTCTTCAAGTCGATGCTGACCGCGGTGCTCGATCGGATGCCCGACTACCAGTGCGATCCGGAGGGCACGGTGCACTACGACACCATCGGTGTCATCCAGGGTATGCGGAACCTGCCGGCGACCTTCACCCCCGGCAAGCGGCTGGGGCCCGGACTCGACGAGACCCTGGAGAAGCTGCAGCGCATCTGCGACGAGCAGGAGTGCGCACGCCCCATCACCGAACGGAAGGAGCCGGTTGTCATCGACTGACGTTCCCCGGTTTTTCTCCGCGAGCAGACGCGAAAGCCCCCTTTTCACACCAGAAATGGGGGCTTTCGCGTCTGCTCGCGGGGGTGGCTGGCGGGTCAGCCGCGGGGTAAGCCCAGCCCCTGCTGGGCGACGATGTTTCGGTGAATCTCCGAGGTGCCGCCGGCGATGGTGCCGGAGAAGCTTCGGGCATGCCGCTCGAACCAGCTGGCGAAGTAGCTGTCGAGGTTCATCGGCGCGTACGGTCCCGAATTCGCCGGGTGCACAAGACCGTCTGTCCCCGCAGCATCCAGTGCGTGACCGGAGGCGAACATCTCGGCCTCCGAGCCGAGCAGCTTGAGCACCGACAGTGCGGCCACGTCCTCCTCGCCGCGGGCCGCCCGCGCCAGCGCTCGCGACCCCAACAGGCGCAGCGCCTGATAGTCCATGACCGCGGTGGCGAATCGGTCGCGTTCGAGCGCGCCGTTGGGGTGGAAGTCAGCGATGATGTTGTCGAGCCGGTCGGCGAAACCCAGCCACATCATGGTGCGTTCGTGACCGAGAGACCCATTGGCCACCCGCCAGCCACCGTTCAGCGGACCGACCAGGTTCTCCCCCGGCACCCGCACATCGGTGAAGAAGACCTCGTTGAAGTCTTTGTCGTCCATTCCACAGATGGTGGGGAACGGACGACGCACCACCCCCGGGGTGTCTGTCGGAATGACCAGCACACTGATGCCTTTGTGCTTCGGCGCGTCAGGGTCGGTTCGCACGAAGGTGAGCAGCACGTCTGCATCGTGGGCCCCGGAGGTCCACACCTTCTGGCCGTTGACGATGAAGTCGTCCCCGTCGCGGTCAGCCCTGGTCCGCAACGACGCCAGGTCCGATCCCGCGCTCGGTTCGCTCATGCCCAGCGAGGCGGTGATCTCCGCGCGCAGGATCGGCACCGCCCAGCGCTGCTTCTGCTCAGGGCTGCCAAAGGTAAGTAGCGATGCCGCAATGATGTTCACACCCTGCGGATTGAAGCTGTGGTAGATGCGGCGGCGGCACAACTCCTCCAGATGCACGAACTGCTGCAGCAGGCCGGCGTTGCGACCACCGAACTCAGGCGGGTTGCCGGGCAACAGCCAGCCGTTGTCGAACAGCAACCGCTGCCAGCGTCGGGCCCATTGCGGCATGTGCGATACCGAACGTGGCCGCTCCATGGTCTCGGCCTCGGGCGGCAGGTTGGCGTCGAGGAAGGCCGAGAACTCGGCTCGGAATTCCTCGACCTCGGGATCAAACGCGAGTTGCAAGGTATTCCTCGGCAATCGCGGCCCGGTGCTGCGCGGCACCACCCAGCATCAACTCGCCCGCCTTGGCCCGCTTGAGCGCGAACTGCAGGTCGTTCTCCCAGGTGAACCCCATCGCGCCGAACAGTTGCAGCCCATGGCGGAAGACCACCGATTGGCATTCCCCAGCGGCCGCCTTGGCCATGGCGGAGGCCATCCGCCGCCGCGGGTCGTCGACTGAGATCGTCAGCGCCGCGAAATAGGCCAGCGCCCGGGCGCGTTCGATCGCCACGTGCATGTCCGCGGCCTTGTGCTGAACCGCCTGGAAGGAGCCGATCGGAACCCCGAACTGATGCCGGCTGCGGACGTGCTCGAGAGCCAGATCGAGAATGCGCTGGCAGGCACCGACCATCGTCATCGCCATACCGGCGAGCGCGACGTGACGGGCCCGTTCGACATCGACCCGGATCCGGGCACTGTCGGGCACCTCGACTCCGGCGAAGTACACGTCACTGACATGCAACGTCGGGTCGAACACGGCCGATTTGCGAGTCGTCACCGCACTGGCGTCAACCAGGAACACGCCCGCCGCGGTCACCACCGCCAGCCGGTCGGCGCGATCCCCGTCCAGCACATGCAGGGCGGTTCCGTCCAGCCTCCAGCCGTCGGCGGTGCGATGCGCGGTCACCCCGCTGAACACCGCTGCGCCCGTGGAGCCGTCCGCCTTGTGGTGTTCACCGACCAGCGGGGCGAACTGCGTCATGGTTGCCAGAAAGGGCGTGGGGTCGGTGGCGCGGCCCAGTTCTTCCAGGACGATTGCCAGCTCGACCGCTGTTTCGGGTTCGTGCAGCTCGGCCCAGCCCAAGTCGACGTAGACCTTCCAGAGTGAGTCCACCGCGCCGTCCGCCCCGCCCTCGGCGATGCTGCGCACCAGCGACGGCGAACACTGCTTGCCCACCACATCGCGGACCGTGCCCTGCCACAGTCGCTGATCTTCGTCGAACTCCAAGAGCATTGCCGCCACCTCTCCCAAGCGCCGGTTGAGAATAACATTCTCACAAACGGATGTAACGATCTCGATGCGAATTTCCTTGCCGCCGCGCACCGCAGGCAAGCCTGGCTCGCAGCGCGGGCCGCGGCGGCGACCGGCCGTCCGCCAGAAAGAGAATCTGGTTCTTGCACGCAAAGAATACAGCTATACAATGGTCGCGCGGGGGTCGGGCGGCACGGTGACAGGCCACCGTGCCCGGTGGGCGGTACGACGAAGGGCGGCGTTGATGATCGAGCACCCCGACGGCACCCGGACGCCTGTCATCGACGCCAGCGTGCACATCTTTGCGGCGTCCAACGCCGACCTCCGAAGCTTCCTGCGGGAGCCGTTCAAGAGCCGTGGCTTCCCCGACTACGAGATGGACTGGTACGGCGCACCGGGCGGCGAGTACGCACCCGGCACCGACGGACCGCAACGCCAGTACCCGGGTTCCGACCCCGCGGTCGTGGCTGCGCACCTGTTCACCGAACGCGGTGTCGATGTGGCCGTGCTGCACCCGATGACCCGTGGAGTCATGCCGGACCGGCATCTGGGATCGGCGATCGCCGCGGCGCACAACGAGATCCTGGTGTCGCGCTGGCTGGACCATCCCGAGTACGGCGAACGCTTCCGCGGCACCATCCGGGTCAATCCGGACGACATCGCCGGCGCACTGCGCGAGATCGACCGCTGGAAGGACCACCCCCGGGTGGTGCAGATCGGCGTGCCGCTGCAGTCCCGGGAGCTTTTCGGCAAGCCGCAGTTCTGGCCGCTGTGGGAGGCGGCCATCGACGCCGGCATGCCGGTCGTGGCGCACATCGAGGTGGGTTCCGGCATCTCCGCCTCGCCGACGCCGTCCGGCGTTCCGCGCACCTACGAGCAGTACGTCGGCTTCATGGCGTGCAATTACCTGTACCACCTGATGAACATGATCGCCGAGGGCGTTTTTGAGCGGATGCCGGCGCTGAAGTTCGTGTGGGCCGACGGCGCCGCGGATCTGCTGACTCCGATCATCTGGCGAATGGACACCTTCGGTCGGCCGCATCTGGAGCAGACACCCTGGGCGCCGAAGATGCCCAGTGACTACCTGCCCGGTCACGTCTACTTCGTGCAGGGCGCGCTGGACGGCCCCGGGGACACCGATTTCGCCGGGGAATGGCTCGGCTTCACCGGCAAAGACGACATGGTGATGTACGGATCCAGCTATCCGCACTGGCAGCGCAACGAACTGACCATTCCGGGGGCGCTCAGCACCGAACAGCGCGACAAGTTGTGCTGGCGCAACGCCAGTCTGCTTTACGGCATAGAAGTCCCTGTCGCACCGGCCGCCACAAGCGCACACTAGAGAGCAGACCAAGGGAGTTCGCGATGACCGTGACAGCCACCGAGCGCAAGCCGGCCGCCGAGCGAATCGCCGTGCGGTGTGTGGATTCGGACGTACACCCCGTGCCGCGGCGCGGCGACCTGGTGCAGTACCTGCCCGAGCCGTGGCGCAGCAAGTACTTCCTGCCCCGCCGGGTCGGCGAACAGATCTACTACGACGCACCCGACTACGCGCACGCCTTCGCCATGCGCGTCGACGCGTTCCCGGCCGACGGTGAGTTCCCGGGAAGTGACCCGGAGTTGGCGTTCAAACAACTGATCATGGAGGCGGGCGCCGACTACGCGATCCTTGAGCCCGCCGCCTATCCGGCCCGCATACCCGAAGCGCAGCAGGCGATGTCGTCCGCACTCAACGACTGGCAGGCCAATCACTGGCTTGATGCCAAGAACAACTGGCACCAGCGCTGGCGCGGCTCGATCTGCGTCGCGATCGAGGACCCGCCGGGCGCGGTCGCCGAGATCGAGAGGTGGGCCGGCCACCCCTATATGGCACAGATCCTGATCAAGGCCGAACCACGTCCGGCATGGGGCGACCCCAAGTACGACCCGATCTGGGCAGCCGCGACCAAACACGACATCACCGTGAGTTGCCACCTGTCGCGCAGCCATCACGAAGAGCTGCCCATGCCGCCGGTGGGCATGCCCAGCTACAACCACGACTTCATGGTCACCTACTCGCTGCTGGCCGCGAACCAGGTGATGAGCCTGGTGTTCGACGGCGTCTTCGACCGGCACCCGAACCTGCGGATCGTGCTCGTCGAGCATGCCTTCACCTGGATCCTGCCGCTGATGTGGCGGATGGACGCCATCTACGAGGCCCGCAAGTCCTGGATGGACATCAAGCGCAAGCCCAGTGAATACGTCAAAGACCACATCAAGTTCACCACCCAGCCACTGGACTACCCGGAGGACAAGACCGAGCTCACCAGAGCTTTCGAATGGATGGAGTGCGAGAAGATCCTGCTGTACTCCTCGGACTACCCGCACTGGACCTTCGACGACCCGCGTTGGCTGGTCAAACACCTGCCCAAGGCGGCCAGGGAAGCGGTGATGTTCAAGAACGGATTGCAGACCTACCACCTGCCGGACACCGTCCCGGCCCTCGAGGGTCAGGTGCGGGTGTTCTAGATGAGTCACGACGAAAAGCGGCCCCGGCTGGCCCAGGGCCGCGAGCACATTGTTGCCACCGTCGATGAGATTCCGCCCGGCACACACAAACTCGTGCCGATCGGGCACCACGGAGTCGGCGTGTACAACATCAACGGGACGTTCTACGCGATCGCGAATTTCTGCCCCCATCAGGGCGGTCCCCTGTGTTCGGGCCGGCTGCGCGGCCGCACCGTCGTCGATGAAGAGAGCCCGGGCGATGCCGCCATGGTCCGCGACCTCGAATACATCCACTGCCCTTGGCATCAATGGGGTTTCGAACTGGCCACCGGCACGACAGCGGTCAAACCGGAGTGGAGCATCCGCACCTACCCGGTGCGGGTGGTCGGCAACGACGTCCTCGTCCAGGCCTAGCACACAGGAGATTTTGGGTGGCCTCTATCGAAGTCAACGGCGGCAACGTTGTCTACGAGATCCTCGGCACCGCCGGTGATTTGATCGTCCTGACACCCGGCGGCCGGTTCTCCAAGGAGATCCCCGGACTGCGCCCCCTCGCCGACGCACTCGTTGACGGCGGCTACCGGGTACTGCTGTGGGACCGCCCCAACTGCGGGGCTTCCGACGTGCAGTTCTACGGCCAGTCCGAATCGCACATGCGCGCCGAGACGCTGCACGGACTGTTGACCGCCCTTGGGACCGGACCGGTCATCCTGGCCGGCGGCTCGGGCGGGGCGCGGGACTCGATCCTGACCACCATCCTCTATCCGGAGATGGTCACCAAGCTGGCTCTGTGGAACATCGTGGGCGGCATCTACGGCACCTTCGTGCTCGGGTCCTACTACGTGGTGCCCTCCATCCTGGCCGTGCGAGGCGGCGGCCCGGCGGCCCTGCTGGATATCCGCGAATGGCAGGAACGGATCGAGGAGAATCCCAACAACAAGCAACGCCTGCTCGACTTGGACGGGGATGCGTTCCTCAAGGTGATGCTGCGCTGGCTCAACGCTTTCGTCTCCAAGCCGGGCCAGACGATTCCCGGCGTGGACGACGAGATGTTCGACCGGATCACGGTCCCCACGTTGATCATCCGCGGTGGCGAGAACGACTGGGACCACCCCAAACGCACCTCACTGGAGGTGCACTGCCTGATCAAGGGCTCGAAGCTGATTGACCCGCCGTGGCCTGAAGATGCCTGGGAGCGCGCCGCTGAAGACCGGGCAAAGGGAAAAGTGAGTCGCTTCAACCTGTTCGACACCTGGGTGCAGGCCGCCCCGGCGATTTTGGAATTCCTGGGACGCTGATGCGGTCAGCGGCTATGGATGTGGACCTCGCAGTTCAGCGACGCCTCCAGCGCGGTGTGGATCCGGCTTTCGCCGACCCGCTGCAGATCCGGCTCGGCCAGGGTCACATGCACGATGTCCAGGCCGTCGGGCCCCGCGGTACGGGCGATCTCGCCGGTCAGTCCCAGCCCGGCCAGCACCCCATGCACGTCGTCGTCGGTGCCTCTGCTGAGGTAGGTCACCACTCCGGGGGCCGGAATCGTGTCGAATGCCTTGGCGCACAGTCGCACACCGAGGTCGATGACGACCTGCTCGGCTCCGGTGATCAGCAGTCTGACGTGGCGCCGGCCCACCACGATGTCGGCATCGACCACTTCGACACCGGCCTGGTCGGCCAGAGTGCGCAGCGTTGCCATTCCCTGCGTCAGTCGCTCGGGCGTCAACTGCCCGGACGGGTCGACGTCAAGTCGCACCACCGCTGTTCTCACGTCCGTGAGCCTAGCCAAAAGAGGTGTCCATGACGACCAACAGCACGGTGGCCCCGGAGGCGAAGACGGTCACCGTGGCCACTTGGCCGAGCTGCCCGCCGAGGTTGCTTCGCACGGCGTCCGGCGTCGAGGGCGCAACAGAGTATGCGGCCGCCGGTGGCTATCAACCGCTGCCCGACCCGGAGGAATTTCTCGCCGAGGTGCAACGCAGCGGTCTGCTCGGCCGCGGCGGCGCGGCCTTCCCGCTTGGCGTGAAGCTGCGTTCGGTACGCGACGGCGGACTGCGCGGCCGCGACACCGTGGTGGTGGCCAACGGCGAAGAGGGCGAACCGGCTTCGGTCAAGGACCGCTGGCTGCTGCGCAACCGCCCGCACCTGGTGCTGGACGGGCTACGCATTGCCGCAGCGACGGTGGGAGCACATCGCGCCTACGTCTACGTCTCCGATGCGTGGGCGGCGCGCAGTGTCGACAACGCGCTGACCGAGCTCGGACCAGAGGTTCTGGGCGAGCTGTCGATCACCGTGTTCACCGTCGATGCGGGCTATGTGGCCGGCGAGGAGACTGCGGCGGTGCAGGCCATCAACGGCGGCCCAGCCAAGCCGACGGATAAACCTCCACGCCCCTACCAGCAGGGAATCGGTACGCTCCCGACGCTGGTCTCCAATGTCGAAACATTGGCGAATCTTCCCTATCTGCAACGACACGGCGCCGACGCATTTCGCACCATCGGGACTGCCACGTCACCGGGTACCTTCTTGGCGACGGTCAGCGGCGGCGGGCGGCCACCCGTGCTCTACGAGCTTCCGCACGGCCTGACGATCGCCGAACTGCTGAGCGCGCACGGAGTTGCGACGGAGCAGGTCCGTGGTGTGCTGATGGGTGGTTACTTCTCCGGGTTGCTCAATCGCGACGCCCTGCAGACCACCCTCGACCACGAATCGTTGCGCGCGAGCGGCAGCGGCCTGGGCTGCGGGGCGATCTCCGTCCTGACCGACGAATGCCCGGTCGCGGTGGCTGCCTCGGTGTTGGCCTATTTCGGCCGGGAGAACGCCGGGCAGTGCGGGTCATGCTTCAACGGCACCGTGGCCATGGCGGCGGTCGCCGAAGTCCTGCGGGACGGTGTCGCGACCACCGAAGACGTGCAGCGGCTGCAGCGGTGGGCCGGTGCGCTGCCCGGGCGGGGCGCCTGCGGCACCCTGGACGGCGCCACCAATGTCGCGGCCAGCCTGCTGACCCGTTTCCCAGATCTGGTGGCGCGCCACCTCGACGGCGCCTGCGACGTCTGCGGTGACGGCGCCTTCCGCGCCGAACGCCCCTACGAGGTCGAGGAGGTGACGGCGTGAAGATCCGCCTGGACCGCACCCTGTGCGACGGGTTCGGCTACTGCGCCAAACACGCGCCCAAACACTTCTCGCTGGATGACTGGGGATATGCCTCGCTGACCGGCGACGGGTCGGTTGAGAAGACTGATGAGCACGATGTCCTGCGGGCCCTGCTGGACTGTCCCGTGCACGCCATCATCGAGATCGCCGAGGACGGCGAGGCATGAGCGCACCCGGGCGCCCCCTTCCCGCGGTCACCCCCGAGAACGAATTCTTCTGGACTGCCGGTGCTGACGGCGTGCTGCGACTCCAGAGTTGTCTCGACTGCGCTGCGCTGATCCACCCGCCTCAACCGGTGTGCCGGTATTGCCGCAGCACCAACATGGGTGTGCGGGACGTCTCGGGGCGGGCCACACTGGCGGGCTTCACCGTCAACCACCGATTCAGCCTGCCGGGGCTGCCGGCGCCGTATGTGGTGGCCCAGGTGGCAATCGACGAGGATCCCCGAGTTCGATTGACCACCACCCTCATCGACTGCGATCCCGAGGGCCTCGAGCTGGGTCAGCAGGTGGAGGTCACCTTCGAGCACCTCGAAGACGTGTGGTTGCCGCTGTTTCGGCCGGCGAAAGGCTCGGCGACCAAGCCGCTCCCCGAGGACGCGATTGCGCCCGAAGACTTCGCAGCGCACGTGCGCCCGATGGTGACAACCGAGAAGTTCGAAGACAAGTCGGCGATCACCGGGGTCGGGGCTTCCCGGCTGGGCCGTCGGCTCATGGTCGCACCACTGGCTCTGACCGTGGAGGCATGCCAGGCGGCGGTCGCCGACGCAGGCTTGACCTTCGAGGACATCGACGGGCTCTCCACATATCCCGGCTTAGACGTCGCGGGCATGGGCGAAGGCGGGATCTCGGCGCTGGAGGGGGCATTGGGGTTACGCCCGACCTGGTTCAACGGCGGCATGGACACCTTCGGTCCGGGCGGCTCCGTCATCGCCGCGATGATGGCCGTGGCCACCGGGCTGGCCCGCCACGTGTTGTGCTTCCGCACCGTGTGGGAATCGACATTCGGCGAGCGGTTGAAGGCAGGCAAAGCCGCACGGCCGGGTGGACGGCGCACCGACAGCTGGCAGGTTCCGTTCGGCGCCACCTCGGCAGCACACACACTGGCACTGAATGCGCAGCGGCATTTCCACCGCTACGGCACCACCCGCGAGACACTCGGCTGGATCGCGTTGAACCAGCGCGCCAACGCCGCACTCAACCCGACGGCCATCTACCGCGACCCGATGGACATGAACGACTATCTGTCCGCGCGGATGATCACCACCCCGTTCGGTCTCTACGACTGCGACGTCCCGTGCGACGGCGCAGTGGCGGTGATCGTCTCCGCCGTGGACGCCGCCCGCGATCTGGCCAAACCGCCGGTCCTGGTGGAGGCCGTCGGCACCCAGATCATCGAGCGAACTGACTGGGACCAGAGCACCCTGACGCACGAGCCACAGGTCCTCGGTCAGTCCGCGCACCTGTGGTCACGGACATCGTTGCGGCCCAAGGACGTCGACGTCGCCGAACTCTACGACGGGTTCACCTTCAACTGCCTGTCCTGGATTGAGGCACTGGGCTTTTGCGGTATCGGTGAGGCCAAGAGCTTCCTCGACGGCGGCACCAACATCGCCCGCGACGGAGTACTGCCCCTGAACACCCACGGGGGTCAGCTCTCGCACGGCCGCACCCACGGGATGGGACTGATTCACGAAGCCGTCACCCAGTTGCGCGGCGAGGCCGGCGAGCGCCAGGTTGCCGACGCCAGGGTCGCGGTGGTCAGCAGCGGCGGGCTGACCCCGAGTGGCGTCATCCTGCTGCGGACCGACTCGTGAGCACCGGCATATGAGTCGAGTGGTCCGCCCGCGGATGGTCAGCGCTGACGGCATTCCGATGTCGGCACTGGTCGCCGAGGTCGCCGAACCGCGTGCGGTCGTCATCGCACTGCACGGCGGAGGGACCACGTCGATCTATTTCGACTGCCCCGGACAGCCCGCGCTGTCACTGCTGAGAACCGGTGCAGCGCTGGGATACACCGTGATAGCCCTGGACCGTCCGGGATACGGTAGTTCGGCCCTGTATCCCGAGGCCATGACCGAGCCCGAGGAGCGGGTCCGGTTGGCCTATCTTGCCGTCGACCGGATCCTGGGCGATCGGGCGCGGGGCGCCGGGCTGTTCGTGCTGGGCCACTCCAACGGTTGCGAACTGGCGGTGCGGATGGCCGCCGCCGATCGTGGCACCGAAGTGATCGGTCTGGAACTGGCCGGCACCGGGCTGCACTACCAAGACGCCGCACGCGCCGCACTGAACTCGGCCGGACCCGGCCGGCGGCCGACCGGTCTGCGTGAGCTGCTCTGGGAGCCCGCCTCGCTGTACCCGGAGGCCGTGCTGCGCGGTATCACCAACACATCGTCGGGTGCGCCCTATGAAGCCGACATGGTCGGAACTTGGCCGAAACGGGACTTCCCGTCGCTGGCCGCGCAGGTCCGGGCGCCGGTGCGCTTCACCTTCGCCGAGCACGAGAAGGTCTGGGAATCGGGTCCGGATGCGCAGCGCGAGATCCGCGACCTCTTCACCGCCGCCGACAGTTTCGCCACCAATCACCAGCCCGGGGCGGGCCACAACCTCAGCCTCGGATTCAGCGCGGGGGAATACCACCACTCGGTGCTGTCATTCGTCAACGATTGCGCGGCGGCGTTCGTCGCGCGGGACTCGGAGGTCAGCTGATGCGCGTCGGTTTCATCGGATTGGGCAGCCAGGGTGCGCCGATGGCGCGGCGCATCGTCGAAGGCGGTTACGCCACGACGTTGTGGGCACGCAGGGACGGCACCCTGGAGCCGTTCTCTGACACCGAGGCACGCATCGCCGACTCTCCGGCGAAGCTGGCCGACCAGAGCGACCTGGTCTGCCTGTGCGTAGTCGGTGACGCCGACGTCGACGAGGTGGTCCGGGGCGACAACGGGGTGTTGGCCGGTCTGCAACCCGGTGGGATCATCGCGATTCACAGCACGGTGCATCCCGACACGTGTCGCCGGTTGGCACAGCACTGCGCCGAACGGCAGATTTCGGTGATCGATGCTCCGGTGAGCGGGGGCGGTCCGGCCGCCGCCGCGGGAACGTTGCTGGTGATGGCCGGTGGCGATGCCGACGTCGTGGAGCGCTGTCGGCCGGTCTTCGAGACCTACGCCGACCCGGTGGTACATCTGGGCGATCTCGGCTCCGGTCAGGTGGCCAAGTTGCTCAACAATCTGTTGTTCACCGCTAATCTCGCCACCGCAGCCACCGCGCTTGCCCTGGGCAAGCAGTTGGGCGTGGCCACCGACAGGCTCGCCGAGGTGGTGTCGAGGGGCAGCGCGAACAGCTTCGCGCTGAACAGCATCCGCGGTTCCGGCGGAACCCTGGACCGGCTGGCCGGCCTGGCGGGGTCCCTGCTGCAAAAGGATGTGCGGCTGGTGTCGGATCTGGCGCAGCGGGCGGGGGCCGATCCCGGTGCGGTGCTCGATGCCGCCGACGCGGCGCTGGCCCTGATGGACCGCCCTCGGTGACGCCGGTCTGCGGCACCCCCTTCCGACAAGCTGCCGTTTGTCTTACAGTAGCGGTTATAGTCCATCGTCTCAGCGTCGTCCTGCGCAGCGTGCGGCGCCCTGAGGAGGTTCGATGACCAAGGCGGATGTCGTATTCGACCCGTTCTCCGAAGAGTACTTCGACAATCCGTTCGACATCTATCGGCGAATGCGCGAAGAGGCGCCGCTGTACTACAACGCCGACGAGGACTTCTACGCCCTGACCCGCCACGAGGATGTGGCCGCGGCCCTCAAGGACTTCGAAACCTACTCGTCCACGCGCGGCTGCGACCTGGCGATGGTGCGTGCCGGGTCGGCGCCGCAGAAGATGATCATCTTCATGGATCCTCCGGACCATCGACACATGCGGAGCCTGCTCAACAAGGCCTTCACGCCTCGGGCGATCCAATCCCAGCGCGATACCGTCATCGAGCAGGTCGAGCGGTTCCTGGACGCCGTCGACCCCGACGGTTTCGATGTGGTGCAGGACTTCTCCGGTCCGTTCCCGGTGGAGGTCATCACCCGGATGGCCGGGGTCCCCGACGAATACCGCCAGCAGGTCCGGCACTGGATCGACACCTCACTGCACCGCGAGCCGGGGCAGATCGAGACCAGCGAGGCCGGCATCCAGGCCTCTATTGAGACTGCGACCTACTACTACGGATTGATCCAGGAACGGCGCGCCGACCCGCAAGACGACATGATCAGCAGGCTGATCGCCGCCGAGATGCCCGGTGAAGACGGCCAGATGCGCCGCCTGGACGACATCGAGATCACCGGATTCGCCACGCTGCTCGGGGCCGCAGGGGCCGAGACCGTCACCAAGCTGATCGGCAACGCGATGGTGATCTTCGCCCGCCAACCCGACCAATGGCAGAAGCTGCTCGACGATCGCAGCAAGGTCCCCGCCGCCGTCGAGGAACTGCTGCGCTACGAGGGCCCGGTGCAGTACAACGTCCGCTACACCCTCAAGGAGGCACAGGTTGCCGGCGGCACGATTCCGGCCGGCAAACCGGTCTTCCTGATCAGCGCATCGGCCAATCGGGATCCCGAAGCGTTCACCGATCCCGACGTATTCGACATCGATCGGGACTTGACGCAGGCGCAGCACCTGGGCTTGGGGTACGGGATTCACAGCTGCCTGGGAGCAGCGCTGGCCCGGATGGAAAGTGCCATCGCGTTGGAGCGACTGCTGGACTTCATGCCTCGCTACGAGGTGGATTGGGCCGGCCTGCGGCGAGTTCACATGCAGAACGTTGCCGGGTGGAGCCACGTCCCGGTCCGGGTATTGCGGTAAGGACTGGCAGATGACCAAACGACAGGTAGTGGCCGATTACGGGCTGTGCGAGGCCAACGCGATCTGCATGGCCATCAACCCGGAGATATTCCACGTCGATGACGAGGACAACCTCTTCATTCTCAAGCCTGACGTCACCGCCGAGAGCGAACGTGACATCGCCGACGCGGTCCGTCGCTGCCCCCGACAGGCGCTGTCAATAGTCGACGTCGACGACTGATCCCGATCGGCCCTGGCGCACCGGCCGCCGCGAGTCGGAATCTGACGACGCGACACGCCGGTGTCGCGTCACCAGATTCCGGCCGGGCGCCTGATCAGGTCCGCGCGGGGAATCCCGACAGGATCACCGCGTTGCAGTCGGCCGCGGCCTGCCGCAGCTTCGCCGCCTCCTGATAGGCGTCGGAGTTGTACCACGCGCGGGCCGCGTCAACGGATTCGAATTCCAATACCACGGTTTGGTTTCCGTGCCACTCGCCTTCCAGCAGCTCATGCTGGGTGTCGACGGCCAGGATCGTGGCGTTGGCCATCGTGGGCCCCGCGGCCTTGGCATAGGCGATCATCCCCTCAGGGTTTTTGATCGCCTCGGTCAAGATGACATATCCCTTGGGCGCGTTCGCCATTAGCTCTCCTGATTACCGGTGGTGTCGTCGATGGCACGTTCTGGGCACTGCTTGATGGCGTCGCGCACCGCGTCTTCGAACTGCGCCGGCACCTCGTCGACGGTGACCTCGGAGTAGCCGTCGTCGTTGATGGTGAACACCTGGGGGCAGATCGTGGTGCAGATGCCGTGCCCGGCACAGCGATCCGGATCGACCCAGGCCTTCATCGCTCCGCCCGCTCGACCGGGGTGAATTCCAGGTTCAGTTGGATCAGCCCGCGCAGAATGTAGGTCGGGATGTACTGGTAGTGGCGCGCACCCTCCGGGCCGTGCAGCTCGGCAGAGATTCTGATGTCGGTGGTGCGGTCCAGCAGCCGCTCGAGGGCGATGCGGGTTTCGGCGCGGGCCAGCGGCGCACCGGCGCAGCTGTGGATGCCACGGCCGAAAGTGATGTGCTGACGAGCATTTGAGCGCGCGGGGTCGAAGGTCTCCGGGTCGGTGAACCGGCGCGGATCGCGGTTGGCCCCAGCCGCCAGCACCATCAGGGTCGTACCGGCAGGGACGTGCACTCCCCCGATTTCGGTGTCCACCCTCGACAGCCGGAAGTCACCCTTGACCGGGCTCTCGAAGCGCAGCACCTCCTCGATGAAGTTCGGGATGAGGCTGCGGTCCTCACGGAGGCGCTGTTGGACGTCGGGCTGCTCCGCGATGATCTTCAGCGCGGAGCCGAGCAGTCGCACCGTGGTTTCCTGGCCGGCCGAGTACACATTGGCGGCGACCTTGGCCACGTCCATCGGGTCCGGAATGGAACCGTCCGGGAATGTCGCCTCCGCCATGCCGGTCAGCACGTCGTCGCGCGGTGCGCTGCGGCGATCGGCGATGTAGCCGGCGAAGGTGGCGTAGAGGAACTCCAACGGGCTGTGCGCCAGCGCCTTGGCATCGGTGCTGCCGACCCCACCGCCGACGTTGTGGTGCATGTTCTTGACGAAGTCGTCACGGTCTTCATCCGGGACGCCCAGCAGGTCCGCGATGACGAGCAGGGTGAAGGGTGCCGCGAAGCCGCTGATGAACTCACCTGCACCGGGCGCGAGGTACTCGTCGAGTACCGCGTCGGCGAGCTCCCACATGGCGTCTTCGTTCTCCTTGAGACGCTTGGGGGTGAGCAGCCGCATCAGCAACGCACGGTGGTTGGTGTGCGTCGGCGGATCCAGGGTCGGCAGTTGGTCACTGAAGGGCAGTTCGTCGCGATGCTTGTCGATCAGGTTCGCGACGGTCTCGCCCCCCAGGTCGCCGTCGAGCGGCACCGGGAAGCCGGGGAACGGGCCGGTCACCGCGATGCACGAGGAGAACACCTCGGCATTGCCGGCCACCGCACATGCTTCGTCCCAGCCGGTCACCATCATCACGTTGTGGTGCGGTTCCCTGGTGACCGGCGAGCGCTCACGCAGCGCGCGCAGGTAGGGGTACGGGTCGCCGACCACCGTCTGGTCGGTGAAGAAGTCGATCGTGTCTGGATCCATCGAGACGTTCCGCTCCCTCTCACAACCGAGAATCTCATTCTCGTAACCGGTGAACAGAATTTCATATGCCGACTGCGGCGTCAATGTCGCTGACGCCGTCCCGGCTCAGCTGTTCGACCGCGCGGCTTCCATCAACGCGTTCGCCTGGCGATCCCCGTCCTTGTGGTGGCTCAGGGCGCGGATCGAGACATCGTGACCCTCGGCAGCCTTGCGCAGTGCGCCGACTCCCGCCTGCTCACGGGGAATGTGCGCGAACGGGTCGAACGAGTACCAGCGCATGGCGTTGCGATGCGTCATCTTGTCGATGTCCTCATCGGACACGTTGTTGGCGGTCAACACATCCCACAACTCTTCGGGCGCTCCGGGCCACATCGAGTCACTGTGCGGGTAGTCGGCCTCCCAGGCGATGTTGTCGATGCCGATCAGATGGCGAAGTTGAACACCCACCGGGTCGGAGATGAAACAGGTCAGGAAGTGATCCCGGAACACCTCGGAGGGGACTTTGCCGCCGAAGTCCTGACCGGTCCAGGTCGAATGCATCTCGTAGGTCCGGTCCACGCGCTCCAGAAAGTACGGGATCCACCCGGTGCCACCCTCGGACAGGGCGATCTTGAGATCCGGATACTCCTTGATCGGCCTGGACCACAACAGATCCGCGGCGGCCTGGACGATGTTCATCGGCTGCAGGGTGATCATCACGTCCATCGGCGCATCGGGCGCGGTGATGGCGAGTTTGCCGGATGAGCCGATGTGCACATTGAGCACGGTGTCGGTGTCGCACAGGGCCTGCCACAGCGGGTTCCAATAGGCGTCGTGGAAACTCGGGTAGCCCATCGCGGCCGGGTTCTCGGTGAACGTCAGGGCGTGCACGCCCTTCTTGGACACTCTGCGCACTTCGGCGGCGCACTTCTCGGCGTCCCAGATCACCGGTATCGCCATCGGAATGAAGCGGCCGGGATAGGCCCCGCACCATTCGTCGATGTGCCAGTCGTTGTAGGCCTGCACCAGCGCCACCGAGAAGTCCGGGTCGTCCGTGGCGAAGAGCCGGCCGGCGAAGCCGGGGAATGACGGGAAGCAGATCGACCCCAGAATGCCGCCGGCATTCATGTCCTTGACCCGCTCATGGACGTTGTAGCAGCCGGGCCGGATCTCGTCGAGGCCCTGCGGCTCCAGCCCGTACTCCTCCTTGGGCCGGCCCGCGACCGCATTGAGCGCGACATTGGGAATCACCACGTCCCGGAACTGCCACGAGTCGGAGCCGTCGGCGTTGTGCACCAAGCGCGGCGCGTCGTCGAGGTACTTGCGCGGCAGGTGGTTGGCGAACATGTCCGGTGGTTCAACGGTGTGGTCGTCGACGCTGATCAGGATCATGTCGTCTTTGTTCACGGCTATCCTCCGTTCCGGGGCGGCAGCGCAGGCCAGTCCCCAACGACGTCTTCAATGGAAACTATCTTCCCGTTTTCGGAGAATCAACCTTCGCACACGACCCCTGCCCTGGCGGCACCCGCGACGCGACCGGGCAGGTCGAGCGCCGCTCGGTGCCACGCGTCCCACCAGCGCAGACGGCGAAGTATTGACCAATCGCGTCAAACATGGAAATCTGTTGGTCAAATATGAGAATGTAATTCTCATCTACGAGGAGGCACGATGCGCCTGACCCCGCTGTCGGAATCCCAGTGGGAGGAGGAAGCGGTTCAGCGTGCCCTGGCCCAGATGCTGACCGCGGATCGGCGCAACGCCCGCGACGCCGGCTCGGCGATGACCATGCTGGTTCACCACCCGAAGCTGGCTCGGGCGTTTCTCAAATTCAATGTCGAGCTGCTCTACCGCGCATCGCTGCCTGCAGATCTCCGCGAGCTTGCGATCCTGCGGACGGCCCACCGCCGCGGCTGCGAGTACGAATGGGTGCACCACATCACGTTCGGCAAGCAGGCCGGCCTGACCGACTCCGACATCGAAGACCTGCAGCACGCCACCGGACGTGACGAGCTGTATCAGGCCGTGGTGAACGCGGCCGACGAACTCGACGAGGACTCCCGCCTCTCCCCCGCCACCGAGGCGGTCCTCGCCAAACACCTGGACGAGCAACAACTGATGGAACTCGTCTTCACGGTCGGCTGCTACAGCATGTTGGCCATGGCCTTCAACACCTTTGGCGTTGAACTTGACGAAGAACCCGAATCAGAGAGGTAGTACCGTGGCGCATTTCCCCAAGCCTGCTGCCGGTAGTTGGACGCAGAGCTATCCCGAACTGGGCACCGAGCCGGTCGATTACACCGACTCGATCGACCCCGCATTCTTTGAGGCCGAGCGCGAGGCGGTCTTCAAGCGGATGTGGATCAACGTCGGACGCGTCGAACGCCTGCCCAAGACCGGCAGCTACTTCACCCGGGAGCTGCCCTCGGTATGCAAGGGCACCTCGATCATCGTCGTCAAGACCAAGGACGGGTCGGTCAAAGCCTTCCACAACATCTGCCGCCACCGCGGAAACAAGCTGGTGTGGAACGACTTTCCCAACGAAGAGACTTCCGGCATCTGCCGGCAGTTCACCTGCAAGTACCACGCCTGGCGCTACAACCTGGACGGCGACCTGACCTTCGTCCAGCAGGAAGACGAGTTCTTCGACGTCGACAAGAGCGACTACGGACTGGCGGGCGTGCGCTGCGAAGTATGGGAAGGCTTCATCTTCGTCAACTTCGACGACAACGCCCAGCCGCTGGCCGACTATCTCGGTCCGCTGGCCAAGGGGATCGAGGGCTATCCCTTCGGTGAGATGACCGAAACCTACTCCTACCGCGCCGAGGTCGGCAGCAACTGGAAGCTGTTCATCGACGCGTTCGTTGAGTTCTACCACGCGCCGATCCTGCACCAGGGGCAGTACACCAAGGAAGAAGCCGCCAAGATCCAGAAGTACGGCTACGAAGCGCTGCACTACGAGTTGGCCGGCCCGCACAGCCTCCAGTCGACCTGGGGTGGCCAGGCGCCGCCCCCGGACCTGTCCATGGTCAAGCCGTTGGACCGCGTGCTGCGCAGCGGGCTGTTCGGCCCGTGGGACAAGCCGGAGCCCATCGCCAACCTCAAGGAGCTTCCGCCGGGTGTGAACGTGAAGCGAGCGCCGCAGTGGGGCATCGACTCGTGGCTGTTCTACCCGAACTTCATGCTGCTGATCTGGGAGCCGGGCTGGTACCTGACCTACCAGTACTGGCCGACCGCCGTGGACAAGCACACCTTCGAGGCGAACCTGTACTTCGTGCCGCCGAAGAATGCGCGCGAGCGCCTGGCCCAAGAGCTGGCCGCCGTCACATTCAAGGAGTACGCGCTCCAGGACGCCAACACCCTGGAAGCCACCCAGAGCATGATCAGCACCAAGGCCGTCAAGGACTTCCTGCTGTGCGACCAAGAGATCCTCATCCGTCACCTGCACAAGGTGAACCGCGACTTCGTAAAGGAGTACCAAAGTGCCGCTGCCGTCTGAATTCGCCGCCCTGGAACCCTTTTTGGACTGGGCCCTGGCTCATGAGCCCGAGCGTTACGCCAAGCGGCTGGCGTCGTCCATGGAGGAGATGCAGGCGTTCTACGACGTCGCGTTCCCACTGCTCGAGGACGTGATCGCCTACTGCGACAAGTTCCCGCTGGACGACTTGCCCGATGATGCAAAGCCCCTCATGCACATCATGCAGTCCCTCGTCATGGTGTCGTTCCCGATCGAGGCTTGGAAGCAGCCGCGCGTACCCGACAGCGGCGCGGCGTGGGTGGAACTGCTCAGTGAGCCGGTGATCTAAGGGTGCTGACGCTCAAGGCGGCAGGCCTGCTCGACGTCGAAGCCGGTGAGATCGTCCGGCCCGGTGTGCTGCATATCGAGGGCGAACGGATCGTCGGAGTCGGCGAGCGACAGGCCGGCGGCACGGCGTCCTCACCGTCGGAGGACGACGAGGTCATCGGCCTCGGCGACTCAATCCTGCTGCCCGGGTTGATGGACATGGAAGTCAACCTGCTGATGGGCGGTCGTGGCGAGAACCCCGGCCTGTCCCAGGTGCAGGACGATCCGCCGACCCGGGTGCTGCGTGCGGTGGGCAACGCCCGACGCACCCTGCGCGCCGGATTCACCACCGTGCGCAACCTGGGTCTGTTCGTCAAGACCGGCGGATACCTGCTCGACGTGGCGCTGGCCAAGGCGATCGACGCCGGCTGGATCGAGGGGCCGCGCGTGGTGCCGGCCGGGCATGCGATCACCCCCACCGGCGGACACCTGGACCCGACGATGTTCGCGGCGTTCATGCCGGGGGTGCTGGAGCTGACCGTCGAAGAAGGCATCGCCAACGGCGTCGACGAGATTCGCAAGGCAGTCCGGTACCAGATCAAACACGGCGCGCAGCTGATCAAGGTGTGCTGCTCCGGTGGTGTCATGTCCCTGACCGGAGAAGCAGGAGCACAACACTATTCGGACGAGGAGCTGCGTGCGATCGTCGACGAGGCGCACCGCCGGGGACTGCGGGTGGCCGCCCACACCCATGGTGCGGAGGCCGTCAAACACGCGGTGGCCTGCGGCATCGACTGCATCGAGCACGGCTTCCTGATCGACGACGAAGCCATCGCGATGCTCGTCGACAATGACCGCTTCCTGGTCAGCACTCGCCGGCTGGCCGAGGCCATGGACGTGTCCAGGGCACCGGCTGAACTGCAGGCCAAGGCCGCCGAGATGTTCCCCAAGGCCCGCACCTCGATCAAAGCGGCGTATGAGGCCGGAGTGAAGATCGCTGTCGGCACCGACGCCCCCGCGATTCCACACGGGCGCAATGCCGATGAGCTGGTCACCCTGGTGGAGTGGGGCGTGCCGGCGGCGGCCGTGCTGCGGGCGGCGACGGTGACCGCAGCCGAGCTGATCAACGCCACCGACCGCGGCCGCCTGGCCGAGGGGCTGCTCGCCGATGTCATTGCGGTTCCAGGTGATCCGCTGGCCGACATCACCGTCACCCGGAACGTGAACTTCGTCATGAAAGGCGGCAAAGTCTATGTCAACAAGAACTGACGACCTGGTCGAGATCCAACAGACACTGGCCCGCTACGCGGTGACCATCACCCAGGGCGACATCGACGGCCTGGTGGCCGTGTTCACCCCGGACGGCACCTACAGCGCATTCGGCGAAACCTATTCGCTGGACCGGTTTCCGGTGCTGGTCGAGGCTGCGCCCAAGGGTCTGTTCATGACCGGCACCCCGGTGATCGAGTTGGACGGCGATACCGCAACCGGCACCCAGCCACTGTGCTTCATCGACCACGCCAGCCACGACATGCGGATCGGCTACTACAACGACACCTATGTGCGCACCGCCGACGGCTGGCGGCTGCGGACGCGGAAGATGACGTTCATCCGGCGAAGCGGCGCACATGACGCTGGGCGTCCGCACGCGATCGGCCGACCTTCCGCCGGATGACGACGACACAAGCTGGGAGCGGGGACACCTCCCCCTCCACAGGAGCGAACCGCGACATCAACACCAGCGACGCGAATATCGCCGAGTTCCAGGCAGATCTGCGTGCCTGGCTCGACGCGAACGATCTGAGCCCCGGCTCGGACCACTCGCTGGAAGGCCACCTCAAGCAGTTCGCCCGCGTCTCGGCCGCGCTCTACGACGCGGATTGGATGCGTTATGGCTGGCCGGTCGAAGCGGGCGGTCTGGGCGGCCCGGCGATTCTGCGAGCCGTGGTCGGTGAAGAGGTGGTGGGTCGTGGCCTCGCCGAGCCGGGACCGTACTCGATGCTGGAAGTACTGGCGCCCACGATGATCGACTACGCGCGACCGGAACTCGCCGCGGAAATGGTGCCGCGGCTGCTGTCCGGTCGTGAACAGTGGTGCCAGGGCTTTTCCGAACCCGGTTCCGGCAGCGACCTGGCATCACTGAGCACCCGCGCCGTCCCGCGCGGTGACCAGTGGGTGATCAACGGCCAGAAGGTCTGGACCAGCTTCGCCCAGTATTCGCAGCGCTGCATTCTGCTCACCCGCACCGGGGATGCCGATACGCCCAATCACCAGGCGATCACAGCCTTCTTCGTCGACCTCGACACCCCCGGTGTCGAAGTGCGCCCGCTGCGCACCATGCATGGCGTCGATGAGTTCTGCGAGGTGTACTTCGACGATGTCGTCGTGGAATCCTCCCGGATGCTCGGCCAACCCGGCGACGGCTGGCAGCTGGCCATGGACTTACTGCCCTACGAGCGGTCGACCTGCTTCTGGCAGCGCATCGCCTACCTGTACTCGCGCTTCGATGCGCTGATCGCCGAAGTCAAGCGCCAAGGCGCCGCGGTCGACAGTGACCTGGGTGCGGTGTATCTGGCGTTGCACACCCTGCGCTGCCGTTCCCGCGCCACCCAGCATCGACTGGCCGACGGTGGGCGGCTGGGGCCGGACACCTCCATTGACAAGGTGCTGTTGGCCGGAGCCGAACAACTGCTCTATGACACCGCGCGCGACCTGCTGCCGGGCGTCATCGAGCTGGACGAGGGTCGGTGGCGCGCCGAGTACCTCTACTCTCGGGCGGCCACCATCTACGGCGGCACCGCCGAGGTGCAGCGCAACATCATCGCCCGCCGACTGCTCGACCTTCCCAAGGAGTGACGATGACCGCCGGAATGGACTCGGCCTCGCTCGTTCTGCTGGAGGACACTCTTCGCAAGACCATGGCGTCGTCGGCGGGCCCCGCCCTGGACCAGGCCTTGGCTGAACTCGGCTGGGCGGAAATGCTTTCCGAAGAACCGGATTTGGCCATCCCGCTGGTGTTCCGGCTACTCGGCGAGACCGGGGCGTATGCCTCGGTCATCAACGACGTGATCCTGGAGACCATCGGCGGCCTGCCCGGCGGCACGCCGCCGATGCCCTATGCCGGCGGCAGCTGGGTGATCTGGGAGCGCAGCGAACCTACCGGCAATCCCGTGCTCGGCGGGCTTCCACTGCGCGAGGTACCCGGCGGGGAACTGATGCGCCTGGGCGAGGCCCGCCGCGCGTTGGGATGGTGGCTGGTCGGTTCGGCGCGGGCGATGCTGGCCCTGGCCCGCCAGCACGCACTGGACCGGGTGCAGTTCGGTAAGCCGATCGCCGCCTTCCAGGCGGTCCGCCACCGCCTGGCCGAGACCCTGGTAGCGATCGAGGGCGCCGAGGCCACCCTCGCCGTGCCCGTCGTCGACAGCCCCGACCTGACGTCCATACTGGCCAAGGCCGCCGCGGGCAAGGCCGCGCTGACCGCGGCCAAGCACTGCCAGCAGGTGCTCGGCGGTGTCGGCTTCACCGAGGAGCACGAACTGCACCGCCACATCAAGCGGGTAATGGTGCTCGACGGACTGCTGGGCAACGCCCGCGAGCTGACCCGCCAGGTCGGCGGTGGTCTGCGGGCCCGCGGTTCAGCGCCCCGCATGGTCCAGCTCTGAGTGCCGAGCAGACGTGAAAGCCCCCAATTTGTAGCGAAAAAGGGCTACTTCACGTCTGCTCGCGACAAGGGACCGCGCCGACGGGGTGGCCGACGGGGTGGCCGATGGGGTGGCCGACGGGGTGGCCGTAACCCGGTCAGCGGGGCAGGCCGAGCACCCGTTGCGCGATGATGTTGCGCTGGATCTCCGAGGTGCCGCCGGCGATGGTTCCCGAGAAACTGCGCAGGTACCGGTCGAACCAGCTGCCCGAGGCGAAGTCCTCGTTGAGCGGCACATAGGTACCGGAGTTGCCCGGGTGGATCAGGCCGGCCACACCCGCGTTGTCGAGCATGTGTTCCGCGGCGTTCTGCACCGCTTCGGAACCCAGCAGCTTGAGCACCGACAATGCCGGCACATCCTGTTCACCGCGGGCGGCCTGCGCCAAGGCCACCGAGCCGAGCAGTCGCAGGGCCTCGTTGTCCATCAGCACCGTGGCGAAGCGGTCACGTTCCAGCGCACCGGCCGGATGGAAATCGTGAATCAGATCGCGCAGGCGGTCGGCGAAGCTCATCCACAGCAGCGTGCGTTCGTGGCCGAGTGAGCCGTTGGCCACGCCCCAACCGCCGTTGAGCGGCCCCACCAAGTTCTCGGCGGGTACCCGGACGTCGGTGAAGAACACCTCGTTGAAGTCGATGTCATCATGGGCACAGGCCGACGCAAACGGCCGCCGCACAACGCCTTCGGTGTCGGTGGGGATCAGCAGCACACTGATGCCCTTGTGTTTCGGCGCATCGGGATCGGTGCGCACGAATGTCAACAGCACGTCGGCGTCGTGGGCGCCGGACGTCCAGACCTTCTGCCCATTGACTATGAAGTGGTCGCCGTTGAGCACCGCCCGGGTCTGCAGGCCGGCCAGGTCCGACCCGGCACCGGGCTCGCTCATGCCCAGCGACGCAGTGATCTCCGCCCGCAGAATCGGTACCGCCCAACGATGTTTCTGTTCCTCGGTGCCGAACGACAGCAGCGACGCGGCGATGATGCCCACCCCTTGGGGGTTGAAGCTGGGGTAGATGCGGCGGCGGGACAGTTCCTCGGAATGCACGTACTGCTGCAGGATCGTGGCGTTGCGGCCGCCGAATTCGGGGGGATTCGCGGGCAGCAGCCAACCATTGTCGAAGAGCAGTCGTTGCCAACGGCGGGCCCACTCCGGCACGTCCGAACACGAATGCGACCGTTCCAACGCCTCGGCGTCGGTGGGCAGATGCTCATCGAGGAACGCGGAGAACTCGGCCCGGAAGTTCTCGACTTCGGGATCAAAGGTCAGTTGCACGCAGGTACTCCTCGACTCGGGGCGCCGCGAGAAACCGGATTCACCAGCCGCCGGCGATATTGCCTGTCCGCTTCCCTAGACGCGAAGATGAGAATATCATTCTCGAATGGAGAAGTTACGATCTCTGGATCGTCGGCCCCACGCCGGCGCGCTGCGCCACCGGCGCATTTGCGTCCAGCACAGTTGCGCCATGTCTCGGTCACCGCGGCGTCCGGAACACCGGTGACCAACCCGAGCGAGGAACCCGCCTGGAAGCAGCGCGCGGTCGAACGCTCAATCAAGACGGCCAAGATTCGCGCGGCGCAACGCGTTCAGCGGTTTCTGGACGCCGCACAGACGATCATCATCGAAAAGGGCAGCACGGATTTCACCGTCCAGGAGGTGGTGGACCGCTCACGCCAATCGCTGCGCAGCTTCTACCTACAGTTCGACGGCAAGCATGAGCTGCTGCTGGCACTGTTCGAAGATGCCCTGAGTCGCGCGGCCGACCAGATCCGCGCTGCGACGGCCAATCACACCGATCCGCTGGAGCGCCTCAAGGTCGCCGTAGAGTTGCTCTTCGAGTCGTCACGCCCAGACCCGGCCGCCAAACGGCCGCTCTTCACCGATTTCGCCCCGTCCCTGCTGCTGACCCACCCCGTCGAGGTCCGAGTCGCCCACACGCCGCTGCTGGAGTTGCTGGCCGAGCTGACCGAACAGGCCGCCGACGCCGGGCAGCTGCGCCCCGGCACCAATCCCCGGCGGGTGGCGGCCATGGTCATGCAGACGGTCATGTTCAACGCCCAATCCAGCCCGGCCTCAGCCGATCCGGCGGTCAATCCGCTGACCACCGAGGAAATCTGGGATTTCTGCGCGCACGGCTTCGGACGCGACTGAGCCGGTTGTACACCGCTACAGCTCGACCCCTCCGCGAACCCTGGACATCGGCTGGGGAACGGCATACCCTCGTGCAAACGTAATTATCCGAATGCGAGAAGGGGATTATCCATGTCGGTGCAGACGGTGTTGGACGACATTCGTAAGGTCCCCGGCACCGGAGACTTGATACCGATCATCGATCCGGCCACCGAAGAGCAGCTGACCGAATTCACCGACTGCGGACCCGAAGCGGTCAATGACGCCGTCGCCCGGGCCAAAGCCACTGCCGAATCCGGTGTCTGGTCGCAGATGGCCGACTACGACCGGGCCCGGGTGCTGTGGAAAGTCGCCGACCTCATCGACGAGAACGCCGAGATCCTGGCCGAACTCGAGTCGCTCAATGCCGGCATTCCGGCCTCCCAGGCCGCGATCATCACCAAGGTGGGCTCGGAGTGGTTCCGTTACTACGCCGGATGGTGCACCAAGATCGACGGCATCGCACGGGACGTCAACACCGGTGGCCTGACGGGTATCGAGTCGCATCAGCACGTCTACACGCTGCGCGAGCCCTATGACGTGGTGGGGCTGATCTTCCCGTGGAACGGCCCGGTCTTCAACTTCTGCGCCAAGCTGGCGCCATCACTGGCCGCGGGCTGCAGCAGTGTCGTCAAGCCGGCCGAGGAAACTCCGCTGTCGGCGCTGGTCCTGGACCGCATCCTGACCGAGGCCGGCGTTCCCGATGGCGTGGTCAACATGGTGCTGGGCTACGGCCACACCGCCGGTGCGGCGATCACCGCGCACCCCGACGTGGACAAGGTCGCTTTCACCGGCTCCACAGAAGTGGGCCGTGAGATCGTCCGCGCCTCTGCGGCAAGCAATCTCAACAAGGTGACTCTGGAACTCGGCGGCAAGTCGCCGGTGTTGATCTTCGACGACGCCGACCTCGACATGGCCATCCCGATGGCGGCGTTCGGCACCTTCGTGCACTCCGGGCAGGCCTGCGTGTGCGGGTCGCGCATCTTCGCCCAGCGCGGCGTCTACGAGCGGGTCGTGGAGGGCATCGCCAACATGGCCAACATGATGCAGCTCGGCGGCCCGAAAGACGAGGGCGTCATGGTGGGCCCGCTGATCAGCCAGAAGCAACTCAACCGAGTGCTCGGCTACCTGGAGCAGGGCCGCGCCGACGGCAACGAGCTCGTCACCGGCGGTCACCGGCTGGACCGCAAGGGCTACTTCGTACACCCCACCGTGGTGACCGGCGTCGACCCCGATTCCAGCCGGCTGTTTCAGGAGGAGATCTTCGGCCCGGTGGTCACGATCCTGCCGTTCGAGGACGACGACGAGGCGATCGCCCTGGCCAACAACAGCAGCTACGGGCTGGCGGCGACCGCGTGGACGTCGAACCTGGGCCGGGCGCACCGACTGGCCAAGCGGCTCAAGGCCGGAACGGTGGGGCTGAACTGTCAGATGCAGTTCGACCACTCGATGCCGTTCGGTGGATACAAGCAGTCCGGCTGGGGTTACGAATCCGGCAAGGCGGGCATTGAAACCTACCTCCAGACGAAGATCGTCTGGGCGCAGATGTAGGTCAGGACAACGACATGGTTGACACCCCCGCCTCCCCCTTCCGGGTTGTCCAGTGGACCACCGGCAACGTCGGCAAGAGTTCCGTACGGGCGATCGCCGGCAATCCGAACTACGAACTCGTGGGCCTGTTCGCCTGGTCGGAGGACAAGGTCGGCCGCGACGCCGGGGAGCTGGCCGGCATCGGCCCGCTCGGTGTCACCGCGACCAACGACGCCGCGGAACTGCTGGCGCTCAAACCGGACTGCGTGATCTACAACCCGATGTGGATCAACGTCGACGAGCTGGTGCAGATTCTGTCGGCTGGCGTAAACGTCGTGACGTCAGCGTCGTTCATCACCGGGCACAACCTGGGCGAGGACCGGGAACGACTCGAACAGGCTTGCCGCAAGGGGGGATCCACCCTGTTCGGGTCCGGGGTCAGCCCGGGGTTCGCCGAGCTGCTGGCGATTGTGGCAGCAACCGCATGCGATCGGGTCGACAAGGTCACCATCACCGAGACGGCCGACACCACCCTCTACGACTCGCCCGACACCGAGCGGCCGGTGGGTTTCGGCACCGCGATCGACGACCCGAACCTGGAACCCATGGCCGCCCGCGGCACGGCGGTCTTCGCCGAGGCGGTGCGACTGGTCGCCGACGCGATGGGCGTCGAACTCGATGACGTCACCTGCACGTGCGAATACGCCCAGACCACCGAGGATCTGCCGATGGCGTCGTGGACGATCCCGGCCGGGCATGTGGCCGGGGTGTTCGCCAGCTGGCAGGGAATCGTCAACGGCCAAGCCGTCATCGACATCAACGTGCGGTGGCGCAAGGGCCAGACGCTGGAGCCGGACTGGCAGCTCGACGGCGATGGCTGGAAGATCACCATCGACGGGCGTCCCACGGTGAATATGCAGGTCGGCTTCACACCGCCGCCGGACCTGATCGCCTCGGCCAAGTCCCTCGACGACTTCTTCGAGCTCGGTCACATCATGACCGCGATGCCGCCGATCAACGCCATCCCGGCAGTCGTCGCCGCCGAACCCGGCATCGCCACCTACAACGATCTGCCGTTGAACCTGCCCCGCTTCCCCGCTCAGAACAGGTAGATCACCAGTACCGCCGTCCACAGCACTCCGAGCCAGGCGTCGGTGGTGCGACGTAACCAGACCGGTGCGGTGCGCACCTCCATGAAGTTGCGGATGATCAACCGGGCCTTGATGGCTGACAGCGCGATCACGGTGACCGTGATGGGGAGGCTGGGCTCGACAGGCCCGTCACTGTGCCCCGGCGCCAGCCACCACGCCAGCACGGTGATGGCCACCAGCACCAGCCAGGTCCCGGTGAGCAGCGGGTCGGCGACGAATCGGGATTGCTGCGGTGCGGTCACGGGCGTTTCACCTCATCACATAGAGCAGAGCGAAGATGACGACCCAGAGCAGGTCGACCATGTGCCAATAGGTGGCGCCCTGTTCGACCATGCTGACCCGGGCCCGTCTCGGGTTGCGCAGGTCGCGGACCACGACGCCGAGAATGAGCAGGCCGAGCCCCACGTGGAACAGGTGTACGCCGGTCAGAACGTAGTAGAAGCTGAAGAATTCGCTGGAATTGGTATGCCCTGCTTGTATTTCCGCGGACCATTCGTAGACCTTGAGTCCGGCGAACAGCACGCCGCACACCGCCCCGGCCCGAATCAGGCTGATCGCGCCGGCCCGATCACCCGCGCGGGCGGACTGCACGCTTTGGGCTACCAACCAGGAGCTGGTGATCAGCACGATGGTGTTGATCACGCCGACGGTGATGTTGAGGTGCTGCTGATCGGCCAGGAACTGCTCGGGCGCCCGCGTCCGGAACACCAGGTAGGCGATGAAGTAGCTGCCGAAGATGAACAGGTCGCCGAGCACCATGAGCCACATGTGGCCGTCACCGGGCAGATGCGTGCGAGCGTTCTGCGCTTTCAGATCGGTCATCGACGGGCCTCCGCAATGTCTTCCGGGACTTCGCGTTTACCGGTGACCCACATGATCGGAAAGATCAACCCGATCCAGGCGGAGAAGATGACGACGGCGATGAAAAAGGTGATGATGCCGTTCCAGGCGAAAGCGCCCGATTCGAACAACCACATCTGGGTGGCGATCACTTCGGTGACGATCTGCCAGACGGTGATGTAGGCGAACCATTTCGGGAAGATGTTGTTCTTGTCGTAGAAGATGGCCACCGCCAAACAGAAATAGGCAGCGGTGAAGCAACCCAGCGAGCCGTTATAGGACAGTGTCCCCAGGTCGTAGAAGAAGCGCACCAGCTCCGGATCGCGGTCTGCCCGGAACACCGCAAGCAGATAGCACAGCATCATCAGCTGAAATCCCGGAACCGCTCCCACCGCCATGGCTCCGATGTAGCCGTAGGCCAGCACCGAACCCGAGCTCATCCGTTTCATGTGATAGCCGATGAGCCCGTTGGAGACCGCCGCGCCGCCGGTGATCACCAGCAGCATCACGAAGCCGATCTGGATGGTCAGGGCGTGCTGGTGATACCAGGCTTGGATCTCGGGTATGCCGACATCGGGTCGCGGCGGCGGCGTCACCCGACCCAGCAGACATACGCCCAGACCCATCAGCAGGTAGAAGGTCACCGAGATCCAGAACACCACCCGCACAGCGGGTTTACCCCCGGCCGGCGGCGGCTCGTCGGCCTCGGGTCCGTAGAGCAGTGTCGCGAGGCTCATTGCGCCGGGCCTTCGATCAATCCCTCGGCCACACCCTGGCGGTACAGCGCATCGCGCAGCGCGAAGAACATTGCGACGACGAAGATCGCGAAGGCGCCGTTGCGAATCCAGAACGAGATCAGACCGTCCCAGGCCAGCGGTCCGGTGGTGAAGACCGTCGCGGCGACCGAGGGCACCATCGCCAGGGCGGTGATGACCGACAGATGCGCCACCCAGCGCGGGAATACCGGATCAGGTCCACGGTCGAAGTAGACCGCGCAGGCCAGCATGGCGAACTGTGTCACGATCATGCCGACCGGTGCGATGAACGACAGCCACGCCATGTCGTTGAGCGCCTGGATCACTTCCGGGCTGCGATTCGGCCGAAACGCCGCGACGCCGAAATAGATATTCGACAACGCGAACAGTGTTGCGCCGCTGACCACCGCCGCCAGGTAGGCGTAGGCGAAGATGTGGCTCTGGGCCGACATCCGCTTCATCTGCGCCACGATCAGCACCAGAAACGGCACGATCATGATTCCGCACAGGTTGAACCCGACCATGCTCAACCGAATCCAGGACCGATGCTCGTCGTAGAACCGCGCCACCTGCTCGGCGGACATGGTCGGCGACATCGGCGGGAAAAAGCCCGGGAACGCGACGAACATGGCGAGCAGGACCGCGGCCACGACCGGCCCCGACCACAACAGCACCAACTGCGCCCGAAATGCCGTGGCCTGCGGTGTTTCTTCCACCTCGGCGATCATCTGCATGGCGTGATCCCTTCGCTGCTCGCCCGGCGGCCCCTCGGGCGGCCGCGGGGACCGGATCGCCCACTAGCCGATCGACTACCCGAAAGATAGCCGAGCGGCTATTCGGTGGTCAATGGCGATCGGGAGCTTCGATGAATCGTTTGGTGAGCCGCAGCAATTGGGCCCGCAGCGTGTCGTCATCGATGCCGCCCACCAGCGGGTGCATCACCCCCACGGCGATGGCACCGGACAGCATCGCCGCCGACACCACGGCGTCGTCGCCGGCGTCACCGACCAGCACCCCGTACAGCCGCGCGATGAACTGCTGAAAGGGCTGATGTTCGGCCAACAGGCGGACGACCACCGGATCGAACTGCAAGGTGCTCGCCGCGCCCCGCCGGCGTACCGCCATATCAATGACGCCGTCGAGCAACACTTCACGGGCCCGTGGCCTGCTCTGCTCGGCTTCGGCCTCCTCCAGCGCTTCCTCCAACTCCCCCAGCTCACGTTCGGTGAGCGCGACGACGATCTCTTCCTTGGTCTTGAACTGGTGGTAGACCGCCGCCTTGGTCACCCCGATCAGGTCGGCGATCATCTGCAGTGATGTCCCGCCCACGCCGTTCTCGCCGATCAGCTGCAGCGCGGCATCGAGGATGCGCGTCTGCGCCGCGCTACGGGGGATGGAGCGAAACTGCGCAGCGGCCGGAGTCGAAGCCATGCGAAGAGAGTAGCCAGTCGGCTACTCAGACAACAGCTGCTCCGCCGCTGAATAGGGATCGTCGGCACCGTCGACCACCCGTTCGGTGAGCCGGTCCAGTGCGGGGTGGGTTCGCAGCCGGGTCTGGGCCAGGGACAGGATCTGCGACCGCGCCCGCGCCAGCCGGCGTTCCCGACTGTCGGTGCGGTGATGCGCCTCGATGGTGTCGACCAGATCGCCGAGGCCCTCGCCGCGCGCGGCGATCAGGGTGAGAATCGGTGCGCCGGTGTGCATCAACTCGACCCGAAGGTCACGCACGGTCTGCTCGGCACCCTCGCGGTCGGCCTTGTTGACCACCACGATGTCGCTCACTTCCAACAGTCCGGCTTTGGCGGCCTGGACCGCGTCACCGGCGCCGGGATTGAGCACCACGATCGTCGGGTCGGCTATCGCGGCGATTTCGATCTCGGATTGGCCCACCCCGACCGTCTCCAGCAGCAGCACGTCGAAGCCGAGTCCCGCGAGCAGCTGGATGGCCGCCGGCACCGCCTCGGCCAACCCGCCCAGGTGACCGCGAGCCGCCACCGACCGGATGAGCACTTCCGGATCGTTGATGTGGGCAGCCATCCGGATGCGATCACCCAGTAAAGCCCCGCCGCTGTACGGCGAGGACGGGTCGACGGCGAGCACCGCCACCCGCAGGCCCCGCTGGCGGTATGCCCCCACCAGGGCAGCGATCGTGGTGGACTTGCCCGCACCCGGCGGTCCGGTCAGCCCGATGACTCGGGTGGCGGCGGGCCCCACAGCGGACAGGACTTCGGCCCGCTGACCGCTTTCGACCAGGCTGAGCAACCGGCCGGTGGCGCGGACGGAACCCCCGCGCGCCGCGGCGAGCAGCTCGGCAATGGTCGGCGGCATCGTCAGTTCTTGTTCGCCGTGAGCCGATCGATGATGGTCGCGAAGTCGTCGGTCTTGAAGGACTGGTCCTCGGCCATGTTGGCGAAATCCAGCGTAGCCAACACCGCGCGCTCCAGGTGGATGTTGAGCAGCCGCTTGGTGCTCTCCACCGCCTGGCGAGGCAGCTCAGCGATCTTTTTGGCGCATGAAATCGCTTCCGCCAGAGGATCTTCCGTCACGTGATTGGCCAACCCCAACTCCACCGCCCGGGCCGCGGGAATGCGGGCTCCGGTCAACGCGTACTCCTTGGCCAGCAACAGGCTCATCTGCAACGGCCAGGTCAGCGGACCACCGTCGGCAGCGACCAGCCCCACCTGCACATGCGGGTCGGCCAGGTAGGCCGACTCCGACATGTAGACGATGTCGCTCAGCGCCACCAGACTGCAGCCCAGGCCGACAGCGGGCCCGTTGACGGCGGCGATCACCGGGGTACGGCAGCGAGCCATGCCCAGCACGATATCGCGGCCATGGGCAATCGTCTTGGCGCGCAACTTCTCGTCGCGTCGCAGCTCGTCGAGGTAGGCGAAGTCGCCCCCGGCGGAGAACGCACGCCCGCTGCCGGTCAGCACCGCTGCCCGCGCGCCGTCGTCTTCGGCCAACCGGGGCCACAGCTGCGCCAGACCGGTGTGCAGTGCGTCATTGACGGCGTTGAGCGCATCGGGGCGATTCAGAGTGATGATCCGCAACGGACCATCGGCGCGCACGTCGATCTCAGCAGGCATGTCGTACATGTCTAGACTCCCTCAATAGTCGTGACCCGCTTCACCCGGACTCCGTCCGCGCTCGCGATCATGACGTCAATCCCAGGATTCGGCCGGCGATGATGTTCTTCTGAATCTGCGAGGTGCCGCCCATCACGCTCTGGGCGCGGCTGTACAGGTAGGCGCTGAGCAGGTCCGGGTCGTCGACCCCGCCGACCGCCAGCGCGGCGTGGCCCACAGACTGCTCCACCCAGGTCATCAGCAGCTTGTCCAGCGAGCCCTCCGGGCCATGCGAGAGCCCGTCGAGCTGTTCGGAGAGCCGGCGGCGCACATGCAACCGCAGCATCTCGGTTTCGACTGCCGCCCAAGCTAATTCCTCCGGGACGGCACCGGATACGCGGTCGGCCATCTGGCGCACCAGCTTGCCGTATCGGGCCGAGTACCCCAGCGTGGACGGCTCGCGCTCATGGCCGACCACCGTCATCGCCAGCGCCCAGCCCTCGCCGGGCTGGCCCACCATCTGGCTGGCCGGAACCCGCGCGCCGTCGAACAACACCTGGCCGAATTCCGTGGTGACGCCGTTGATCATCCGCAACGGTCGCTGCTCGATTCCGGGCTGGTGCATCGAGACGATGAACGCCGAGATGCCACGATGCCGAGGCGCGTCCTTGTCGGTCCGGGCCAGCAGCAGGCACCAGTCGGCGACATCGGAGTAACTGGTCCAGATCTTGTGCCCGCTGATCACATAGTCGTCGCCCTCACGGGTCGCCGTGGTGGTAAGCGACGCCAGGTCAGAACCGGCCCCTGGCTCGGAGAAGCCCTGGCACCAGCGTTGCGTGCCGTCGATCATTCCGGGCAGGAACCGTTGCTGCAGTTCGCGACTGGCGTGTCGGCCCAATCCGACGACCAGGTACCCCAGACTCGGCCGCGGCGGTGCACCGGCGGCGGCCAGCTCCTCGTCGACGATGACGTCATAGACCGGCGGCAGCTCCTGGCCACCGTACTCACGCGGCCAGGACACCCCGAAGAATCCGCCGGCATACAGTGCCTGATGCCATTCCCCCTGGCGCGCCCAGTACTCGTCGTCGCCGGCCGCCGGGAAGGTACCGGCCCGCTCGGCCAGCCAGGTCCGAAGCCTGCTGCGAAAGTCGGCTTCGGCGGGCGAATCACGAAAGTCCATCTGCGATCTCCCTAATCGTCACGGGCCACAGGTTGGTCGAGGTGAGCGCTCGCCGCAGGTACACGTGCGCCGCGCACTCCCAGGTGTTGCCGATTCCGCCGTGGACTTGTATCGCGGTCTCGCAGACCGTCCGGGCGGCACGTGCGGAATAGATCTTGGCGATCCGGGCCGCCCCCACCGCGTCGGCCGCGGGTGCCTCGTCGACCGCCCAGGCCGCGTGCCGCAGCACGCTCACCGAACCCTCGATCAGCGCCAGCCCTTCGGCGAGCAGGTGTGCGATGGCCTGATAGGAACCGATGGGTTTGCCGTACTGTTCACGGATCTTGGCGTAGTCGCACGCCAGCGCGTGCGCACCACGTGCGGTGCCGACGAGATCGGCGCAGGTCGCCACCAGCGCCAGCGCCTGCCAACGCAATGCGTCGTCGTCGGCGAGCTCGCCTACCTGCTGCGCCGCACCGGCAAGATCGGCGACCGGCCGGGTGAGATCCGCTCCGGTTCGCAACTCGCCTACCGGAGCGGTCAGCACCTCCCGTCCGCGCACCGTCGCCGCCTGCACGGCACCGCGCGCGTCAATGGCCGTGTCGCCGACCGCGACAGTGGTCGGATCCTCGCCGAGGGGCACCAGGCGGTGCAGATCGTCGGCCAGCACCGGCCCGAGGAATGGCACGTCGACCAGGCCGCGGCCGAACTCCTCGGCGACGATCGCCACCTCGACTCCCGATGCGCCGTCGGAACGCAAAGCACGCCAGCCGGTCTGGTCGACGGCGCGTTCCAGGCGCGCCGCCCGGCTCGCATCGTCGAGTTCGGCCACCGAGCCGGGCCCCAGATCGTCGGCGAGCTTGGCCGCGGCATCTCGCAGTTGGCACTGCTCGGCATTCAGCCGGACATCCATAGGCGCTCCTTCAGTAGTCGGCGCAACAGCTTTCCGGAAGGCAACCGGGGGATCTCGGGCACAACCACCACCCGGCGCAGTCGTTTGTAGGACGCGAGGCGTTCGCTGACCAGCGCGCACAGTTCCTCGTCGCTGACCGGGGCGTGCAGGGCGACCGCCGCGACGACGGCCTCACCGTCACGCTCATCAGGCACCCCGAAGACGCCGCAGTCAGCCACCGCGGGGTGCTCGTGCAACACCGCCTCGATCTCGGCGGGGGCGACCTGAAACCCGCGAACCTTGATCATCTCCTTGCAGCGGTCGGTGATCCGCAACCAGCCGTCGGCGTCGAGGTATCCCACGTCCCCGGTGTGAAACCAACCGTCGCGCACCACCGCTGCGGTCTCCGACGCGGGAAGATAACCGGCCATCAGCGATTCGGACCGGGCCAGGATCTCACCGACAGTTCCGGGCGGCAACGGCTCGGTGTCGGCGTTGTCCGCCTCCAGGTTCACCACTTTCACGTCGACCCCGGGCACCGGCCGGCCCACGGTGTCCAGGCGCGCTGCACCCAGGGGGCTGCATGCGATCACCGGTAGCTCGCTGGTGCCATAGGCCGGCACGAAGGGCACGCCGGTGCGCCGGGTGACGCTGTCGGCCACGGCCGCGGTCACCGGAGTGGCACCCCACATGATGTAACGCAGTGAGGACAGATCGAACGATTCCAGCTCTGGATGTCCGGCGAGGGCCAGCGCGATAGGCGCCACGGCCATCTCGACGGTGACCTTGTCGGCTTCGATCGATTTCAGCATCGTGTCGATGTCGAACCGCCGGTGCAGCCGCACCCACGCACCGACGTTCAATGCGGTCAGAATGTTGAGCAGCCCCAGGATGTGCGACGGCGGCGTCGCCACCTGGATCCGGTCGGCAGCGGTCAGCCCCAACGCATCCCGCCAGTGCCGTACCGCCACGGCCAGGGAGGCGTGGGTGTGGCGGACGGCTTTGGGCATCCCGGTGGTGCCAGAACTGAACACCAGCAGCGCGTCGGCGTCGGCGGGCGGTGGATCACCGTGCCAGGTGCCGGCCGGGATCTCGTCGTCCAGGTGCCGCATCGGCATCAGCTCGGCCAGCACGGGGTGGTCACCGAGAGCGCATCGGGGTTGGGCCAGCGCCAGGGCGTGGGCCACTTCGTCGCGCTTCCAGGCGGGACTGACCAGGGCGACGACGGCTCCCAGGCGCCAGATGGCGCGCACCGCGATGACGAACTCCGGACGATTCGACGACATCAGCGCCACCCGGTCGCCGGCGGTGACCCCGTCGGCCGCCAAGACAGCCGCCAGGTCCCCGGCCAGCCGGTCGATCTCGGGCAGCCGCCACTGCCGATCCTCGAATGCGAGGACAGCGGTGGACGAGCCTGATGACATTTGAGAAGATCCTATCGGTTTGAGAGAATAGTATTCTCTCAAGGGAAGAACGTAAACCGGAAGGGGTGGGCATGGCGGTCACTCATGTATTCCAGCGAGCGACCGTGACGCGCATCGTCAAAGAGACGGCCGACGCCTACACCTTTGTGCTGGCCCCGCACGAAGCGCCGTTCACCTACCGCGCCGGTCAGTACTCGACGTTCCAGGTCCGGGTGGACGGCGAGGAGCTGTACCGCTCCTACTCCATGTCGAGCGCGCCGGAGACCGACACCGAGCTGATGACCACGGTCAAGCGTGTTCCCGGCGGCAAGGTGTCGAACTGGTTGCTGGACAACGTCGCCGAGGGCGACGAACTTGTCATGACCCGCGCGGCGGGGATCTTCTGCCTTCAGGAGTCGACGGCGCCACTGCTCGCGTTCTCCGGCGGCAGCGGAATCACGCCCATCCTGTCGCTGGCCAAGAGCGCCCTGGCGACCACCGACCGCCCCGTGCGACTGCTGTGCGCAGATCGGGAAGCGTCCGCGGCCATCTTCGGGCGGGCACTCGACGAACTGGCCGACCGCTATCCCGGCCGACTGTCCGTGCAGCGCCATTGCGATGCCGACGACGGCCTCCTCGACGCCGCGGCGGTCACGGCATTCGTCGGCGCCGACACCGACGCGGACTGCTACGTGTGCGGACCGGCCGGATTCATGGAGGTGGTGCGGGCGGCCTGGCCCGGTCCGGGCCGCCTGTTCGTCGAGGACTTCGACGTGGCGAGCGCCCCGGCCCCAGGGCCTGACGCCGGCGCCGAGGTGAGCGGGACGGTGACGATCCACCTCGGGCGCGCGAAGGCCTCGGTACCGCGGGTCGCTCGCGAGACCCTGCTGGAGAGCGCCCGCCGCGCCGGACTGTCTCCCCCGTTCTCGTGTGAGGCGGGCAACTGCGGAACCTGCATCGCGCAGATCACCGAGGGCAGCGCGACCATGCTCAACAACACGGTGCTCGAGGACGACGAAGTCGCCGACGGCTACATCCTGACCTGCCAGGCTGTGCCCGAGGGCGGCTCGATCACCGTCGAATATGAATAGCCGGACCTGACCGCGGGCGAGCCGGTCTCAGCCGTCGGCGCCGGCCCCGAAACCCAGGGTGCTCTTGGTCTCCAGGTACTCGTGGAATCCGGCGTCGCCCCATTCGCGGCCGTTGCCGCTGCGCTTGTAACCGCCGAACGGCGCGTTCATGTCGAATGCGTGGTTGATCGCGACCCAGCCGGCCCGGATCCGGCGCGCGAGTCCCCGCGCGGTGTCGAGATCGGCACCCGAGACATAACCGGCCAGACCGTACTCGGTGTCGTTGGCGATCTCGACAGCCTCATCGAGGTCGTCATAGCCGAGGATGCACAACACCGGGCCGAAGATCTCTTCGCGCGCGATCGTCATCTGGTTCGTCACACGAGCGAAGACCGTCGGCCGCACGTAATAGCCGGTGTCGAGGCCGGCCGGCCGGCCGGGGCCGCCGGCGGCGACCGTGGCACCCTCGGCAATACCCTTCTCGATCAGGCCCTGCACCTTGGCGAACTGCGCCGCCGACGCGACCGGGCCGATCGACTTCGGGTCGGCGGGGTCACCGACTTTGACCCGGTCGGCGACCGCCTGGGCGATCGCGATGGCCTCGTCCATCCGCGAGTTCGGCACCAGCATCCTTGACGGCGCGTTACAGCTCTGCCCGGAGTTGACCATCATGGTCGCCACCCCGGCGGTGACGCTGTCGACGAATGCGTCGTCGTCGAGCACGATGTTGGCGCTCTTGCCGCCCAACTCCTGGGTCACCCGCTTCACGGTCGGCGCGGCGGTCTCCGCCACCGCGACACCGGCACGGGTAGATCCGGTGAACGACACCATGTCGACGTCCGGGTGCCGCGACAGCGCCGCACCGACCCCCGGGCCGTCGCCGTTGACCATGTTGTACACGCCGGCCGGGACACCCGCCGCGTCCATGATCTCGGTGAAGATGTACGCCGAGAACGGCGCGACCTCAGAGGGCTTCAGCACCATGGTGCAGCCGGTGGACAGCGCCGGAAACACCTTCACCGCGATCTGATTCAGCGGCCAGTTCCACGGTGTGATCAGACCGCACACCCCGATCGGTTCGCGCTCCACCAGGGTGTCACCGCGCTGCTCACTGAACGAGAAGTTCTTCAGCGCATCGATCGCGGTCACGAGGTGCCCGGCACCGAGGTTGACCTGGGTTCCCGCGGCCAGGCTGGGCGGCGCCCCCATCTCCTCGCTGACCGCGTCGCCCAGATCGGCGCTGCGGCGCTGGTACTCGGCCAGGATCGCCTGCAGCAGATCCAACCGCTCCTCGCGACTGCTCTGCGACCAGCTGTCAAAGGCCCGCCGGGCCGCGGCGACCGCGAGGTCGACGTCTGCCGCCGATCCCAGGGCGATCTTGCCGCACACCTCTTCGGTGGCCGGGTTGTCGACGTCGAGCGTCTGCGCCTCAGCCGGCTCCACCCATCGGCCGTCGATGTAGAACTGGGTGTATTCGCGCATCACAAGTCTCCTTCGACTATTGGGTTTCGCCTTGTTGGGCCATTCCGAAGCTGTACCGGATATGCGCGGCGTGCCCGTCGGGCACCACCGGGAACATCACCGGATCGGTGAGGTCGCGGATCGCCTCGATCCGCGCGTCGACGTCCTCGATCGTCCAGTCGGGTTGGTACACGCCCGGGCTCTCGACCACCGCGGCCCGGGCCACCCGCCCGGCCAGGGCGATCAGCACTTCGCCGTTGACCGAACAGGATTCGTGTGCGAGCCACCCGACTACGGGCGCGACCAGTTCGGGCTCCATCGGCGGGTAGGCCGAAGTGTCGATCCCCTCGGCCATTCGCGTCACCGCCGCCGGCACCACCACGTTGCAGCGGACGCCGTGAGCGGCGCCCTCCAGCGCCGCGACGTTGCTCAGCCCGATCACGCCCGCCTTTGCGGCCGCATAGTTGGCCACGTCGGCGTTGCCGTAGATACCGCCGATCGACGAGGTCAGCACAATGCGACCGTAGCCTGCGTCACACATTGCCCCGAAGGCCGCCCGCACCACATGGAACGCGCCGCGCAGATGCACGTCGAGAACCGCGTCGAAGTCTTCCGGACTCATCTCCCGCAACGGGGCCCTGCGGACGTTTCCGGCATTGTGGATCACCACGTCGACCCGACCGTAATGCTCCAGCGCGGCACCGATGATGGCCTCACCGCCGTCGCGGGTGGCGACCGACGCCGTGCAGGCCACCGCGACACCGCCCGCATCACGGATCTCGGCGGCGACCCGCTCGGACGGATCGTCGTGCACGCCGTCGCCGGTCAGATCCGCACCGGTGTCATTGACGACGACTGCCGCTCCGCGCTGCGCCAGCATGAGCGCGTAGGCGCGTCCCAGTCCCCGTCCGGCGCCGGTCACCACGGCGACTCGGCCGTCGAAGCGCAACGGTTGTGGTGCGCTCAACCGAAGGGTTCCTCACGCAGATTTCGCATCGGCAACCTGGGCGTGCTCGTCATCGCAGTTCCAGACCCTCCAGGTCACCGGCGTCTCGCCACTGCCGCAGCAAGTCGTCGAAGGCGTAGAAGCCCGGCGAATAGACCTCACCGAGGAACGAGCGGCTGGCATCGCCGAATCCGCGGCCCTCGTTGTTGTAATAACCTGGCGTGCACGACAAATCGAATGCGGAGTTGTCGAAGGCCAGTTCTCGGATGGTGCTGACCCAGGCGGCCTGGCCCTCCTGACTGGGCTCGACGACCGTCGCCTTCCGTTTGAGAGCCTCGGCGATGATGTAGGCGATGTGCTCGGCCTGCTGCTCGAACATCGCGGTGGTGTTGGCCGACACGCCGCCTTGGATGAAGCCGGTGTGGAACTGATTGGGGAACCCGCGACTGGTCATCCCGTGCAGGGTCTGGTACCCGTTGCGCCAGTGGTCGAACAGCGATACCCCGTCGCGGCCCTCGATGACGTCGATCGCGTAGCGACGGCTGATCTCCGTGGAAATCTCGAACCCGCTGGCGAAGATGACGCAGTCGACTTCGTACTCGACGCCGCCCGCGACAATGCCTTTCTCGGTGAGCTTTTCGACGCCCTTGGTTTCAGCCACGTCGACCAGAGTGACGTTGGGCCGATTGAATGCGGGCAGGTAGGTGTCGCTGGAGGTCGGACGCTTACACATGAACCGGTAGTAGGGCTTCAGCGCCTCAGCGGTCTGCGGGTCCTCGACGATCCCGTCGATGCGGCGCCGCAGCCGCTCCATGATCTTGTAGTCCTCCTCCTCCCGCATCGCCATGATCTCCTCGACGCTCAGAGCCGTCGGGTCGGGGCAGGCGCCGATGCGAGCGGTCAGGTTGCGACCCAACTCGGTCCAGAAGTCGCACACCATATCGGGGGCGTCGAATACCACGCCTTCGAACGGCGACCAGCGATGGAAGTTGCGCTTGCGTTCGGCCTGCCAGCCCGGTTGCAGCGACGCGGCCCACTGCGGGTCGGTGGGCTCGTTCCCACGGAAGTCGACCGATGACGGGGTCCGCTGAAAAACGTAGAGGTGCTTGGCATCCCGACCCAGGTGTGGGACCAGCTGCACACCTGTGGCACCGGTGCCCACCAGCGCCACGCGCTTGTCCGCCAGCTTGTGCAGGCCGCCGTTCGCGTCGCCGCCGGTGTATTCGTAATCCCAGCGTGCCGAGTGGAAGACGTGGCCACCCGCATTCACGAAGTCCTTGATGCCCTCGATACCGGGAAACTTGGGCCGGTTGTAGGAGCCCTGTGCCATCACCACGAAACGCGCCCGCAGGTCGTCGCCCCGGTTGGTCGTCAGCCGCCAGCGATTGATCTCCTCATCCCAACGGGCGGTGCGGACCTGGGTCGAGAAGATCGCCCCGTCATAGAGGCCGAAGTGCTTTCCGATGTTCTGGCAGTGCTGAAAGATCTCGGCGCCGTCGGCGAACTTCTTCGACGGGATGAAGTCGAGCTCTTCGAGCATCGGGATGTAGCAGTACGCGTCGTTGTCGCATTGGATACCAGGGAACCGGTTCCAGTACCAGACTCCGCCGAAGTCGCCGCCCATCTCGATGACCCGCACCTCGGCAACGCCCGCCTTCTTCAGGTAGGCGCCGGCGAGCAGGCCGGCGATGCCCCCGCCGAGTACGGCGACCTCGATGTCGGCATCGATGGGGTCACGCGGAGTCACCTCGGTGTAGGGATCCTCCTCAGCGAACTCCACGAAGTCATCTTTGAGTTCGAGGTACTGCTGGGCACCGTCGGAACGAACACGTTTGGCGCGTTCGGCGGCGTATTTGCGCCGCATCGCCTCGATGTCGAAGTCGTCGGGGGTCTCGGTCGGCGAACAGTCCGTCATCGATCACTTCCTGTCGGGATTTCTTCAGGCGCACCGACGCCCATGTATTTCGACAGCTGGTGGTGCAGGTTGACGATGGCCCGCTCCCGGTAGGGGTTGGGTTTGGCGCCGGGATAGCCGAGTGATTTCATCCCCTGCTGCACCGCTGCCATGTTGGAGAAGTCCTGCGGGAGAACCGAGCGCCAGCCCGGGTCGCCGACCGGTGTGTGCACCCATTCCGTCTGCGGTTCTTCGCCTTTGGGAAAGAGCTCGAACACCGAGACTTCGAAGATGCACTTGTCGGGGTTGTAGCTCGGGTGTGGCCGCGCGCTGTAGCACAGGGCGCTGGTGAGCCCCTGGCCGATCTGGAAGTTCGGGAAGATCTGCCAGGCGGTGCCGGCCTGACCGAGCACATCGGTGGGAATCGTCGGCCAGATGACCCCGCGGGCCGCGTCGTCGCGGCGCGCCGACGCCAGCCAGTGTTCGAGGACCTTGTCTGCCGGCGTGCCCTCGGGCAGCTCATCGACCAGTCGCTTGGCTGCGTTCACCAGGGTTGCGGTGGTGGTGGCGTTGGTCTCCTCCATGGTGTAGACCTGCATCTCCGCGGTCGACACTCGCGGGTCGGCGCCGGTCCCCAGCCGGATCTTGGACTTGGTCGCCTCCAGATCGTCGGGCGCGTCGTAACCGAGGTTGCTGTGCTTGCCCTGCACACGCGCCCAACCCTTGAACTCGCCGAACTTGTTGAACTCCGGATGGGTCGTATAGACGTGGTAGGTCTCGTTGAAGGCCTCCATGGCGACCTTCCAATTGCAGTCGAACTCCAGCCACCTGCGCCACTTGTAGCGCATGTTCTCCAGGCCGAACGGTTCGAGGATCTTCGCGGCCGGAAACAGGTAGTCGGCCAGCGATTCGCCGTCGGGGTCCATGTTGATCCAGAGCCAGCCGCCCCAGGTGTCGACCCGCACCGAACCCAGATGGGTGTTCTCCGGTGTCAGCGTGCCCTGCCAGTCGTCCTGTTCACGAATGTGGGTGCAGGCCCCGTCGAGTCCGTAGGTCCAGCCGTGGAAACCGCAGACGAACGACTTGCGGGCGCGCGCGCAGGCGTTCTTCGCCCCGGCGGGGGTGTCGACCAAGCGGCGGCCACGGTGCATGCAGACGTTGTAGTGAGCCCGAAACTCGTTGGGTCCGGTACGGACGACGAGGATCGAATCGTCGAGGATGTCGTAGGTGAGGTAACTGCCCACCTCCGGCAGATCCTCGACCCGGCCCACCTGCTGCCACACCTTGCGCCACAACTTGTCTCGCTCGGCACGGGCGTAGTCCGGGCAGGTGTAGGCCTGCGCACCGATCATGACGGGGCTGGCGAGTTCTTCGTCTGAACCCTGGGTCATCACATCCTCCTTATCGCAGCGCGGAAGGTGTCGTCCTTGAGGAACAGCGAAGTGTTGTCAGCGCCGAGGTGACTCCACTTGAGGTTGAGCCCTCCGTCGACCAGCAGGGTCTGCCCGGTGATGTAGCTGGCCAGGTCGGAGAGCAGAAACAGGATCGGACCGGCCTGTTCCTCCGGCTGGCCACGGCGCCCCATGGCGATAGCCCGCAGGTCGCGATCGGGGTCGTCGTCGGTGTAGGTGGCCGAGGCTGCGGTGGCGGTGACTCCCGGCGCCACCGCGTTGACCCGAATTCCGGCCGCTGCCAGTTCGACTGCCATGGTGCGGGTCATCGCGACGATCGCGGCCTTGGCGGTGCCGTAGGCGATGTGGAACGGCGCGGTGTTCATCCCACTGATTGAGGAGATCGACACGATCGAGCCCGGCCGCTGCTCGGCCACCAGTGCGGCGGCGACTGCGCGGCTCATGAAAAACGCCGTCTCCAGGTTTTGCGTGAAGAGCTTTCGCCAGTCGGCGCGCGTCACCCGGGTCGACGGCATCCACGTCGCCGGCTCCGCACCACCGGCGACATTGACCAGTCCATAGAGCTGGCCGTCGGCCCGCTGCGCCGCCTCGAGCACCGTGGCGACGCCCTCATCGGTGGACGCGTCGGCCGCCACGGGTATCACCGACAGACCCTGTTGCGCCAACGGCGCGACGTGCTCGCGGAGGTTTTCCTGCGAGCGGCTCACCGCGATCACGGTGGCACCTGCCCGTGCCGCCAGCGCGGTGACCGTCGTGCCGATCCCGCCACCGCCGGCGCCCGAGACCACCACCACCCGGCCGTGAAGGTCCAGGGGAGTGAAATCGCTCGACAGGCTGGGAGGAGTGCAGTGATCCGCCATGACCCGCTTTCACCTGGCATAGACCGCAATTCGCCCCGGCGGCGCCGAGGTCACGAATTTGTCCGGACAACATATGTCATTCTTCGTTCTGAAGAATACTATTCCGCAGCGGCGAGCGCAGAGTCAAGAGCACAGCCGGCGAGGCCCACCGGCCCTATTGTCTGGACCAATTCGGGGGGTGTAGTCGCCCCTGGCCAGCGCGTCGCCGTACGTCGCGCCGCAACGGCAGACCGAGCCTGCTGCGCCCCGGGATCATGAACGGCAGCCGTGTCGCAATGGCCTAAGCGGGGTCCGAGCCGGAATCTCGCGACGAGCTCAGCGCGTGTCGTGTCGCACGATTCCGGCTCGGCGATAGCGGGCGGGCGGGCTCGGCGATAGCGGGCGGGCCGGCTTGGCGATGGCGGGCCGGCTTGGCGATAGCCGGCGGGCCGGCTTGGCGATAGCGGGCGGGCCGGCCCCGGCACCTTGCTACGTTGACTTCCCAGCGACCTGACCCCGAGGAGGCTTACCGATGTCCGACGCTCTGCGTGGTGTTCGGCAGAAACTGCGGCACGTTTCGGAGTCCGGCCGGGCGGTGAAGCGCCTGATCGACACCGGCACGATCGACCTCAGTGATCTCAGGTCGTCGATCCAGACGGCGAAGTTCGCCCGGGTCTACGGCCCGCAGGCCACGATGGCGATCGTCGGTGGCCGCAAGTACGCCGACCTGCCCGCGATCACCGACGAGCGTGGGACGTTGACGTACCGGGAGGTTGACGACCAGTCCTGGGCGCTGGCGCGCGGCCTGCGCGAGCTGGGAGTCTCGGCGGGGTCGGTCGTCGGCGTGCTGTGCCGCGACCACCGAGGCCTGGCCCTCACCATGGCCGCGTGCGGCAAGGTCGGCGCACGGATGGTGCTGATGAACACCGGCTTCGCCAAGCCGCAGTTCGCCGAGGTGTGCCAGCGCGAGCACGTCGCCGTGGTTCTCCACGACAGCGAGTTCCTCGGCCTCCTCGACGCACTTCCCGCCGCGATGCCTCGCGTACTGACCTGGGTGGACGAGGGAACTCAACGTCCGGCGGGCGTTCCGGCGCTCGACGAGATCGTTGCGGCGAACTCCACGGAGCCGCTGGCGCCGCCGGAGAAGGCCGGCGGATCGGTCATCCTGACCAGCGGCACCACCGGCCTGCCCAAGGGTGCGCCGCGCGACACCGTCTCGCCACTGGCTACCGCCCAGATCGTCGACCGGATCCCGTTCCCGCACAAGGGGACCATGGTGATCGTGTCGCCGATCTTCCACAGCACCGGATGGGCCACCTACACCACGGGCGCCGCGTTCGGGAACAACGTGGTGACCGCCCGGCGCTTCAACGCCGAAGGGACACTGCGGCTCATCGCCGACCACAAGGCCGACATGCTGGTGGCGGTCCCGACGATGATGCACCGGATCGTCGAGCTGAGCCCGGACGTGATCGGCAAGTACGACACCTCGTCGCTGAAGGTGATCCTGATCGCCGGATCAGCGCTGAGCCCCGAGCTGTCCAACCGGATCCAGGACACCTTCGGCGACGTCCTTTACAACATGTACGGATCCACCGAGTGCGCCATCGCCAGCGTCGCCACCCCCGCCGAGCTGCGCGCCGCACCGGGGACCGCGGGCCGGTCACCGATCACCTGCGAGGTCGTGCTGTTTGACGAGAACGACCGGCGCATCGAGGGCCGCAACCGGCGTGGCCGGATCTTCGTGCGCAACGGCGCCCCGTTCTCCGGATACACCGACGGCCGCAGCAAGCAGATCATCGACGGCTACATGTCCAGCGGGGACATGGGTCATTTCAACGACGACGGACTGCTGTTCGTGGACGGACGCGACGACGACATGATCGTCTCGGGTGGAGAGAACGTCTATCCCCAGGAGGTCGAGAACCTGCTGGAAGCCCGGCCCGACGTCGCCGAGGTCGCGGTGGTCGGTGTCGACGACGTCGAGTTCGGGAAGCGGCTACGGGCCTTCATCGTCCCCGAACCCGGCGCGGAGAAGGACCCGGAGGCGATCAAGCTCCACGTCAAGGAGAACCTGGCCCGGCACAAGGTCCCACGCGACGTGGTGTTCGTCGACGTGCTGCCGCGCAATGCGACGGGCAAGCTGCTGCGCCGGGTCCTCGTCGAGATGGACGTCGACGCCTGAGTTCGTCTCACCATGATCGGAGGCGACGCGTCGGCCCACCATCGGCGAATTTGCCGCGGTCGCCTGCCCCTGCGCGGCGCAGCGATCGATTCAGCCGGCCCGAACACGCACCGGAAAACTTGATGCTACCGACAGACACAGATATATTGCCTGCAACTAGTCGACACAGATATCTGGGGAGCTGGCATGACGCGGGAATGGACTGACCTGGAGCTGCTGCACGAGCTCGAGCCCGTCGTAGAGAAACTCATCAACCGACACTTCTCCATGGCCAAGGACTGGAACCCCCACGACTACATTCCCTGGTCGGAGGGCAAGAACTACTACGCGCTCGGCGGTCAGGATTGGCATCCTGAGCAGTCGAAACTGTCCGAGGTCGCCCGGACGGCAATGGTGCAGAACCTGCTGACCGAGGACAACCTGCCGTCGTATCACCGCGAGATCGCGATGAACTTCACCATGGACGCCCCGTGGGGCACCTGGGTCAACCGCTGGACCGCCGAGGAGAACCGCCACGGCATCGCGCTGCGCGACTACCTGGTGGTCACGCGCAACTGCGACCCCATCGAACTGGAAACACTGCGGATGGAGACCGTCAACCGCGGCTTCAGCCCGGGCCAGAACCACCAGGTCCAAGACGACCTGTTCGCCGAAAGCCTGTTCGACTCGGTCATCTACGTGAGCTTCCAGGAACTGGCCACCCGGATCTCGCACCGCAACACCGGCCAGGCCTGCAACGACCCCATCGCCGACCAGCTGCTGGCGCGGATCTCGCACGACGAGAACCTGCACATGATCTTCTACCGCGACATCAGCGCCGTCGGCTTCGACATCGCCCCGCAACAGGCGATGCGCTCGCTGCACCGCGTGCTGGCCAACTTCCAGATGCCCGGATTCGTCGTCCCCGAGTTCCGCCGCAAGGCGGTCATCATCGCGGTCGGCGGCGTCTACGACCCGATCATCCACCGCGACGACGTGGTGATGCCGGTGCTGAAGAAGTGGGGAATCCTCGAGCGGGAGTTCACCGGCGAGGCGGCCCGCTACCAAGAGTTGATCGGCAAGATCGTCGCCGAACTGGACGACACGTGCGAGAAGTTCGAGCTGGCCAAGCAGCGCCGGCTCGAGCGGGAGGCCAAGATGGCCGAGAAGCGCGCCGCCAAGAAGGTGTTGGAGCCATCAGCGCCGTAGCTCATGGCGGCGACCTGGTCGCAACGCGGCCTGCGCTGCGGATCGGTTCGCTCCAGCTTGCCAGTCCCGTCGTGCTGGCCCCGATGGCCGGCGTCACCAACGTCGCCTTCCGTACGCTCTGCCGCGAGCTGGAACAGTCCCGGGCCGGCACGGTCAGCGGGCTCTATGTCTGCGAGATGGTCACTGCACGGGCGCTGGTCGAACGGCATCCGGCCACCCTGCACATGACGACGTTCGGGCCGGATGAGTCACCGCGCTCGCTGCAGCTCTACACCGTCGACCCCGACACCACCTATGCCGCGGCGAAGATGATCGCCGACGAGGGCCTTGCTGACCACATCGACATGAATTTCGGCTGCCCGGTGCCCAAGGTGACCCGTCTCGGCGGCGGGTCGGCGCTGCCCTACAAGCGCCGGCTGTTCGGCAATATCGTCGCCGCAGCGGTGCGCGGCACTGCCGGCACCGACATTCCCGTGACCGTCAAGTTCCGGATCGGCATCGACGACGCCACCCACACCCATCTGGACGCCGGGCGCATCGCCGAGAGCGAGGGGGCCGCGGCGGTGGCTCTGCACGCCCGGACCGCGGCGCAACGCTACTCCGGAACGGCCGACTGGGAGCAGATCGCGGCACTCAAGTCGCAGGTCCGTTCCATCCCCGTGCTGGGCAACGGCGACATCTTCGAGGCGGGCGACGCCCTGGCCATGATGGCGGCCACCGGCTGCGACGGTGTGGTGATAGGCCGCGGCTGCCTGGGGCGCCCCTGGTTGTTCGGCGAGCTCTCGGCGGCTTTCGCGGGCCGCCCCGCCCCCACCCCACCCACCTTGGGCGAAGTCGCCGACATCATCCGCCGTCACGGCGAGTTGCTGGCCCAGCACTTCGGCGAGGACAAGGGCATGCGCGAGATCCGCAAGCACGTCGCCTGGTACCTGCACGGATTCCCCGCTGGTTCGGAGCTGCGGCGCGCGCTGGCGATGGTGACCACGCTGTCCCAGCTCGACGAGCTGCTGCAGCAGCTGGACGGCTCGGTCCCCTTCCCCAAGGCCGCCACCGGCCCCCGGGGGCGCCAGGGATCGCCGGCCAAGGTCAGCCTGCCCGAAGGGTGGCTGGAGGACCCCGACGACTGTGCGGTGCCGGCCGGAGCGGACATTATGCACTCAGGTGGCTGAAATGAGACTTTGTCGACATCGCGTGTCTGGCAAGTTCTCAGTAGGATAAGTAGCTTATTACCCCAGGCAGAGATCGTCTCTGCGGGGCGGACGCAGGTGCGGAGACCAATGGCGATCATCCGCACCGAATCGGCATGTGAGCGACACGCGCCGATATCGAGGACTCGGAGGCCCCACAGGACATGAGTGACGGCGATAACGCCACTCCTGGCCGCTGGGCGCCGGAGGGGCACGATGACGGCGACCGCCAGCTGATGACGATGACGCCGCCTGGGCCCGCACCCTGGGAACGCTGGCAGAACCCGTCGGCGGACACCCCCGCGGCTCCACACCGGCGAAACGCCTCTCGGCGCCGCAACGGGACGGTGAGCGTCGCCGATCTCATCGCCAAGGTCAACGCCGACCCGCCGCCCTCCGGCGGGCGCAGCCAACGCCGGGCCGCCTCAGCCCGCCCCGAGCACCGCGAAGCGGCCGAATTCGTCGAGCCCGGCGAGCCCGGCGAGCAGGTCGAGCAGGTCGAGCAGGTCGAGCACGGTGAACAGGTCGAGCACGGTGAACACGGCGAGCCCCTCGAGCACGGCGAGCCCGCCGAGCCGCTGGAGCCCACCGTCGTATCCGAGCAGCAGGCGGTCGAAATCGCCGATGCGCCCGCCACGGCGCCCGACCTCGTCGAACTGGCCTACCCGTCGGAAGTGCCCGACCTCGACCTCATCCACGGCACATCACTCGAGCCGGCCGACGCCCCCGACTGGGACGAGTCGGCGGCCACCACCGAGTTGCTGCCGTCGAGCCTCGCCGAAACGCCGGACGTCGCGCCCGAGATACCGCCGGTGCGCATCGATCCCGACACAGCTGAACCGCACCCGCACGCACCCCACCACCGAGCGAAGCTCGCGGGCCGGGCAGTGGCTGCCATGATGGCGATCCTCGCACTGGTGCTGACCGGATCGGCCTGGCAGTGGAGCTCATCGAAGAACCGCAGCCTCAACCACGTCAGCGCCCTGGACCCCGACTCGCACGACATTCTCGATGCGGCCGGCCAATACGGCGACGAGAACTTCCTGATCGTCGGCGCTGACACCCGCGCCGGCGCCAACAGCGCGATCGGGGCCGGCAGCACCGAGGACGCCGACGGGGCTCGTTCCGACACGATCATGCTGGTCAACATTCCGGCCAACCGTAAGCGCGTGGTGGTGGTGTCGTTCCCCCGCGACTTGGCGATCACCCCGATCCAGTGCGAGGCCTGGAACTCCGCGACCGGCACATACGGGCCGATTTATGACGAGGAAACCGGAACCTACGGCGACGAGATCGTCTACACCGAGACGAAGCTGAACTCGACGTACGCTTTCGGCGGACCGAAGTGCCTGGTCAAGGAGATCCAGAAACTGTCCGGTCTGGCGATCAACCGGTTCATGGCCGTCGACTTCGTGGGATTCGGCAAGATGGTCGACGCGCTCGGCGGTGTCGAGGTGTGTACCCCCAGCCCGCTGTATGACCTGGTGCTGGGCAGCGTCCTCGAGGAGACCGGACGCCAGCGAGTCAACGGCGCGACCGCGCTGAACTACGTGCGGGCTCGTCACGTCACCACCGAGGACAACGGCGACTACGGCCGCATCAAGCGCCAGCAGCTGTTCTTGTCGTCCCTGCTGCGCTCGTTGATCTCCACCAACACCTTCTTCTCACCGACCAAGCTCAACAACGTGGTCAACATGTTCATCGGCGACAGCTCGGTGGACAACGTCACCACCAAGGACCTGGTCAACCTCGGCCAGTCGTTGCAGAAGGTCGCCGCCGGGCACATCACCTTCGTCACGGTTCCGACCAGCGAGACCGATGAGAACGGCGACGAGGTCCCCCGGATGGACGACATGCGGGCACTGTTCGACGCCATCATCAACGACGACCCCCTGCCCGGCGAGAACGACCACAACGCCACCTCGGCCTCCACCACGGCGGCCAGCCCCGCGACTCCGTCCACCGCCCTGCCGGGATCGCAGGACAACCTGGCGGTCAGGCCTCTCAGCGAGCAGGTGCACGCGGTCACAACCTCACCCGCCGAGGTCATGGTGCGGGTGTCCAACGCCACCGATCAGACCGGCCTGGCCGGCGCCACCTCCGAAAGCCTGCAACAGTGGGGCTTCAACGTCGACAACGCCGACGACTACCCCGGCACCGTCAAGGCCACCAAGGTGTTGTACTCCCCCGGTAACGAACAGGCCGCCGCCACCGTCTCCTCGGCGCTGTCGGGCGCACCGATCGAGCGGGTCAGCGGACTGGGCAACATCGTCCGCGTGGTCCTGGGCTCAGACTTCCGCACCGTGACCAAGCCCGCGGCCAGCGGCTCGCAGGTCAGCGTGCAACTCATGCGCCCTGCCAACGTCGAGCCGACCGAACTTCCCGACGACCTGACTGTCACCAACGCCGCCGACACCACCTGCGAGTAGTAGGCGCACTCCCGCCGGACCCGCGCGAAGGGCGGCCCACGGCTAGGCTTGTGGGCATGCGAACCGCGTACCATGAGCAGCTCTCGGATCTGGCTGAGCAGCTCGGCACCATGTGCGGCTTGGCCGGGGCAGCAATGGAACGCGCCACTCAGGCCCTGCTGCAAGCCGACTTGATGCTGGCCGAGCAGGTGATCACCGATCACGAGAAGATCGCCGCGATGAGCACCCGCGCCGAGGAAAGCGCCTTCGTGCTGCTGGCGTTGCAGGCCCCGGTCGCCGGCGATCTACGTGCCATCGTCAGTTCCATTCAGATAGTGGCCGACATCGACCGGATGGGCGCGTTGGCCCTGCACGTCGCCAAGATCACCCGCCGGCGCCATCCCCAACACGCACTGCCCGAAGAGGTCAACGGGTACTTCGCCGAAATGGGCAGGCTTGCAGTCGAGTTGGGCAACAGTGCACAAGAGGTGCTGTTGTCGCGCGACCCGGAGAAGGCCGCCCGGATCCGCGAAGAAGACGACGCGATGGACGACCTGCACCGGCATCTGTTTTCGGTGCTGATGGACAAGGAGTGGCGCCACGGCGTGGCCGCCGCCGTGGACGTGACGTTGTTGGGCCGTTTCTACGAGCGGTTCGCCGACCATGCGGTCGAGGTTGCTCGCCGGGTCATCTTCCAGGCCACCGGCAAGTTCCCCGACGAGCACACCCTGCCCTCAAGCGAGTAATGCGTCTATCGCCCGGTAGATGCGCTGTTCGCTGACTGGGCGTGGGGTCCCCAGCTGCTGAGCCCACAGACTCACCCGTAGCTCCTGAATTTGGCGAGCGATGTCGCGCACGTCGTCGTCACCGTGGCGCGCGGTAGGCAGGGCCGCCAATAGGTCCTGGTAGGCGTCCTGGACCGCGTGCACCCGGGCCATCCGTTCCCGGTCGGCCTGCAGCGCACGGGGCAGCTGCTCGAGCCGGCGACGGATCGCGGCGAGGTAGCGGGAGAGGTCACCCAGGCGTGCACGCCCGGTGGTGGTGACGAATCCGGGCGCCAGCAGCGTGTCCAGCTGGGCGACGATATCGGCGACGGCGTCGGCCTGGCCGGCCGGCGGCTGTGCCGGTAGCGCCACCTGGGCGTCTCGGGCCGCGGCCAGCACCTGGGCCACGCGCGCCACCACGTCAGCGGTGGTGGCCACCAGCGCGGCGCCCACCCGGCTCCGCAGCGCGACGTACTCGTCACGGGTCCACACCGGTGCCGGTGTCAACGCGTCGGTGGCGGCGTCGGCACAGTCGTTGATGAGCGCCGCCAGTGTCCCGTCCGGATTCGCCTTGAGCATCAGCCGTGTCTGCGAATCCAGCTGACGTTCAACAGCTTTGACCGGTGAAGGAATATCGCAGCGCAGCAGTCGGCGAATTCCGGGGCCGAGCGCGGACCGTTGCTGCGCCTCAGCGGAGAACACCCGAAGCTGTGCCGTGGCGCCGGCATCGACAAACGCCGGGAAGCCACGCACCGCGCGCCCAGCCACCATCCGCTGCACGACCCGCGGCAGGGTGTCCAGGTCATCCGGCCAGCTGCGCAGTCCGTTGCGTTCCAGGTCCGCCCCCACCGCATCCGCGACGGCCTCGCGGGCCGACGCCGCCAGTCGTTCCTGCAGGGCGCCGAGGTCTTTGCCGCGAGCCACCTCGGCGCCGTCCGCATCCTGAACGGCGAAGGTCACCCGCAGGTGCGCCGGCACCTTGCTCAGATCGAAGTCGTCGATTCCGACCTGAACACCGGTGCGTCGACGCAGCTCGTGGACCAGCGCCTCCAGCAGCGGCTCGCCAGCCGGTTCGATCGCCGACAGCACCGCGCGCGCGGTGTCGGGGGCCGGAACGAAGTTACGTCGCAGATCTTTGGGCAGGGACCGGATCAGTGCGGTGATCAGCTCCTCACGCAGCGCCGGTACCTGCCAGGCGAACTCATCGCCATGCAGGCGTGCCAGCACATCGATCGGCACGTGGACGGTGACGCCGTCGTCGGCGGCGCCCGGCTCGAAGCGATAGGTCAGCGGCAACGTGAGATCTGCGGTGGCCCAACTGTCCGGCCGGTCGGCGCCGAGCGTCTCCTCGGTGCGCAGCAGCTCGTCGCGGGTGAAGGTCAGCAGCTCGGGCGTGACCTTGCGCTGCTTCTTCCACCAGCCGTCGAAGTGCCTCGCCGAGACCACCTCGGCGGGAATCCGGGCGTCGTAGAGGTCGTAGACGGTGTCGTCGTCGACGATCAGATCGCGGCGGCGGACCCGGTCCTCCAGCTCCTGCAGTTGGGTACGCAGCGCGGCGTTGTCGGCCAGGAACCGGTGCCGGGTCTCCCAGTCGCCCTCCACCAGCGCATGCCGGATGAACAGCTCGCGGGCCACCGCGGGCTCCACCCGCGCGTAGCCGACCCTGCGGCGTGCCACCAGCGGAAGCCCGTACAGCGTCACCTTCTCGAAGGCCATCACCTCGCCGCGCTTGGCGTCCCAGTGCGGTTCGCTGTAGCTGCGCTGCACCAGATCCGCCGCGACCCGCTCGACGGTTTCCGGTTGGATGCGCGCGGCGGTGCGCCCGTACAGCCGGCTGGTCTCCACCAGCTCGGCCACCATGGTCCAGCGCGGTGGCCGTCTGGCCAGCACCGAACCGGGCGCCAGCACGAATTTCGAGTTGCGCGCGCCGGCGAACTCGCGGCCGTCGTCGCGTCGCATCCCGACGTGCGACAGCAACCCGGCCAGCAGCGCAGCGTGGATGGCGGCCGGCTTGGCCGGCTCGGCGGATTCGCGGATGCCGATGTCGGCCGCGATGCTGCGCAGTTGGCCCACCAAATCCTGCCATTCCCGGATCCGCAGGTAATGCAGAAATTCATTGCGACACATCCGCCGAAACGCACTGCCGCTCAGAGATTTCCGCTGTTCTGACAGGTATGACCACAAGTTGAGATAGGCGATGAAGTCGGAGTCTTCGTCGACGAACCGGGCATGTTTGGCCCGGGCCGCCTCCTCCTTGTCGACCGGCCGCTCCCTGGGATCGGGGATGGTCAGGGCGGCGGTGAGCACCAGCATTTCGCGCACACACCCCTCGGTCTCGGCGGCCAGGATCATCCGCCCCAACCGCGGGTCCACCGGGAGCCGGGCCAGCCGGCGGCCGACATCGGTGATCTCCCCCTGTGCCGTGAACGCGCCGAGCTCGACCAGCAGCGCGACTCCGTCGCGGATGCTGCGCGAATCGGGCGGGTCGAGGAAGCCGAAGTCTTCCACCGCACCCAACCGCAGCGACGCCATCCGCAACAGCACCGCGGCCAGGTTGGTGCGCAGCACCTCGGGGTCGGTGTAGCGCGGCCGAGTGGCGAAATCGGCTTCGCTGTACAGCCGGATGCAGACCCCGGGCGCGGTGCGACCACACCGTCCGCTGCGCTGCGCGGCCGAAGCCTGCGAGATGGGTTCGATCGGCAGCCGCTGCACCTTCAGCCGGCGACTGTAGCGGGAGATGCGCGCATTGCCCGGGTCGATCACATAGCGGATGCCCGGCACGGTCAGCGATGTCTCCGCCACGTTGGTGGCCAACACGATCCGGCGGCCGGCGCGCGCCGGTGCGAACACCTTCTGTTGTTCGGCGGTGGACAACCGCGCATACAACGGCAGAATCTCGGTGTTGGTCAGTCCGCCGAGAGCTTCTGCGGTGTCGCGGATCTCGCGCTCACCGGACAGGAACACCAAGATGTCGCCGGGTGGTTCGGTGGACAGCTCGTGCACCGCGTCGACGATCGCCTCGATCTCGTCGCGGGTCTCGGTCCGGATGATCTCCTGATCCGGGTCATTGGGATCTGCGGATTCGGCTACGGCCTGCGGGGCGACCGGCAGTTCCAACGGGCGATAGCGGATCTCCACCGGGTAGCTGCGGCCCGACACCTCGACGATCGGCACCTGATCATCAGCTCGGCTGAAATGTGCTGCAAAGCGTTCGGGTTCGATGGTGGCCGAGGTGATGATCACCTTCAGGTCTGGCCGGCGCGGCAGCAACTCCCGCAGGTATCCGAGCAGGAAGTCGATGTTGAGGCTGCGCTCGTGAGCCTCGTCGATGATCAGCGTGTCGTAGCGCAGCAACCGACGATCCCGTTCCAGCTCGGCAAGCAGAATGCCGTCGGTCATCAGTTTGATCAGGGTCCGATCGGACACTCGATCGGTGAACCGGACCGCGTACCCGACGACGTCGCCCAGCGGGCCGGCCAATTCGTCGGCGATGCGCTGAGCCACGGTGCGCGCGGCCAGCCGTCGCGGCTGCGTGTGGCCAATGGTGCCGCGAATGCCCCGGCCCAGCTCCAGACAGATCTTGGGCAGCTGGGTGGTCTTGCCGGAACCGGTCTCGCCGGCCACCACCACCACCTGGTGGTCCCTGATCGCCGCGGCGATCTCCTCCCGGCGATCGCTGACCGGCAGGTCGGGATAGCGGACATTCGGCACGGCGGCGCGCCGTGCGGCGACCAGCGCCTGCGCCTCGCCCATCTTCTCGGCCAGCTTTCGCACCTGCTCGGGCTTTGCGCCACGCAGGCCCTTCAGGCGCCGACCGAAGTACGCCGCATCCCGCAGGGTCAACTCGTCAAGGAGCGTGCGCAGCTGCGCGACAGACGGTTCGACCACTTCGCGAAGCTTACGTGCCCGGGCCGGTCCGACTGTCAGGCGATCGGACCGAGCACCGCCGGGCAGATGTCAGCCGAAACGACCCGAGATGTAGTCCTCGGTCGCTTTGAGTCGCGGATTGGAGAAGATCTTCTCGGTCTCGTCGATCTCGATCAACCGGCCGGGTTTGCCGACGGCCTCGAGGTTGAAGAAGGCGGTCTGATCGCTGACCCGCGCCGCCTGCTGCATGTTGTGGGTGACGATGACGATGGTGTAGTCCTGCTTGAGCTGGGCGATCAGCTCCTCGATGGCCATCGTCGAGATGGGATCCAACGCCGAGCAGGGCTCATCCATCAACAGCACGTCGGGCTGTACCGCGATGGCCCGCGCAATGCACAGCCGCTGCTGCTGACCGCCGGACAACCCGCCACCGGGCTTGTCCAGTCGGTCCTTGACCTCGTTCCACAGGTTCGCCCCACGCAGGGAGAACTCCGCGGTTTCGTCGAGTGTGCGGCGGTTGCGGATTCCCTGCAGCTTCAGACCGGCCACCACGTTGTCGCGAATGGACATGGTGGGGAAGGGATTCGGACGCTGAAACACCATGCCGACGGCTTGGCGGACCCCGACCGGGTCGATGCCGGGACCGTAGATGTTCTCCCCGTCAAGCAGCACCGAGCCCTCGATACGGGCCCCCGGCGTGGTCTCGTGCATCCGGTTGAGCGTGCGCAGCACTGTCGACTTGCCGCAGCCCGACGGCCCGATGAATGCGGTGACACTTCGCGGCGCGACCGACAGCGACACATCGGCAACGGCGTGAAACGACCCGTAGAAGATGTTGAGGTCGGTGAGGTCCAACCTTTTAGCCACCGTGCAGCTCTCCTTGTTCGCCCACCGCTACGCGCTGGTTGCCGAGACCGTCTAGAACTTCTTGGGAGCGAAGATGCGTGCCCCGAACCTGGCCGCCACATTGAGTAGCGCGATCAGCAGGATAAGCGTCAGCGCAGCACCCCAGAGACGATCCGTGGGAACCGCGCCGGCGCCGGCCCCGGCCGAGGTCTGGTCATACATCATTCCCGGCAGCGACCCCATGAAGCCTTGGAACATATCGAAATTGATCGCCTGCGAATAGCCGACCAGGATCAGCAGCGGCGCGGTCTCGCCCATCACCCGGGCCAGCGCCAACAGAATGCCCGTGACGATGCCGGACAGCGCGGTCGGGATGACGATGCTGGTGATGGTCTTCCACTTCGGTGCGCCCAGCGCGTAGCTGGCTTCGCGCAGGTCCATCGGAATGATCCGCAGCATCTCCTCGGTCGCGCGTACGATCACCGGCACCATCAGCAGCACCAACGACAGTGACACCGCGAAGCCGGAGCGGTGGAATCCCAAGGTGGCCACCCACAGCGCGTAGACGAACAGCGCTGCGACGATGGACGGGACTCCGGTCAGGATGTCGACCATGAAGGTCGCGAGCTTGCCCAGTCGGGTGCCGCCACCGTATTCGACGAGATAGATCGCGACGAAGATCCCGATGGGGATCGAGATGGCCGCACACAGCAGTCCTTGCAGCAGCGTCCCGACGATCGCATGGTAGGCGCCGCCACCGGCCACGAACGCCGTCATGCCTGCCTGGGAATGCGTCCACCAGGTACTAGTGGACACCGCCCCGAAGCCGAAGTCGAACACCGAGTACATCACCGATACCAGAGGCACCAACGCCAAGACCATCGCGGAGGTGACCAGCACCGTCGCAATCGCATTGGCCACCCGGCGGCGCAGACCCACCCCCGCGAACGTGCGCGGCTTGAGGGGCCGGTCCAGCAACGCGGTCATGAATGCACCTTCTGGGTGATTGCGGCACGGGCCAGCGCGTTGACGACAAGTGTCAGCACGAACAGCACCAGCCCTGCTGCGATGTAAGCACCCGCCTTGTACTGGTCGTTGAACTCCGACGCGGTGGCGGCGATCTTGGTGGCGAAGGTGGAACCGCCGTCGAACAGCGACCAGTTGAACGCCTGCTGGGTGGATCGCAGAACAATCAGCAGCGCCACCGTCTCACCGAGCGCGCGGCCCAGCCCCAGCATGCCGGCGCTGATGTAACCGGAGCGCCCGAACGGCAGCATCACCATCTTGACCACTTCCCAGCGGGTCGCACCCAGCGCCAGGGCGGCCTCGATCTGACCGCGGGGCGTCTGAGCCAGCACCTCGCGGGTGACCGCGGTGATGATCGGCAGGATCATCACCGCCAGCACGATTCCGCCGGTGAAGATGGTGCCGCCGCCTGCCACCGACACGTTGCCGTCGGCGAACAGGAAGAAGCCACCGAGATGCTCGTTGAGCCACAGCGCGGTGCCGCGTAACTGCGGGGCCAGCACGTACAGTCCCCACGCTCCGTAGATGATCGATGGCACCGCGGCCAGCAGTTCGACCAGGTAGCCCAGCAGGCCCACGAGTTGCCGGGGCGCGTATTCGGCGAGATAGATCGCGACGCCCAGGGCAACCGGCATGGCCAGCACCAGCGCGAACACGGAGACGAACACCGTCACCTGCAACATCTCGGCGATGCCGAAATGCATGGCGGAGGTGTCGGTGGTGATCCAACTGCCGCCGTAGGTGAAGAAGTTCTCCCGGTTACGCTGCAGCGCCGGTATCGCCCGCAGCAGAAGGAATCCTCCGACGGCGCTGATCAAGACGATGATGAACACCCCGGAGCCTTCTGCGACCAGGCGGAACAGCCGATCGTGCAGGCGACTTCCGGTGGTACGCAGCGCCGTCGGGGTCACCGGCGGCGTCGGTGCTGGCGCGGACACGGTCGAGTCGGCGATGCGTGACACCCCCTCATCGCTTGCGGCACGGCGGCTACTGGATCGCGTCGATGGCGGCACCCAAGCGCCGTTTCAACCGGTCCGGCAGCCGGACGTAGCCTGCAGTCGACAATTCGTCCTGGCCGGTGGTTGAGGCCGTCCGCAGGAAGGACTTCACGGCCGCCGACGTGTCGGGGTCGTAGCCCTTGGAGCAGACGATCTCATAGGTCACCAAGACTAGCGGGTAGGCAGCGGCCTGCTTGGTGCCGTAGAGCGACCTCAGGTCCAGCCGCATGTCAAAGCTGTCCTCGGAGACGAATGCGGCCGACTCGATCGCGACACCGGCCGACTCGTCGGTTGCGGCGACCACTCCAGAACCGGAGTCGATCATCGCCGATCGAAGATTGGCCTGGTCGGCGAAGCCTTTCTCGACATAGCCGACGCCGCCGGGCGTGCTCTGCACCGCCTGCACGACGCCGGCCGACTTCTGCGCGCCCTCACCGACGCCGCCCTGGAATTCGCTGCCTGCGCCCTTGGTCCAGGTCTGCGGCGCAGCGGCGCTGAGATACTTCTGGAAGTTGTCGGTGGTGCCCGAGGAATCCGAGCGGTAGATCGGGATGACGGCGGTCGCCGGCAGTTCCACGCCCGGGTTGAGCGCGACCAGCGCCGGGTCGTTCCAGCTGGTGATGGCTCCGCTGAAGATCCCGGCCAGCACGTCACCGTTGACCACCAGGTTTTCGACCCCGTCGAGGTTGTAGGCGATGCTGACCGGCCCGAACACCAGCGGCAGGTGCCACGCCGGGTTCTGGCCGCACCGGTCGGCCGCCTCGGCGACTTGGGCTTCGCTCAGCGGCGAGTCCGAACCGGCGATGTCGACGTGCCCGGCGATGAACTGCTCGCGGCCCGCACCCGAACCCGTCGGGTTGTAGGACAGGTTCTTGCCGGCGCACACCTTGCCCCACACCTGGTTGAACACCGCGATCGCGTTCTGCTGAGCAGTCGATCCCTCGGCGGTCAGCGTGCTCTTACCGGCACACTCGGCGGAGCCGGCTTGGCTCGATGCGGCTCCGGTCCCTGCGGAGCCTGCGGTGTTGTCATCGCTGCCGCAGCCGCTGAGCGCCATCCCCATCATCGCCACCGCCACCAGGCCAAGACCCGCTTTGGTGCGTCTCATCAGTTCTCGCTTTCTGGCCTCCGGTTCAGATCTCTCCGGGAACGTATGCGGCACTCATGGATGGCAACCACATGGCAGATGAACGGACGGTGAACAGATGTCCGGTGCCCGCGTCAGGGCTGATTCACTGCGGCGTAGGCGGTGTCGACACTGTGCACGACAAATCCCAACTGCTCGTAGGTGCGCAACGCCGCGGTGTTGTCCGCCTCTACGTAGAGCAGCACGATCGGCTCCTCGACATCGGCAAGCCGTTCTGCCAGATAGACCAGGCCGATCTCGGTGAGCACGCGGCCCAGACCGCGGCCCTGGGCAGCCGGATCGACTCCCACGACGTAGACCTCCCCGGCCCGTTCGGCGCCCGGTTTGCCGGCGTGGATCTTGGTCCAGTGAAACCCCAGCAGCACGGTTCCCTCGAAGGCCAGAAACAGTCCGGCCGGATCGAACCACGCCTCGGCTCGGCGCTGGGCCAGATCGTCGGCCGTCCAGCCGCCCTGCTCTGGATGCCAGGAGAACGCGGCATTGTTGACCCGCAACAGTTCGGCGTCGTCATCCTCGCCCGCATAGGTGCGAATCGTCACGCCGGGCGGGATCACCGTGCTGATGCGGCGGTCCCAGCTTCGGCTCTCCTGCGTCGAACCTTGCTGAACCGCCGGGCTGATGCGGCGGTCCCAGCTTCGGCTCTCCTGCGTCGAACCTTGCTGAACCGCCGGCTGCGGCAGCCCACGCAGCGATCGGCGCATCTGCAACAACTCGCGCACCGGGTCCAGGCCCAGCGCTTCTGCGGTGGATCGGGCGGCGGGCAGCGTTCCGTGCGCCCAGAACCTGGCGGCGCCGTCGGTCCTGGCCAGTGCGGCGCGCACCAGCGCCGCCCCGATGCCGCGCCGCCGGGCGTGCGGCGCCACCACCAGCTCCGCCATCGGGGGGGCGTCGCGCGAGCCTGCAGTCAGGTTCAAGTAACCCAGCACTGTCGCGCCGTCACCGCCGAGAAGATGATCGGTGCGGGACGCGGAGAGCTCTCGCAGCACCTGCTCCCCCACCGGAGTGACGCCGTCATGGCGGCCGGCAGCGGCGATCAGTTCACGGACCTGCCGCTGCTCGTCAGCGGTCAGTGCGGCATGCCATTGCGGCGCGGTCACGAACCCGTCAACGACTCGGGTGCACCACCGTCGAGGTCATCGACCAAGTCGTCATCGCCGTCATCGTCGGAGACGGCCGCGGAGTGGCCCCGCGCCGGCCGGACCGCCTTGTAGCCGACGTTGCGGACCGTGCCGATCAGCGACTCGTATTCCGGGCCGAGCTTGGCGCGCAACCGCCGAACGTGCACATCGACCGTGCGGGTACCGCCGAAGAAGTCGTAGCCCCAGACCTCCTGCAACAACTGTGCCCGGGTGAAGACCCGGCCGACATGTTGGGTCAGGTACTTCAGCAGCTCGAACTCTTTGTAGGTCAGGTCCAGCGGGCGGCCCCGCAGCCTGGCGGTGTAGGTGCCCTCGTCGATCACCAGCTCGCCGAGCTTGGTCTGTCCCGACGCCTGCTCGGCCGCCGGGGCGCCGCGACGTCCGGTCAGCAGCCGCAGCCGCGCGTCGGTCTCGGCGGGTCCAGTACCCGGAAGCAGAATTTCGTCGATACCCCATTCGGCGTTGACCGCCACCAGTCCGCCTTCAGTCACGATGGCGACCACCGGGACCGATCCCGCGGTGGCGCTCAGCAGCCGGCACAGTCCGCGGGCAGCGGCCAGATCGGTGCGCGCGTCCACCAGAACCACTTCAGCCGAACCGGCCTCAAGCAGGGCGGAAACCTCTGGCGCGGCCGTCCGAACGGTGTGCGCGAGCAGGGACAGCGACGGCAACACCCCGTCAGGGTGCAGGTCAGCGGTCAGCAGCAGTAACTCCAATAGAGGCCCTCCAGAGTCCCAGGTGATCTAACGATAGCGTGCGACCTGCCAGAATGATCCAGTGCGCAGGGTGCTTCTCGGTATGTCGGCCGCGATCGCGGCCGTGGTCTTGGTGGCGTCCGGGGTCGATTTCGGTGCCGGCATCTACGCCGAATATCAATTGTCCAAGGCGGTGCGCCAGGCTACGGACCTGCGTGCGGACCCCTTCGTGGCGATCCTCGGCTTCCCCTTCCTGCCGCAGGCGCGCCGCTCTCACTACAACGAGGTGGAGATCAAGGCCCCGGCCGTCGAGCAGCCGATGATCGGCAAATCGATGCTGGAGGCCACCATGCATTCAGTCGATCTGACCGCCGCCACGTGGCGGTTCCGGCCGGACGCCCCGATTCCGGTGGCCAGGCTGGAGAGCCGGATCATCATCGGTTCCGTGCATTTGGGCCGCTACCTAGGCATTCGCGACCTGATGGTGGAGGCGCCACCGGCCGAGACCAACGACAACACCGGCGGCACCACGGAGTCCGGAATCTCCAGCAACCACGGGCTGGTATTCACCGGAACGCCAGCGGGTTTCGGCAAGCGGGTGAGCGTGGCCGTGGATCTGTCGATCAGTGGGGAAGATCACAGCACCTTGGTGATCACCCCGACCGGCGTGCTGACCGGGCCAGACACCGCCGACCAGGACGTGCCCGAGCAACAGCGCACCGCGGTGCTCGCCGCGTTCCGCGGCAACCTGCCTGCGCAGCGGCTGCCGTTCGGGCTGGTCCCCACCAGCCAGGGCGCCCGCGGCTCCGATGTGATCATCGAGGGCATCGCCGACGACATGACGATCACCCTGCCGGAGTTCCGCCAGAGATGAGCATTGTTGCGATCGTCGCCGCCCTGGGGTTCGCCGGTGGGCTCGGATGGTGGCTGAACCGACGAGCCGGCGTATTGCGGGAAATGCCCGATCCCGTACCTGGGGGCGACGCGGCCGCATCCGACGCCGCCTTTCTGGGGCTGGCGGCCGGCGGTCCGGCGGTGGTGCACTTCTCTGCGCCGTGGTGCGGACCCTGCGCCGGTGTGCGCCGAGTGGTCGAGAAGGTCTGCGATGACCTCGGCGGTGTCGCCCATCACGAGATCGACATCGATGCCAACCCTGAAGCGGCACGCAGGTTCTCGGTGCTGTCGCTGCCGACCACGGTGATCTTCGACGCCGACGGTCACCAGCGGTACCGCGCCGCCGGTGTCCCGACGTCGGCGGACCTGCGTTCCGCACTGGAACCTCTGTTGGCTTGACCGCCCCTGCGTTGGGTAAGCTCTCCCTCGTGTTCGCCCGCCTTGAGCTTGTGCTCACCAAGCGCCGCACAGTCGACCTGTGCCGCACCGCGGGCTGCTGCTGTTGTTGTCGTTGTCGCTGAGACGCGCCTTTCGCGTCGCTATCGGAGCCGCCCGGGAAACCCTGGCATGCCTCCACCAGCCACTCGCCACGACAGCCAGGAGCAGTTATGCCGAACACCGACACCACACAGGTAGACGTCCGGGGTCCCCGGTTCACCGCCTGGATCACCACCGCCGTACTGGTGGCCGTCTTGCTCATCGCCGAATTCAGCCCGGTGGCTGCGGCCGCCCTGCTGGCCGCCCAAGCCGTGGTGTTCGCCGTCGGCGCCGCATTGGGCCCCCGCAGGCACCCTTACGGCTTCTTGTTCTCCCGGCTGGTGGCGCCGCGGCTGGGGCCGGTCACCGAACGTGAGCCGGTGGCGCCGCTGCGCTTCGCCCAGCTCGTCGGCCTCATCTTTGCCGTCGTCGGAGTCGCGGGTTTCGCGTTCGCTCCGACTGTCGGCCTGATCGCGACAGCCTTTGCACTGGCGGCAGCCTTCCTCAACGCCGCCTTCGGCATCTGTCTGGGCTGTCAGCTCTACCCGCTCGTCGTACGCCTACGGCCGAACGCGGCCTGACCACTCATCTCCCCCATAGCAATTCGAAAGGATCCCCACCATGGCACGCTCTGACGTCCTGGTCTCCACCGACTGGGCTGAGAGCAATCTCGACGCGCCCAACACCGTCTTCATCGAAGTCGACGAAGACACCAGCGTCTACGACATCAACCACATCCCGGGCGCCATCCGGCTGGACTGGCGCAAGGACCTGCAGGACCCGGTACGGCGCGACGTCATCGACGAGGCCTCGTTTTCCAAGCTGCTCTCCGAACGCGGCGTCGCCAACGACGACACCGTGATCCTCTACGGCGGCAACAACAACTGGTTCGCCGCCTTCGCCTACTGGTACTTCAAGCTGTACGGACACGAATCCGTCAAGCTGCTCGACGGCGGGCGCAAGAAGTGGGAACTCGACGGCCGTCCGCTGTCGAGCGAACCCGTCAGCCGGCCCGCCACGTCTTACACGGCCAAGCCGCTGGATGAATCCCTGCGGGCCCGCCGCGACGACGTGATCGCGGCGATCAACACCAAGAACCTCGTCGACGTGCGCTCCCCCGAGGAGTTCTCCGGCAAGATCCTGGCTCCGGCGCACCTGCCTCAGGAGCAGAGCCAGCAACGCGGCCACGTCCCGAGCGCGATCAACGTGCCGTGGAGCCGGGCCGCCAACGAGGATGGCACCTTCAAGTCCGACGAGGAGCTGGCCAAGCTGTACGCCGACGCCGGCCTGGATGGTCAGAAGGAGTCCATCGCCTATTGCCGCATCGGTGAGCGCTCGTCGCACACCTGGTTCGTGCTGCGTGAGCTGCTCGGACATCGCAACGTCAAGAACTACGACGGTAGTTGGATGGAATACGGCTCCCTGGTGGGTGCCCCGATCGAATTGGGAAGCTGATATGTGCTCTGGACCCAAGCAAGGACTGGCCCTGCCTGCCAACGTGGACCTGGAGAAGGAGACCGTGATCACCGGCCGCGTGGTCGACAGCAACGGCGCGTCCGTCGGTGGCGCCTTCGTCCGGCTGCTCGACTCCTCGGACGAGTTCACCGCTGAGGTCGTCGCCTCGGCCACCGGTGACTTCCGGTTCTTCGCGGCTCCGGGTGCCTGGAAGGTTCGTGCCCTGTCCTCGGCCGGCAATGGTGACGCCGTGGTGACCCCCGCCGGGGCGGGCATCCACGAGGTCGACATCAAAGTCGCCTGACGACTCGCGATAGACTCTCCCCCGTGGTGTTGTTCTTCGAGTTGATGCTGGTGGCGGCGACTGGCCTGATCACCTGGTTCGCGCTGTACACGCTGTATCGGTTGATCACCGACGAGATGTGAGTGCTTCCGACGGCGGCACGGCCGACGGCGGCGAGCGCCAGGTCGTCCGGGGTTCCGGCGACCGCGCGGTAGCCGCCGCCGCTGAGCGTGCCAAGCAGACTGCGGCACGCAACATCCCGGCCTTTGACGACCTGCCGTTCCCCGATACCGCCAACCTGCGCGAGGGCGCCAATCTGCACGACGCCCTGCTGGCGCTGCTGCCCTTGGTCGGGGTGTGGCGTGGCGAAGGCGTGGGTCACAGCGCGCACGGTGACCACCGGTTCGGTCAGCAGATCGTGGTGTCCCACGACGGTGGCGACTACCTGAACTGGGAGGCGCGCTCCTGGCGGATCTCCGACGACGAGTCCAGTGAGCAGGCCCTGCGTGAAACCGGCTTCTGGCGGTTCGTGAACGACCCCGACGACCCGGACGAGTCTCAGGCCATCGAACTGTTGCTGGCGCACTCTGTGGGCTACGTGGAGCTGTTCTACGGGCGCCCGCACGGCCCGGCGTCGTGGGAGCTGGTCACCGACGCACTGGCCCGCAGCAAATCGGGGGCGCTGATCGGTGGAGCCAAACGGCTTTACGGGATCGTCGAGGGCGGCGATCTGGCCTACGTCGAGGAGCGGGTGAATGCCGACGGTGAGCTGGTGCCGCACCTGTCGGCGCGACTGTCACGCTTCATCGGCTGATGGTGCGTTGACTGTGCCCTGCGCGCGCAGCTTCTCGCTCTTGTGCGCGGTGACCCAGCGTCAGTGCCCGATTGCGGTGTCGACCAGCCCGGCGAACTCCTCCGCCGACAGCCGCGGGTGTAGTGGCCGGCCGTCCAAGGTGTGCACCCGCGCGGCCAGGGTGATGCTGGAAACCAACCAGAGATCTTGCGCCGCAGCGAGATCCGCCGGCCGCAACGGGGCGTATTCGCATTCATAGCCGGCTCCGCGAGCCACCTCGAACAGCGCCTCGGCCGTGGTGCCGCGCAGGATCGGATGCGACAGCGGCGGGGTGATGAGCCGTCCGGGCTCGGCCAGCACCACCGTGGAGCGCGGACCCTCCAAGACGTAACCGTCGGAGCTGATGAAGATGACGTCGTCGGCGCCCTGTGTCGCGGCGTACCGCAGCGCCGCCATGTTCACCGCGTAGGACAGCGTCTTGGCGCCGGCCAGCAGCCACGGCAGCTCCAGCCCCTGCGCCGACAGGCCACGGTCCAACGTCACCACCGCCACGCCGTCCCGGCGGACGTCTGCGATGCGTTCCGGCAGCGGGGTCAGCAGAACGTAGGCGGTCGGCGCAGGATCAGCCGCAGAGCCGCTCTCCCGGCCCCGGCTGTAGATCATCCGCAGGGAGCCCTCGCCCGTGCCGGCCCACTGCTGCACCGCCTCGTCGACGGCACGGCGCCAGTCGTCCAGGTTCGGGGCGGGCAGGTCCATCAGCTCGGCGGAGCGAGCCAGCCGCCGCAGGTGAGCGTCGAGCAGGCAGGCGGTGCCGTCGCGCACCAGCAGGGTCTCGAAGACCCCGTCGCCGCGCAGCGCCGCCAAGTCGTCGGCGTGCAGCAGCGGTGAACCCGCCGCCACCGGCCCGCCACCCACGGTGACGACGGTCACGACACTGTCTTGTGCATCGGCCTGCGCTGCCATGGACCGTGAGCGTAGCGGCTCCGTAGAGTTGACCCGTGTCCGCCGTCCCCGCACCCGATTCCGGCCCCGATGCGGGCGCTGTCTGGCACTACGGCGACCCGTTCGGCGAACAGCGCAGCGCGGAGACCGCGGCGGTGCTGGTGGATCGGTCGCACCGGCCGGTGCTCGCGCTGAGCGGCGCGGAGCGCGGGACGTGGCTGCACTCGTTGTGCACCCAGCACGTCGCCGAACTGCCCGACGGCGCCAGCACCGAGAACCTGACCCTGGACGCCAAGGGCCACGTCCAGAATCACTGGATCCAGACCGAGCTGCGCGGGCAGACCTACCTCGACACCGAGCCGTGGCGTGGTGAGCCGCTGGCCGATCACCTGCGCAAGATGGTGTTCTGGGCCGACGTGCGGATCGAGCCCACGGATCTGGCGGTGCTGTCACTGCTGGGTCCCGAGCGGGACGGCCCGGCCGTCCTCGCTGAGCTGGGGCTGGTCGAACCGCCCGGTGCTTCGGCGCAGCCGCTCGGAGATTCCGGGGGCTTCGTTCGTCGTACCCCCGGCCAGGACACGCTGGAAGTGCTGGTGCCGCGCGGTGAGAAGAGTCATTGGCAGCGCCGACTGGCCCAGGCCGGGGTGCGCCCCGCCGGGGTGTGGGCCTACGAAGCCAACCGGGTGGCGGCGCGTCGGCCGCGGCTGGGCGTGGACACCGACGAGCGCAGCATTCCGCACGAGCTGAATTGGATCGGCGGGCCCGGTGTCGGCGCCGTACACCTGGACAAAGGGTGCTACAGCGGGCAGGAGACCGTAGCCCGGGTGCATAACCTGGGCAAACCGCCCCGGATGCTGGTGCTGCTGCACCTGGACGGATCCGTGGACCGGCCCTCGACCGGGGACCCGGTCACTTCGGGCGGACGCGCCGTGGGCCGCCTCGGCACGGTGGTGGATCATTTCGAGCTCGGTCCGATCGCGCTGGCGCTGCTCAAGCGCGGACTCCCCGCCGACACCCCGCTGCTGACCGGCCCCGAATCCGAGGTCAGCGCGGTGATCGACCCGGAATCGATGCCACCGCCGGATGCGCCGGGCGCGGGTCGCCTCGCCGTCGACCGGCTGCGGGGTCGGCTTTGATCGTTGTCACACCAGCGCAGGGCAGGTCGGCAGCTCTGCGATCGGCACGGTAAGCTGTCGGCAGGACAATAAACACATTCAGATCGGAGCCGCCTGCTCGTTGGGCCGCTCCGTTATTGCGCGAGGGGGTCCCCCCATGGGCCGCGGCCGGGCTAAGGCGAAGCAGACCAAGGTTGCACGCGAGCTGAAGTACAGCTCACCGTCGACCGATTTCTCCCAGCTCCAACGTGAGCTGGCGGGGGCTGATGTCAAAGACTCCGATGGTGACGACTCCTGGAACGACGACGACTGGCGTCGTTGAGCGCCGGTCCGGACCAGCTAGAGCTCGGCAGACCCGATAGGGTCTAGAACCTCGGGTGCTCCCCGACGAGCCTGGCCCCATCTCCCGGTTCCGCGTCCTTCCCCGGCTTGGCAACTGTGCCGAGCGGCCAGCAGTCGACGTGGCGAGCCGTCAGGATTGCCAGCGCGCGGTCGGTGTCCTCCGGCGCGACGACGGCAACCATTCCCACGCCCAGGTTGAACGTCTTCTCCATCTCGGCGCGACTCACGCGTCCGCGCTGAGCGATCATCGCGAACACCGGGGCCGGCGTCCAGGTGCCACGGTCCACCTCGGCGACCAGCCCGTCGGGGATGACGCGGGCCAGGTTGCCCGCCAGGCCGCCGCCCGTCACGTGGCAGAAAGTCCGTACCTGAGTCTCTGCGGCCAGCGCCAGGCAGTCTTTGGCGTAGATGCGCGTGGGCTCCAGCAGTTCCTCGCCCAGGGTGCGGCCGAACTCCTCCACGTGGCCGGCCAGGTTCATTCGATCGATGTCCAACAGCACCGCCCGCGCCAACGAGTAGCCGTTGGAGTGCAGGCCGGAGGACCCCATGGCGATCAGCACGTCGCCGGGACGGACCCGGTCCGGGCCGAGCACATCGTCGGCCTCGACCACGCCGACGCCGGTCGCGGAGATGTCGTAGTGATCCGGCTCCATCAGCCCGGGGTGTTCGGCTGTCTCCCCGCCCAGCAGGGCGCAGCCGGCCTGGACACACCCCTCGGCGATCCCGGAGACGATCGCGGCGACGCGTTCTGGCACGGTGCGGCCGACGGCGATGTAGTCCTGCAGGAACAGGGGCTCGGCACCACACACCACCAGGTCGTCGACGACCATGGCCACCAGGTCGATGCCGACGGTGTCGTGTTTGTCCAGCGCCTGGGCGATCGCCAGCTTGGTGCCGACGCCGTCGGTGGAGGACGCCAGCAGCGGCTCGCGGTAGTCGTTGCGCAGGGCGAACAGGCCGGCGAAGCCGCCGAGGCCACCCCGCACCTCCGGCCTGGTGGCCTTGGCGGCCAGGGGCTTGAACAGTTCGACGGCGCGGTCACCGGCGTCGATGTCCACTCCGGCCGATGCGTAGGTAACGCCCTGGGAGCTTGATTCTGCTGAGGTCATCGCGCTAAAGGCTACCGGTCGCAGACTGCGGACGGTATCGCGCTCGACGTTCTGGGGTCAGAGCCGGTTGTGGCGCACCTGATTGAACGGCACGCCACGGTCGGCGGCGTACTCACGGGGCAGGCCCAACACTCGTTCGGCGATCACATTGCGCGCCATCTCGTCGCTGCCTCCGCCGAGCCCCACGGTCTGCCGCGACAGGTACCGCCGACCCTTGCTGAGCAGCTGCGCCTCGTCGTCCACCACCGCCAACGGACCGGCCACCGCCATCGCGGTGTCGACCTCCAGGTAGGTCACATCGGAGTGGAACAGCCGGATGATCGAGGCCGCCGCGGGGGGAAGTTCACCGCTGCGCATGCCACGCCCGGCGTAGTCGATGAGCTTGTCGCGCACCATGCGCCGCGCCAGCACCCGCCCGATCTGGTCTTGGGTCAGTGGGTCGTCCGCGGTGCCGGCGTCACGCGCCAGGGTCAAAAAGTCGGCGGCGGCCATCTCGGTACGTTCGGGGCCGCGTCCGCTGGCGAACTCCGACCCCTGCCCCACCGCCCGCCGCTCGTGGTAGAGCAGCCGCGACGCGACGTCCCAGCCCTTGTTGACCTCCCCCACCACGGTGCCGGGCCCGAGTCGCAACCCGTCGAAGAACTCTTCGCAGAACTCGTTGGAGCCGTCGACCTGCTCGATGCGGCGCAACGTGACGCCTGGCGCGTCGATCGGGACCAGGAACATCGTCAGCCCGTCATGCTTGGGCACCGTCGCATCGGTGCGGGCCAACAACAGCCCGAAGTCGGCGGCGAACGCACTGGTGCTCCACGTCTTGGCCCCGCTGACCACCCAGTCGTCGCCGTCGCGGTCGGCACGGGTGATCAGACCGGCCAGATCGGATCCACCGCTGGGCTCCGAGAGCAGTTGCACCAAGACCTCGTCGCCGCGCAGCGCAGCGCTGATGTGGCGGCGCTTCTGGTCCTCACTGCCGGTGTCGAGCAGCGTGGCGCAGCAGATGGTGAAGGTCGGGACGTTGAGGATCAGCGGCATCTCGTAGCCGGCGGACTCGACGTCGAAGGCCTTTTGATAGCGCAGGTCCAGGCCGAGACCGCCGTACTCGCGGGGGAAGCAGATACCGGCGAAGCCGCCCTCGTACAGCCGCCGCTGCAGTTCGCGTGCGCGTTGCCAGGCGCCCTCGTCGTCGCGTCCGTTGCGAGGGGGGCGCTGCGGGTCAAGGCGCGGCATGTTGGCGGCCAGCCAGTCACGTGCCGACGCGGCGAATTCGTCCACGGTGATGTCGTTCATGCGGCGGGCTCCGTGCTGCTGGCGGCGGCATAGATGGCCTGGTGGTGCTCGGCGGGTGTGCCGAGCAGGTTCCGGTACAGGGTGGCTCGGCGTAGATACAGGTGCAGGTCGTGTTCCCAGGTGACGCCGATCCCGCCGTGCAGTTGCACGCACTCCTGAATGAGCCGGCCGGCATGTTCACCGAGATAGGACTTGGCCGCGCCGGCCCACATGGCGGCGTCGAGGTCGCGCGCGGCCACCTTGTCCACGGCGCCGGCGGTGATCGCACGGCAGGCGTGCAGCCACATGGTCATGTCGGCGAGCCGGTGTTTGATCGCCTGGTAGGACGCCAGCGGCCGGCCGAAGCTGTAACGGTCGCGTGCCCACGCGACGGTCATGGCCATGACGGCGTCCAGGATTCCGGCCGTTTCGGCGCACACCAGCACGATCCCGACCTGGGTCTGACGATCGATGAGTGCGCCGGTCTGCGCCGCGGTGCCGACAACCGCAGACGCGTCGACTTCGGTGTCGCTGAATTCGATGCGTGCGTACTGCTTCACCAGGTCGATGCCGGACTGCGGCGTCACGCGCACTCCGGCGGCGTCGGTGCGGACCAGGAACTGGCGCACGGCACCCTCGTCGGTGCGCGCCCCGATCAGCACCAGGTCGGCCCGGTCGCCGGCCTCCACCCGATCTTTGACGCCGTTGAGCCGGTACCCACCCCCCGGGACGCTGGTCGCGGTCAGGCCCGGCTGGTGAGGGCGAAAGCCCCGGCCGGGTTCGTCGGGGGCCCAGGTCGCCACCGTCTCACCCGCGGTCAGTGCCTCGATGGTCGCTGCATGAGCGTCCCGGTTGTCGGCGTCGACGAGGCCGGCCAGCACCGTGCTCACCGGGTACAGCGGCCCGGGCGCCACGGTACGTCCGATCTCGGTGGCGATGGCGGCCAGATCGCGCAGGCCGCAGCCCGAAACGCTGCCGCCGCCGAGTTCCTCGGGCACCAGCAGGCCGGCCCAGCCGAGATCGGCGGCCTGGTGCCACCATGTCGCGTCGTAGGAGTCTCCCTGTGCGTGCAGCTTGCGGTAGTCGCTCAGTGCAGCGGTCTTGTCCAGGAACGCCCGCGCCGTGGTGACGAAAAGCTCGCTTTCCGCTGACAGATCGGTCATCTCGTCTCCTCTTGAACGCCAACGGTGTTGGTGTTCGGCTTCACCTGAGCGGTCACCGGATGGGCTCGTCACCGTACACGGTGGTGCGCAGCATCTCCCGGGGAGAATCGGGATCATAGGGCGCGGCCCGGTGCAGTACGCCGCGGTTGTCCCAGATGACTGTGTCGCCCACCGACCAGTGGTGACGATAAACCTGCGCGGGCTGTGTGGCGCGCGCGAGCAGTTCGTCCAACAGCGCGCGGCCCTCGTCGAGATCCATTCCGACGACGTAGTCGGCGGAGGCGCCCAGCACCAGCGATCGGCGCCCATTGCGGTGCGTCCACACCAGAGGATGTTCGTGGGTCGGTCGGGCCCGCCAGCGCGCCAGCTCTTCCGGGGACGGATCGGGGGTGACGCGGCGCTGGGAGGCCTCCAGGGAGTGGACGACACGCAGCGCGCCATAGCGCCGCTTCTCGTCGTCGGTGAGCAGGTCGTAGGCGGCATACGAGCTGGCGAATTCCGTCTCGCCGCCCCGCTCGGCCACCTGCACCGCCGAGAGCACGGTGGCTTTCTGCGGGTATTCGTCGCCGGTCGGCGTGCACCCGTCGATATGCCAGTCGAAGGTGGCGCGCAGATAGCTCGCCGAGGAGTTCTTGGACCGGTTGAGCGTGACCGGGTAGATACCTGAGACCTCGTGGTGGCCGTCTGCGGAGTAGTCGACACTGCCGAGGCGCCCGCAGAATGCGACCTGGGCGCGCGGGTCGATGTTCAGGCCGCGGAAAACCAGGACACCGTTGTCCTCCAACGCCTCAAGCACCGCGGCGCCGAGGCCCTCGTCGGTGGCCAGCAGCTCCGGATCGACGCCGAGGACCTCGGCGCCGACCGAGGACGTCAGCTTGTTGATGGTGAGCAGACTCATCGGCCTGTCCTTTCTGACAAGGGTTTTCGCGCCGGTGACCGCTAGGGAATGGGCCAGCCTGTGCGGGTCATGACGGCGTCGGCGGCATCGACGGGCGCGGGCTGGCCCATGATCTCCACCGCCATCGCCACCATCACCAGCGAATAGATCAGGTGCAGCAGGTTAAGCGCGTCTTCGGGAAGCTCGTCCAGCGCGAACTTGTCGCAGTAGTCGATCGCTTCCTCCAACCGCGGGAAGAAGGCATCGTAGAACTCCCGCAGCTCGCCGATGGTGCTGTCCAGCCGCTGCTGGAATCGTTCGGTTTCGGTTGGCAAGCACCAGGTTTCGGCGAATCGCTCAAGCTCAGCGAAGGCGCTCGGCAGCCGCGCGGCGGTCATTGCACAGCTCCCGCGCCGGCTCGCTCACGCCGGTAGTCGTCCACCCAGGCCCCGACCACCTTGTGCAGGTGGCGCACCAAGATCTCCTGATCGTTGAGCGGAAAGTCGTCGACGATGCCGTATTCGAGTGCCGCCTGGGTGCCGCCGAGCATCCCGGCGTCTTGCAGCGCGAATTCCTTGAGCACCACCGACGCCACCTCGTGCTCGATGCGCTCGCGCACGGTGCGTGCTGGATGAAAGTAGGTGTGGGCCTCGAACCGGTGGGTGTTGTGCGAGGTGGGCCAGTACCGGTAGAGCAGATACCAGCCGCCGTAGATGAGGATCTCGGTGTTGGGGAAGATCTGGAAGTTGCTGATCCCCCACGGTTCGATGCCGCCCGGATTCAGCCCGGTCGGCAGCTCACCGATGTCAGGGGTCTCCCAGGGCCCGACCAGCCCGCTGCGGGTGGCCCGCTCGATCGGGTACATGTACTCCGGGGGCAACAGCCAGCGGCGCCGGCCGGCGGTCGAGACCAGGCGGTGCGGGCCGTCGAGCTGGAAGTGGCCGCAGGTGAATCCGGCACCGGGCACCCGCACCCGTGCGGGCACCTGCTGGGAGTGCAGTGCCGGAACGTGGTAGTACTCCTGGAAGGCGTCGGCGAAGATCTTCCAATTGCTGTTGTTGTGTGCCACCCAGTCGTAGCGCTCGGTCAGCTTCTCGAACGGGTAGCCGTCGAGACCGGTGATCATCGGCCCGAGAAACTCCCGCAGGCTCTGGCGCGGCTCGGTGTCTAAGTTGACGAAGACGAATCCGTTCCAGATGTCGCAGTGCACCGCCGGTGTGTCGGCGCCGTCGAATTCATGCGGTCGGCGGCAACGCTTGCAGATGATCGCCTCTGCCTGTCCGGCGGTCTCGCGATCCGGGAAGTCTTGCCAGACCAGCTTGGTTCCGCAGCGCGGACAGACGTTGTGGAAGGCGCGGATTCCCCCGTCGGTGTGGACGAGAAGCACGGAGGCCCCGGCCACTTCGATCTCCTTGGTGGCAAAACTGCCGTGTTCGGGCACCTCCTCGATGCGGGCGATGTTGAGCCAGGCGCGTTTGAACACCGCTTCGCGTTCGAGTTCGAAGAACTCTGCCGATGTGGAGTCGGCGAACGAGACCGGCCCGGTGCCCAGTTCCGGATAGTGCTCCGTCCACGATCCCTCGGGGGTCCGGCCCGCTAGCACCGACGATTGCTCTGTCACAACACCGCCCCTCCGTTGACACCCAGCACCTGGCCGGTGATGAAACCGGCTTCCTCCGAGCACAAGAACCCGACCGCCGTGGCGATGTCCGCGCCGGTGCCCAGCCGGCCCATCGGGATGTTGGCCGCGATCTGGTCGTTCGGCGGCAGGTACCCGGCGGCCTGGCCCTGGTGCTGCATGGGCGTCTCGATACCCGACGGCGGGATGTTGTTGACCGTGATGCCTTGGGCGGCGTATTCACGAGCCAGCGACTTGGTCAGGGTGATAACCGCTCCTTTGGATGCGGCGTAGTGCGCGGCGAACGGCGATCCCCGCTGGGCGCTGGATGAGGAGATCATCACGATGCGCCCCCACCCGGCAGCGACCATGTCCGCCAGGGCGGCCTGGCAGCAGTGAAACGTGCCGGTCAGGTTCACGTCGATCATCCGGGCCCAGGCCTCGGGGGTGATGTCGGCGAAGGCCGAGTAGCCGAATACGCCCGCGCTGGTGACCAGGGCGGCGACCGGGCCGAGTTCGCTGCGCACTTTGGCGAACGCCTCCTCGACCGCGGCCCGGTCGGTGACGTCGGCCTCGACTCCCAGCGCGGTGGCGCCCTGGCTCCGCACGTCGTCGGCAACCCGCTGCGCGGCTTGGCCGTTGACGTCGAGAACCGCGACGCGGTAGCCACGCCGGCCCAGTTCATGACAAATGGCCTCACCCATGCCGGAAGCGCCACCGGTCACCACGGCGACCCGGGTCATGGCTTCGACACCGTCGTGGTCATCACCAACGCTTCACCCTCACTCGTCGACTACTCGCAGTGCACGGTTGCCGGGTAGCGGTGCACTGTCCGCATCCGCAGCATCACAAGCACGTTATCAAGTACTTGTCATTACCTCAAGCAGTCGATGTGCGCCGGCCGCATCCGTCCGGTCAGGGCAGCTTGATCGCCGACACGTACATCTCCACGACAGGCCGGTAGAGATCGACGTCGTCGAGTTGACTTCCCAGGACGACGGAATCGCTGGTGGCGATGAGCACCTGGGCCAACGTGAGCGGCGCGACGAGCAGTGTTCCACCGAGCCGGTCGACGCCTTCGACGATGAATCTGGCCAGCGCTTCGACGACCTCGGACCTCTTGGCGGCCACTCGCTCTCGCGCTTCCGGATTCCGCAACAGATACAGGGTGAACTCATGTCCCAGCGCGGCATGCTCGGCGCCACGGTCACGACTCAGCTGGCGCCACCGCTCGGCGATCTCATCCAGTTCTCGGGCACCGACCTGCGGCGCCGACGACATGATCTCGGCGAAATTGTCGAAATAGCGCCGCCAGTACCGGTCACTCACCGCCAGGAAGAGGTCTTCCTTGGTGGCGAAGTGCTTGTAGATGGCGCCCTTGGTGTATCCGGCGGCGTACGCGATGTCATCGAGAGTTGCTGTGGTGAAACCCTTTTCGGCAAACACGTCCTCGGCAGCGTCCAGGAGAAGCGACCGGGTGTGCGCCAGCCGCCGCTCTCGTGTCCACCGCTCCGCCATGCCGAGAATTGTGCCACAGGGATCTGAGAAACCTATTGGTTGCTCAGATACCAGCTGGTATGTTCGCCGCATATTCACGGGATCAGTGCTGCGCTACGACGATTGAGAAGAGGAGGTCATGAGCGGACCGTCGGGCGGTGGGAACACGCCCTCTGCCACGCAGTCGCTGGCGCCGCCCCTCGACGCCCAGGTTCAGCCCATGGCCAAGCCCGTCCGGATCTGGGCCGCCAATGCCGGGCAAACACTCCGGCTACATCAACACCGATGGCGTACTCGTCCTGCCGCCCGGCGTCGAGATGCCGAAGACGGTTCCCTACGAGCTGGGTAAGTAGTTGCTGCCCCACCAAACTGCCGGGAGGCGGAGACCATGAGTGATCTGTCCAACAAGAAGAAAGACCCCGTTGTCACCGAATCGCTGCCCAGCACAGCCGAACTCGGCACGCAGGCACAGCTGGCGGTGAAACCGGTCCAGATCTGGGCCGCTATCGGCGGCGTCATCTTGGCTGTCCAGCTGTACGTGTGGTTCCGGTGGATCACCGGCCCCTATTTCGAGCGGGTGCCCACGGGGCCGAACGATCCGCCGCTGTACATGAAAATACCCCTGGTCGCGAACGCGGCGATTCTCTGGATCGCACTGCCCCTGGCCGTGTGGTGGTTCTTCATCAGGCCGTGGCGGCGCGAGCGGCGAATCACGCTGGACGGCATGCTGGTATTGGCGATCGGCCTGATGTTTTTTCAGGATCCGCTGCTGAACTACCTCAACACCTGGTGCACCTACAACACCTGGTTGTTCAATCGGGGCTCGTGGACGCCTTACATTCCGGGCTGGGTCTCGCCCGAGGAACCGGGCCGTCAGGTCGCCGAACCGCTGCTGACCAATGTGCCGGGCTACGCCTACGGCGTGCTGGTGATCACCATGGCCGGATGTTGGATCATGCGAAAGATCAAGACGCGCTGGCCCAACATCACCAATCTTCGGTTGATCCTGGTGACCTATGCGATCGCCTTCGTGTTCGACTTCGTGATGGAAGGCCTGGTCCTGTTGCCGACTGGGTTGTACACCTATCCCGGCGCCATCCGGTCGGTGTCGATCAATGCCGGCACGTACTACCAGTGGCCCATCTACGAAGGAGTGATGTGGGGAGCTGTGCAGACGGGGCTGTGCTGTCTGCGCTACTTCACCGACGACCGCGGTCGCACGATCGTCGAGCGGGGACTGGACCAGGTGCGAGGTGGCGCCGTCCGGCAACAGTTCACCCGGTTCCTGGCGATCTTCGCCGGCGTGAGTGGCTGCTTCTTTTTCTTCTACATGGGCCCGGCCCAATGGCTGGCCATGCACGCCGACCCGTGGCCCGAGGATGTCCAGAAGCGCTCCTATTTCAACGGCGGAATCTGTGGGCACGGCACCGACAAACCGTGCCCGAATCCGGTGCTGCCGATGCCGACCAAGCACTCCGGCTATATCAATACCGACGGTGAACTCGTCCTGCCGCCGGGCGTCGGACTTCCCGAGACCATCCCCTTTGAGGGGGAGGAACCACGTGCCGGCAAATAGTCACCCCACCACGGCCCCACCCGCGCAGGACTCGCCGTTCTACCGCGGGGTCGGCGATGAGGTGGAGGTCTTCTCCGCGGCGGCCGGTCGCGGGCTGCCGGTGTTGTTGAAAGGCCCCACCGGATGCGGGAAGACCCGATTCGTCGAAGCGATGGCCCACAGGCTCGGTCGCGATCTGATCACCGTCGCAGGCCACGAGGACATGACCTCGGCGGATCTGGTGGGCCGATTCCTGCTCAAGGGCGGCGAAACGGTCTGGGTGGACGGGCCGTTGACTCGCGCCGTGCGCGAAGGCGCCATCTTCTATCTGGACGAGGTCGTCGAGGCGCGTCAGGACACCACCGTTGTCATCCATCCGCTCGCTGATCACCGCCGTGAGCTTCCGGTCGATCGGCTCGGCATGACATTGCCAGCGGCGCCTGGGTTTCAGCTGGTGATTTCCTACAATCCCGGCTACCAGAGCGTGCTGAAGAACCTCAAGGAGTCGACCCGTCAACGATTCGTGGCAATCGAACTCGGCTTCCCGCCCGCCGAGATCGAAACGGAGGTGGTTGCCCACGAGGCCGGGATCGACGTACCGACCGCGAGTGTTCTGGTCAAGCTCGGCAACACTATCCGCAACATCGACAACTCACCGCTGCGTGAAGTGTCCTCGACGCGGATGCTGATCCTGGCCGGCGGCCTCGTCGCCGAAGGACTCAATCTGCGCAGTGCCGTCCAGTCCGCCATCGTCCAAGCCCTCTCCGACGACGCCGACGTGATCCGCGCACTCGGTGAGCTGGTCGACGCCGTCCTGCCCCGGACGTGACCGCTTCGGATCCCCAGACCCCCGACCGGTTCCGGTACCTCGCCAGCTATCTCGCCGGCAGGTCGGTCGACGTCTTCGAGGCGCCGGCGGGCGAGGCCGCGCATACCAACGGTCACGCCGTCTTCGTGTCGGCAGGCGCTGATATCGACGAGCAGCGCCGGGAGATGCTGGTTCAAAGCGCGCTGCTCGGTGCGGGAAGCCTGGATCCGCAGCTGGTGAAGTCGTTGCGGGCACGTCCATCGGTGGCGCGCCGCTACCTGGCACTGGAGGGGCGGCGAGTACTTGCCGGGCTCACCGACCAGATTTCACTTGCCGCCACGCTGCGACTGGGGGGAGAGCCCAGCACCGCCAGCGCCGAGGAGTCACTCGAGAAGGCCAAGAGCCGAGCAGAAGTCGCCGATGCCCCGGTGTGGTTCGGTGTCATCAGGCCCGCTCGGCTGCTGGCAGCGCCCGCTGGGCCGGGCACCCCGCCCACCGATAAGGACCTGCGGCTGGAGTTCGACGGCATCGATCTGCCCGAGGCCGACGACGACGACACCGGCGGCCGGTCTCGGGAAAGCAAGATTCTCAAACTGTTCGACAATCCACTGTTCAATTCACGGGCGCTCTCGGAATTCCTCCGCAAGATGCTCGGCAATTCCCGGTCGCAGAGCGACGGCGCCGCCGGCGGAGAGTTGCAGGTCCGGTCCATCCGGCGAACATCGGCAGTCGGCCCGAACGCCCGGCCGCTCCCGACACCGATCCGTTTCACCGGCGCTGACAGGCCCGGAGCCGCGCTGGGCGTAGGAGGCTCGCTGCATCCGGAGTGGGACGTCTTCAACAATCGCTATCGGCCCGACTGGTGCCGGGTCATCGACTTCCCGCTGACGGTTGCTGCCGACGTCGCCGAGGCAGGCGTTGTGCGTGACGACGTGCTTCGGCGACGCTTGTCACGTGTCGGCTTGGGACCCAAAGTGTTACGCGGCCGCGCCGATGGTGATGAACTGGACATCGAGGCGCTCATCGACTTGTTCGTCGACTTGCGCTCCGGCTACTCGCCACCGGAACACGTCTACACCGAACGCCGCAGATTGGCGCGCAATCTCGGCGTTCTCATCCTGTTGGATGCTTCCGGCTCCGCCACCGATGCCGATCCCGAAGGTCTGGCCGTCCATGACCATCAGCGGCGGGCGGCAGCCACACTCGCGGTCACACTCGAAGAGCTCGGCGACAGGGTGGCCGTCTATGCGTTCCGCTCGCGGGGCCGACACTCGGTTCAGCTGCCGGCGATCAAAACGTTCGAACAACGTTTCAGTGCCGTCGGGCGAGCCCGGCTCAACGGACTCGCGCCGTCGAGCTACACGCGGCTGGGTGCCGGCATCCGCGGCGCAGGCGAGATTCTCAAGACCCAGGCGGGCACACCGAATCGGTTGCTGATCGTCCTTTCCGACGGCTTCCCCTACGACGAAGGCTACGAAGGCCGCTACGCCGAAGCCGATGCCGCCAAGGCCCTCGAGGAACTTCGGGCAGACGGCGTCGCGTGCCTGTGCCTGACTATCGGTGCCAGCGCGCAGTCCGATCAGCTCGGACGCGTATTCGGCTCCGCCAGCTACGCCGGCGCCAAGACCCTGGCCGAGTTGAGCCCGCAGATGGATGAGTTGTTCTTGTCGGCGCTGGCCGAACTGGCCGCACCGAAACCGGCCCGCGGGTGAACCCCGGCGTCCGTATCCGTCAGGGCTCGACGTGGTCGGCGAACAGCGTGTGGCCGGTGCCCTGTTCGACGACCCGCGCCAGCAGTGCTCGCAAGGTGTCCTGCTCCTGCGGCGTCAGCACCCCGAACACCTGATCGTGGGCTGCTATCGCGTCGGTGACGACCGCCGAGGTCACCGCGCGCCCCTCCTCGGTCAGGTAGGCCCGCAGAATTCGGCCGTGGTGGGGATCCTGTTTACGCTCCACCAGTCCGCGGCGTTCGAGCGCATTCAGGGCCAGTTGCACACCCTGCGGTGTGATGAGCAGGCGGCGTGCCAGTTCCGCACCGGACAACCCCGGTTCTCCGGCCAGTTGACGCAGGAGACCGATCTGGGCGGTACTCACGCCGTGCTCACTGATCGACTCGTTCACGGTCGTCAGCGAGTAGTAGAAGGCCTGCTTGAGCAGCCACAGGATGTTGTTGGTGAGATCCATGTCCCGCTTTCCTGTTAACTGCGCTTGCAGACTCGGCCGTCCTTCATGACGAACCGCACGTCACCGGTGGCCCCGATGTCCCGGGTCGGATCACCCGGTACGGCGATGATATCGGCGCAGTAGCCGGGGGCCAGCCTTCCCAATTCATGGCCGGCGTCGATGAGATCGGCACTGACGACGGTGGCCGCCCGCAGCGCCTGGATCGGTGTCATACCGCGCTCCACCAGTGCGCTCAATTCTTTGGCGTTCTGGCCATGCGGAATTGCCGGCGCATCGGTGCCACACGCGATGCGCACGCCGGCTTCGATCGCCCGGGGCAACATGGCTTTGGCCCGCGGAAACACCTCGGCCGCCTTCTTGCGCAGTTCCGGAGCGATCCGGTCCACGGCCAAGGCATCCGTCAGGTAGGTGGTGGAGACCAGGAAGGTGCCGTGGTCCACCATCATCGCCAGGGTCTCGTCGCTGGCCAGGAAACCGTGCTCGATGCAGTCGATTCCAGCCCGAATGCACGCCCGGATCGCAACGTCACCGATCGCATGGGCGGCCACCCGCACCCCGGCGCGATGCGCCTCGTCGGCGATGGCGGCCAGCTCGGCGTCGGAGTACTGCTGAGCTCCCGGAGCGGTGCTGTGCGACATCACCCCGCCCGAGGCCGACACCTTGATCAGCTTGGCCCCGTGGCGGATCTGGTAACGCACGCAGGCGATCACATCCGGCACACCGTTGGCGATGCCCTCGGCGACCGACAGTGGCATCACCCCGGGCGCGAGCCGTTGGAAGACAGTCGGATCCAGGTGGCCGCCATACGGGGTGACGGCATGGCCGGCGGGGTAGATCCGCGGGCCGGCATGCCAGCCCTGGTCGATGGCGCGCTGCAGCGCGACGTCAAGCAGGTAACCACCGGTCTTGACCATCAGTCCCAGATTGCGGACGGTGGTGAAGCCGGCTTCCAACGTGGTTCGTGCGTTGACCGCGGCCCGCAATGTGCGGTAGGCCGGGTCGTCCTGCACACCGTGCAGGGGCGTGGGAAGCCCCTCCGGGCTGCCCGGGCCGCCGATGAGCAGGTTGAGCTCCATGTCCATCAGCCCGGGCAGCAGCGTGACGTCACCGAGGTCGATGTCGTCAGCCGAAACCGGCGGCGGCGCCTCGGGATTCACGGCGGTGATACGACCGTCCTCGACGATCACGACGGCCGGCGACCGCACGACACCGGCGTCGATGTCGAGCCATCGATCGGCGCGCAGCACCGAGGCCGAACTCCCCCGGCCGCTCACGGGAACGGCTCGGCGACGCATTCGATGACCGCGGCACCGGAGTCGGGAACGCGTGGCTGCTTCCAGGCTTCGGCCGGGAAGGCCACGGTGATCATGGAATACAACAGATGCATCAGGTTCAGCACGTCCTCGGGCATGTCGTCGAGGCTGAACTTGTCGCAATAGGCCAACGCGTCTTCGGCGCGCGCCGTGATGGCGTCATAGAACGCCTGCATCTCGGACATGGAACTGTTCAGGCGCTTGGCGTAGCGCTCCGGCTCCGACGGCAGGCACCAATCGCTGAACCGCTCGAGGTCGGCGAATTCCTTTGGCAGCATGGAGGTCACGATTCCTCAGACCTTCGCCGCGGTGCGCTCATGCTCAGCGATCCACGCCGCGGTTTCGGCGTGGAAGTGCCGGATCAACACCTCTTGATCGTTGAGCAGAAAGTTGTCCACCACGCCGGTGCCGATCATCGTGTGGGTGGCCTCCAAGGTGCTGGCGTCCTGCAGTCCGTACTCCTTGAACGACACCGCCGCGAGTTCTTGGGCGACCCGCTCGCGGGGAGTCCGCGGCTGCGGAAAGTACAGCGTGCCTTCGAAAATGTGTGAGTCATGCGCGGTGGGCCAGTAGTGGTAGGTCAGATACCAGCCCTGGCCCCAGAACAGGATGGTGAAGTTGGGGAAGATCTGAAACGAGTCCAACCCCCACGGATCGCACTTGGCGGGATTGACGCCGTCGGGCATGGGGCCGATATCCGGCGGGTCCCACGGCCCGAACAACCCACTCTGGCAGATGTCCTCGATCGGCTTGCGCATCTCCGACGACATCTCCCAGGCCCGTACCCCCGAGGTGCTCACCAGGCGATGCGGACCCTCGATCTGGTAATGGGGCGCCTCGAAACCAGCCTGTTCGGCCGCCACCCGGAAGGCCGTCGGCGTCTGGTTCCCGTGCAGCACCGGCGCGTGGTAGAACTCCTGGAACGCATCCAGGAACAGCTTCCAGTTGGCGTTGACCGACGAGCGGTACTGCCATCGCGATGTCATCTCCCCAAAGGGGTAGCCCTCCAATGCCGTAACCATCGGCCCGAGGAATTCCCGCAGGGACTGCTCCGGGGTGGCGGCGAAGTTGACGAAGATGAACCCTTCCCAGACCTCACAGTGCACGCTGACCAGCCCGTAGCGACTCTTGTCGAGGCCGAAGAACTCCTCCTCCTGCTGGACGTAGGCCAGATTGCCCTCCAGGTCGTAACGCCAGGCGTGGTACTTGCAGGTGAACTGGCGGCAGGTGCCACTCGTCTCCTCCAACGGCATGGTGTCCCACACCAGCTTGTTGCCGCGGTGTCGACACACGTTGTGATATGCCTTGACCTCACCAGATCCGGTTCGCACCAGGATGATCGATGTGTTGACGACCTTCAGTTCCTTGGTGAAGTAACTGCCCTTCCGCGGAATCTGCTCCACCCGGCCGACATTCAGCCAGGCACGCCGGAAGATCGCCGCGCGTTCCTTCTCGTAGACATCTGGACTGATGGAATCTCGGTACGACACCGGCCCGGTGCCGAGTTCATAGTGCTGCGTCCAACTGCCCTCGGGCGGCTTGGGAAAACGCGCCACAACCACTCCTGTCCTCACGCCGGGTCACGAGTCTCGTTGCGGCTGACGCTATCGACCGGCACCCTCAGTGTCAACTAGTTGATACTGGCCGGAACGTCAGCTGCACCGGGTTCGCGAGGGAATGACTTGAGGTCAGGACTGACGCAACGCGGGAGCGTCGCTGTCGCTCTCGGCTTTGCGCGCAGTGTTGCTCAGCATCTGCTCGACGACGTTCTTGCCCAGGGCACTGTCGTCGGGCAGCTCGATCGGGTAACGGCCGTCGAAACAGGCGCAGCACAGCCGCGACTTGGGCTGTTCGGTGGCCGCGATCATGTCTTCTTGGCTGACGTAACCGAGGCTGTCGGCGCCGATGGCACGCCGCACCGCTTCGACCATCTCGGTTTCGTCCTCGACGGCGTTGGCGATCAGCTCGGCCGGCGAGGCGAAGTCGATGCCGTAGAAGCACGGCCACTTCACCGGCGGGGAGGCGATGCGCACATGCACCTCGACGGCGCCGGCCTCGCGCAGCATCCGGACCAGGGCGCGCTGGGTGTTACCCCGCACGATCGAGTCATCGACGACGATCAGCCGCTTGCCGCGGATGATCTCGCGCAGCGGATTGAGCTTGAGCCGGATGCCGAGCTGGCGGATGGTCTGCGACGGCTGGATGAACGTCCGCCCGACGTAGGCGTTCTTGGTCAGGCCCTGCCCGTAGTCGATCCCCGACTCCTGGGCGTAGCCCACCGCGGCGGGGATTCCGGATTCCGGCACCCCGATGACCAGATCAGCCTCCACCGCGTGCTCACGGGCCAGCCGCCGGCCGATCTCCACCCGGGTGGCGTGCACCGACCGGCCGACGATGGTGCTGTCGGGCCGGGCCAGGTAGACGTATTCGAAGACGCAGCCCTTCGGGGTGGGGTTCGCGAACCGGGTGGAGCGGACCCCGTCGGCGTCGATCGCCAACAGCTCCCCGGGCTCGATGTCGCGGACGAACGAGGCGCCGACGATGTCGAGCGCGGCGGTCTCCGACGCCACCACCCACCCCCGGTCGAGCCGGCCCAACGACAGCGGCCGCACGCCCCACGGGTCGCGGGCCGCGTACAGGGTGTTCTCGTCCATGAAGGTCAGGCAGAACGCTCCGCGTGCGGTGGGCAGCAGCTCCAGTGCCGCCTGCTCCAGGGAGCTGTCGGCTGCCCCGTGTGCCAGCAGTGCGCCCAGGATGTCGGAGTCGGTGGTGGCCACGCCGGGACGGCGGGTGTCGATCAGGCCCAGCTCACGAGCGCGGCCGGCCAGTTCGGCGGTGTTGACCAGGTTGCCGTTGTGGCCGAGCGCCACTCCGGTGCCCGCCGCAGTGTTGCGGAACACCGGCTGGGCGTTCTCCCAGGTGGTGTCGCCGGTGGTCGAATAGCGGCAGTGCCCGACCGCCACATGCCCGGGCATGGCCGCCAGCGTCTGCTCCTCGAACACCTGGCTGACCAAGCCCAGGTCTTTGAAGACCAGCACCTGCGAACCGTCGCCGACCGCGATCCCGGCGGCCTCCTGACCACGGTGTTGCAGCGCATAGAGGCCGTAATAAGTGAGCTTCGCTACTTCTTCGCCGGGAGCCCAAACTCCGAATACTCCGCACTCTTCACGAGGCGCGTTCTCAAGGTCTACTACCTGCTGGTCCGGCACGTTTCAGCTGCTCCAGGGGGACGGGCCTCAGTGACGTTGTTCAGTCTACGGTCAACACGCGTCAAGTTTCACCAACGGCAGCCATTCGGCGAGCTCGCCGGCGCGCGAGCCGGACAGTCGCAGCCTGCCCGCAGCGCTCGCATCGCCCACCTCCAGCAGCCCGGCGGCCAGCAGCAGCCAGCTGCGCGGATCGGTCTCGACGACGTTGGGCGGGGTGCCGCGAGTGTGCCGCGGCCCGGCGATGCACTGCACCGCGACGAACGGCGGGATCCGCACCTCGACGCTGGCGCCGGGGGCCAGCTGCGCCAGGGTGCGGGCGGTCAGACGGACCGCGGCCGCCAACTCGGCGCGCTCCGGTGCGGGCCGACTCTCGTCGCGCAGCCACGGGGCCAGCGCCAGCACCGCGGCACGGGTCTGCGCCGGGTCGGGTTGCGGACGTGTGCGGGCAGCGGCCATGTCAGTCGGTCGGGTGCGCGGCGAACCAGTCCAGCAGCAGGTCGGCAAGGCGGTCCGGTTCGGTATCGGGAATCCAGTGTGAGACGCCCTCGAACACCTCGAATCGGTAGTCCGCCGCGACGTAGTTGGCCGTGTCGCGCGCCGCCTTGGACTTCAGCGCGTGGTCGTTGTCGCTCCACACGTACATCGTCGGCACCGAGATCTGCTGATTGCTGTCTCGCATATTCGACAGCGGCATACCCCGATACCAATTGAGTCCGCCGGTCAGCGCGCCCGGCTCCATCAAGGCCCGCGCATCCCGTTCGGCCGCAGCCGCGGTCTGGCCACCGCGTTGCAGAACTTTGGCGGCCACAGCGCCATTCCGGCGCGTCAGCAACCGCTCCGGGAGCCACGGCAGCTGGAAAAAGCCCATGTACCACGACGCCAGGCCTTGGCTGCTGGTGACAAACGACTTCAGGAAGGCCGCCGGGTGGGGCACCGACACCGGCGACACCGTGGCGAGCCGTTCGGGCAGTTCGGCTGCCACGCCCCACGCCACGCCGGCACCCCAGTCGTGTCCCACCAGATGCACACGTTGCGACCCGCTGGCGTCGATCAGTGCGCCGATGTCGGCCACGAGTTCGGACATGCGGTAGTCGCGGCGCCGGGTTGGCCGGGCCCCGGGTGAGTAGCCGCGCTGGTTGGGCGCCAGGCATCGATAGCCTGCGGCGGTGAGCCGGTCGATGACGGCGTTCCAGCTGTCGTTTCGCTGCGGGAAGCCGTGCAGCAGTACCACCACGGGCCCCCCAGGCGGCCCGGCGTCGCGTACGTCGAAGACCAGGCCGTCGCGGGTGTAACTCTCCATGGTTTAAAGCATCCCGCATGCCGCCGCACGGCGGTTCAGCGAGGCTCGACGAAGGAGAGCCGAAGCTGGAACCGGCGCATCAGCACGGCGGTTCAGCGAGGCTCGACGAAGGAGAGCCGAAGCTGGAACCGGCGTTGCCTACCTGTGCCGCAGCGCCGTGCGAATCCGCTCGGTGTCGGCCGGCGTCCAGCCGTCGGGGGGCAGCACCGCCACCCAGCCGTCCAGGATCGTGTCGGAGTAGTTGTGACCGTGTCCCGGGGGCATCTGCTCGCCGTGGAACAGATCCGCGCTGACCTGCCAGAACGTCACCACCGGATACCAGCGCATGGACGCGGTGCGATCCGGTCCGGGCGGTTCGGTCAGCCACGCCGGCCGCTCGAACAACAGGTCCGGCGACCACCACACCACCGGGTCCGAGGCGTGCTGCAGGAACAGCACCCGCGTGCCTTCCCAGGGCGGGGCGGCGATCCGGGCGATCTCGGCCGGCACGGTGCCCTGGGAGAACCGCACCGTGCGGCCGTTGTCGTAACGCGGCAATACCGCGGGGCTGCCCGGGTCGCGCCGCACCAGCAGCGCGTGCCAGAGCGGGCTGGCCTGCGGCGGACCCACCCACAGCACGGCCTCATAGCCCATCTCGGCGATATCGGGCAGCCAGTCGAAGGCGGCCTGACCGGCCATCGAGCCCAGGCTCTCGCCGTAGAGCACCAGTTTGGGTCGGTGCTGCTCGGGCAGGCTTCGCCACCGCTCGGCGACGGTGCGCACCAGCAGCCGTCCCGAATCCATCGATTTGCGCTGGTCGGCCAGGAACGAGATCCAGCTCGGCAGGTAGGAGTACTGCACACCCACGATGGCGGTGTCGCCGTTGTAGAGCATCTCCAGCGCATCGGCTGCGGCCGGGTTGATCCACCCGGTGCCGGTGGTGGGCACCACGACCAACACCTGGCGCTCGAAAGCATGGGTGCGTTCCAGTTCGTCGAGCAGCAGCTGCATTCGCTCCTGGTCATCGCCCGCACTGTGCAGGCCGGCATACACCCTGATCGGTTCCCGGGCCGGCCGTCCGTTGATGCGGGTCAAGTCGGCGGCGCGCAGTCCCCCGGCGACGAAACTGCGGCCCTGGCTGCCCAGGGTGGACCACGGCGCCAACGATTCCGGGCTGCCGGACCGTTCCGGCTGCGTCGGCTGGACCGTCCCGGCCACGGTGGCGCTGTCCTCGGGCTGGAACACCGCACTGGCGCCGGCGAAGAAACCGCGGATCAGAACACCGTTGATCAGGGTGATCAACAGGATGACGACGATGGCGTTGCCGATGAACATCGCGACTTCACGCTGCAGGCGCCAGCGCCGGATCAGCGCGCGCGCCAGCAGCCGGCCGACGTCGATCAGCACCCGCACGGTCGCAACCAGTGCGGCGGCGACCCCGATCGCCACGCCGAGGGTACGCAGGTAGCCCAGCGTCGCCGGACCTTCGATGCCCAGCAGTTCCGAGACCTGACGCTGCCAGCCGGCGGCCGGAATCAGCATCAGCACACACGCGGCCGGCGCCGCCACCACCACAGTGACTTTGAGCGCCAGCAAGACCGGCCGCGGCGGCGGCCACCAGCCGGCGCCGCGCAGTACAAAGCGCCGCACGGCCGCGCCGATCAGCACGCCCAGCCCGTAGCCGAAGGCCGCATTGATTCCGCCGATCAGCCCCTGAAACACCCAGTCGCGCGGCAGCAGTGACGGAGTCAGCGACAGGCAGAAGAACAGCGCACCGAAAGCCACCCCGGCGAACTCGAGCCGCAGCAGGCTCCACGCCCACACCAGCAGTGGGTGTTTCGCCGGTGGCTCGGCCGTTCCCATGCCGCTGGGTCTTTACCCGAACAGCCCCGGCAGCACCGCTTCAGAGACGCTGCGCAGTTCGGTCAGCGACACGCTGAACTGACCCTGGACCTCGACTTCCTGCGAGGCCTGGTCCACCACCCCGACGCGGGTGGCCGGCAGGCCGCGTGCCTCGCACATCGAGCGGAATCGACTCTCCTCGGTGCGCGGCACCGCCACCAGGACCCTGCCCGCCGACTCGGAGAACAGGAAGACGAACGGGTCGACGTCTTCGGGAAGCAAGATGCGGCAGCCGGTTTCGCCGGCGATCGAGGACTCCACCACGGCCTGGATCAGGCCGCCTTCGCTCAAGTCGTGGGCAGCCGAGATCAGTCCGTCGCGCGATGCCGCGCACAGCACTTCGGCGAGCAGCTGCTCGCGAGCCAGGTCGACCTTCGGCGGGAGGCCGCCCAGGTGATCGCCGGTCACCTGCGCCCAGATGGAGCCGTCGAACTCGTCGCGGGTGTCACCGAGCAGGATCAGGGTCTCACCCGGTTCGACGCCGAACGCCGTGGGAACCCGTCGAGTCACATCGTCGATGACACCGAGCACCCCCACGACCGGGGTGGGGTGGATCGGGGTGGAGCCGGTCTGGTTGTAGAAGCTCACATTGCCGCCGGTCACCGGAATCCCCAGTGCCGCACAGCCATCGGCCAGACCGCGAACGGCCTCGGCGAACTGCCACATCACCCCGGGGTCTTCCGGAGAACCGAAGTTCAGGCAGTTGGTGACAGCGACCGGCGTGGCACCGGTGACCGCCACGTTGCGGTACGCCTCGGCCAGCGCCAGCTGCGCCCCGGTGTAGGGGTCGAGCTTGGTGTAGCGGCCGGAGGCGTCGGTGGAGATCGCGATCCCTCGCCCGGTGGCCTCGTCGATACGCAGCATCCCGCCGTCGGCATGCTCGGCCAGCACGGTGTTGCCGCGCACGTAGCGGTCGTACTGCTCGGTGATGAACGCCCGGCTGCACAGGTGCGGGCTGCCCAGCAGCGCAAGCAGAGTCGCGCGCAGCTCCTCCCCGGTGGCCGGCCGGGCAAGCCTGTCCGAGCGGTCGGCGTTCAGGGCGTCCTGGGTGTCTGGGCGCGCTACCGGACGCTGATAGATCGGACCTTCGTGCGCCACGGTGCGCGGCGGCACGTCCACGACGGTCTCACCGTGCCAGGTGATCTGCAGCCGGTCCCCTTCGGTGACCTCACCGATCACGGTGGCGAGCACGTCCCACTTGGCGCAGACCGCCATGAAGGCGTCGACGTTCTCCGGAGCGACCACCGCGCACATGCGTTCCTGCGATTCGCTGGACAACACCTCGGCCGGAGTCATGTTCGCCGCGCGCAGCGGCACTTTGTCCAGCTGGATCGCCATGCCGCCATCCCCGGCAGACGCCAACTCGGAAGTGGCACAAGACAATCCGGCACCGCCGAGATCCTGGATGCCGACCACCAGCTTGCCCGCGTACAGCTCCAGGCAACACTCGATGAGCACCTTCTCGGTGAACGGGTCGCCGACCTGCACCGAAGGCAGCTTCTTACGGCCCGCGCCGCTCTCGTCGCCACCGAAGGTGTCCGATGCCAGCACCGACACCCCGCCGATGCCATCCAGCCCGGTACGGGCTCCGAACAGGATGATCTTGTTGCCGGCACCGGAGGCGAACGCCAGGTGCAGGTCTTCCTTTTTGAGCACACCGACGCACAGGGCGTTGACCAACGGGTTGCCCGCGTAGCACGGGTCGAAGATGGTCTCGCCGCCGATGTTGGGCAGCCCCAGCGAGTTGCCGTAGCCGCCGATGCCACGCACCACCCCGTCGAGCACCCGGCGGGTGTCGGGGGCGTCGGCGGCGCCGAAACGCAGCTGGTCCATCACCGCGACCGGGCGGGCGCCCATCGCCATGATGTCGCGCACGATTCCGCCCACCCCGGTGGCGGCACCCTGATACGGCTCGACATAGGACGGGTGGTTGTGCGACTCCACCTTGAAGGTGACCGCCCAGCCGTCGCCGATGTCGACGACGCCGGCGTTCTCGCCGATGCCGGCCAGCATGGCCTTACGCATTTCGTCGGTGGTGGTCTCACCGAAGTAGCGCAGGTGCACCTTCGAGGATTTGTAGGAGCAGTGCTCGCTCCACATCACCGAATACATGGCCAACTCGGCGTCGGTGGGGCGGCGGCCCAGAATGTCGCGGATGCGCTGGTACTCGTCGTCCTTGAGACCCAACTCGGCGAACGGTTGCGGGTGATCAGGCGTCGCAGCGGCGTGTTCGACGGTGTCCAGCGTGGTCGGGGGCGTCACGGGCACAGTCTATGGCACCGATTGCGGCTCAGTCCGGCGCCAGGAATGCGGTCAGAGCCGCCGCGTAAGAGGTCACGTCACGCGCACCCATCAGTTCCCGCGCCGAATGCATGGCCAGCTGGGGGGCGCCCACGTCAACGGTGGGGATTCCGGTGCGTGCGGCGCTCATCGGGCCGATGGTCGAGCCGCAGGGCAGGTCCGCCCGGTGCTCGTAACGCTGCAGCGCCACTCCCGCCTGGTCGCAGGCCAGCGCGAAGGTGGCGGCGGTGCGGCTGTCGGTGGCGTAGCGCAGGTTGGGCTGCACCTTGAGCACCGGGCCGGCGTTGACCGCGATCTGATGGCCCGGTTCGTGACGTTCCGGGTAGTTCGGGTGCGTGGCGTGAGCCATGTCCGCCGAGGCCAGCGTGGAGTCGGTCAGCCGCCGCAGGAAGTCCTCGCGGTCGCCGCCTGCGGCCAGGGTGATCCGCTCCAGCACGCCGCGCAACAGGTCCGACTGGGCACCGTGATCCGAGGTGGACCCGACCTCCTCGTGGTCGAACAGCACCAGCACCGGCAGGTGGCGGCCGGGTCTTGCGGCAATCAGTGCTTCCAGCCCGGCGTAGCAGCTGGCCTGGTTGTCCAGCCGCGGCGCGCTGACGAACTCACGGCCCCGTCCGGTCACCGCCGAGGGCGCCAGGTCGTGGGTCATCAGGTCGAATCCCAGGACATCGCGCGGTTCCACCCCGGCGCGTTCGGCCACATATCCGAGGAATTCCGGGGTCGCGGCACCCGCGCCCCACACCGCGTTGACGTGACGTTGCGGGTCCAGCTTGACCGCAGCGCGGTCGTCGGCCAGGTGGATGGCCAGTTGCGGCACCCGCAGGATCGGCTCGTCGATACGGACCAGGTGGTGCCTGATTTCTGCGCCGCTACGCACCGACAGACGCCCGCTGATCCCCAGGTCGCGGTCCAGCCAGGAGTTCAGCCAGGCACCGCCGTAGGGCGCCAGGGCCACCATCTGCCAGCCGGCGACCTCGCGGGCGGGACGCTGCTTGACCCGCAGGTTCGGGCTGTCGGTGTGTGCGCCGATGATCCGGAATGGGGTGGCTGGATTCGTTGCGCCACTGTCCCACGCAATGAGTGACCCGGCCCGGACGGTGAAGTACCGCCCGGGCGCCTGCGGCCACCGGTCGGCTTCGGCGATCTCGGTGTAGCCGGCGGCTCGCAGCCGCGCGGCCACGGTCACGCAGGCGTGAAACGGCGACGGTGAGGCGTCGATGAACTCGCATAGTCCGGTTGCGGTGGCCGCCATGGGGTTAAGTCTTTCGCATCCGGACGCCGAACGGGACGTTAGGGTCAATAGCGTGCCGTCTTTGCAGCCCGTCACCGCTCCCCTGACCTGTGCGGCCATTTTTCTGGTGGCCACCATCAACGAGGGCGGGGAACGCACCGTGCATGAGGCGTTGCCCGAACTGGCGGGTTTCGCCCGGGCGATCGGCTTTCGCGACCCGACCAAGCGGCTGACGGTGGTGACCTCGATCGGCTCGGAGGCCTGGGACCGGCTGTTCGCCGGCCCCCGGCCCGCCGAGCTGCACCCGTTTGTCGAGCTGACCGGTCCCCGCCACACCGCCCCGGCCACCCCCGGCGACCTGTTGTTCCACGTCAAGGGCGAGACCATGGATGTCTGCTTCGAGCTGGCGGGGCGGATCGTCAAGGCGATGGCCGGCGCCATCACCGTGGTCGACGAGGTGCACGGCTTCCGGTTCTTCGACAATCGCGACCTGCTCGGTTTCGTCGACGGCACCGAAAACCCGGTCGACGACGAGGCGGTGGCGGCCACCGCGATCGGCGACGAGGACCCCGACTTCGCCGGCGGCTCCTATGTGCACGTCCAGAAGTATCTGCACGACATGGCCGCCTGGGAGGCGCTGCCGGTCACCGAACAGGAACGCGTGATCGGCCGCACCAAGGCCGACGACATCGAGTTCGACGACGCGGTGAAACCGGCCAACTCACACATCGCGCTGAATGTCATCACCGATGAGGACGGCAACGAACTGGACATCGTGCGGCACAACATGCCGTTCGGCTCAGTGGGATCCGGAGAGTCCGGCACCTACTACATCGCCTACGCGCGGACACCTGAAGTCACCGAGCAGATGCTGCGCAACATGTTCTTAGGCGACCCGCCGGGCAACACCGACCGCATCCTGGATTTCTCCACCGCGGTCACCGGCGGGATGTTCTTCACTCCCACCGCCGACTTCCTCGATGATCCACCGCCGCTCCCGGGAACAGCGGCGCCCCCCACCTCCGAGCCCGTCGAATCCACCAGCCCCGGCGCCGGTGACGGCTCACTGAACATCGGCAGCCTGAAAGGAACCTCCCAATGAACAACCTGTATCGCGATTTAGCCCCGGTCACCGAAGTGGCGTGGGCCGACATCGAGCAGGAGGCCACCCGCACGTTCAAGCGGCACATCGCCGGGCGGCGGGTCGTCGACGTCAGCGAGCCGGCCGGCCCGACGGCGGCGGCCGTGAGCACCGGTCGGCTGACCCGCGTCACCGCACCCGGTGATGGCGTGGAAGCAGATCTGCGCGACAGCAAACCGCTGGTGCGCCTGCGGGTTCCGTTCACCCTGTCGCGCGCGGAGATCGACGACGTCGAGCGGGGCTCGCAGGATCCCGACTGGGACCCGGTGAAGGCCGCGGCCAAGAAGCTGGCGTTCGCCGAGGACCGGCTCATCTTCGGGGGCTACCCGGCCGCCTCGGTGGAAGGCATCCGCAGTGCCAGCTCGAATCCGGCGTTGACGTTGCCGGAAGACCCTCGCGGCATCCCGGACGTGATCAGCCAGGCACTGTCGGCGCTGCGACTGGCCGGGGTGGACGGGCCCTACTCGGTGCTGTTGTCGGCCGACACCTACACCAAGGTGGCCGAGACCTCCGATCACGGCTACCCGATCCTGGAGCACCTGCGCCGGCTGGTGACCGGCGACATCATCTGGGCCCCGGCGATCGACGGCGCGTTCGTGCTGGCCACCCGCGGTGGGGATTTCGACCTGCAGCTGGGCACCGACGTCTCGATCGGCTACCTGTCGCATGACGCGGAGAACGTGCAGCTCTACCTGGAGGAGACGCTGACCTTCCTGTGCTACACCGCCGAGGCCGCGGTCGCGTTGACCTGCTAGCGACGGCGACCCGTCCGCGAGTCAGCCTCGCGGACGGGTCGTTTCGCTCATTCAGCCCATTGGGCAGTGAATGCGGCCACCGAGCGCGCGACCTGCTCCCGAACGGAGTCGGGATTGGGCAGCGCGGCGGCCAGGCCCTCGACGGCACGGTCGGCGCGCGGGCGCCAGTCGTCAATCCAGCCTTCGATGACCGCCCGGTTGGTGGAGTTGGCGGCCAGCGCGTAGCGGGCCAGAGCGGCGTTCCAGGCTTGGTTTCGGGTGGTGTCGACCCGAGATTCCGCCAGCAGTGCTGCGGTCAGACCATCACCGCGGTCGCTGGCCAGCCCGGCGAACGCCTCCTTGAACAGCGCGTCCAGGGCCGGCTTGACCACCAGGTTCAGTGCGGTGAAGGCCTCGCCCCAGTCGTAGGCCAACAGCAGCCGTTCCAGCGTCTCGCGGGCCGGCTGCCATGCCTCGTCGTTCTCCCAGATCCGCCGGGTGGCTTCGGAATTCGCCAGCTGGACGTCGTGGCTCAGCGACAATGACTTTGCACGATAGGCGATCCACTGCAGTGCCCGCAGTTCGTCGGCGGCTTGGAAGAACGCCGCGTTGGTGATGTAGGCGCTCGGCCCCAGTTGTCCCACATACAGGCTGGTTATCTGCAGCACGTGGAACAGGTAGCGGGCGGGCAGGTAAAGCCGGCGTAGCGTCTCGACCCAGTCGGCGTCGAGTTTGTCGTCGGCGTCGAGTGCCTCGTAGTGGTCCACCACACCTTCGGCGTAGATCTCGCGGTCATGCTGCAGCGCGATGTAGCGGCGGTAGTTCAATGCGGCCGGATCGCGGAACCCCTCCCAGCTGTCGGCCTGCAGCGGTGAGCCTTCGCGGTGCTTGAGGTACCACCGGTTGATGGGACTGCCGGGGTCGAGGTCGAAGGGCGCCGGCTGCCGGTTGAAGTGATAGTGGAACTGGCCGGTGACCGCCTCGTACTCGGTGGGTTTGCGCCGGGTGTCGCCGGCGATACTCCAGGTCTTGAGTGGCCGGGCTTTCGCGGTGGTCATGTGTCAGTCCTCTCGGTCCAAGTACCAGTGCAGTTCGTCGTCGCCGACGTAACGGATCCGTCCGGCGAACGCCACCAGGGCCGGCTCCAGGGTTGCCAACGGAAATGCTTGTCCGGCAGCTTCTTCCAAGCTCGCGCGGGTTACCCGCAGGAATCGGGGCGCGTGAATGCGCACATAGCCGGCGTGGTCCTCGATGCTGATGGCGGCATCGGGGTTGTCGGCGAGGATGGCGTCGGTGAGGGCGGCCACGACGTCGGGGTCGAAGCCACGGACTACCGGGCCGACGAGTTTGTCCTGTTCTGCGGCGGCAGTCATGGGTGGTCTCCTTCGGTGAGCAATATGGTGATCTGGTCGCCTTCAAGGCGCACAGGATGGCTGCGCAGCCGGCAGTTGGCCGGATTCACCCCGGCGCCGGTGGTCAGGTCGAATTCCCAGCTGTGGGCACCGCAGGTCAGAATCGTGTCGTCGACATCGCCGTCGGCCAGCGGGAATCCGGCGTGTGGGCACAGGCCGTCGTAGGCGCGGATCTCCCCGCCGCGCAGGTGGGCGATCAGGATCGGCCGATCGTCCACCTCGAATTCCGCCACCTCGCCCTCCCACAGGTCGTCGAGGCTGGCCACCGGAGTCCAGGTGCTAACTCTGGTCATAGAAGACCTCGACGTGGTCCAGCGGGCCGACGCCGGCCGCGCCGATCCCCAGCGTGGGGTCCAGCACGTTGCCGTTGTGCCGCAGCCGGATCGGGGCATCGCGTTGGGCCACACGGTGACCGACCACGTGATGGGCGATCGCCGCGCTGACGGCTTCGACGGTGTCGGCGTCGTCGACGGGGATGAGCAGTTCCAGCACGTCACCCTCGAACAGTGCGGTCAGGGGAAGCAGCGCCATGGTTCTCAGCCTCTCGATCCGTGACGGGCACCGTTGCGCGCCCACGCGTAGTTGTCGGCGTCTTGGCCCTGTTCCTCGGCCGAGAGCCCGAAGTACTGCAGCACGGTGCCGAGGTCGGGCGGGCTGATCTCACCGGAGAGCACCCGGTCGACCAGCGACTGGTGGCCGGCGAAGCGCTCGGGCCGTTGGGTGAAGATCCACCGGCACGGCTCCGAGCAGAACAGGTACTTGCGGTCGTTGTGCACGTGGGTCAGCGGGGCCGCGTCGGTGTGCGCACCGACGATCACGCCGGCGGCTCGCACGATGGGCAGCTGGCACAGGTTGCAGGTGATCGGCAGGGTTTCGGGCAGCGTGGCAGCGATGTCGCCGTTGCGAACGTTTTCGGTGATGACGTCCCAGTGCTTTCCGAAGTCGCGGTTCCACCCCGGGTACTTCTCCTCCAGCCACAGCCGCTCCTCTGCGGAGACGCCGGCGTCCGGGTTCCACCACACCGTGGGCCGGTAGTACCACACCCCCAGGTGGATGGCGTGGTGGTACCAGGTCAGCTCGTTGATGAATTCTTCCCAGTACCAGGGCAATTCGAGTCCATAGTCGCGGAACTGGTCGGTGAACTGCTTGACCACCCAGTCCTCGATGAACTCTTTGAAGCTCATTCGCCGACTTTCCAGCGGGGTGTAGTAATCCATCGACAGACCGGTCAGCAGAGCGAAGATGCGCCAGGACCGCCAGAACATGTGGTCGATGAGGAATTGGCCCCATTCGGCCTCACCGTTGTCGGCGAGCACCTTGATCGTGGGCTCACCCTGCTGAGCGTGGCGAGCCTCGTCGGTCTGAATGGAACTGATCAGGGCGCCGAACTCCAGGTCGCCGACGTCGATGGCGTCGGCGGCCATCCCGAGGAACTGCAGATTGGTGAATCCGGTCTCCAGGGTGAAGGTCAGCTGCAGCGCGATCGACAGGGCGTCGTTGGCGACGAACATGTCGTCGAACAGATAGCGCACGGCCAGCACGATCCAGTTGTTGGTGTGGAACGCCTTGAGCGCCCAGTCCCCTCGCGGCTCCTTGTCGAGCAGGCCGTAGGGGAAGAAGGCCTGGATCTGGCCGTGCCGAATCTCGTCGAGGGTGCCGAAGGTCGCGGTGTTGCGCCAGGCCGCCGCGCGGCCGAACCTGCCCATCCGCGCTTCGCCGATCGAGGCCAGATACTCGGGCATGGTGATGGCGCCGTAGTGCGCCACGATGACCGACTTCCAGCCCGGGTCGAGTTGCTCGAACAGTTTCGATCGCCCGATGGCGTTCTTCAACGAGTACGTCGTGGTGTCCTTGGTGACCTGGTTGTGCACGTATTCGCGGTAGCCGATCTTGTAGGGCTCGTCCCACTTGAGCCAGGCCTCCGCGGGGACCCGATGCGTTCCCGACAGGTCTTCGGGGAACACCTCCTCCTCGGTCACGTAGCGAAACGTCCAGTTGGTGTCGCGCGCCAGGTCGTACCAGTCACTGCGAGAAAGTTTGGGCATATGTCGTCCTCGGTCGGGCGTGAGCTGCGATCTGAGCCAGCTGAACTGTCTCGATCACGGAACGTGCCCATGATGCAGCAATTCCCCAGGAGTCCTAAGTATTAGGATCAGCATGATTCGCACGCTGGGGTCACATGCGCCCGGCGGTTAGGCTGCGAACCCGAAACTCCGGCTATGACAGGAGGGCACCGTGAGTCGCCGACTCGCGGAGCCACGCCCTCATCGACGTGGCCGCCGGAACAAATGAGGTCGTGCCCTGAAATTCGCCGGCGAACGCCACCCAAGCCTGGACTCCAAGATCGTCGCCGCCCTCGACCGGGTCGGCGACGCTCTGCACGTGCTGGCACGGCGCGCCGCCGAAAGCCACGACCTGTCGAGCACTCAGATGCGGGTGCTCAGCTGGCTTCACGTCGGCCCGCCGCCCGCCGCTCACAGCAGCACGCTCGCCCGCGAACTCAATGTCTCCGACCCCACCGTCAGTGACGCCATCGCCGCTCTGGTCCGCAAAGGCTTGGTGGCGCGTACCCCCGACCCCCAGGACCGCCGCCGGCATGAACTGTCCCTGACCCCGGCCGGCCGCAAGACCGCCGTCCAGCTCGCGCGCTGGACCGCACCGGCCGAGATCGCTACGTCCAAACTCGACCGCAACGAAGCCGAGCAGTTGCTCGACTCGCTGCTCGCGGTCATCGCCCGACTCCACGATGCGCAGATGCTGCCCGTGACCCGCGCCTGCAGCACCTGCCTACAGTTGGAGACCATTCAGGCCGACGGGCGCAGCTACCGCTGCAAGGTCTACGACATCCCGATGACGATCCCGGACCTGCGGGTCGACTGCGTCGACCATGTCACGGCGTAGCGCCGGTGCCGGTGAATCCGCGGTAGGTCAGGCGGCCAGCACCGCGTCCAGCGCGGAGTAGAACAGCCCCAGGCCGTCATCACTCGGTCCGGTCAGCGCCTCGATGGCGTGCTCGGGGTGCGGCATCAGCCCGACGACCCGGCCGTTGGCCGAGCTCACCCCGGCGATGTCCCGCAGTGAGCCGTTGATGTTGTCGAGGTAGCGGAACACCACCCGGCCTTCGCCCTCCAGCTCGTCGAGCACTGCTTCGGAGGCCACGTAGCGGCCCTCCCCGGACTTCAGCGGCACCAGCAGGTCGGCGTCGGCCTCGAACCGGGAGGTCCAGGCCGTCGAGGTGGTGGCCACCCGCAGCCAGACGTCGCGGCAGACGAAGTGCAGGCCGGCATTGCGGGTCAGTGCGCCGGGCAGCAGTCCGGCCTCGCACAACACCTGGAAGCCGTTGCAGATGCCGAGTACCGGCATGCCTTGGCCGGCGGCCCTGACGACCTCGCCCATCACCGGGGCGAAGCGGGCGATGGCCCCGCAGCGCAGGTAGTCGCCGTAGGAGAAACCACCGGGCACCACCACGGCGTCGACGCCCTTGAGGTCGGCGTCGGCGTGCCAGAGGCTGACGGGCTCGGCGCCGACGAACCGGACCGCGCGGGCAGCGTCGACGTCGTCGAGGGTGCCGGGAAAGGTGATGACGCCGATCCGGGCGCTCACGAGGGCTCCCGGCTGACGGTGAAGTCCTCGATCACGGTGTTGGCCAGCAGCGATTCGGCAATCTCGGCCAGCGCGGCGTCGTCGACCGAGTCGTCGACTTCGAGCTCGAAGCGCTTGCCCTGCCGCACGTCCGACACTCCGGTGTGTCCGAGCCGAGAAAGCGCTCCGACGATCGCCTGCCCCTGCGGGTCAAGGATCTCTGCCTTGGGCATCACGTGAACAACCACCCGGGCCACGGGTGCTCCCTACTGTCGACGGGGGAATCGGTCTGGTCAAGAATACCGATGCCCGTCTGCGGCGCCGGAGAGCACAATCTTTAGCTATGCAACTGACCCATTTCGGCCATTCCTGCCTGCTCGCCGACTTCGGCGGAACCACGGTGTTGTTCGACCCCGGCAACTTCTCGCACGGCTTCGAGGGCATCACCGGCCTGGCGGCCATCCTGGTCACACATCAGCACCCGGATCACGCCGACACCGCGCGGCTGCCGGCCCTGATCGACGCCAACCCGGGTGCCGCGCTCTACGCCGACCCGCAGACCGCCGCGCAATTGGGCCCGCCCTGGCAACCGGTGCACGTCGGGGATGCCTTCGATGTCGGGCCGCTGCGGGTGCGCGGGGTGGGCGGACGCCACGCGGTGATCCATCCGGAGCTGCCGATGATCGACAACATCTCCTACCTGATCGGCGACGACGACCATCCGGCCCGGCTGATGCATCCCGGCGACGCGCTGTTCGTGCCCGGTGAACCGGTGGACGTGCTGGCCACCCCGGCGGCGGCGCCGTGGATGAAGATCTCCGAGGCCGTCGATTACCTGCGCGCGGTGGCGCCACGGGCCGCGGTGCCGATACACCAGGGCATCATCGCCACCGACGCCCGCGGGATCTATCACGGCCGCCTGGCCGAGATGGGACGCGCCGACTTCCAGGTGCTGCCCGAGGAGAGCGCCGTCACCTTCTGACGCCGGGCCCAATTCTCCCGCCGAGGGCCTCCCCCATCCCGCCGAGCAGACGTGAAAGCCCCCATTTTGGCGCGTTTTAGGGGGCTTTCGCGTCTGCTCGGCGGGGAAAAAAGGCCGGGGAAAAAGGCCGGGGAAAAATCAGGCGATATCGGCGGCGGCGCCCCGACCCGCTGCACGCCCGGAGAAGATGCACCCGCCCAGGAAGGTGCCCTCCAGCGCTCGGTAGCCGTGCACCCCGCCGCCCCCGAAGCCGGCCACCTCGCCGGCCGCATACAGCCCGTCGATCGGCTTGCCGTCCGCACCCAGCACCCTGGAGTCCAAGTCGGTCTCCAATCCACCCAAGGTCTTGCGGGTCAGGATGTGCAGCTTGACCGCGATCAACGGCCCGGCAGACGGATCGGTCAGCCGGTGCGGGGCCACCACCCGGCCGATCCGATCGCCCAGGTAGGTCCGGGCGCCGTGGATCGCGGTGATCTGACCGTCCTTGCTGAAACGGTTCGCCACCTCGCGGTCGCGTGCAGTGACCTGCTCCTCGACCTTCGCGTAGTCCAAGGCCATCACGTCGGGCAGGTCGTTCATCGCCGCGACCAGCTCACGCAGTGAGGACGCCTGCACGAAGTCCACCCCGCGGTCGATGAACGCCTGCACCGGCGGGGGCGGACCGGACCGGGCCCGCGACGCGGCCAGCTGACGCACACTGCGGCTGGTCAGGTCGGGGTTCTGCTCCTGGCCCGACAGCGCGAATTCCTTCTCGATGATCCGCCGGTTGAGCACGAACCAGGTGTAGTCCTGACCGGAGCGGGCGATGTGTTCGAGCGTGCCCAAGGTGTCGAACCCCGGATACAGCGGCCCGGGCAGCCGCTCGCCGGACGCGTCGAGCCACAGCGGCGACGGGCCGGGGATGATGCGGATGCCATGGCCCGGCCAGATCGGGTCGTAGTTGGTGATGCCCTCGGTGTAATGCCACATCCGGTCCCGATTGATCACCCGGCCACCGGCCGCCTCGGTGATCCCGATCATCCGGCCGTCGACGTGTGCGGGCACCCCGGCTAACAGCTGCGCGGGCACCCGACCCATGCGCTCTGGCCAGTTCTGGCGCACGAGATCGAGATTGCCGCCGATGCCACCGCTGGTGACCAGCACCGCTGAAGCACGGAACTCAAACTGGCCCACCGTGTTCCGCGATGACGCCACCCCGCGTTCCGCCGCCGAGGGTTCCAGGACACTGCCTCGAACACCGGTCACCCGGCCCGCTTCGACGATCAGCTCGTCGACCTGGTGCCGAAAGGCGTATCGGACGTTCGAGCGGGCCCGCAGCCGGCTCGCAAAGATCTCCACCAGGGCCGGTCCGGTTCCCCAGGTGATGTGGAAGCGGGGCACCGAGTTGCCGGGCCCGGTGGCGCCGTAGCCGCCACGCTCGGCCCAGCCCACCAATGGAAAGACCTTCAACCCGCGGGCCCGCAGCCAGCTGCGCTTCTCCCCCGAGGCGAAGTCCACGTAGGCGTGCGCCCATTGCCGCGGCCAGTAGTCGCACTCACGGTCGAAGCCGGCGTTGCCCAGCCAGTCCTGCAGCGCCAGTTCGTGGCTGTCGCGGACCCCCAGCCGGCGCTGCTCGGGGCTGTCGACGAAGAACAGTCCGCCGAAGGACCAGAACGCCTGCCCGCCCAGGTTCGCGCTGTTCTCCTGGTCGACGATGAGGACGCGCAGGCCACGCTCCGCCAGTTCGCAGGCCGCCACCAGGCCGGCCAAGCCCGCCCCGACGACAATCGCGTCAGCGTCCGCCTTACCGCTCATGACGACTGAGGGTAACGACTCAGGCGCTGCGCTCCGAGGTCGCGTCGACGGGCTCGAGCGGCCAGCGGTAGCGCTCCGGCCGGCAACCGTGGCTCAACGCCGTGTCCACCGCCTCCAGCATGGCGTCGGCCACGCCCGGTGTTTTCAGTTGTCGCGCACCTATCGACAGCCGCACCACACCGTGGCGGCGCGCGATGCGTTCGGTGGTGGCCACCACCATCCGGCACCACCACGGTGTGGTGAGAAGTCCGGCCCCGACGCCGATCACCCGGGCGCGCACGGTGTGGTCCAGTACCAGGTCGGTGACGCCGTGCAGGCCGGCCAGGAGCCGGAAGCCGTTGCGCGGCAATGCCCTGACCGTGCCGGGCGATACGGTCCAGCCGGGCGCGGCGAACAACCGGGTTCGCAGCCCCAGGTGCTCCAGTACGCGGTCGGCGCCGAGCAGCCGCAGATTGGCCTCGTGGGCGGGCAGTGTGGCGAACTCGCCGCGGCGCTTCTTGGTGGCGGCCTCGTCGAAGCCGTGCAGCACGATCGCCGCGCCGTCGGCGCGTCGCCGGCTGAGCCACTCGACGGTGCCGGGATCGCGGTCGAGTCGGTAGTCGGCACCCAGTCGCGGCGCCACCAGGAGCGATACCCCCACCGCACGGGCATCCAGTTGCGCGCAGAAGGCCTCCGCCTCGGCCCGGGTGTGCGCCCCGATGCCGGAGAGGGAGACGATCAGTTGTCCAGTCACACCACCAGTGTGGCCAGCGCAGGTGTCCAGGCGGTGACGTCGGGGCAGACGTCAGATAGCGCTATGGAACGTCCCGGCGTTCCGGGCCGGCATCAGCCGGGCAGGACGGCTTCGATGGCGTCGATGACCTCGGGCGCGTCCGGCACCGTAGTGGGCCGGAAGCGGTTCACCACGGCGCCACCGGGGGCCAGCAGGAACTTCTCGAAGTTCCACTGCACGTCGCCGGCGGCGCCCTCGGCGTCGGCCGTCTGGGTCAGCTCGGCATACAGCGGGTGGCGGTCCTCACCGTTGACGTCGGTCTTGGCCAGCAACGGAAACGTCACCCCGTAGGTGGTCGAGCAGAAGGTCTGGATCTCCTCGGCCGTGCCGGGCTCTTGACCCAGGAACTGGTTGCAGGGCACGCCCAGCACGGTCAGGCCGCGGTCGCCGTAGTCCTGGGCGAGCTTCTCCAGCGCCGCGTACTGCGGGGTGAGCCCGCATTTGGACGCGACGTTGACCACGAGAACTGCGCGGTCGGCGTATTCGGCCAGCGAGGTGGGACGGCCGTCAAGGGTGGTCAGCGGGATTTCGGCGAGGCTCATGGCCGCGACGTTACCCGCAGCCGACTACCGCCAGCAGCCAGGCGTAGGAGAACGCGATCTCTTTCCAGCGTTCGTAGCGACCGGAGATTCCGCCGTGGCCGGCATTCATCTCGGTTTTCAGCAGCACCGGGTTGGCGTCGGTCTTGGTGTGCCGCAGTGCCGCGACCCATTTCGCCGGCTCGACGTAGTACACCCGGGTGTCGTTCAGCGAGGTCATCGCCAGTATCGGCGGGTAGTCGCGGCGGGCGATGTTCTCATATGGCGAGTAGGACTTCATGTAGAAGTAGACGTCCTTGTCGTCCAACGGGTTTCCCCACTCGTCCCACTCGATGACGGTCAACGGCAGCGACGGGTCCAGCATGGTGGTCAGCGGGTCGACGAAGGGCACCTGCGCCACCACCCCGGCGAACAGCTCCGGCGCCAGGTTGGTCACCGCCCCCATCAGCAGCCCGCCGGCACTGCCGCCCATCGCCGCCAGCCGCCCGGGTCGGCAGACCCCCGCGTCGATCAGGTGACGGCCCACCGCGACGAAGTCGGTGAAGCTGTTCTTCTTCTCGAGCAGCTTGCCGTGCTCGTACCACAGCCGGCCCATCTCACCGCCGCCGCGAACGTGGGCCACCGCGAACACCATCCCCCGGTCCAGCAGCGACAACCGAGCGATGGAGAACTGCGGGTCCTCGCACGACTCGTAGGCGCCGTAACCGTAAAGCAGTGTGGGTGCGGGGAGTTCGGTATCGGCTCCGCGCACGATCGACACCGGGATCCGGGTGCCGTCCTGCGCGTAGGCCCAGTCGCGGTATTCGACGTAGTCGCTGCTGCGGTATTCGCCCAGCACCGGCTGTTCGCGCAGCAGGGTGCGCTCACCGGTCGCCAGGTCGATGTCGTAGACCCGCACCGGGGTGATGAACGACGTCGCACCCACCCGCAACCTGGGGGCGTCCCAGTTCGGGTTGCTGGCCAGACCCGACGACGTCAGCTCGGTGTCGAAGGTGATCTCCTGCGGCGGCTGGAGAGCACCGTCAGCGCCGATCGGCCACAGCTGGATGCGGGGCAGGCCCGCGGCGCGGTACCCGACCACCAGATGGCGCGCGAAGGCGTCCACCGCGTCGAGCCGCACGTCGTCGCGTCCGGCGATCAGCGTCTGCTGCGCGGCCGGGTCGCTCGCCTGGGCCACCGGAACGTGCACCAGCGTGAAGTTGACGGCACCGTCGTTGTGCAGCAGCAGGAATTGGTCCTGGCCGCCGATGACGGCGTGCTCTACGGCGTATTCGACGCCCTCGCGGCGGGGCAGCACCACCGTGAACTCCGCGTGCGGGTCGGCCGCGTCGGCGTAACGCACTTCGGTGGTGATCGACGAACCAGCCGCGATCAGGATGTAAGTGTCGCTGCGCGTGCGGCCCACCGACAACCAGAATCGTTCGTCGGCCTCGTGGTAGACCCGCTCGTCAGACGCTGCGGAAGTGCCGATTCGATGGCGCCACACGGTGTCTGGACGCCACGATTCGTCGACGGTTGTGTAGTAGACAGTCTGGTTGTCGGTCGCCCACGTCACCCCGGCGCCGATCCCGGCGATCTCGTCGGGGAGCAGTTCCCCGGTGGACAGGTCCTTGAACCGCAGGGTGTAGCGCTCGTCGCCGACGACATCGACGGAGTACGCCAGGATGCGGCTGTCCGGGCTGACGCTGGCGGCGCCGAGGGCGAAGAAGTCGTGCCCCTGCGCCTCGGCGTTCTGGTCGAGCAGCACCTGCTCGCCGGCGATCTCCGTGCCCTCGTCGAGCTGCGGCGGGTCCCAGTCATCGGGGCTGCTGATCGGGCAGCGGCAGTGGACGCCGTACTGCTTACCCTCGAAGGTGCGCGCGTAGTACCACCAGTCGCCGCGACGGGTCGGCACCGACAGGTCGGTCTCCTTGGTGCGGGCCTTGATCTCGTCGAAAATGGCCTGGCGCAAGGGTTCCAGATGGGCGGTGGCGGCTTCGGTGTAGGCGTTCTCGGCCTCCAGGTGGGCGATCACCGCCGGATCCGACTTGTCGCGCAGCCATTCATAGGCGTCGACGAAGACGTCCTCGTGGTGCGTGCGAGTGGTCTCGACCCGCTTAGCCGCGGGTGGGTCTGGAAGATCTTGTGACACGCCGATCATGCTCCGGGGCCGAACCAGTCATCGAAGGACAGGCCTGAGATACGTTCGTAGGCCTCAATATAGCGAGCGCGGGTCGCGGCGATGATGTCGTCCGGCAACGGCGGGGGCGGCTGATCACCGGCCCGGTCCCAACCCGATTCCGGACTCGTCAGCCAGTTGCGGACGAACTGCTTGTCGTAACTCTGCTGCACCTCTCCGGCCCGGTAATGGTCGGCCGGCCAGTACCGCGACGAGTCGGGGGTGAACACCTCGTCGGCGAGCACCAGGTTGTCGTGTTCGTCGATGCCGAACTCGAACTTGGTGTCAGCGATGATGATTCCCTTGGTCAGCGCGTGATCGGCCGCCTGCACATACGTGGTCAGGGTGCGGTCGCGCAGCTGCCCGGCGCGCACCGGACCCACCAGGTCGATCACCTGCGCGAACGAGATGTTCTCGTCATGCTCGCCGATCTCGGCCTTGGTCGCGGGCGTGAACAGCGGGTTGAGGAACTTGCTGGCTTCCACCAGCCCGGGCGGCAACGGGATGCCGCACACGGCGCCGCTGCGCTGGTAGTCCAACAGGCCCGAGCCGGTGAGGTAGCCGCGGGCCACGCACTCCACCGGCATCATCTTCAGCTGGCGCACGACCAGCGCGCGGCCGAGCACCTCATCGGGGATGCGCGGGTCGTCGGGCGGCCCGGCCAGGTGGTTGGGGGCCTCGACGAGGTCGAAGAAGAAGACACTCATCGCGGTCAGGATGCGTCCCTTGTCCGGGATCTCGCTGTCGAGGATGTAGTCGAACGCCGAAATCCGGTCGGTCGCGACGAACAGCAGATGCCGTTCATCGATCCGGTAGAGTTCGCGGACTTTGCCGCTGGCCAGGTGCTGGTAATCGGAGAGCGCGGGTCGCGGCATTGCGTCAGCCTACTGGGCGGGGCGCGGCCGACCCCAAGTCCCCGCCGCGGGCCACATGTCGCTTACAGTGAATCGTCAGCGTTTTCATATCTTGTGTATAGCTGCGACGTCCCCGAGGTGGCCGCCCGATGATGAACGAACACACCGCCGGCACGCGCCCGCCTCGGCGCAACGGTCGCGCCCGGCTGACCGGCGCGCTCGCGGCAGCCGGGATGACGTTCGGCCTCGGGCTGGCGCCGACGATCGCCCCGGCCGCGCACGCCGAATTCGAAGTCGATTTCTTCGAGCAGTTCCTGACCACCATCTTCGAGGACTGGGGCGAGGCGCTGGGGGCATCGAATGCCACCACCTTCGACCTCGCGCAGTGGTTCCAGCAAGAGATCTATCTGCCCATTCACAACGGAATCGACCAGTGGCTGGACACCGCGGCCGGCCAACAGGTCGCCGATTTCATCAACGGGTTCGGCTCGTATGTGATCGGTGACGGTGCCGCAGGAGTCGAAGACCGCCCCGACGGCGGCGCCGCCGGCTGGCTGTTCGGCGACGGCGGGGCCGGTTGGGACAGCGACCAAGCCGGCGTCGCGGGCGGCGCCGGCGGCGCGGCAGGCCTTTTCGGCAACGGCGGGGCAGGCGGTGACGGCGGGGCGCAGGCGGCCGGCGGCGCAGGCGGACAAGGCGGCTGGTTGCTGGGCAACGGCGGCGTGGGCGGCGTCGGCGGCGAAGGCGGCTACGGCGGCGACGGCGGCGACGCCATCGGCCTGTTCGGCGCCGGGGGCCACGGCGGGGACGCCGGCGACGGCATCAGCATCATGGCCAGTCCCGGCTTCCCGCGCCCGGCTCTGGGCGGGGCGGGCGGCAACCCCGGCCTGTTCGGGACCCACGGCTCGGTCGGAGCCTTCGGCACGTTGGACAGCGGTCCGCCGATCGGCAGCGGCGCCTTCAGCACGGCCGGCACCTGGCTCACCGACGCCGACGGCCGGGTGCTGATCCTGCACGGGGTCAACGAGGTCTACAAGTACGCGCCGTTCAGTCCGGAGGCCAACCACTTCGACGCGGACGATGCCGCCTACCTGGCCGCCAACGGCATCAACGCCGTCCGGGTCGGGGTCATCTGGGCGGCGGTGGAGCCCAACCCCGGTGAGATCGACTACGGGTATCTCGCGTCGATCAAGGGCACCGTCGACCTGCTCGGCTCGTACGGCATCGTCAGCGTCATCGACCTGCATCAGGACCTGTACAGCGACACCATCACCGGGATCGGCGACGGGGCGCCGGCCTGGGCGGTGCAGACCGGGGACGCGGTCAACATCAACTACGGGTGGCCGTGGAATTATCCGCTCAACGCCGCCGTGAACCACGCCTGGGACGCGTTCTGGACCAACTCCGCCGCTCCCGACGGGATCGGCCTGCAGAACCATTACGCCGGGATGTATCAGGCCGTGGCCGGCTACCTCAGCGGCAATCCCCATGTCGCCGGCTACGAGCTGATGAACGAGCCCTGGCCGGGTTCGGGCTATCTGTCGACCGCACTCGGCAATCCGTTCTTCGACACCCAGCAGTTGTCGCCGTTCTACGAGCAGGTGACGGCCGCGATCCGCTCCGTGGACCCCAGCACCCCGGTGATCTTCGGTTCCAACACCTTGTTCGGCAACCTGCCGGTGCCCACCCATGTGATCCCGCCGGATGACCCGAACGCGATCTTCGCCTTCCACAGCTACTGCCCGTGGTACGAGGTCTTGGGCAGCGACTTCGGCTGCGGCGCATACGACGGCTTCATCATGGAGCAGGCCGCCGCCTACTCGCAGGAACACAACGTGCCGGCGCTGCTCACCGAGTTCGGCAACACCACCAATCCCGGCGTCATCAGCGGCGCCACCGGCGGCGCCAACCAGTACGGCTTCGGCTGGCTTTTCTGGGATTACAACAATGTCCTGGTCCGTGACATGGCGCAGCCGCCCGTCGGCGACAACGTGGCAACCGATGCGGTGAACGCGCTGGCCGCGCCCTACCCACAGGCTGTGGCCGGAATCCCGGGGACCTGGTCGTTCAACGACGGCACCTTCGCGTTCAACTACTCCACCGCGATGGCCGACGGCTCAGGGCAGTTCGGCGCGGGGGCGCACACCACCATCTCGGTGCCCAGCAGTCTCTATCCGGACGGCTACCACGCGGTGGTCACCGGCGGCCAGGTCGTATCGGCCGCGAACGCCCCGGTGCTGGTGATCGCCGCCGATTCCGGTGCGGCCACCGTCACGGTGACGGTCACGCCCAACAGCTGACGTCGCAACGCCCGCCGGAGAGGCGTCAGGTGTGTTGGGATCGAAACATGACGTCCCGGTTGCTGCCCTATGCCACCTCCCCCGGCCGCCTGCTGGCCCAGCTGCTGAGCGACCTCGTCGTTGCGGCATGGACTTTTGTCTGGGTGATGATCGCGCTGGCGGTGCACGGCGCGGTGACCACGATCGCCGGGGTGGGGCAGCAGTTCGAGCGCGGCGCCAATGGCGTGGCCGACAGCTTGACGTCGGCCGGCAAGAGCGCGGACCGTATTCCGCTGGTGGGCGACGCCGTGAGCAAACCGCTCACCGCGGCGGGGCATGCGGCAGTCGACATCGCCGGGGCCGGACACAATCTGAACACCACCGCCGGGTGGTTGGCCTACGTGCTCGCCTTCGCTGTCGCGGCGCCGCCAATTCTGGCGGTGACGATGCCGTGGCTGGCTCTGCGGCTGCGCTTCTTCCTGCGCAAGCGGGCGGTGCTGGGCCTGTACTCGAACCCGGCCGGTCAGCAGCTTCTGGCGCTGCGCGCGTTGACCAATCGCCCCTTGGGGAAGCTGACCGCGATCAGCCCCGACCCCGCCGGGGCCTGGCGACACGCAGACCCCGCGGTGATCGGGGGCCTGGCCGCACTTGAGCTGCACGCTGCGGGCCTGGCCCGGCGATCTCGGCGCAGTCGGACGACCTGACCGACCGGGATCACCGCCGCAGTTCCACCACCATGTGCCGCATCCCGGTGTGCCGGCTGCTGCGCGTCCACTCCACCGGCGCCACCACCGCCAATTCGCCGAACCGGCCGAGCAGCTCCTCGTAGAGCACCCGCAGCTCCAGGCGCGCCAGGTGGGCCCCCAGGCAGAAGTGTGCGCCATGACCGAACCCGATGTGCGGGTTGGGTTTACGGGTGATGTCGAACTCGTCGGCGCGGTCGAAGACCGCCGGGTCCCGGTTGGCTGAGCCCTCCCACACCAGTACCTTCTGGCCGGCCTCGACGGTCTGCCCGCCCAGCACTGCGCGCCGAGTTGCGGTGCGCCGTTTGGACGGAGCCGGTGAGGTCCAGCGCAGAATCTCCTCGATGGCAGTGGGTAACAGATCGAAATCGCTACGCAGCAAACGATATTGGTCGGGGTACTCAGACAGCGCCAGCAGCCCGCCGGCGATGGCGTTGCGGGTGGTCTCGGCCCCGGCGCTGAACAGCAACTGGAAGAACAGATACACCTCGAGATCGCTCAGCTCCGGGTCGGTCGAGTTCGCCACCACCGAGAGCATGTCGTCAGCGGGCTGGGCGCGCTTGGCCGCGATCAACTCCCGCCCGAAGGTGTAGACCCGGTTGCCGGCATCCTCGATCGACAGGCGCGACACCTCCGCCTTGCGCGAGCCGCGGAAGTCGAAGCTGGGCTCGATCGCCTCGAAGAGCCAGTGCCGGTCGGCCTCGGGAACGCCCAACAGGATGCAGATCATCTGCATCGGCACCTCGGCGGCGATGTCGACCAGGAAATCAAAGGGCACCCCGGGCTCGACTTCGTCGACCAGTACCCGCGCCCGGTGCCGCAGATCGGTCTCGACGCGGCGGATCATGCGCGGGGTCAGTCCGGAGCTGACCAGTCGCCGGACCTGTGCGTGCCGCGGATCGTCCATCATGTTCAACAGCTGGCCCGCGATCGGCAGGTCCTGCAGCACCGTGCCGCCGAACGGCCGGTCGCCGCCGGTGACCGACGAATAGGTCTGCGCATCGCGCAGCACTTCGAGGGTCTCGGCGTGCGTGGCCACCGACCAAAATCCTTCGCCGTCCGGAGTGTGGGCGGTCGGCTCGTGCCAGAACACCGGGGCGACGCGGCGGTGCAGCGCGAACAGCTCGTGCGGGAAGCCGTCGGCGAAGTTGTCCAGATCGGTGAAGTCGATGCTCGCGAGCTCCTGGACGTCCATGACGGCTACAGGATCGCGCCCGGGCTGTAGGCAGCCCCCGCCGGAAACCGTTCGGCGAGTTCGGCCACCTCGGCCGCCACCCGGTCAACCTGGTCGGCGGCCGCCCCGGTGAATGCCTGCCGGTCGGCGATGGCCGCATCCAGCGCGGCCCGGTCCAGCGGCAGCCGTTCGTCGGCGGCCAGCCGGTCCAGCAGGTCGGGTTCGGCACCCCGCTCGCGCATCGCCAGCGCCACGGCCACCGCGTGCTCCTTGATCACCTCGTGGGCGGCTTCTCGGCCCACGCCGGCACGCACCGCGGCGATCAACACTTTGGTGGTGGCCAAGAACGGCAGGTAGCGGTCCAGCTCGCGGGTGATCACCGCCGGGTAGGCCCCGAACTCGTCGAGCACGGTCAAGAAGGTTTCGGTCTGTCCGTCGATGGCGAAGAAGGCGTCGGGCAATGCGACGCGACGCACCACCGAACAGAAGACGTCGCCCTCGTTCCACTGCGCGCCGGCCAGCTCGGCAGCCATCGAGGCATAGCCGCGCAACACCACCTGCAGGCCGTTGACCCGCTCGCAGCTGCGGGTGTTCATCTTGTGCGGCATCGCCGAGGAGCCCACCTGGCCCGGCGCGAATCCTTCGGTGACCAATTCGTGGCCGGCCATCAGCCGGATGGTCTGGGCCAGTGAGGACGGGCCGGCGCCCAGTTGCACCAGGGCCGAGACCACGTCGTGGTCCAGCGATCGGGGGTACACCTGTCCCACGCTGGTCAGCACCGCCGAGAACCCGAGGAATTCGGCGACTCGGCGCTCCAGCTCGCTCAGTTTGGCGGTGTCGCCGTCGAACAGATCCAGCATGTCCTGGGCGGTGCCCATGGGCCCCTTGATGCCACGCAGCGGGTAGCGCTCGATCAGCTCACGCACTCGCTGCAGCGCGATCAGGGTTTCCTCGGCAGCCGAGGCGAACCGCTTCCCCAGCGTGGTGGCCTGCGCGGCGACGTTGTGGCTGCGTCCGGCCATCACCAGGTCGCGGTAGACCACCGCGTGGCTGACCAGGCGCGCGGCGACCGCGACCCCGTGGTCGTGGACGAGCTGCAGGGACTGGCGGATCTGCAGCTGTTCCACGTTTTCGGTCAGGTCCCGGCTGGTCATGCCCTTGTGGATGTGCTCGTGACCGGCGAGGGCGTTGAACTCCTCGATCCGGGCCTTGACGTCGTGGCGCGTCACCCGCTCGCGGGCCGCGATCGAGGCCAGGTCGACCTCACCGAGGACAGCCTCGTAGTCGGCGATCGCCTGCGCGGGCACGGGCACACCCAGCTCAGATTGGGCGCGCAGCACCGCCAGCCACAGCCGGCGCTCGGCAACGATCTTTGCCTGCGGCGACCAGATATCTGTCATGGCGGTGCTGGCGTAACGGTTGGCCAGCACATTGGGGATGCTCACGAGTAGCTACCTTACGGTCGTGCGCTCCGGCGGATTCTGCCTGGCCTGGGCGGCAGGTACGCGCCGGCGTTGTGCCCTACAGCGCGTGCAGGATGTCTTCGACGCGGTCTTTGGCGTCACCGAACAACATGGCGGAGTTCTGCCGGAAGAACAGTGGGTTCTGCACGCCCGCGTAGCCCGAGGCCATGGAGCGCTTGAAGACGATCACATGGTCGGCTTCCCACACCGTCAGCACCGGCATCCCGGCGATCGGGCTGTTCGGGTCTTCGGCGGCGGCCGGGTTGACGGTGTCGTTGGCGCCGATCACCAGGACCACCGACGTGTCGGCGAAGTCGTCGTTGATCTCGTCCATCTCCAGGACGATGTCGTAGGGCACCTTGGCCTCGGCCAGCAGCACATTCATATGGCCGGGCAGCCGGCCGGCCACCGGGTGGATGCCGAAGCGCACGTTGACGCCGCGGTCCCGCAGCTTGCGGGTCAGTTCGGCGACCCCGTACTGGGCCTGCGCGACAGCCATGCCGTAGCCGGGGGTGATGATCACCGAGTCGGCGCCGCCCAACAGCTCGGCCACCCCTTCGGCGGTGATCTCGCGGTGCTCGCCGTAGTCCTTGTCGTCGGCCGGGCCGGCTTCGATCCCGAACCCACCGGCGATCACCGAGATGAACGAACGATTCATCGCCTTGCACATGATGTAGGACAGGTAGGCACCCGAGGAGCCGACCAGCGCGCCGGTGATGATCAACAGGTCGTTGGAGAGCAGGAAGCCCGAGGCGGCCGCCGCCCAGCCGGAGTAGCTGTTGAGCATCGAGACCACCACCGGCATGTCGCCGCCGCCGATCGAGGCCACCAGGTGCCAGCCCAAGGCCAGCGCCAGCACGGTGACGGCGATCAGGAGCCACAGCTGCGGCTCGTGGACGAACCACACCGTCAGCGCGACGAAGGCGACCAGCGCGCCGACGTTGAGGAAGTTCTTGCCCGGCAACATCAGCGGGTTGGACTTCATCCGCGCCGACAGTTTGAGGTTGGCCACGATCGAGCCGGTGAAGGTGACCGCGCCGATGAAGACGCCGATGAACACCTCGGCCGAGTGGATGCCGAGCAGTCCGGACGCCGCCAGCTCGCGGGCGTCAGCACCGTTCGGGCTGTTCTCGATGTGCAGGTAGCCGTTCCAACCGACCAGCACGGCGGCCAGGCCCACGAACGAGTGCAGCAACGCGATCAGCTCCGGCATGCCGGTCATCTCAACGACCTTGGCGCGCCACAACCCGATCGCCGCACCCACCACGGTGGCCCCGATCAGCAGCGCCAGGCCGGCCGGATTGATGTCGTGATGAACCGCCAAGGTGATTGTCGCGGCCAGCGCCACCGCCATCCCGAAGATGCCGAAGCTGTTGCCGACCTTCGACGTCTCATGCTTGCTCAGCCCGGCCAGCGCCAGGATGAACAGCAAGGCCGCGACGATGTATGCCGCCGACGCGGCGGTCTCAACTGAAAACATTAGCGGGGTCTACTCCAAGTCGGGGTGCGCAGCGCCTAGCTGCGGGAGAACATGGCGAGCATGCGGCGGGTCACCGCAAAACCACCGAAGATGTTGATGCTGGCGAGCAGGATCGCCGCGGCGGCCAAACTCGTGATGGCAGGGTCGTCATGGCCGATCTGCAGCAGCGCGCCCACCACGATGATTCCCGAGATCGCATTGGTCACCGACATCAGCGGCGTGTGCAGCGCGTGGTGCACATGCCCGATCACGTAGTAGCCGATCACGATGGCCAGCGCAAAGACCGTCAGGTGCACCTGCAGCGCCGCGGGTGCCATCGCGACCAGCGCGAACAGCACGGCCGCCGCAGACACCACCACGCCCAGCCGGCGTCCGGCCGACATCGGTTCTTTGTTCGCCTGCGCGCCTACCGGCGCTTCGGCGGCCTTGGCCGGTGCGGCCGAAACCTGCACCGGCGGCGGGGGCCACGTCGACTCGCCGTCGCGCACCACCGTCATCGAGCGCTGCACCACGTCGTCGAAGTCCAGCACCAGCCGGCCGTCCTTGCCGGGTGTCATCAACTTCATCAGGTTCACCAGGTTGGTGCCGTAGAGCTGGGATGCCTGGGCGGGCAGCCGGCCGGCCAGGTCGGTGTATCCGATGATCGTCACCCCGTTCTCGGTGACGACGGCCTGGTCCTTGACGGTGCCCTCGACGTTGCCGCCGTTGGCCGCGGCCATATCGACGATCACGCTGCCCGGCTTCATCGACGCCACCATGTCGGCGGTGATGATCCGCGGCGCGGGCTTACCCGGGATGAGCGCGGTGGTGACGATGATGTCGACGTCGGCGCACTGGTCGGCGTAGAGCTGGGCTTCCCGGGCCTTGTAGTCGTCGCTCATCTCTTTGGCGTAGCCGGTGGCCGACACCTCGGCCTCGCTCGATTCGATCGACAGGTACTCCCCGCCGAGCGAGCGGACCTGGTCGGCCACCTCGGGACGCGGGTCGGTGGCCCGCACGACGGCCCCGAGGCTGCCCGCCGCGCCGATCGCGGCCAAGCCCGCCACCCCGGCACCCACCACCAGCACCTTGGCCGGCGGGACCTTGCCGGCGGCGGTCACCTGGCCCGTGAAGAACCGGCCGAAGACGTGGGCGGCCTCGATCACGGCCCGGTAGCCGGCGATGTTGGCCATGGAGCTCAGCACGTCGAGCGACTGCGCGCGCGAGATTCGGGGGACGGCGTCCATCGACAGCGCTGTGATGGGCCGGCGGGCCAGATCTTCCACCCGGTCCGGATTCAGGGCCGGCGCCAACAGGCTGATCAGCGTCGCGCCCGGCTTCATCCCGTCAAGCTGCTCGGTCGAGGGGGCGTTGACACCGAAGACTATGTCGGCGGTGCGTGCATCGCCGATGGCGGCGCCGGCCTCGGTGTAGGCCTCGTCGGCAAAGGACGAGGCTTCGCCGGCCCCGGAATCCACGACAACGTCGTAACCGAGCTTGATCAGTGCAGCGACTGTCGTCGGCGTCGCCGACACCCGCGTCTCACCGGGCTGCGCCTCGGCTAGGACACCGATATTCATGACGTGGCTCTCCACCTTCGCATCTCTCCGCCATCTTCGGGCGGCCGATTCCCCTTGTTAACTGGAGGTTACAAAAATCTGACAAAAATGATCGCCGCAGCATACCGCGCAGCCGAATCAGGCCGACACCGCGCGCTGATCCAGTGGAGCGAGCATGTCGATGACGTCGATGACGGCGGCCCGGGCGGCCGCCCGCGGCCCCTGCAGGTCGTCGACGAGCGCCGCCATCACCGCGCCGTCGACCATGCAGACCAGGGAATAGGCCGTCTCGACGCGCGCGATCCGTCCGGAGCGTTCGACGGCTTCGGTGACCGCATCGGACCGTTGATGCAGGAGACGACGCTGAATGTCGCGCAGCGCCGGGTGGCGAGAGCACACGATGTAACGCTCGTAGCGGGAGATGAGCTGCTCGGCGATCTGTTCGTCACCCTGCTCGCCCACCAGCAGCTCCACCAGAATGTCCGCGGTGGTCTCGGCGCTGCGGCGGCGCCGGGACAGCTCTGCGATGCGGGCACGCAGTTGCGCGACCTCCAACATCCCGATGTGTTCCACCGCGTGAGCGATGAGGTCTTCCAGTGATGAGAAGTAATAGGTTGTCGACGCCAGCGGCAGACCGGCTCGTTGCGCCACGGCGCGGTGGCGCACCGCATCGAAGCCCCCCTCACGCAGCAGTTCGGCGGCGGCGCTGATCAGCGCATACCGCCGCCGCTCGCCCTTGGGCGTCACTGCTGTCATCACGCCTAGTGATGCTGCCAGCCCGGATAGCACCGCATCATGGGTTTGAGTCTTTTCGGCCAAACGGCACCCCGCTGGCATGATGACCGCCATGCCCGAGTTGAGCCGAAGAGCCGTGCTGCGCGCCGGGGCCATGCTGGGCACGGCGGGCGCGCTGGGAGCGAATGCACTACGTGCAGCGCGGCCCACGCAGGCCGCCCCGCCGCAGGGCGCCCCCACCATGACGACGGGCTCGTTCACCTCGGCGGCGCGCGGGGGAATCACCACCAACTGGGCGATCGCCCGGCCGCCCGGTCAGACCGCGGCATTGCGCCCGTTGATCGCGCTGCACGGCAAGGGAAGCGACGCCGCAACCGTGATGGCCGGTGGCGTCGAGCAGGGTCTGGCCGAAGCCGTCGACGCCGGGCTGCCGCCCTTTGCGGTGGTAGCGGTCGACGGCGGCGGAAGCTACTGGCATCGGCGCGCCTCCGGGGAGGATTCGGGGGCAATGGTGACCGACGAGCTGTTGCCGCTGCTGGCAGAGCAGGGCCTGGACACCTCGCGGGTGGGATTCATCGGCTGGTCCATGGGCGGCTACGGGGCGCTACTGCTGGGCGGCCGACTCGGCCCGCAGCGAACCGCGGCGATCTGCGCGGTCAGCCCCGCACTGTGGCTGACGTCCGGCGCGACGGCGCCGGGCGCGTTCGATGGCGCATCGGACTTCGCGGCCAACTCCGTTTTCGGAATGCCCGCCTTGGACTCGATTCCCATCCGAGTGGACTGCGGAAACGACGACCCGTTCTATTCGGCGACGCAGGCTTTTATCGCCCAGCTGCCCAACCCTCCGGCGGGCGGATTCTCTCCCGGCGGGCATGACGGCTCATATTGGAGTTCTCAGCAGCCGGCCGAGTTGGTTTGGATCGCTCCGCTGCTGACCGCCTAATCGTTCTTCAGTCTTTCGAACACCGCCGGGCTGAAAAACGCCTGGATGGCCGCTGTATACGGCTACCGCGAATCTGGGTCTCTGTCCCGAATTTCGGCCGCAATGTCTCCTAAATGGTCGGTTTTGTCCGATATTTGAGCCAAATAAAAACCTTGTGTGACGAAGAACACTCGCTGTACGGTCAAAAAGTACTCACTGGTAACTCATCTGATTCTGAGTGCCGTTAAACGCCAGTCCAACCGACCAATTGGAAGGCATGTGATGACAAATCGACGACTTCAGACAGCCGCGGTCGCGGCCACCGCCGGCGGTGGGCTGATCAGCGCCGCACTGATGCAGGCCGCACTGGGTGCTGCCGCCCCCAGCGACAGCGCGTTCACCATCGATGGGACCGTCTTCGACCCCATCACCTCCTCGGGCGCGCAGGGCTTCGACCCGGTCGGCCCGCTGAGCCTGGCTCCGCCGCTGCTGGGCCTCGGCGGCGGATCGGTGAGCCTCGGGTCCACCGGCTTGAACCTCGCCCCGCAGACCTTCGAGTTGTACAACGGCACCGAATCGCTCGGCAGCATCAGCACCAACCAAACCGTCGCGAACCTGCTGGGACTGTCCAACACCGCCTTCACCGTTCTGGACACCACCGCGGCCGACGGGGTCGAGGCCTCGGCGCTGCCCGTGACGGGAACGGTCTATGACGTACTCAACCTGGGCAACGGCTTCTACAACGTCTATGTCGCCACCCCGGGCGAGAACGGCACCGTCACCGACACCCTGGTGACGCCGTTCGGCAACACCGACCTGAGCGCCCTGTTCGCCGACATGAACGCCGCCAACCCACTGCAGCCGGGTGACGCGTTCACCCCGCTGCAGGCCGGCGACAGCAGCCTCGGCGAGGACGCCTTCACCATCGGCGGTTTCACGTTCGACCCGTTCAGCACCGGGACGGACGGCACGGTGACCGAGGGCTTCAGCCCGGTCTCCTCGCTCGCCGGCTTACCGCCGCTGCTCAACCTCGGCGGCGGCCAACTGGTGTTCAGCCTCGCCTACCCAGATATCCAGCCACAAGCCTTTGCGCCGCAGGACTTCGACGTCTACGGAAGCGGCGGCAGCGAACTCGGCAGCATCGCGACCGCGGTAGACGTGGCGAATGTGCTGGGCATGACCAACACCCAGTTGATCGTCCAGGGTGTCACTCCCGCCGACGGCGTCGAGGACTCGCAGCTGCCGGTCCTGGGCTCGGTTTACAACGCCTTCAACCTGGGCGGCGGATGGGTGAACGTCTACACGGCGACGCCGGACGTCACCGTTGACGGCACCATCGTTCCCGGGACTGTCCACGACACCCTGGTCACGCCGTTCGGCAACATGAACCTGGACCCGCTGTTCGGCGGCATCAATGCCGCCAACCCCCTCGACCCGGGGGACGCGTTCACCGGACTGCTGGTCAGCGACAGCAGCCTCGGCGACGACGCCTTCAGCCTCGGCGGGTACATCTTCGACCCGACACTCGGCTTGACCGGCTCGGAAGCGGGCTTCAACATCGTGCCCTCGCTGCTCGGCCTCGGGCCGCTGCTGAGCCTCGGCGGCGCGTCGGTGGGAATAGGCGGCGGCACCCCGATCGACTTCGCCCCGCAGGTCTTCACCGTCTACGACGACTCCGGCACGGGCCTCACCGACCTCGGGAGCATCACCACCGGCGTCAATGTGTCAGAACTGCTGGGGATGGCCAACACCGAATTCACCGTGGCGAGCGTCGCCGCTGCCGACGGGGTGGATGCCTCGCTGCTGCCGGAGGCAGGAACGGTCTACGACGTGCTGAACTTCGGCGGAGGATGGCAGAACATCTACATCGCCACACCGGGTGAGGACGGCATCGTCACCGACACCCTGGTGACGCCGTTCGGCAACATCGACCTGAGTTCGATGTTCGACATGTTCTCCGCCGCGAACCCACTCGACCCGGGCGCCGCCTTCAACGGCCTGGACGACGTGGGCGCCATGTTCGACATGGATCCGCTGGCCCTGTTCGGGCTCTGAGCGCGGACTCCGCCAGGGTTACTGGCAGAGCTTGCCCATCGCGGCGATGTGGTTGTCGAGATCGTGGCCCAGCTGCTCACGCTCCTCATTCGGTTGCCCGACAAGGTAACTGAGGTTCAGACGTTCCAGTGCCCCGGCCACCTTCTGGGTGGTTTCCACGATCTCCGGTGCGGCCGCGGGATCGGCGTCGAGCCGTCCGCGCAGATATGCCGCACCCGCGGTCAGCGACAGCCTGGCGTTGGCGGCCACCGCGAGCTGGGCGACCGGATTCTCCGGCTCCGGGTTCTTCAGGTGCATATTGTTGGCCACTGCCTGGCGAGCGAGCACAACCGCGGCGCACATGTCCTTCTTCGCCGCCTCGACCTCCGCACCGCTGAACTTGTCGGAACCGCCCGATGACGAGCTGCCCGGGTGCCACAGGGCGGACACGGCCGCACCACCGATGAGCCCGGCGACCAGTGCCACCGCACCCGCGATCAGCAGGGGGCGCAGGCTCGACTCCGTCGGGGCCGGCGTCGGAGGGGGAGCTGACCGACGCCTCTCCTTGGCGGCGCTTTTCTCTGTGCTCGCGCTTTTCTCTGTGCTCGCACTTTTCTCTGTGCTCGCACTTTTCTCCGTGCCCGCACTTTTCTCGGTGTCCGCCTTTTTCTCCGCACCGGCAGTTTTCGCCGGGGAATCCTGCTCTTCGGATTCGGTGGACTCCGGTTCAGTTTGGTCAGCCATGCCACCAAGGATAGCGGTAGGCCCCCGCCGTCAGATCCGGATCTTGCCCTCGGCGGCCGCCGCTGCGATGTCGCTGCGGAAGTGGCTTCCCGGCAGACGAATTGAATTCAGAATCCGGTAGGCGTCGGCACGCGCGGCATGCAGGTCGTCTCCGACACCCACCACCGACAACACGCGGCCACCGGAGGACACCACAGCCCCATCGTCACGTCGCGCCGTACCGGCGTGCAGTACCCCGTCAGCCTCGGCACCCACGATCACATCACCCACCCGCGGCCGACCAGGGTAGTTCTCCGCGGCCAGCACCACCGTCACCGCCGACGCATCCCGCCAGCGCAACGTGCCGAACTCAACGAGTCCACCGGTTGCGGCGGCGTGCAGCAACTGGCCGAGCGGCGATTCCAACAGCGCCAGCACCGCCTGGGTCTCCGGATCGCCGAAGCGGCAATTGAATTCGACCACCGCCGGCCCCGTCGACGTCATCGCCAGACCGGCATACAGCAATCCGGTGAACCGGCTGCCACGCCGGAGCAGTTCGGCCGCGACGGGCTCGACGACGTCGCGGACGATGCCCGCCACGGCCTCCCGGGACAACCACGGCAGCGGGGCGTAGGCACCCATGCCGCCGGTGTTGGGCCCGCTGTCGCCGTCACCGACCCGCTTGAAGTCCTGTGCCGGAAGCAGTGGCACCACCGTGGCGCCGTCGACGATGCAGAACAGAGACAGTTCGGGACCGTCGAGGAAGGACTCCAGCAGCACCGGGTGCCCGCTGTCGAGCAGACCGGCGGCGTGGGCCCGGGCCGCCTCCCGGTCTGCGGTCACCACGACACCCTTGCCGGCGGCCAGCCCGTCGTCCTTGACCACCCAGGCCGCCTCCCCGGCATCGGGACCGAACCGGGCCAGGGCGGCGTCCAGCTCAGCTGGGCTGTCGACGATCTCCGAGCGGGCGGTGCGCACACCGGCGGCGGCCATCACGTCCTTGGCGAAAGCCTTGGAGCCTTCGATGCGCGCGGCGTCCTGCGACGGTCCGAAACAGGCGATCCCGGCGGCACGCACCGCATCCGCCACGCCCAAGACCAAGGGCACCTCCGGCCCGATCACCACCAGGTCCGCCTCGACCTCGCGGGCCAAAGCGGTGACCGCCGAGGCCGAGGTGATGTCGATGTCTCGCTGCTCGGCGACCGCCGCAGTCCCGGCGTTGCCGGGGGCTATCACGAGGTGCTCGACCTTGGGGTCATTGCGAAGGGCTAGGAGTAACGCATGTTCCCGGGCGCCGGAACCGATCACCAGGACGCGCATGGGCGTCACTCCTTCCTGAGCTTCGCCTCGCTGGGGCATCCGCGGGACGCGAGACACAGGATATAGAGCCCACCGCCTTGGGCGTCGGGAAGGCCGCGGTAGGCATCCCGGCGGTCAGCCGCCGGCCACCATGGTGTGCATTTCCTCGATGGTCCAGGGCGAAAAGCGCTGGTGATCGCGGTATCCGAGCACCGCAGGGACCGCCCGCTCGAAGCGGCCGACAAATCCGCCCGAGGCCAAGAAGAGCGATCCGCTCACCCCGGCAGACAGGTCACTGGCCAGGTAGGCGTAGAGCGGGGCGACGTAATCGGCGGGGGCCGGGTCCAACGAGGCTCGCATACTCATCTCATCCAGCAGACCTCTGGCGTTGAGGTCACGGATGTGCGTCTCGTAGTCATCGCCGGTGGACAACCGTGTCTTCGCGCCCGGACAGACGACGTTCGCCCGCACCCCGTACGGCGCGAGCTCCGCGGCCACCGCCATGGTGAGTCCGTTGACCGCACCCTTTCCGGCCGGATATCCGGTACCGCCGTAGTCGCCGAGAAAGGCCACCGAGCCACTGTTGACGATCGAGCCGCGGCGCTGCTCCACCATGATCGGCGCGGCCGCCCGGCAGGTCTGAAAAGCCGTGCCCACATGTGCGTCGAGCAGGTCCTGGAACTGCTCGGTGGAGACCGACAGGATCGACGAGCCGGGAGGTTCGGCGACTCCGGCGCAGTTGATCAGCACGTCGACGCTGCCGTATTCCTCCCGGCAGGCTTCGACCAGCGCCACGGCGGTCGCCTCGACGTGGGCCGAGCCGGCCAGGCCGACGGCCCGCCCACCCGATGCGGTGATCGCTTCGGTGGTTTCTGCCACCGCGTCAGGGTCCCGGCCGTTGACCACCACTCCGGCACCGCATGCCGCCAGCAGTTCGGCTACCGCTCGACCGATGCCCCGGCTACCGCCGACTACGACGGCGCCCCGCGCGGCGAGCAGGTTCTCGGTCACTCGCCCTTCTGCTTGTCCAGTACGGCTGCGACGTTGGCCCTCTTGTCCTCCGACTTGCCCGCAGCGGCGGCCTTGTTGCGCCTGGCGATCACCTTCTCCACCACGGCGTTCAGCCCGGACCCGAGCGGGAAGCCGACGTAGTGGGTGAGGAAGATGGCCATCTCGCGCAGCTCGTCCTCGCTCAGCTCGCCGTTGTGCAGCGCAGCGTTGACCTGGATCTCGGCCAGGTCCTTCTCCCCCACCGCCGTGACCACCGCAAGCGTCATCAGGCGCTTGTCGCGCATGGAAAGACCCGGCCGGGTCCAGATCCGGCCGAAGAGGTGATCGGCGGTGAGCGCGAAGTACTCGCCCGGCATGTCCGGCATGTCCCAGGCGTAGACCTCATTCATCTTCGCCAACCCGGTTCGGCGCAGTTCGTCCATCAGATCTCTCCTAGTCCTTGGAGTGTGGCACGCCCAGACCGGCGGCCAGTTCGTCGAGTGCCACCTGAGCGAGCGGCAGGTCGACACCGGTGGCCTGTCCCAGCCCCAGTGCGAGGCGAAGGTCTTTCTCCCCGAGCTCGCGGGTGTGGATGAAGGCATCACGCAGAAAGTGGCCTTCGGGCAGCGGACCTGTGGAATCCAGGAACATGATCGCGCCGGGTCCACCGGTGAGCGCATCGGTGTGCCGCACCACCCGACCCAGCGCCTGCAGATCGAGTCCGGCCGCCTCCGCCAGTTTCATGGCTTCGCACGCCGCCGCGTAGGCGGTGAACGTCAGCATGTTGCGAGCCAGCTTCATTCGGGTTCCGGCACCCGGCTCCCCGGCGTGGATCACCACGGACGCCCACTGTTTGAACGCCGGTTTGATCTGCTCGTAGACCGCGCGATCGGCACCGACCATGGTGGCCAGCTGGCCCTTCTCGGCCGCGCCCACGCCACCGCTGACCGGTGCGTCGATGACGTGAATACCCGCCGGCTTAAGTTCCTCGGCCAGCTCAGCAGCCGTGGTGTCGGCGATCGTCGAGTGGATCGCGATGACGGCGCCTCGTTGCACAGTGGGCACCAGTTCGGCGACCACGTCGCGGACCTGGGCGTCATCGAGCACCGTGATGCTGATGAGGTCGGCGTTCGCACCGACCTCGGCGACGCTGCCGGCGACACGTGCTCCGGCCTCGGCCAGCGGCGTCATCGCCTCGGTCCGCAGGTCGAATATCGTTACGCCACTGGGCCAGTCGACCAGACGCTTGGCCATCGGCGCACCCATGTTGCCGAGGCCGATGTAGCCGAGGCGGGGCTGTTGTTCCGGGCTGCTCATGAGCGGATGATCTGTCCGCCGTCGACGTTGAAGATCTGGCCGGTGATCCACGACGCCTGGTCCGACAGCAGGAACAAGCACATCGGGACGAGGTCCTCGGGCGTGCCCATCCGCGCCAACGGCAGTTGCTGCACCATCTGCTTCACGATGGCCTGTGGGGTGGTGACCCGGTTGGCCTCGGTGTCGATCGGCCCGGGCGCGATCGCGTTGATGCGAATGTTGCGCCAGCCCAATTCCCGCGACAGCTGCTGAGTCAGGCTGTTGACCCCGGCCTTGGCCAGACCGTAGAAGTTGGAGTACACCCATGCCGCGGTGGAGGACTGGTTGACGATGGCACCGCCGCCCCGCTGGGCCATGTGCTCGTAGACCGCCCGGGTGCAGATCAGCGCGCCGTCCAGATTCACCCGCATGAAATTCTGGTAGTAGTCCCACGGCACCGTCAGCAGGCCGTCGAGCTTCATCCCGCCGAAGATCGCGGCGTTGTTGACCAGGTAGTCGATGCCGCCGAACTCTGCTACGGCCGCATCCGCCATGGCCTGCGCCGATTCCACGTCGGAGACGTCGACGCGGACCGCGATCGCCTTGCCGCCGTCGGCGACGATCTGCTCAGCCACGGTCTTCGCGCCGTCGATGTTGATGTCAGCGACCACCACCGCGGCACCTTCGGCGGCGAGGGCCTGCGCGTAGGCCTGCCCGATCCCGCCACCAGAGCCGGTGACGATAGCCACCTTGTCGTCGAATTGGCCCATCTGCTTGTTCTCCTTGATCCGGTGATTATCGTCAGTTCGCCGCTGTCGCAATGGCTTTCGTTTCCAGGTACTCCTCGAACCCGGCAACGCCCATCTCTCGTCCATTGCCCGACTGCTTGTATCCGCCGAACGGCATGTCCGCGGAGTACCAGACCCCGCCGTTGACGTTGACCGTGCCGGCCCGCAGTCGAGCCGCCACCCCGGCCGCACGCTCGGCGTCGGCGCCGTAGACCGTGCCGGACAACCCGTAGGGCGAGTCGTTGGCGATGCGCACCGCGTCGTCGTCGCCGTCATGCGGGATCACGGTGAGCACCGGGCCGAAGATCTCCTCACGAGCCACCCGCGCGTCGTTGGTGAGGCCGGCGATCACAGTGGGTTCGATGAAGAACCCGGCGGGCTGGTCGGCGGGGCGGCCGCCACCGCAGGCGAACGTGCCGCCTTCGGCGATCGCCAGATCCAGGTAGCCCTGCACCCGGTCACGCTGGCGCGCCGAGATCACCGGACCGCAGATGGTTCCGGGCTTCGACGGGTCTCCTGGCTTGATCGAGCCCATGGTGGCGGCCGCGATGGCGACCGCCTCGTCGTAGCGGGCCCGGGGCACCACCAGTCGTGTGGTGATCGCGCAGCCCTGTCCGGCATGCAGGCAGACCGAGAACCCCGCCACCGAGCAGGCCGCGGACAGGTCGGCGTCGTCGAGCACCAGGAAGGCCGACTTGCCACCGAGTTCCAAGAACACCTTCTTGATGGTGGCGGCGGCGTCAGCCATCACACTGCGGCCGGTGGCGGTCGAGCCGGTGAACGAAACCAGGTCCACCCGAGGGTCTTTGGCGAGCATGGCACCCAGCGCATGGTCGGTGGAGGTGACGATGTTGACCACGCCCGGCGGAATGTCGGTGTTCTGGGCGATCAATTCGGACAGCACCGCGGCAACCCACGGGGTGTCGGGTGCGGGTTTGAGTACGACGGTGTTGCCGGCGGCCAGTGCGGGGCCCAGCTTGGCCAGGTTGATCTGGTGCGGGAAGTTCCACGGAGTGATGGCGCCGACGACACCCACCGCCTCCCGCACCACCGAACGTCGGGTGGGGATGCCCATCGGCGAGGCCAGGCCGAGATCCTGGGTCCACTCATAATTTTCGGCGGTGTCCGCGGCAAAACTGAGGTCGTTGATCGGGCCTTCCAGCTGGGCGCCGGCGGTCAGCATCCGGGGCGCACCCACATCGGCGATCGTCAGCTCGCGCAACTCCTCGACATGCTCGAGCATCGCGTCACGCAATTGGCGCACACAGCGCACCCGCAGTTCGGTGTTGGTCGACCAGTCGGTCTCGTCGAACGCCCGCCGCGCCGCGGCGATCGCCCGGTCCATGTCGGCGGCATCGGCGTTGGCCGCCTCACCGAGCACCTCTTCGGTGGCCGGATTGATGGTGGCGAAGCGGCCGGCTCCGCCCGAGGTCAGCTTGCCGTCGATAAGCAGCCGGCTCACGCCGTCAGCCAGTAGCGCCATCTTCTCACTCCCGCAGCTTGGTCGCAGTCCCCGTGAAGAAACACTGCGAAAATGGACACATGTCCGCTATCACCGGCTCGAACCCTAGACCCAGAGTTGGCGCCCCCGCAACCCTGCGAGCCTGAAACCCTTGCTTCCCAGGGGACTTGCCTAACAAAACCGCGTTCCGCTACGTTGGACAGGTGTCCAGCGAATCGGTGGCGGCAGTCACATCGGCCAACGCTGGCATCGCCGACCCCACACCGCCCGGTGCCACCTCTGCGACCCGCAACCGGCGCCAGGAGGAGACCTTCCGCAAGGTGCTGCGCGCCGGCGTCGAGATGCTGCGGGAGAAGTCCTACGCAGACCTGACCGTGCGCGCCGTCGCGGCGCGCGCCAAGGTCGCGCCGGCCACCGCCTACACCTACTTTTCCTCCAAGAACCACCTGATCGCCGAGGTCTATCTGGACCTGGTTCGTCAGGTCCCGTACTTCACCGACGTCAACGAGCCGATGCCGAGTCGGGTCAACCGGGCGCTGCGGCACCTGGCGCTGGTGGTCGCCGATGAGCCGGAAGTCGCGGCGGCCTGCACGGCGGCACTGCTCAGCGGCAACAGCGACCCGGCGGTGCGCACCGTGCGCGATCGGATCGGCGCCGAGATCCACCGCCGCATCACCTCGGCGTTCGGCCCGGATGCGGACGCCCAGAAGGTGTCTGCCCTGGAGATGACCTTCTTCGGCGCGCTGGTCAACGCCGGCAGCGGCGCCTTCACCTACCACCAGATCACCGATCGGCTGTCCTACGTCGTCAGCCTGATCCTCGAATCAGGAGAACAATGATGGCCCTGCAGGCCGTAACGTCCGAGACTTCCAACCCGCCGGTCCTCAACCCGTACGACTACGACTTCCACGAGGATCCGTTCCCCTATTACCGGCGCCTGCGCGACGAGGCCCCGGTGTATCGCAATGACGAGCTCGACTTCTGGGCGATCTCGCGCCATCAGGATGTGCTGCACGGGTTCCGCAACAGCGAAGCGCTGTCCAACCGGGACGGGGTATCGCTGGACCCGGTCTCCCGCGGCCCCCACGCCCAGCTGGTGATGTCGTTCTTGGCGATGGACGATCCTGCGCACCTGCGCCTGCGCACGCTGGTGTCCAAGGGTTTCACCCCGCGCCGGATCCGCGAGCTCGAACCTCAGGTCGTTCGGCTGGCGCGCCAGCACCTCGACAACGCGATCCAGCCCGGCTCCGACGGCACCTGCTCGTTCGACTTCGTCAATGACTTCGCCGGCAAGCTGCCGATGGACGTCATCTCCGAGCTGATGGGTGTACCCGAGGCCGACCGGGCCCGGATCCGGGAACTCGCCGACGGGGTGCTGCACCGCGAAGAAGGGGTGACCGATGTGCCCCAATCGGCGATTCAGGCCTCGGTGGACCTGATGACCTACTACAACGCGATGATCGCCGACTTCAAGAAGAACCCGGCCGACAACCTGACGTCAGCACTGCTGCAGACCGAGGTCGACGGCGACCGACTCGGCGACCAGGAGATTCTGGCGTTCTTGTTCCTGATGGTGATCGCGGGCAACGAGACCACCACCAAGCTGCTCGGCAGCTCCATCTACTGGGGTCATCGCAACCGTGACCAGCTGACTTCGGTGTTCGCCGACCGCTCGCGGATCCCGCTGTGGGTCGAGGAGACCCTGCGCTACGACACGCCCAGCCAGATCCTGGCCCGCACGGTCGCCGAGGACTACACGCTGCACGGCATCACCATTCCGGCCGACTCGGTGGTGCTGCTGTTGCCCGGTTCCGGAAACCGCGACGAGCGGGTCTTCGACGACCCCGACGAATTCCGGATCGGCCGCGACATCGGCTCCAAGCTGCTCAGCTTCGGCAGCGGTGCCCACTTCTGTCTCGGCGCACACCTGGCCCGCATGGAAGCCAGGGTGGCGCTGGACGAACTGTTCAACCGGATCAGCGACTACCAGGTCGATGAGGCCAACGCCGTGCGGGTGCATTCATCCAACGTGCGCGGCTTCGCCGACCTGCCGATCACCGTCAAGGAGGCATAAGTGCCACGCTTCGACCCACCCCCGGCCCGGCGCCCCGCGATCGTCACGGGTGCATCCTCGGGCATCGGCGCCGCCACCGCAGAAGAGTTGGCACGCCGCGGATTCCCGGTCGCCCTCGGCGCTCGACGTACCGAAAAGCTCGCCGCTCTGGTCAGCAAGATCCGCGACAACGGCGGCGAGGCGGTGGCATTCAGTCTGGATGTGACCGACCCGGATTCCGTCAAGTCTTTTGTGGCACAGAGTATCGACGCGCTCGGCGAGATCGAGTTGTTGGTCTCCGGCGCCGGCGACATGCTGCCCGGACGCATTCACGAGCTGCCCACCGAGGCTTTCAACAATCAGATTCAGGTGCATCTGGTCGGCGCCAACCGGGTGGCCACCGCGGTGCTGCCGGACATGGTCGCCCGCCGGCGCGGCGACGTGATCTTCGTCGGCTCCGACGTGGCACTGCAGCAGCGTCCGCATATGGGGGCCTACGGCGCGGCCAAAGCCGCACTGGTCGCGATGGTGCGCAATCTGCGGATGGAGTTGGAGGGCACCGGAGTACGTGCGTCGATCGTCCACCCCGGTCCGACGCTGACCGAGATGGGCTGGAACCTGTCGGCCGAGCAGGTGGGGCCGATGCTGGAGGACTGGGCCAAATGGGGCCAGGCTCGGCACAGCTACTTTCTCCGCCCCGAGGACCTGGCTCGCGCCATCGCGTTCGTCGCCGAAACTCCTCGTGGCGCACACATCGTCGACATGGAGGTGCAGCCCGAAGCCCCGCTGCTTGAAACTGCCTCCGATCGCCATCACCTGCAGCTGGGCGAGGAAGGAATGCCGTCATGAGTGTCACCACCGAGGTTCCCCGGGTATCCGGAGGCGAAGCCGAGCACGGCCACCTCGAAGAGTTCCGGACCGATCCGATCGCGCTGATGCAGCGCGTGCGCGACGAATGCGGTGATGTCGGCTGGTTCGACCTCGCCGGCCGCAAGGTCGTGCTGTTGACCGGAGCCGAGGCCAACGAGTTCTTCTTCCGCTCCACCGACGACGAGCTCGACCAAGCCGCCGCCTATCCCTTCATGACCCCGATCTTCGGCAACGGCGTGGTGTTCGACGCGCCGCCGGAGCGACGTGCGGAGATGTTGCACAACACCGCGCTTCGCGGCGAGCACATGAAACGCCACGCCAGCACCATCGAGCATGAGGTGCGGCAGATGATCGCCGACTGGGGCGACGAGGGTGAGATCGATCTGCTGGAGTTCTTCGCCGAGCTGACCATCTACACCTCGACGGCGTGCCTCATCGGGCGAAAGTTCCGCGAAGAGCTCGACAGCCGGTTCGCCCACCTGTATTACGAGCTGGAGAACGGCACCGACCCGCTGTGCTACGTCGACCCGTACCTGCCGATCGAGAGCTTCCGTCGCCGCGACGAGGCCCGGGTCAAGCTGGTCGAACTGGTACAGGGCATCATGAACGGCCGGCTGGCCAAACCGGAGACCGACAAGAGGCGGCGGGACATGATCGACGTCATGGTGTCGATCCCCGACGAGAACGGCAATCCACGGTTCTCCGCCGACGAGATCACCGGAATCATCATCTCGATGATGTTCGCCGGGCACCACACCAGCTCGGGGACCAGCGCATGGACGCTGATCGAGATGCTGCGCCACCCGGAGGCCCACGCCGCGGTGATCGCCGAACTCGACGAGCTGTATGCCGATGGCGGCGAGGTGAGTTTCCATGCGCTGCGCCAGATCCCGAATCTGGAGAACGTGCTCAAGGAGACGCTGCGCCTGCACCCGCCGCTGATCATCTTGATGCGGGTGGCCAGGGGTGAGTTCGAGGTCGGCGGCTACCCGATTCACGATGGCGACATGGTGGCGGCCTCTCCGGCGGTCTCCAACCGGATACCGGAGAACTTCCCCGAGCCCAACGATTTCGTTCCGGACCGCTACAACGAACCCCGCGAGGAAGACGTCATCCACCGCTGGACGTGGATCCCCTTCGGCGCCGGGCGGCACCGCTGCGTGGGGGCGGCGTTCGCCACCATGCAGATCAAGGCGATCTTCTCGGTTCTGCTGCGCGAGTATGAGTTCGAGATGTCGCAGCCGCCCGAGAGCTACCGCAACGACCATTCCAAGATGGTGGTGCAGTTGGCCCGCCCGGCCAAGGTGCGCTACCGCCGGCGCGGCAAGTGACAAGGGAGCGCTGAAATGGGTAGCTACACGGTGAAGGTGGATCTGGACCTCTGCCAGGGGCACGCCATGTGCGAGCTGGAGGCGCCCGACTACTTCCAGGTGCCCAAGCACGGCAAGGTCGAAATCCTCGACTCCGAACCACCCGACTCCGACCGCCGCCAGATCCAGGCGGCCATCCGGGCCTGCCCCACTCGAGCTTTGTCCATTGAAGAGAAACAGGATTGAACATGGCGTCTTTTCCCCGCGAACAACTCGAAGACTTCGTCGAGCGCTGGCTGCAGGCCAATCGCGACGCCGAAGCGGCCGGCGACTGGCGGCCGCTGGCCGACTTCTACGCCGATGACGCCACCTACGGCTGGAATATCGGCCCCAAAGAGGACGTGATGTGCGTCGGGATCGATGAGATCCGCGATATCGCCCTGGGCCTGGAGATGCAGGGACTGGACAACTGGCAGTACCCCTACCAACGGGTGCTCATCGACGACAAGCAGGGCGAGATCGTCGGCTTCTGGAAGCAGGTGGCGACGGACGCCGACGGCGGCCAGTCGGAGATCTACGGGATCGGCGGCAGCTGGTTTCGGCTCACCGACAAAGGCGGGTCGCCGCTCATCGAGTGGCAGCGTGACTTCTTCGACTTCGGTCACGTCCAGAAGCTCTACCTGGATCTGATGACCGCCGGCAAGCTCTCCAAGGGCATGCAGAAGCGCATCGAGCGGAGCCTGGCCGGCGAGAGGCTTCCCGGCTACTACCCGCTGGGAAAATCACCGGTTCCACTCTGGTAGAACGCAACTCACGCCGGGAGAACTCGCCGTACGATCGGTTGGACATTTCGTCATACACCTAGCCACCATGTGCTTCAGCGACAACCAAAGGTGTTCGTCTTGACATCAACGCAATCTGCTTGTCCGTTCGGTTCGGGCTTCGACTTCACCGATCCGGATGTCCTGCTTCAGGGTATGCCGATCACCGAGTTCGCCCAGCTGCGCAAGACGGCGCCCATCTGGTGGAACGAGCAGCCCGCGCACAGCAACATCTTCGATGACGGTGGCTACTGGGTCATCAGCAAACACCAACACATCAAAGAGATCTCGCGTGACAACGAGGTGTGGTCGACCAACGCCAAGGGCGCGGTCATGCGGCTTCCCGACGGCATCACCGCCGACCAGCTGGATCTGACCAAGGCGCTGTTGATCAACCACGACCCGCCCGAGCACACTCGCCTGCGCAAGTTGGTGTCACGGCTGTTCACGCCCCGCTCCGTCGGCGCCCTGGAGGAGAAGCTGGCCCAGTCGGCCCGCGAGATCGTCGCGGCGGCAGCCGAGAAGGACAGCGGCAACTTTGTCGACGACATCGCGATGCGACTGCCCCTGCTGGCGATCGCTGATCTGCTCGGGGTTCCCGAGGCTGACCGCGAGCGGTTGTTCCACTGGACCAACCTGATCATGAACACCGATGACCCGGATTTCGACTGCGATCCGGCGATGGCCAACGCCGAGTTGATGGGCTATGCCTACACGATGGCCGAACAACGGCGGCGCTGCCCGGCCGACGACATCGTCACCCGACTGGTCCAGGCTGATATCGACGGCGAATCGCTCGGCGAGACCGAGTTCGCGTTCTTCGTCATCCTGCTGGCGGTGGCCGGCAACGAGACCACCCGCAACGCCATGACGCACGGCATCAATGCCTTCGCCGAGAATCCCGATCAGTGGGAGCTCTACAAGCGGCAGCGGCCCGAGACCGCGGTCGATGAGATCGTGCGCTGGGCGACCCCGGTGCATTGCTTCCAGCGCACCGCCAAGGTCGACACCGAACTCGGCGGGGTGGCCATCGGCAAGGGGCAGCGGGTCGGGCTGTTCTACAGCTCGGCCAACTTCGACGAAGAGGTTTTCGACCGTCCGTTCAGTTTCGACATCCTGCGCGACCCCAACCCGCACCTGGCGTTCGGCGGGCAGGGCACCCACTACTGCATCGGCGCCAACCTGGCCCGGATGGAGATCCGGCTGATCTTCGACGAAATCGCCAACCAGCTTCCCGATATCGCGAAGCTGGCCGAGCCGCAGCGACTGCGCTCCGGCTGGATCAACGGCATCAAAGAACTGCAGGTCGCCTACCACGGCTAGGCCGTCGGCAGCGCGACCCGGCGGGTGAGTCTAGGGGTTCGACGGCGTTCTGACGAACCTTCCCGCCGCCCCGTAGGGGGTTATAGGCTCCGAGCAGGTGACTGCCGGGCGTCCGGTAATTCAACAGGAAAGCAGGTTCGTGGTGAAGACAAAGGGTGCGTTGCTCTGGGAGTTCAACAAGCCGTGGTCGGTCGAGGAGATCGAGATCGGTGAGCCCCAGAAAGACGAGGTCAAGATTCAGATGGAGGCGGCCGGTATGTGCCACTCCGACCACCACCTGATGACCGGCAGCATCCCGATGGCCGGCTTCCCGGTTCTCGGTGGGCACGAGGGCGCCGGCATCGTCACCGAGGTCGGACCAGGGGTTGAAGACATCGCCCCCGGCGACCACGTGGTGCTGTCCTTCATCCCGTCATGTGGCAGCTGTCCGACCTGTCAGTCTGGAATGCGCAACCTGTGCGACCTGGGCGCCGGCCTGCTCAACGGCGTGGCGGTCAGCGACGGCACCTTCCGTGTCACCGCACGCGGCCAGGGCGTCTACCCGATGACCCTGCTCGGCACATTCTCGCCGTGGATGGTGGTGCACAAGTCCTCGGTGGTGAAGATCGACCCATCGATTCCGTTCGAGGTGGCCTGCCTGGTCGGCTGCGGCGTCACCACCGGCTACGGGTCGGCTGTCCGCAGCGCCGACATCCGCCCGGGTGAGGACGTCGCGATCGTCGGCGTCGGCGGAGTGGGCATGTCGGCCCTGCAGGGCGCGGTCAACGCCGGCGCCCGCAACATCTTCGTCATCGACCCGGTGGACTGGAAGCGCGACCAGGCGCTGAAGTTCGGAGCCACCCACGTCTACCCCGACATCTTCGCCGCGATGGGCGGCATCATGGAGGTCACCGCCGGCCTGATGGCCCACAAGGTGATCGTCACCGTCGGTGAGGTGCACGGCGCCGACATCGACAACTACATGATCTTGACCGCCAAGGGCGGCACCTGCGTGCTCACCGCGATGGGCTCCATGCTCGACAATCAGGTCACGCTCAACCTGGCGATGCTGACACTGCTGCAGAAGAATCTGCAGGGCACCATCTTCGGCGGCGGAAACCCGCAGTACGACATCCCGCAGCTGTTGTCGATGTACAAGGTCGGCAAGCTGAACCTGGACGACATGGTGACCCGCCAGTACAAGCTGGAGCAGATCAACGAGGGCTACCAGGACATGCTGGACGGCAAGAACATTCGCGGCATCATCCGCTACACCGACGCCGACCGCTAGCGCGGCGGAGCCGGGCGAAGCGGGTCGGCGTTAAGACCGCGCCGACTAGCGCGGCGGAGCCGGGCGAAGCGGGTCGGCGTTTAGGCTGCGCCGACCGCTAGCGCGGCGGAGCCGACCGCTAAATCATCGGTTGTCTCTGCGCTCACCGGGCACGTCATTCCTGGTGAGCGCAGAGTCAACGATCAGGCGGGTCGGAACACCAGGCTGGCCTTGAGCTTGGTCCGGTTGCCGACCATGCCGAGAAAGTTCCCTTCCACCGCGAACTGCTTGCGGGTGACGGTCGTCTCGGTGGTCAGCCGTACCCCACCGTCGTTGAGCGGAGACACCTCGACTTTCAGCGGCAGCGGTCCGGTGATGCCCTTGACGGTCAGGTCGGCGTCCAACCGGGCGATATCGTCGCCGACGGGCTCCCCACCGGTGACCACGACGGTGATGTCGGGGTAAAGGTCGGTGTTGAAGAAGTTCGATCGGCGCAGGTCGTGGTCACGGGTGCTCAGTCCGGTATTGATCGAGGCGGCCTTGATGTCGACCCGGCCCGAGACCGACTTGTCCTCCTTGATCTCGCCGCTGCCGCTGAATTCGGTGAAGGCGCCGCGGACCTTCAGCGCGCCCCACATGGTTCCGTTCTCGAATCGGATGCTGGACTGTCCCGGATCCAGCTTCCAGGTTCCCACGGCCTTCGGACTGCTGAGAAATGTTGCGACAGATGACATCTGATCTCCTCTGCCTCCGGCGTGGCAAGCCTGCACCACGGCTATCAGCTCATCATCGATGATACGCAGCAGCGGGCCGTTCAGGGTGGTGCTCGGCGCATATGCTGATCCCATGACCACCGTGTTCACCAAAATCATCAACCGGGAACTGCCGGGCCGGTTCGTCTACGAAGATGACGACGTCGTCGCGTTCCTGACCATCGAGCCGATGACCCAGGGCCACACGCTGGTGGTGCCCCGCGCCGAGATCGACCAGTGGCAGGACGTCGACGGCGCCGTGTTCGCCCAGGTGATGGCGGTGGCGCAGAAGATCGGCAAAGCCGTGTGTGCGGCGTTCGACACCGAGCGGGCCGGGATGATCATCGCGGGCCTGGAAGTCCCTCACCTGCACGTCCACGTCTTTCCGACCCGCAGTCTTTCCGACTTCGGCTTCGCCGGCGTGGACCGCAATCCATCAGCGGAATCGCTGGACGAGGCGCAGGCCAAGATCAAGGCCGCATTGGCCGAACTGGGCTGAGAATCAGACGATCTCAGCGGGCAGGTCGGCCTCGCGTGCTGAGGTGTCGGCATGACGCGGCAGCGAGACCCGGAACGTGCAGCCCTGCCCCGGCGGAGAGCTGAGGGTCACCGAGCCGTTGTGCGCCCGGGTCAGCGAGTCGACGATCGACAGGCCCAATCCGGTGCCGCCACTGGCCCGCGCCCGTGACGAGTCGGTGCGGAAGAACCGCTCGAAGGCCCGCTCCACATCCTGCTCGCTCATTCCGGGCCCCTGGTCGACGACCTCGAGGATGGCGTCGTCGCCCTCGGTGCCGACCCGCACGGTGATCGGGGTCCCGTCCGGGGTGTGCTGCAGCGCGTTGGAGACCAGGTTGCTCAGCACCTGCCGCAGCCGGGGCTCGTCGCCGAGCACCTCCGGCGTGCCGGGGCCGTCGAAGACCTCCAGCTCAATGGCGCGATTCGGTGCGGTGGCCCGGGCATCGTGCACGGCGTCGGTGGCCAGCACCAACAGGTCCACCCAATGGCGCTCCAGGGGGCGCTGCGCATCGGTTCTGGCCAGCAGCAGCAGGTCCTCGACGAGCAGGCCCATCCGGCGGGCTTCGCTTTCGATGCGCGACATCAGCAGCTCCACATCGCGGGCCGCGCCCTGCCGATACAGCTCCGCGAAGCCGCGAATCGTGGTCAACGGGGTACGCAGTTCGTGGCTGGCGTCGGTGATGAAGCGCCGCATCCGCTCCTCAGAGATCCGCGCACTCTCCGCCGAGGCCACCGAGGAGGCCACCGCCTCCTGGATCTGCGCCAGCATGCCGTTGAGCGCCAATGTCAGTCGTCCGACCTCGGTACGCGGATCACGTTCGGGCACGCGACTGTCCAACTGACCGGCAGCGATGGCCGCCGCCGTCCGTTCGACCTCGGCCAACGGTCGCAGGCTGCGATTGACCACCACATAGCCGGCGGCACCGAGCACCAACAGGACCCCGACGCCGATCGTCATCCGCCACCAGGCCAAGTAGCGCAGGGTGGCCCGGGCGTCCGACAGATCCCTGGCCACCGTGATCAGCCTGCCGTTCTCCCCGTGTACGGACAACGCCCGCCACTGCACACCGGAGCCGTCCACGGAGCCGATCGTGACGGGCACCGATCCCACGTCGTTGTCCGGCGGCAGCAGCGGCTCGGCGTTCTGGTCGTTGACCACCGTCCAGATGCTGCCGTCGGGGTCGACGTCGCGGACGTAGAAGCTGGTCGGCGGCCGGCCGGGGTGGGGGTCATCCGCTGTCCTCGATGGCGTCCGACCACGCTGTTCCAGGGCCCAGCCGTGGGCGGCGTCGGTGAGCGTGGCGTCGATCCTGCCGATCAACCGGTGCCGCAGAATCGTGGTCACGGCATACCCCTGCGCCAGCAGCCCGATGGCCACCATGGCCAGTGTGGCCGCGACCAGGCTGACTTTCAGCGGAAGGATGTCCCGAAGGGGTTTGACCGTCCCCATATGTTTCGACCTATAACCCGTTTCCGGCCTTCACCGGCCACCGTCGCTCGCTCGCGTTCACCGCGGCTCGCGCAACACATACCCGACCCCGCGCAGCGTGTGCAACAGCCGCTTCTCGCCGGTGTCGATCTTGCGCCGTAGGTAGGAGACATACGACTCCACCACGTTGACGTCGCCGCCGAAGTCATAACGCCATACATGGTCGAGGATCTTCGGCTTGCTCAGCACCGTGCCGGCATTGATCACGAAGTACCGCAACAGCGTGAACTCGGTCGGCGACAAGGACACCGGTTGGCCGCCCTTCCACACCTCGTGGGTGTCCTCATCGAGTTCGATGTCGGCGAACGTCAGCCGGGAGTTGCGCGGTTCCTGGCCGCCCTTGCCCGACCGGCGCAGGATGACCCGCAACCGCGCCACCACTTCCTCGAGGCTGAACGGCTTGGTCACGTAGTCGTCGCCGCCGAGGGTCAGGCCGGTGATCTTGTCCTGCAGTGAGTCGCGCGCGGTCAGAAACAGCGCTGGGGCGTCGATGCCGTCGGCACGCAGCCGGCGCAGCACCCCGAATCCGTCCATGCCCGGCATCATCACGTCGAGGATCACCGCGTCCGGCCGGACCTCGCGGGCACGGTCCAGCGCCGCCGGCCCGCTGGAGGCCGTGTAGACCTCGAATCCCTGGAATTTCAGGCTGACCGACAGCAGTTCCACGATGTTCGACTCGTCGTCGACGACGAGAACTCGGGCCTCCGGTGCGGTGTCTTGCGCGGCTGTTGCTCCCATAGCGTCAATTCCCTCGCAGCCCGATGAAAACCACCTGGATATTGACTGTACGTTTGTTGTCAATCAAACCAGCTGATACCCCTTCCCGCGACCCCTAGACTGGTCTGGTGAGCCTGGTCAAACAGCTGATTGCCGTGTCAACCGCTCCGGCGCGCATCGGGCTGTCGGTGGCCGACGCCGGCCTCAGCGTGGCGACTACGGCGCTCGGACTGGCCCGCCAGGCCCTCGGCGACGCCGGGAAGCCGGGCGCCAACAGCTCAATGGCACACATCCTGGGCCTGGACGACACCATCGCACGGGCCAACCGGCTGGCCAAGTTGATGGACGACGACGCACCGCTGGGACGTGCGCTGGCGCCCGGCGGGCCGGCCGACCGGCTACTGGCGCCGGGCGGACTCGTCGACCAGCTGACCGGCCCGGGCGGCGTGATCGACCGGCTCACCGCCGAGGGCGGCGGGCTGCAGCGGGCCCTGCAGCCCGGCGGGCTGGTGGATCAACTGACCGACGAAGACGGCCTGATCGAACGACTGCTGGCCGAGGATGGCCTGGCCGACCGGCTGCTGGCCGACGGCGGGCTGATCGACAAACTGACCGCCCGCAACGGGCCCCTGGAGCAACTCACCGGTCTCGCCGACACCCTGAGCCGGCTGGCCCCCGGGATGGAAGCGCTGGAGCCGGCGATCGAGACCCTGCAGGAGGCGGTGATCGCGCTGACGCTGGTGGTCAATCCGCTGAGCAACATCGCCGAGCGCATCCCGCTGCTGCCCCGCCGATCCAGCCGGCGCCCATCGACCCGCACCGTGCGTTCCCAACGGGTGATCGACGAGGACCCGACCGAGCCGCCGAGTTGACCGCCCCGGAGGCCACACCTCAATAGGACCGGCCTTCGGCATACCGCTGTCGCCGGTAATAGCGGCCCCTGCCGCGGTTCCTCGCCTTGTAGGTCGGCAGCTGACTGTCGCAGTTGGGGCAGACGAGGCGCAGATTCTCACGACGATTGTTGGTTGCGTCTCCGTCAATATGGTCGATGACCAGGGTCAAACTGACGCTGTTCCACGTGCCCTCGATGCCGCAGATCGCGCAACAACCACCCTGCTGCTCGTCGAGATAGTCCCGGACGTAATTTCCGAGATACGAGGTGCGACCACAGACCCCGGTGGTGAGCCAGGCCTCCAGAAGCAGGCGCCGGCGGTGTGACTGTTGGCAGGCATTGCTGCAGAACACCCTGAGCCGGCGGCCATCAAAATTGACGCCGCATCCGAGACAGGTCACCGACACCTGACGACGCTATCCCGTGGTGCCGACACCACTGAACCTGCCGAAATGGAGCCGCGTGAGAGACTCGAACTCTCGACATCCGCTTTACAAGAGCGACGCTCTACCAACTGAGCTAACGCGGCCGGGCCGGCTCAATGAGCCAGGGCGATTGTACGACGGGGTGATGTCATCCGAGCTCCCACTCCCGCTGACCCCATCGGCCGAGATTCGCACCAAGGCGCGATCCGGCGCTGACTAATCCCGGGTCAGGTACTCCAGTACCACCCGGATGAAGGCGTCCTGGGCCTCGATCATGGTCCAGTGCCCGCAGTTGGGGAACACGTGCACCTCGGCGTCGGGGATGGTGCGCATCGGGATCAGCGCCATGTCCAGTGGGCTGACCCGATCATCGCGGCCCCAGGTGACCAGCGTCGGCGTCTTGAGCCGGTGCATCATCGCCCACGGCAGCGGCCCCTTGGACGCCTGCATCATCTTCACCATGTTGGTGAAGGCTTCTTTGCCGTACATCCGCCGGGCGCTGGCCAAAGTGTCGGGGTCTGTGGCCAGCGCCCACCGCTCCTCGATGAGCTCGTCGGTGATCACCGACGGGTCGTAGACCATCGAGTGCAGCCAGCGCACCAACGAGTCGCGGCTGGGGTTGTCGACGAAGTCTTGCAGCAACCGGATGCCCTCGGCGGGTCCCGGGCTGAGCAGGTTGGTGCCGATGCCGCCGATGGTCACCAGCTTGTTCACCTTGTCGGGGTTGCCGATCGAGTAGCCGATCCCGACGCCGCCGCCCATCGAGTTGCCGACAATGCTGAATCGGTCGAGCCCCAGTGCGTCGGCGAACGCCGGCACCGCGCCGAACGCCGTCACCATCGGGTGGCCGCCGAAATCGTCGCTGACCCCGAACCCGGGGAACTCCAGCACCAGGCAGCGGAAGTGCTCGGCGAAGGCGGGCAGCACGCCACGGTAGTTGCGCCAGCCGGTCACGCCCGGCCCGGAGCCGTGCAGCAGCAGCAGCGTCGGCCCGTCACCGGCTTCGTGGTAGCGCAGCACCCCCTGCTCGGTGGTGACCTCGCGCAGGGTCTCGTCGTGGCTCAGCTCGGCGGGCATGTTTCTCCTCAAAGATCCCGAAACTCCTTGACACGCTAACGCCGGACGGCCCCGACCGTTGCGCCGGGGTCGCGGTGGGCTGCTGCGGGGCCTCGATGCGCTCTATGCGCCCCGGAACGAGGCGAACCGCATCAGGTAGCGCGGGACCCGCGCGACCCCGATGCTGCGCGGCCAGTCGTTGGCGCGGAAGTACGCGTCCGAGCCGCCGTCAACGAATATCACGCTGCCACAGAGGAAGTCGGCAGTTTCGGAGAGCATGAACAGCATCCAGTCAGCCAACTGGGCGGGATCCCCGTAACCGCCGACCGGAACCGGGAAACTGCGGACGGCCTTCTCCTGCCCCGGGGTGGCGAGCTGCTTTTCCAGCAGCGGCGTCAGTATGGCGCCGGGCGCCAGGGCGTTGAGTCGGATACCAGCCCCCGCCCACGACGGCTGGACGGCCTCCCGGCGTACCCAGCGCGACACCGCGATCTTCGATGCCGCATAGGCGAAGGACGGTGCGCCCGGGCCGAACAGGCGCAGCCGGCGGCCCGCCTTGGCGGCTTTTCCGGCCAGCAGCGCACGTATCGCCGACCGCGGTACGGCCGGCACCGTGGTGGTCGAATTGCTGCCGACCACGACGACTTTGGCGATACCGGGCGCGGCGGCCAGTGCCGGCCGCCACGCCTGCAACAGGTCGACCACGCCGAAGTAGTTGACCTGCAGGATCAGCCCCGTCGCTCGCGGGGTGGGGCCGACACCGGCGGCCAGCACCGCCCCGTCCAAGTGGCCTCCACACAGCGCCAGCACCTGCTCGGCCGCGGCCGCCCGACCATCGGGCCCGGAGAGGTCCGCGACGACGTCGGCGTCGCGCAGGTCGACCCCGATCACCGTGTGACCGGCCGCCCGCAGCTTCTCCGCGGCCTGGCGTCCCATGCCGGATGCCGACCCCGTTACCGCGTAAACACCCACGAGACGTCCTCCTCAATCATTGCGTTCCGTCATATAGACATACAGGGCAAGCTGGACACCGTGCACGTTGGATTCATCGGACTCGGCAACATGGGCAGCGGCATGGCCGCCAACCTACTCAAAGCGGGGCACACCGTGGCCGCCTATAACCGGTCAGCGGTCAAGGTGGACGCCCTGGTTCAGCTAGGCGCCACGGCGGCACACACGGTGGCCGATGCCTGCCGCGGCGACGTGGTGCAGACCATGCTCGCCGACGACGACGCCGTCGAGAGTGTCACGCTGGGCCCGGGCGGGATTGTGGCGTCGTTGCCGCCGGGCGGCACCCACATCTCGTCGAGCACCGTCAGCGTGGCGCTGGCCCGACGTCTTGCCGCCGCGCACGCCGAAGCGGGGCAGTCCTACGTCGCCGCACCGGTATTCGGCAGGCCTGAGGCCGCCGCGGCGGCAAAGCTTTTCGTGATTGCGGCGGGCGCGCCCGCAGTGCTGGAGCGGGTGACGCCGTTGTTCGACGTGATCGGTCAGCGCACCTTCGTGGTGTCGGAGCAGCCGTACAACGCCAACCTGGTGAAGCTGTCCGGCAACTTTCTGCTGGCCACCGTCATCGAATCGCTCGGTGAGGCGATCGCCCTGGTGGGCAAGGCCGGGGTGGATCCGGTGAGCTACGTTGACATCCTCACCTCGACGCTGTTCAGCGCTCCGGCGTATGCCACCTACGGCGACCTGATCGCCCGCAAGCGCTACGAGCCGGCCGGCTTCGCCGCGACCCTCGGACTCAAAGACGTCCGGTTGGCGCTGCAGGCCGCCGAGGAGCTGGCTGTGCCGCTGCCGCTGGGCAGCCTGCTGCGCGACCGTTTCCTGAGCTTGCTCGCCAACGGGGGCGGACAGTTGGACTGGTCGGCGATTGCCACCCTGTCCGAACGCGACGCGGGCCTCTGAGAGCCCGAAGCGGTCAGCCCTCGACCACTCCCCGCAGCCCGTCGGGCCCGAAAGCCGGCTCCAGCATCGACGAGAAGTCCGGGCCCCGGCGCAGCATCTGCCCGCCGTCGACGTTGATGACCTGGCCGGTGATGTAGCCGGCCGCATCACTGAGCAGGAACAGCGCCAGGTTGGCGACATCGGTGACCTCGCCCGGCCGCGGCAGCGGCGTGCAGACGCGGTAGTCCTCGCTCAGTTCGGGCGAATCCAGGATCGGGGCGACCAGCTCGGTGCGCGTCAGGCCCGGGCGAATGCTGTTGACCCGTACCCAGGAGGCACCCAGCTCGTCGGCGGCCAGCTGCATCATGTGATCCAAGGCCGACTTCGTCGGGCCGTAGGCGCCGAACCAGCGGTGGGTGTTGCTGGCCGCGATCGAGGAGATCCCGACGAACGAGCCGCCGCCACCGCGCACCAGCGCCCGGCCGGCGTGCTTGAGCACGTACATGGTGCCGTTGACGTTGAGGTCGACGGTGCGCCGCCACAGCTCCGAGTCGATCTGCGTGATGGGCCCGATGGTCTGCGAACCGCCGGCGCAGTGCACCACCCCGTGCAGCCGGCCGCGCTCGGCCACCGCGGCATCGACGGCGGCGATCACGCTGTCCTCGTCGGTGACGTCGGTGGGCAGATGACGCACGCCGAGCTCGGCGGCCACCGCCGTCAACCGATCCGCGTCTCGTCCGACGATCAGGACGTCGGCCCCGGCGGCAGCCAGTCCGGCGGCCACGGCCTTGCCGATGCCGCTGCCCCCGCCGGTGACCAGGTAGCTGCGATCTTCGAACGAAAGCTGCACACCAACCCCTCGCGTCAAAACTGAAACAGGTTCTACCTATGGAACCATGCCACCGCCATCGCCATCGCCCAACGTGGAATCAGAGCGGAATTCGGGGCGATTTCTCGGTCTGATTACACGTCGGCGACTACGGATGGAGGGAGCGACTACGGGCCGAGGGAGAAGGCCCGCAGGGCATACCGCCCCGATCAGGGCTGGTCGCGGCGGACCACCGCGGTGGGCCTGGCGGTGCGCCAGTCCTCGACGTCCGGCGGCAGCCCCACCGGAGCCCGGTTCTCATTGTGGGCCGACCAGTGGGCGTGGCCCAGCTGATGGATGTGGAAGCCGTGCCGCAGCGCCTCGGTGAAGCCCATCGCGTCGGCGGCGCCGTTCACCGAATCCTTGATCAACAGCGCGGCCATGGTGGGCAGCTTGGCAATGCGCCGCGCGAACTCCAGCGTCTTGTCCGCCAGCTCGTCGGCCGGAAACACCTTGGAGACCATGCCGAGGCGGTGGGCCTCGTCGGCGTCCAGCGAGTCTCCGGTCAGCAGCAGCTCCTTGGCCTTGCGGGGGCCGAATTCCCACGGGTGGGCGTAGTACTCCACGCCTGGCATGCCCAGCCGGACACCGACCACGTCGGAGAACCGGGCATTGTCGGCGGCCACGATCAGGTCGCAGGCCCAGATCAGCATCAGACCGGCCGAGATGGCGTTGCCCTGCACCTGGGCGATGGTGATCTTGCGCAGGTCGCGCCACCGGCAGGTGTTCTGGAAGAAGAAGTGCCACTCCTGCAGGTACATCTTCTCCACGACCGGCTCCCGGGTGGCGCCGTGGGAGCGGAACGTCGGGTGCTGCGCGGGTCCGGGGCGACGCTCGAGCAGCGCGGCCTCCGAGCCCAGGTCGTGACCGGCAGAGAAGTTCTTGCCCCGCGCCGCCAGGATCACCACCCGGACGGTGTCATCGGCCTCGGCACGAGCGAATGCCTCATCGAGCTGCACGAGCAGCGTGCGATTCTGCGAATTGTGCACGTCGGGCCGATTGAGCCAGATCCGGGCGATGCTCCCGTCATCGAGCGTCTCGTAGTCGACCAGGCGACCCACAGTGTCTTCAGCCTGCTCCGATGCGGTATCCGATGTACCCATTGCCTCCGCCCTCGTCGTGTTTCGCATCACAGGCTACGGCGGCCGCCCTGAGCTGCCGGAGCCAGGTGTGACACAGCGCGCACTTCGCTAGAGTCGAGTCATGCCTGCTAAATCCGAACCCGCCGATATCGAGGACGTGGAACCGCTGGCCGACAGCACCGCGCGTCAGGCCAGGCGCGTGGTTGCCGCCTATGCCGAGGACGCCGACGAGTGTCGGGTGTTTCTGTCCATGCTGGGGATCGGGCCCGCGACACCCGACAAGAACGGGGCGTAGATGCCGGAATCGGGGCGCCTCGGACCGCCGCACGAACCGGGCGAGTCCGATTTCGTCGTAGTGGCCAACCGGCTGCCGATCGACATCGAGGTGCTTCCAGACGGGACGACGGAGTGGAAACGCAGTCCCGGCGGATTGGTGACGGCGCTGGAGCCGTTGCTGCGCAAGCGCCGCGGCGCCTGGGTCGGCTGGCCCGGCAGCCAGGATGCGCCCGACGGGCCGATCGACATTGAAGATCTGCGGCTTCATCCGGTCCCGCTGGACACCACCGATATCGCCGAGTACTACGAAGGGTTCTCCAACGCCACCTTGTGGCCGCTGTACCACGATGTGATCGTCAAGCCGATCTACCAACGGCAGTGGTGGGACCGCTACGTCAACGTCAACCGGCGCTTCGCCGACGCCGCGTCGCGAGCCGCCGCACCGGGTGCCACGGTCTGGGTTCAGGACTACCAGTTGCAGCTGGTACCGAAGATGCTGCGGGATCTGCGTCCCGACCTGACCATCGGCTTCTTCCTGCACATCCCGTTCCCGCCGGTGGAGCTGTTCATGCAGCTGCCGTGGCGCGCCGAGATCGTCGACGGTCTGCTGGGCGCCGACCTGGTCGGCTTCCACCTGTCCGGCGGCGCCCAGAACTTCTTGTACCTGGCCCGTAACCTGGCCGGCGCGGAAACCTCGCGCGGATCGATCGGGGTGCGCAGCCGGTTCGGCGAGGTGCGGCTGCCCGACCGCACCGCGCGGGTCGGAGCCTTTCCCATCTCGATCGACTCAGGCGAACTCGATCGCAAGGCACGAGAACGCGCGATCCGGCGCCGCGCCAAGGAGATTCGGGCCGAGCTGGGCCATCCGCGCAAGATCCTGCTCGGCGTCGACCGCCTGGACTACACCAAGGGCATCGACGTTCGCCTCAAGGCGTTCAACGAGCTGCTGGCCGAGGGACGCGCCAAGCGCGACGACACCGTGCTGGTGCAGCTGGCGACTCCGAGCCGGGAACGGGTGGAGAGTTACCAGATCCTGCGTGACGACATCGAACGCCAAGTGGGCCATATCAACGGCGAATACAGCGAGGTCGGCCATCCGGTGGTGCACTACCTGCACCGCCCGGTCCCCCGCGACGAACTGATCGCCTTCTTCGTGGCCAGCGACGTCATGCTGGTCACCCCATTGCGCGACGGGATGAATCTGGTCGCCAAGGAATACGTGGCTTGCCGAAGCGACCTGGGCGGCGCCCTGGTCCTGAGCGAGTTCACCGGCGCCGCAGCGGAATTGCGGCAGGCCTACCTGGTGAATCCGCACGATCTCGAGGGCGTCAAGGACGTCATCGAATCAGCGGTGAATCAGAGCCCCGAAGAAGGCCGCCGACGCATGCGGGCACTGCGCCGTCAGGTACTGGCCCACGACGTGGACCGCTGGGCCCGATCCTTCCTGGACGCACTCGCCAACTCCGCCGGAGTAGCTCAGCCGACACCGCCGGCGCCCGGTCGGCGCTAGCTACACAGGTGAATCGGATTGTCCTGACAGTTCAGCGGGTAGTGGATGACCGGGACCGGCAGCGGCGAGACGAACGTGAGCGTGAACGGCCGCTTGTCCAACCCGGGCTGCATCCCGCACACCGCGTTGTGCGCATGGGTGTAGGTGCCGCTGAGGGAGGTGTCGAACTGGTACATCTCTTCGCTGGCGGCAGTGCTGCCGTCCGAGCACCGGGTGCCCGCCAGCAGCGGCGTCTTGTAGGTCCACTGGCCGTTGGCCAGCCGGTACGCCCCGGCTTGTCCCGGCGGGCCGTTGCTTTCCACCTGCAGCTTGCACCCGAGGGCCGTGTGATACGGGACCCGGCCGTCACCGACGGTCGGCACGCACAGCGGGTAGATCTTCCAGGTCGCGGTCTTGACACCGTCGTTGTAGGTGTAGACGCCCTCGATGGTGCCTTCCGGTATCGCATCGTCATCGGCGCCGGCCTGTACCGCCAGCCCCGTAGCCGCCGTGATCGCCGCAGCCAAGACACCCAGCCCCCGAACGAGTTTCCCCATGGCGCTCATCCTTTCAGCTAGATCGGCACGATATTGCTGATCAGCCACTTGCGGTCGACCTTGCGGAAGTCCACCCGCAGACGACTGCCCTCGTAGTACTTCTCCTTGGACTTGCCGGTCACGGTGCGGTTGACGAACACCAGCACCGAACCCGAGGTTCGCCGCGTGGCCATGGCGCCGACGCCGACCACGTCGACCTGGTTCACCAACTGCTTCTCGCGGGCCTGCGGAATGATCTCGTTGATGGCGCGCGCCTCGAACTCGCGGCGGTAGTCGCCGGTGAACATCGGGTAGGTCTCGGTCAGGCTGCGCTCCACCGTCTTGTACTCATAGCCCAGCACCTTGGGGATCTCGTCCTTCGCCAACTGGACCAACTCGGTACGCGCTATCTGCTCACCGCGCGCCTGAACCCGGCTCCAATACAGCGATCCCGCCGCGGCTCCCAAACCGACGAACCCGGCAAGCACCGCCGCGAGGACGGCGAGCCCCCACCACCGGCGTGTCATCCGCTGCCCCCCGGCCACTTGAGGTCGAAGGCGGTCATGTTGCCGTTGTCGTCCTCATGCACGATCACCCGCAGCGCGTAGGGCTGCGACGGCTTGTTGACCCCGTCGGCGTCGGTGGCGGTGGCGCGGATCGCCACCAGCACCGAAGCGTTGCCGGCGACGGGATCGATGCCCTCCAGCGCCTTGCCGTTGATGACCGCCTCGGAGCTGTGCTTGGTCTCTCGCAGCAGGGCTTTGAGGTTTTCGGCGTTGGCCGCCATCGTGTCGCGCAGTGGGCCGCTGGTGCCGGCCACGAAGCGGTCCACCTGCTCGCTGATGGTGTCGGGTGTGTAGGTGTACATGTTCAGCACCGTCTGCACCGCCGTGTCGACGAATCGCTGATCGCGTTCGTGCGCCGCATCGGCATGCCGGTGCTGCACCCCGAGCAGGGTGACCACCCCGCCCAGCAGGACCGAGGCCACCAGCAAAGCGATGCCCGCCAGTTTGGCGGTCTGTCGCGCATTGGGCAGCCGCCGCGGCGGTGGGCCGGCCGGCCGCACCGCCCGTACCGTCGCCGGACTGGGGACGGGAATGCTTACCGCGGTGGCTGTTTCGGCGGCGTCGCCGGCCGGTCCAGCCGCACGCGAGGCCCGGCGTCGGACTTTCGCGTCGCCTGATCCGCTCACGTCTGCCTCGGTGCGAGCATCAGGTCCGCCCAGTTCTCTGCGGGCAGCCATTTGTCGGATCCGGAGACGAACACCCCGGTGTTGCCGGCCGGATCCACGAACTTTCCGCTCCGGTCATAGCTGCTGTAGCCGACGCCGCTGGCCTCGGCGGGAGCCGGCCCGGGAGCAGGACCGGGAGCCGGTCCCGGCGCGGGGTCACGGCCGTAGGCGGGCAGGCCACCGTTGCCGCCGGGGCTGGTCGGCATGTTCTGGTCCGGCGGCGCGTAGTACGGCCACGGCGCCGGCGGGTCGGGGGTGAGCTCATTCGGCGGGTACGGCAGCGGGAACGGCGGGTTGGGCGCCGGCCCCGGACCCGCAGGCACCCCCGGCGGCAGCGCGACGACCGGCGGACCCGGGTCGTAGTCGGCCGACGGCGGGATGTACGGGAACTTGTTCATGGGCGTCAACATGCGCGGGTCGGTGATCGGCGTGTCGTAGGGAACGGGCGGGCCCCGCCACGTGTTGCTCCCGATCGGCACGAAGCCCCGCGGGTCGCGGCAGAGCTGGATCGTGGGTGCGCGTTTGCCAGGATATTCCATGCACGGGTAGTTGCGCGCGCCGCGGACCGCAGTCGGATCGTTCTGTGCTGCCTTGCAGTACAACCCCTTTGGCAGGTCGCGGACCGTTTCGTCGGCCGGCGAGCGCATCTCGGTGAACGGCAGGAAGCCCACCGTGCACGGCGGCGGGTCGTGCATGTCGATCTTGAAGTCCAGCTTGGCGCCCTCTTCCATCGGCACGCCACCGGCGACGGTGATCAGCGCCGCCATCAATGCGGGAAACACCACCAGCGCCTGCTCGATGGAGGGGCGGTAGATGACTCCGACGCGACCGAAGTTCGCGATGCTGGCCGCCAGGGTCGGGAAGGACGCCCGGATACCGTCGAAGGTGGTGTTCGCCTCATCGGCGACGCTGGGCAGCGTCTGCAGCACCTCGCGCAGTTGCGGGTCGGCGTTGCGCACCTCGGTGGTGACCGCCGCCAGCGACCGGGACAGCTTCTTGATGTCGTCGCCGCCGCGGATCTGCGCGTCCAGGAACGGTTCGAACTGATCGATCAGCGTCGCGGTCGCATCGAAGTTGGCGTTGGCTTCATCGACTAGTTGCCGCGACGACGCGATCATCCGGGCCAGTTCCTGCCCCGACCCGTTGAAGCCCTCGAAGGCGCTGCGCAGCAGATCCCGCAGGCGGCTGTTGCCGATGCTGTTGACCAGCGACTGCGCCTGGTCGAGCATGCCGGCGATGTCCTGGCCGATCGCGGTGCGGTCCTGGCCGATGCGCGCGCCGTTGTGCAGCACCCCCGCGGCCGGTTCGCCCGGCGGTGGCACCAGGTCGATGAACTGCTCACCGATCGCGGACATGCTCTTGACCGTCGCGGTGACATTGTCGGGAATCTTGGTGGCGCTGTTGAGGCGCATCGCGGCGTCGACACCGTGGTCACTGAGCCGGACGGACTCCACCCGGCCCACGGTCACACCGCGGTAGGTGACGTTGGCGGCCTGGTAGATGCCGCCACCGCCGATGAAGTCGGCCGTCACCCGGTAGGTGCCGATGCCCAGCCGGCTCGGCGCATGCAGATACAGGATCGCGATCGCGCCGACAGCCAGCACGGTGACCACGGAGAAGATCCCGAGCTGGATTCGAACGAGGCGGGTCAGCATCGCAGGTCATTCCTCATAGTGGACAGCCGTGCCGGGCGGGATCTTGAACGGGTCGGCGGCCTGACCGGACAGGTTCGCCATCTCGCCGATCAAGAAGTCGGGCGGGTTCAGGATCTCGTGCATGTGTGGCATGTTCGGGTCGAATCCCGCCGTGGTGAAGACCGACTCGCCGAACCGCCGCAACGTCATGTCGAAGGTGGTGTAGACGTTCAGGAAGTCGCCGCGCACCGCATTGCGCAGATACATCGACGGGAACGGGAAGGTCGGGATGAACGGGAACGCCGTCACCAATTCGTTGGCGTTGTCGGCGAACGCCTTGACGATCGGGTACAGGTCCTTGACGTCGGCGGCGAAGTCTTCCTTGGTCTCGCTCATGATGCGCGATCCGACCACGGCCAACCGCTGCAGCGCGCCGAACGCATCGACGATGTTGGAGCGGTTGTCGTTGAGCACCTGCAACGCCGCCGGCATGGTCTCCAGCGCCCGGGCCAGGCTGGGGGCGCTGCGGGCCAGCGTCGCGCCGACCCGGTTCAGTCCGTCGGCGGCGGCAATGATCTCTCGTGCCTGCTGGTCCAGCGACGCGGTGAGTTCCGCCAGTCGCGGCACCAGCTCGGCCAGGGTGCCGACCCGGCCGGCCACCGCGGCGTAGGCCTCTTCGGTGATGTCCTGCACCGCACCCAGATTGCCCTGGTTGACCACCACGCCCAGTGACGACAGCACCTCTTCCGTGCTGGGGTAACGCCCGGTCCGGCTCAGCGGTATCTCGTCCCCTGCAGCGAGCCTGCCCACCGGCGGCTGGTCGGTCGGCTCGGCCAGCTCGATGTGCTGGGAACCCAACAGCGAGGTCTGCGCCACCTTGGCGATGGCATTGGCCGGCAGGTGAACGTGGCCGTCCAATGACAACTTGACCGCGGCATAGAAGCTGCCGTCGGGCTGCTGCACCGCCTGGATACCGGAGACGCTGCCGACCGTGACGTCGTCGACCATGACCGGCGAGTTCTGCGGCAGGGTGGTCACGTCGGGCAGTTGCACGGTGACGCTGTAGGACCCCGGGCCGTGCCCCGCGGTTCCCGGCATGTTCAGGGAGTTCAGACCGCCGAACTGACAACCCGACAGCAGCAGGGTTCCGGCGCCGAGCACCGCACCTCGCCGACCGTACCGCCGCAGCGCGCCGGCAACCGACTGCACGCTCATCCGCCCTCCCGTGGTGCGCCGGCACCGGGCCGAGCCGGACCGGTGGGTCCGGGCGGGGTGCCCAACTGCCCCGTCTCGGGCGGCAGGAACAGCGCGGCGACGTCGTCGGTGCTCGGCGGCGTGACACCCGGGGCGGGCAGCCATTTCAGGTAGGGCACCGGCGTCTGAGCCTTTGCCTCGGTTTCCGGGGTGTCGTAGATGATCTGGCCCTTGTAGGCGGTGATCGAGTTGATCGGGTGGAACAGCAGCGGAATGAAGTTCATCGCCCAGCGGCGCATGACCGGTCCCATCCGCTCCTTGCAGATCTCGGCCCGCTTGAAGTTGTCCGGCACCGAACCGACGTCGAAGACGCCGCCGCAGATGAACTGCACCGGGTTGGCGAAGTCCGGCAGCGACAGCAGACCGGACAGCGAACCCTGGGCCGGGTTGTAGATGTTGTAGAAGTTGACCAGGCCGTGCGGGGTGATGTGCAGGACCTGTTCGAAGTTCTCACTTTGGTCACTGAGTACTTTGGTGAACTCCGAGAGCTTGTTGACCTGCTCGATCAACGCGTCGTTGTGGTTGTGCAGGAAGCCCCGCACGTCGCGCAGCGCCTGGCTGAGGGTGCCCAGCGTGACGTCCAGGTCGACCGTACTGTCGGCCAGCACTCCCGACACCGCGGCCACGTGGTCGGTGAACTGCACGATCTGCTCGTTGCTGCCCGAGAGCGCCTCCACCAGGACCTGCAGGTTCTTGACGGTGCCGAACAGGTCGGTGCGCGAGTCACCGAGCCGTCCGGTGGTGGTCGACAGTTCCCGCAGTGCGTTGCGGAACGAGTCGCCGTTGCCGTCGAAGGTGTCGGCGGCCTGGTTGATGAAGGCACTCAGGGCGCCGTTGAGCTTGCCGTCTTCGGGGCCCAACTGGGCGCTGAGCTGGGTCAGCTCCTGCTTGATCTCGTCCCACTCGACCGGGACCGCGGTGCGGTCTTCGCCCAGGACGGCCCCGTCGGCAAGCTTCTCGCCCTCGGTATAGGCCGGCGTCAGCTGCACGACCCGGGCCGAGACGATATTCGGCGCCATCAGCACCGCATGAACATCGGCCGGTAACGGCACGTCCTTGTTCACCGTCATGGTGATCTTGACGTTCTCGGCGCGCGGCTCGATGGACTCGATCCGGCCGACCGGAACCCCGACCACCCGAACATCGTCACCCGGGTACAGCCCCACCGCCGAGGCGAAGTAGCCGGTGATGCGGTAGCTGCGCTGCGCGGGCAGCACGATATACGCGGCGGCGGCCAGCAGTACGGCCAGCGCCCCGGCGACAGCGATGCGTGCGGTTCGGCGCGTCATGGTGACTTCGGCTTAATCACGGTGCGGTCAGAGATCATCCCACGCAGGTAGTCGGCGAGGCTGTCGGGCAGCTTGCCGGGCTGGAAGAACATGTCGAGCAGGACCTCCGACATGGTGGGCGGCGGCAGTCCGTACAGGTTGATCTGGAAGCCCGGCCCCGAGGACACCACCTCGCCGAGTGTGGTGGCGTAGCCGGGCAACCGGTCCAGCGCCCCGGAGATCCGGTCCTGGCGCTCGATCAGGTTGTCCAGCACCAGGTTGAGCTTCTTCAGGGTCGGACCGATCTCCTTTTCGTTGTCGGTCACCAAACCGGAAAGCTGTTGCGAGACATCATCAATGCCGCCGATCAGGGCGCCCAGGGCTTGCCGGCGCTCGTCCAGCGCGGCGAACAGCTGGTTGCCGTCGAGCACCAGCTGGTTGACCTGGGAGGCACGCTGATTGAGCACACCGGTGACCACCTTGGCGTGATTCAGCAACTGCCCCAACGCCTCGTCACGGCGGTTGAGGCTGCGTGACAACGCGGCCACCCCGTCCAGCGCGCCGCGCAGCTGGGGCGTCGCCTCACGCATGGAGTCGGTGAGTACCTGGAGTGCCTCTTCGAAGCGCGGCTTGTCCAGATCCGCGACATTGCCGCCGAGGTCCTGCAGGGCGTTGTTGAGCGTGTACGGAGCGCGGGTGCGCTCGAGCGGGATCACGGTGACCGAGCCGGCACCTGCGGGGGTGACCGACAGCGCCTTCTCGCCCAGCACGGTGTCGGTGCGGATGGCGGCCAGCGACTGATCCCCCACCCGGACTTTGCGGTCCACGGTGAAGTCCACCTTGGCGCTGGCCCCGGCCAGCGCCACCGACTTGACCTTGCCCACCCGGATACCGGACACCGTCACGTCGTTGCCGGGAATGATCCCGCCGGCGTCGGCGAAGTAGGCGTGATAGTTCTTGCCCTGCGGCCAGAACGGCAAACTGGTGTAGCCGAACGACACCAGCACCAGGAACGTCACCAGTGCGATGCCCAAAAGACCCGTGCGAACCGGGTTTACGCCGTCATTCCTTGACAGGAGAGCACCTCCCCTTGCTGGTGTCGTTCTGGCCGCCCATCGGCAGGATGATGTCGCTGCCGGCGGGGCCGTTGAACTTCATCGCGACGGTGCAGTAGTTGATGTTGAAGAACGAGCCGTAGGCGCCCAGGGCGTTGAGGCGCAGGTAGTTCTCTTCCAGCGGATCGATGACGTCGTTCAGCTCCTGCTTGCGCTTGTCCAGCACGGTGGCCAGTGGCCGCACGTTCTCGATGACACCTTGCAGCGGACGCCGGGAACGGCGCAGCGTGTCGGTCAGGTCGTTCTCCAGTGAGGACAGCGGCCCGATCGCGCCCGCGATCGCATCCTTGCCCTGGGCCAGGCCGGTGATGAGCTGCTGCAGCCGGTCGACGGTGGCGTCGAACTGTTCAGTCTTCTCGTCGACGGTGGCCAGCACCGTGTTCAGGTTGTTGATCACGTCGCCGATCAGTTGGTCACGAGAGGCCAGCGTGGTGGTGAACGAACTGGTGCTCGCCAGCATCTGCGTCAGGGCTCCGCCCTGCCCCTGCAGCAGCTCGATGATCGCGTTGCTGATCTCATTGATCTTTCCGCCGTCCAGGCCCTTGAGCAGCGGGCGCATTCCACCCAGCAGTGCGTCGAGGTCCAGGGCCGGCTGGGTGTGGTCTTGGGCGATGGTGGCGCCCGGCGGCAACTTGCGCATGTCACCAGGACCCGCGGCGATCTCGAGATAGCGGTCGCCGACCAGATTCTCGTACCGGATCAGCGCGCGGGTCGAATCGTAGAGCTGGTAGCGCTTGTCGAGGTCGAAGGTGACCTTGACGTTGTTGTTCGGGGTCAGCTCGACGCGCTTGACCGTGCCCACCGGGATGCCCGCGATCCGCACGTCCTGGCCGCCCTTGAGCCGGGACGCGGTGGAGAATTCGGCGTGATAGGTGTTGTTCGAGGCGAACCTGAACTCGCCGAACACCACCACCAGGCCGGCCGACACCAGCAACATGGCGACGGAGAAGATCGCGACCTTGATCAGAGTGCTGCGCGGCGACATCAGTATTCATCCCGTTCCGCGAATGCCCCGTTGAAGAGGAACTGTGCTGTGGAGGGGGCGTCGAACTGCACTTCGGTGTTGGGCTGGAATGGGATGTAGGCGCTGTCGGTCACCAGGAACGGTGACCGGAACCAGGAACCGCCGTACTGCTTGCTCGGGAGGTCCGGCAAGCCGCGGCAGTTGGGTCCGCCGGTCGCGTTGGCCACCGGCAGGCTCTCCGGATAGGTGTAGGCCGGTGCGCCCGGGATGAAGCTGGACTGCACGTACAAAGCCGGCTTGGTACCGCCCAGCGACGGGCCGAAACGCTCCAGGGCCTTCTCGATTCCCTTGAGGAGGCAGCCGAACTCCGGCGAGTACTCGGCCAGCAGGCTGCCCATGGCGCGGAACCGCTGAATACCGGCGATGAAGTCGTCGGCGGCCGGGGCGATGGTGTCGTAGCCGTTGTTGGCCAGTCCGGTGGTCGCCAGCAGCGCGTTGCTCAGGTTCTCCCGCTGATCCACCAGCGTCGTGCTGATCGTAGGGACGTTGTCGAAGATCGTCACCAGGTCGGGCGCGGCGTCACCGTAGATGTTGCCGACGACGGCGGTCTTGGCCAGTCCCGACTGCAGTTGGGGCAGTTTCGGATTGATCTTTCCGAGGTAGCTGTTCAACCCCGACAGCAGCCCGCCCAGGTTGTCGCCGTTGCCGCGCAGACCTTCGGCCAACGCGCTGACGGAGCCGTTGAGCTGCACCGGGTCGACCTTGTCCAGCACATCGGTCAGCTTCTGGAAGAGCGTGTTCACCTCGAGCTGCACGGCCGAGGCCGCCACGTTGGCCCCGTTGCGCAGTGTCTGTCCCGACGGCACCGGCGGCGGAATGAACTCCACCGACTTAGCCCCGAAGATGGTGTTTCCGGCGATGTGCACGGCGGCGTTCGACGGGATCTGCTGCAGGGCGGCGCTGTCGATCGCCAGGGACAGCTTGGCCTGATCGCCCTGGTAGGCGATCGACTTGACCTTGCCGACCTGGATACCGCGGTACTTGACCTTGGCGTCTTGTTCCATCACCAGACCGGCGCGTGGTGAGGTGACGGTGACTTTGCCGGTCGTGGTGAACGCGGACGTGTAGGAGAGGTAGGTGAACACCGTGGCGGCGAGCAGGATCGCACCCAGGATTGCCGCAGCAATCCGCACCTGGGTACGTCTAGATCCCGTTTCCACCTGTATTCCCTTGCTAGCCCGAAAGGTTGAAGTTGCCGGACCCGCCGTACACAGCGAGTGAAACGAACAGCGTAATGACCACCACCACAACCAGTGAAGTCCGCACCGCCTGTCCGACTGCGATGCCGACACCGACCGGTCCACCGGCCGCGTTGAAGCCGTAATAGGTGTGTACCAGCATCACCGCGACCGACATGATGATCGCCTGCAGGAATGACCACAACAGATCGGTGGGGATCAAGAAGGTGTCGAAGTAGTGGTCGTATAGGCCCGGCGACTGCGCGTTGATGAACACCGTGGTGGAACGGGCGGCGAAGAACGCCGCCAGCACTGACAGGGAATACAGCGGGATGATGGCGATCAAGCCCGCCACCAGCCGGGTGGACACCAGGTAGGACACCGCGTGCACGGCCATCGATTCGACGGCATCGATCTCCTCGGCGACGCGCATGGCGCCGAGCTGGGCGGTGGTTCCGGCCCCGATGGTGGCCGCCAGTGCGATCCCGGCAACCACCGGCGCGACGATCCGCACGTTGAGGAAGGCCGACAAAAAGCCCGTCAACGCCTCGATACCGATGTTGCCCAGCGAGGAGAAGCCCTGCACGGCGATCACCCCGCCGGAAGCCAGGGTCAAGAAGGTGGCCACGCCGACCGTGCCGCCGATGATGGCCAGCGCGCCGGTGCCCATGGTGATCTCGGCGATCAGCCGGACGGTTTCCTTGCGGTATTTGGTCAGCGCATTCGGGACATAGCGAATCGAATCGGCGTAGAACAGGGCCTGCTCGCCGAAGTTGTCAACGGCCTTGGGCACCCCACGGAACAGGCGCCGGAACCGCAGCGTGGCGTCATAGCTCATTTGACCAGCACCCGAACGCTGATCGCGGTCATGACGACGTTGATGACGAACAGACAAATGAAGGCGTAGACCACGGTCTCGTTGACCGCGTTGCCTACGCCCTGGGGCCCGCCCTTGGCGGTCAGCCCGCGATAACACCCGATCAGGCCGGCCGCCGTGCCGAACAGCAGCGCCTTGATCTCGGCCATCACCAACTCGCCGAGCCCGGTGAGCACGGTGAGGCCGTTGATGAAGGCGCCGGGGTTGACGCCCTGCAGGAAGACGGAGAACACGTAGCCGCCGACCAGGCCGATCGCACACACCAGACCGTTGAGCAGCAAGGCCACGAACGTCGAGGCCAGCGCTCGGGGCACCACCAGGCGCTGGATCGGGTCGATCCCGAGCACCCGCATCGCGTCGATCTCTTCACGGATGGTCCGGGCGCCCAGGTCCGCGCAGATGGCGGTCGCGCCCGCGCCGGCCACCACCAGCACGGTCACCACCGGGCCCAGCTGGGTGATGGTGCCGAACGCGGTTCCGGCGCCGGACAGGTCGGCGGCGCCGATCTCACGCAACAGGATGTTGAGGGTGAACGCCACCAGCACCGTGAACGGGATCGCCACCAGCACCGTCGGCAGCAGTGACACCCGGGCGATCATCCAGGTCTGATCGAGGAACTCACGGTACTGAAACGGCCGACGGAACATCGCCCGAAACGTCTCCAGCGACATCTCGACGAACCCGCCCACGGCCCGAGCCGGAACCGTGAGTTGTTCGATCAAGGCACGTCCTTCCCCCGGTGAGGCTTCCTGGGCATCGGCGGTCGCAAAACTGTATCCGGCAACCTCGTGCGCCCGACGTCGTTCGTATAATTCCAACGCCGCCCCGCGTGAGCCGGATCATAGTAACTAGAACACGTTCGCAGTGTCAAAGAACCCGTTTTGCCGGGGTTACTGAGATATTCGTGCTGGTCACAGCGTATTGTGACGCACACCTCGCTGTAACGCGTTCTAATTTTGTTCTAATCGTCGGACATCAGTTCGGACGCGGAGAACGTCCGGGCCGGGTCCCGGCCGGCGAAGTAATTGGCCAGGGTCCCGGAGAGTGTGGCCGGATCCCACGCCTGCCCGTCCGCGCTGAACTTGCGTTCCACCGTCGGCGCGGCCATCAGGGTGACCTCAGGTCCGTAGACCACGAACACCTGACCGCTGACCGCCGCCGAGGCCGGGGACGCCAGGAACCGGACCAGGGTCACCACGTGCTCGGGCGACAGCGGGTCGATCTCGCCCTCACCCAGCTGGGCCTCGCCGAACACCCCGGCGGTCATCGCGGTGCGGGCCCGCGGGCAGATCGCGTTGGCAGTCACCCCGTAGCGGCTCAGCGCCCGGCTGGCCGACAGCGTCAGCGCGGTGATGCCCGCCTTGGCGGCGCCGTAGTTGGCCTGCCCGACCGGGCCCATCAGGCCGGCCTCCGACGAGGTGTTGATGATGCGGCCGTAGACGGCGCCGGACTCCGTCTCCTTGGCCTTCTGGCGCCAGTAGGCCGCGGCATTGCGGGTCAGCAGGAAATGGCCACGCAGGTGGACGGCGATCACGGCGTCGAAGTCCTCGTCGGACATGTTGAACAGCATTCGGTCACGGGTGATCCCGGCGTTGTTGACGACGATGCTCAGCCCGCCCAGACCGTCGGCGGTGCTGACGAGTTCGTCGGCCGTGGACCGCTGACTGATGTCACCGGCCACCGGTACGCCCTTGCCGCCGGCGGCGGCGATCTCGTCGATGACATCGGAGGACTCCAGTGCCGGCGCGATGTCGTTGACGACCACCGTCGCCCCGGAGCGCGCCAACCCGATCGCCTCTGCTCGGCCCAGGCCGGCGGCCGCGCCGGTCACCACTGCGACCTTGCCGGTCAGATCGATCGTGTTGTCAGTCATGCACGCTCCTTATGCGTCACCGGCGCGCTCGTCGGCACCGGCGGTTATGAATACCTCTAGTCTTGGCCAGTCGGAGGCTAGTCGTCGACCCGGCGCAGCGCGGCCCGCGGGCACTCGGCGATAGCCTGCTCCGCGTGGGCTTCCCGGTCGGCCGGGATCGGGGCGAGTTTGACCTCCGCCTGCTCGTCATCGTTCAGATCGAACAGGTCGGGGTCGATTCCGACGCAAATCGCGTTGCCCTCGCAACGATCCAGGTCTACCTCAACTCGCATGACATTCTCCTGTAAGGGCCGTGCGCCGACCGAGCGTTTCCGGCCGCCGTCATCCACTAGTGTCACCATACGATCTGACAGCTCTTCCACCCGAGCCGCTAGGGCCGTTGGACCCCGGGACTAGAACGTGTTACAACGGCTGTCGGACCAGAATCTTATCGTGACACCGATCACCAGCGAAGGACTCCCCCGATGCAGATCAGCTACACGCCGGCCCAAGAAGAGCTGCGCAGCGAACTGAGGTCCTACTTCACCACGCTGATGACACCAGAGCGTCGTGAGGCTCTCAGCTCGACCCAGGGCGAGTACGGCACCGGCAACGTCTACCGGGAGACCGTGGCCCAGATGGGGAAGGACGGCTGGCTGACGCTGAGCTGGCCGAAGGAGTACGGCGGACAGGCGCGTTCGCCGATGGATCAGCTGATCTTCACCGACGAGGCCGCGATCGCCGGTGCCCCGGTGCCGTTCCTGACCATCAACAGCGTCGCGCCGACGATCATGGCGTTCGGCACCGACGAGCAGAAGAAGTTCTTCCTGCCCAAGATCGCCGCCGGCGAGCTGCACTTCGCGATCGGTTACTCCGAGCCGGGCGCCGGCACCGACCTGGCCTCGCTGCGCACCACCGCGGTACGTGACGGCGACGAGTATGTGATCAACGGCCAGAAGATGTGGACCTCGCTGATCGCCTACGCCGACTACGTGTGGCTGGCGGCCCGCACGAACCCGGAGGCCAAGAAGCACCGCGGCATCTCGATGTTGATCGTGCCCACCACCGCCGAGGGATTCTCCTGGACCCCGGTGCACACCATGGCCGGCCCGGACACCAGCGCCACCTATTACCAGGACGTGCGGGTGCCGGTGACCAACCTGGTCGGCGAGGAGCACGCGGGCTGGAAGCTGGTCACCAACCAGCTCAACCACGAGCGCGTCGCGCTGGTCTCCGCGCAGCCGATCTTCGTGGCCCTCGACGAGGTCCGCCAGTGGGCTCAGAACACCAAGGACGCTCACGGCAACCGGATCATCGACTCGCAGTGGGTGCAGCTCAACCTGGCACGGGTGCTGGCCAAGGCCGAAGTGCTCAAGCTGATCAACTGGGAGCTGGCCTCATCCGACAAGGCCGCACCCTCCCCGGCGGACGCCTCGGCGGCGAAGGTCTTCGGCACCGAGCTGGCCACCGAGGCCTACCGCCTGCTGATGGAGGTGCTCGGCACCGCCGCCACCGTGCGCCAGGACTCCCCCGGCGCACTGCTGCGCGGACGGGTGGAGCGGATGCACCGGGCCTGCCTGATCCTGACGTTCGGCGGCGGCACCAACGAGGTGCAGCGCGACATCATCGGCATGGTGGCCCTGGGCCTGCCCCGGAACCGCTGACCCACATACCCAAGGACTTTGGAGGCAAGGACTCATGGACTTCACCACTACCGAAGCATCTGACGACCTCTCGGGTCTGGTCGGCACCATCGTGGACTCGGTGTGCACGCCGGAGCACCAGCGCGAGCTCGACGCACTGCAGCAGCGCTTCGACACCGAACTGTGGCGCAAACTGATCGACGCCGACGTCGTGTCCAGCGCGGCCGCCGAGCCGCTCGGCGGCGGAGGGTTCGGCGTGCTGGAACAAGCGGCGATCCTGACCGCGCTCGGCCGCCAGCTGGCCGCGGTGCCCTATCTGGAGTCGGTGGTGCTGGCCGCCGAGACTCTGGCCAAGTTCGGCTCCGCAGAGCTGCAGCAGGCCTGGGGCGCTCCGGCCGTGGCCGGGACGAAGATCCTCACCGTCGCGCTCGACGGGGAGATGGGCGAGGGCCCGGTCCGGGCGGCCGCCGCGGGTGACGGGTACCGGCTCACCGGCACCCGCACGCAGATCGGTTTCGCTTCGGTCGCTGACGCCTTCCTGGTGGCGGCCGAAACCGATTCGGGTGCAGCGGTGTTCCTGATCGACTCCGCCGATCCCGGTGTGACCGTGACTTCGCTGGCCACCACCGGTCGCGGCAGCGTGGGCCACTTGGAGCTGTCCGGAGTCGAGGTGGAGGCCGGCCGCCTGGTGGGTGGGGCCGACGTGCTCGACCACCTGGTCAATGTGGCGGCCCTGGGCCGCAGCGCCTACCAGCTGGGAGTGTTGGAGCGCGGCCTGGCCCTGACTGCCGAATACGCCCGCGAGCGCGAGCAGTTCGACAAGCCGATCGGCAGCTTCCAGGCGGTGTCGCAGCGGCTGGCCGACGGCTACATCGACGTCAAGGGGCTGCGGCTGACGCTGACCCAGGCGGCGTGGCGGGTCAGCGAGGGTCTGCCGGCGACCACCCAGGTGGCCACCGCCGCGTTCTGGGCGGCCGAGGCCGGCCACCGGGTGGCGCACAGCATCGTTCACATTCACGGCGGCGTCGGTATCGACATCGACCACCCGATCCACCGCTACTTCCTGGCCGCCAAGCAGACCGAGTTCGCGCTCGGCGGCGCCACGGGACAGCTGCTGGCGATCGGCCGCGAACTGGCCGAAACGCCTGCGTAGTTGGCTGGGCCGGGCGGCTCAGCGGTTCAGGGCCTCCCCGAACGACACGTGGAATCCCGGCAGATCGGTCAGGGGCACGGTGGCGTCGTAGGTCCGCTCGTATCCGGTGTGGCTGAGCTTCCAGCCGTCGGCGGTACGGCGGTAGGTGTCGTGGTAGAAGCCTGCGCCGATCAGCATCAGGTTGACGTCGGGAACGATCACCCGGTCCTGCAGGTACCAGATTCCGGTGGCGGTGTCCGGGCCGGTGAGGTCGATCTCGGGATGGTTGACCCGGTGCTCGGTGATCACGTTGCCGGGAAGCGAGTTGCGCATGAACTCCACCAGCGAGTCACGGTCGTCGAACGTGTGCTTGCTGCCCATCGACTGGCCGTAGGCGGCGGTGACGTCTTCGGCCAGGGTGGCCGCGAAGTCGTCCCAGTGCTTGGTGTCCAAGGCCCGCAGGTAGCGGTACTTGACTGCCTTGATGGCGTCGATGTCGGCGATTTTCTTCAGGGCGGCTATGGCGTCTGCGGCGTTGAAGGCCTGCGAATCAGTCACCGCTCTATTGCATCACTAATCTGATCACCATGTCAGCCCCAGCCCCCCTCGACGAACAGTCCACCGTCACAGCACTGCTGGCGCAGCTGGCCGAAGTGGACGACCGCGGCGTCTTCTTCGAGGACACCTTCGTCAGCTGGCGAGACCACATCGCCGCCGGTGCCCGACTCGGCGCCGCGCTGCGAGCCCGCCTCGATCCGGATAAGCCGCCGCATGTCGGTGTGCTGCTGGGCAATACGCCGTTCTTCTCGACGATGCTGGTGGCGGCGGCACTGACCGGCATCGTGCCGGTGGGCTTGAACCCCACCCGCCGGGGCGCGGCGCTGGAGCGCGACGTGGCCCACGCCGATTGCCAGCTGGTACTGGCCGACAACACCGCCGACGTCACGGTCTCAGGCATGATCGATGTCGAATCACCCTCGTGGGAATCGGAATTGGCCGGATATGACGACACGCCGGTGTCCTTTCGGGACGCCGATCCCGACGAGCTGTTCATGCTGATCTTCACCTCGGGTACCAGCGGCGACCCGAAGGCCGTGCGCTGCACGCAGTGGAAGGCGGCGTTCCCGGGGATAATGCTCTCGCAACGATTCGGTTTGGGCCCGTCGGACGTCTGCTACCTGTCGATGCCGCTGTTCCACTCCAACGCGGTGATGGCGGGCTGGTCGGTGGCGGTGGCCGCCCGCGCGTCGATCGCGTTGCGCCGCAAATTCTCTGCCTCCGGTTTCCTTTCCGACGTGCGCCGCTTCGGCGCCACCTACGCCAACTACGTGGGCAAACCGCTGTCGTATGTGCTGGCCACTCCAGCAGCACCCGACGACGCCGACAACCCGCTGCGACTGCTTTACGGCAACGAAGGTGCGCCCCGGGACCTGGAACGGTTCGCGGCCCGGTTCGGGTGCACCGTGATCGACGCCTTCGGCTCCACCGAGGGGGGTGTGGCGATCGGGCGCACCCCGGACACCCCGCCCGGGGCACTGGGGCCACTGGTGGACGGCAACACCATCATCGACGTCGAGACCGGCGAAGAGTGCCCGCCCGGAGTGGTCGGGGAGCTGGTGAATGCCAGTGGGCGCGGCCAATTCCGCGGCTACTACCGCGATCCCGAGGCCGAGGCGGAGCGGATGGCCGGCGGGATCTATCACTCCGGCGACCTGGCCTACCGTGACGAGGCCGGCTACGCCTACTTCGCCGGCCGGCTCGGCGACTGGATGCGGGTGGACGGCGAGAACCTGGGGACCGCCCCCATCGAGCGGATTCTGCTGCGCCACAACGCTGTCGCCCAAGTGGCGGTATATCCCATCCCGGACCCCGCAGTGGGCGATCAGGTGATGGCCGCACTGGTGCCGGCCCGAGGGGCGTCGTTCGACGTCGACGACTTCCGCGCATTCCTGGCCGAGCAGCCCGACCTGGGCCCCAAGCAGTGGCCGTCCTATGTACGGGTGGCCGCGGAGTTGCCGCGTACCGAGACCTTCAAGGTGCTCAAGCGGGTGTTGTCCGCCGAGGGCACCGAGTGTGCCGATCCGGTGTTTCGGATCTCCCGATAGTCGCTCCTGTTGGTGCCGGCCGGCTCAGGAGATGACATCCCAGCCTTGGCTCGGGTCCCCATTGCAGTAGCGGGTGGAGACCCACGTTCCGGGCCCCGGTCCGCCGAGGACGGTGAGGCAGTACCAGCCCGTGTCATTCTTGACCTGGCCGTTGGGGTCGAAATTCCAGTCTTGAGGCCACATTCCGGCACACGGTCCGAGATGCGCGAACACGCTCATCTCCGCCGTATTTGTGGCAGCTACCGCCGGGTTGATCAGGCACCCCCCGGGGAAGGCCACGTTCTGCAGCTGCTTGCCGTTGCGGTACCAGCGCTGGGTGTCCGAATCACCGCAGGGGTTGATCACCACCGCAGCGAAATAGTTCGCGCTGGGGGCGTCCAGACAGAAGTCGCCGAGCCGGCTGCGCAATGTGACCGGGCCGTCGGCGGCTGCGACGCCGGCGATCCCCACCGCGACGGCCAGCACCGTCCCGGCAACCACAAGAGCCCGGCCAGCAACGGCCATCGACTTCAACGGATGCATGGTTCGCTCCCTCTTCTCGGCCGCGGCGGCGCCGATCCAGCCACTCCTATCACCATGACCGCAGTTCATGGGCCGCAAACGCCTAAATCCCCGCGGGTGCCGCCGCACCGAGGTGTTGCACGCCGGCCGCACCGTCGAGGTCCGGATCCGGCATTCCCCCCCCATTTCGGAAATTCGGGCGTATAACTACACCATTGGGCGGCTCCCGTCGCCTTCTTGGCCCATCATCCGACAGTCGCCCAGCACAGTGCCGAATCCTGGACCTTCCTCACCGCCCCAACTGGCCCCCGCACCGGCCCTGCGGTGCGCGCAGGTAGCCGACCGATTGGTACTGCTGGACCTCTCCACGGGTGTCTACGACGTGGTGGACGAGATCGGCACCGCCATGTGGGTCCAGCTCACCCGGCCACCGGCAGAGCGCGACTTCGCCGCCCTTGCCGAAACCTATGGAGTGCCGGCGGCTGCCGTGGCTGCCGACACCGCCGACTTCGCCGCGTCGCAGATGGCCGCCGGCAGATTGGTCCCCGCCCCGCACCGCACGCCGCCACCTGCCGCCGTCCGGGCAGCGCGACGCAGGCCAACGATCATGCGCGCCTTGGCCGAAAGGGCCGCCGCGGACCGCGACCTGCGAAAGAGTTTCGCTTCCGCCTACTGCAAGCGCACCCGCCCACTCGCCGACCCCACCGAGCCGCGGGCTGACGTGCGGCTGACGACACAGCGCTTCTTCACCGCCGAGGGCCTCTATCCCGCCCGCCAGGCGCCGCTGGACTGTCTACCGCGTTCGCTCGCCCTGACCAGCTTTCTTCGCGCAGCCGGCTGGCCGGCCCAGCACGTGATAGGCGTGGCGCTGTATCCCTTCGAAGCCCATGCCTGGGTGGAGTTGGACGGCGTCGCGCTCAACGAGAGTGATTCCGCCCTGCACCGTTTCACCGTTATCCAGCGGGCATGATGCCACCAGCCCTGCAGGGATTCCTGGTATCGCTGCCCACCGAGGCGGGGGCACCGATACAGGGCTGGCCGCAGTACGAGGCGGTCGGCGACGCCGCGGTCTGGTTTCACGGCTACCTCGCGCATCCGGCGCCGCTGCGCGCCACGTTGAATCTCTCCCCCTCGGCGTCGTTCGGCCAGATCGTGGAAGCCGGGCTTCGGCGGTGGCAGACCGACACCGTCGAGCACATCATCGGCGAATACGCGGCAGTTGTCGTGAACGGGCCCGACGCCGTACTGATCGGGGATCGGATGGGCCTGCGGCCGCTGTACTACGCCGCACGGCCGAGCGGAACCGTGGTGTCGACCGACTTAGCAGCCCTGGCCCGCGAAACCCAGGCCTGGCGCGACGTGGACGACGAGTACCTGGCCGACCTGTTCAGCACCGGCATGCATCTGGGCCCGCACACCCCGTACCGCGGCATACGACGGCTGCAGGTGGGCCAATTCGCCACCTGCAACGCCGGCCGCCCCCGGCTGCGCGGCGGGTGGCGACCAACGACGGATCCCATTGACGAGGGATTCGGCGCCCATCAAGAACTGTTGAGAGAGACCGTCGAGGGTGCTGTCGCGGGAGCGTTGTCCGCCGACGGCGCCCAGGCGGTGGAGTTGTCGGGCGGCCTGGACACCTCGACGGTCTTGGCTGCCGCCACCGGTATGGCACCGGTGGCGGCGCTGAGCTTCATCCATCCCGGCTACCCGGGCAGCGATGAGTCGGCGTGGATGAAGGCCGCCCTGGAGACGACTCCGGCCTCGTGGCATCCCATCGACGCCGCCGAGCACGGCACCTTCACCGCCGGACCGGAACTGGGCGTCTTCCTGCCGGCGCCCACGCGCCGAATCATCAACTGGGCTCCGAGCGCCGCGCAAGAAGCCGTCGGGCGAGACTTGGGCCTATCGACTCTGCTGACCGGGGAGGGCGGCGACGCGGTGTTCTTCGCGGGCCTGCTGCCCTGGTACCTGGCCGACTTACTGCGGACCGGACAGCTGCTGCAACTACGGCGCGAAACGCTGCGGTGGAGTGCCGAGTCCGGACTCGGACGCTCCGCCGCGTTCTGGCTGCGCCGCGCGGCACTGGAAGGACGGCGCCGATGGCGACGCGGACGGACCCTTGCGCTACAACCGTCGGCGCACATCGCCGAAGCCGCGCCCTGGCTACGCCGCGACTACGTCGAGGGCCATGACCTGCAACGCCGCGCGCAGGTCACCACAACGATCCGGGCGCAGACAGTCCACGGTCAGGCCGTTGTGGAGAACGTGTTGCGCGGCGCGGAGTTCGCCCGAAGCCGCCACCAGTTCCCTGCGGCCACTTACGAACTGCGGCATCCACTGCTGGCGCCACCGGTGATCGACTTGGCGCTTGCCACGCCGTGGAACATCGCGGTGGATCCGCGGGTGGACCGAGCGGTACAGCGGTACGCCTTCGCGGGACTGGTCAGCGAGCAGGTCCTTCGGCGGCGCTCGAAACCGATCGCGGACGAGGCGATGCTGCACGGGTTCGAACGCCACCCGCGTTGGCGGGAGTTCCTGGGCGAGCGCCCCGAGCTCGTGGAGCGCGGCTACGCCGACACCGGCGCATGGACCGATGCGCTGCGCGCCACCGGGCGCATCGGCGCGGTCGCACAGTTCTACACGGCAATCCAGATCGAGATCTGGCTGCGCCACCTGCATCATGCGGGCGCTCCCGCCCTCCTGACCGGAGCCTCCGGGGCGGTTAGACGTTGATTCGTCCAAACACCCCGTCTCGCTCGGCGGCGACAAGTACACTTTCGTAGGCCAAGCCCGCGCGTAACCGATCATTGGAGGTCGTCCATGCGCTCCTACTCGCCCCCGCAGGTCGTCCGTATCGGAGACGTCCGCGCCACCACACAGGGCAGCGGAAACTACCTGTCGGACAGCAGCACCGGCTACGGCTACATGGGTTGGTACCAGCGCAGTTTCGACACTCCCGACACCGCGGCACCGCTGCCCCCACGCGACTGAGCACCCCTGGCGGGCCGCCTCGCCGCAGCGGTCAGTCGAGCGCGGCGGCCCGACGGGTCGCCTCCTTTACCTGAGCGCTGCGCTCGAGTAGGGCGGAGTCCGCGTTGTCGGCGTCATACAGCTGCTTGTACAGGCCACCACGATCCATCAACTCCGCATGGGTGCCCTGTTCCACGGCTCTGCCGTGGTTCAACACGATGATCCGATCGGCCACTGCCGCAATGAAGTCCATGTCGTGGCTGATCACCAGACAGGTGCGGGCATCGGCGTATTCCCGGATCACGGCGGTCACGCGGGCTCGCTGATCGGCATCCAGGTTCTCCGTCGGCTCGTCGAGCAGCAGTACCTGCGGCCGGCGAAGTAGGCACCGCGCGAAGGCGATCAGCCGCTTCTGCCCTCCCGACGGCACCTCGACGTCCATGACGGTGTCGTAGCCGTCCCGCATTTTGGCCGGGTCGACGATCACCGCATGGACGTGGGCCGATCGGCAGGCGTCTTCGATGTCACTGTCGCCGGCATCGTGTCTGCCCAGTCGAACATTCTGTCGGATGGTGTCCTTGAGATAGAACGGGAACTGCGCCAGTTTGGACACCTGTTCGCGCAACGAGTGCAACGTCACCTCACGGATATCGTTGCCATCCAGAAAAATCCGGCCACGCTGCGGTTCAAGGAAACGGAGCAGCAGGTTGAAGACAGTGGATTTTCCTGATCCGATCGGTCCGACCAGCGCCACCGTCTCACCCGCGGCGACCGAGAATGACAGCCCGTTCAGAACCTGCTGTTGCGGCGAATAGCCGAAGCACACGTCCTCGAACACCACATCACCCCTGATCTCGGGCAATGCGACGGCGTCGGGGAGTTCCCGCACCGTCGGCTCGGTGTCGAGCAGATCGTAAGTCGAGGCCACATGGGGCAGGATCGACTGGTAAGTCGTATACGCCAGCACCATTCGCTGCACGGCCGCAAACATCGTCGGCACATACGCGACGAACACCACCAGGCCGGCGAAGCTGAGACCCCACCGGCCGCCCCACGCGATCCCGCTCACGAGCACCAAGACGGTGCTCAGCGCGATAAAGACCTGAACGCCGTTGGTCGATGCCTGCATCCAGACCCGCATCGCGGCCATGTTCTTCGTCGCCGACGTCGCCGATTCGCCGAACATCTCGCTGCGGCGGCGCTGGGCGTTGAACACCTGAATCTCCGAGATACCACTGGCGGTCTCGGCCAATTCCGCACTCATCGCCCGATTTGCCATCATGGCGCGTTGCGTCACCACCTGGAGCCTGCTGCCCGCGTAGCGCAGAGCCGTGAGCGCGAGGGGCGCAAGAACCAGCGACACCACCGTCATCTGCCAGGACAGCGTCAGGAGGTACCCGAGCGCGAGGACCAACACCACCGCGTCGACAACCGGTGGGAGGACGCAGTCGGTCAACAACCGCTGGACACAGGGCGCCTCCAGTTGCACACGCTGAATCAGGGCACCGCTGCGCGTGCCGACAAAGAAGTCCAGGGACAGCGATTGAACGTGGTCGTGTACGCGTTGCAGAATCGCGGCCAGAAGTCTGCGCTCGACATGCGCGCCGATCCACGCGTTGACGAAACCCAGCGCTTGCGCCAGCACCAAAGCACCCGCCCAAACACTCAGCAGTACGGTGAAATTCAGTGGTGTCGTCAGCCAGTCGAGCGGGCCGGAGGCGGCACCGCTCTCACGACTCAGCAACGCACCCTGCATTCCCCATACATCCGAGAGGTTCCCGTTCATCCCTGCGACGGCTACGGCCTGCATCAGCGGGCCGAAGGCAGCATTGGACACAAAGGGCAGCGCCGTGACGAACAACCCCAGCACGACGCAGCACAGCACCGACCCGCGGACCGCGTGCAGCATGGTCAAACTGCGGCGTATGTACATCGACCCGCTCCTCGATCACGATTCCGCGTCCACGATGACAGAATGGCATCCGCTGACGGGTGGGTTCTCCGCGATCTCCGTTCGCTGCGCCGTGCAGCGCTGATCAGCAAAAACCACGCATCACGTTCACGCACCGGTGAGATGATCTCTGGGTGCCCCTTCACCAGCCAACCGGCCGCCGCACGCCGCACGCCTTCACGACACCCCTGACCGCAGCTGTCATTGCCGCACTTTCGGTGTCGACGGCTTCCTGCGGAAACACTGAATCGCACGTCGCGATGGGTCATCAGCTCGTGGTCACCTCGACGGCGCTGACTTCCGCCAGTCCATCGCCGGCTGCCGGCCAGGACTCGCAGATCTCCAACGGAAAGAGCTATACCGTCACGATCGCTCCCTTGGAGGGAGCCACCGCCGACGGCAGGGGCCACTGGCACGCCGAAGTCGGCCGGATATCCGATGGCGACCCACGGGTGGCCGAGACGTTCAACAAAGCCGGCAACGCATCGGCCCGCTATCAGATCGATCAGGTGCGTGCGGACGCCGATGCGAATTCTTCGTGGAGCCTTGAGATTCGGCCGGCTGTGACGTTTCGGCCCACCGCGATCGCCCAGGTTCTCAGCGGCGTCTACTACGCCAAAGGCGCAGCGCATCCGACCAACTATGTGAGCACGGTCGTCATCGACAGTCGCAGCGCCAAACCGATCACGCTGCGCGATCTGTTCAACGACGAGCAAGATGGCCTCAACCGGCTTTCTGAGCAGACCAAACGGATCTGGCCGACCGTCTACGGCGGAGGCGAGCCGATGTCCGACGAACCGGGCAACCGCCCCATCGCGGAGAACTTCGCGAACTGGATTCCGACCGCCGAGGGGCTCGAAATCCATTTCGCCGACTACCAGTTCGGACACGGCTCGCCGGTCATCACCGTGCCGTGGTCATCGCTGACCGATGTGCTGGCACCTGACATGACGGCACTCGCGCAGCGCTGAAACCGCTGTCAGAACAGGTCGTAGGACTCGCGGGAGATCACGAAGCCGTGGCCCTCCCGGTTCTCGCACCTGATGCCGGACGCCTCGCTGGTGCACACATGCGTGGCCGAGCGGTCACTCTGACCGTAGTTGAGGGTTCTCGCAGTCGGCTCGAACGTCGTGTCACCGGCACAGACGAACTCGGCCCTGCCGGTGGCGGCGATGTTGATGCCCTGCCCGTACCCGGTCTGGCTCGGGCAGTCCGCCGGCCGCGGCGGCGGCGACCAATCACGTTCTTTGATGTCGCACCGGACATGGTCCGGCGGGTACATCAGGCACGAGATGTTTCCGCTCGGGGATTTGAAGAAATGCAGATCCTCGTCCGCCAGCGCAGGCGGCGCCATGCCGAGCACCGAAGTGACCAGGGCCGCGGCCGCACCGAGCGCTGCTTTCATGCTGCCCCAAGATAGCCGAAAATAGACGACCGTAAGGTTTTACGCGAATCTTTCTGCTCGCACGGCCTTGAGGGTCCGGATTCGGCCGGTTGTCCACCTATCGTGGGCTCGCGACGCGCTGCACGCCGACAGGTCCGACACTCCGCCGTCGTCATCCGCATTCCACGCCCACCGCAGGCAATACTGAGCCAATGCATGTTGCCCGCCGCGTGCTCGCCGCGATCCTGGCCGCCGCCGCCGGCGTGGCCCTGGCCTCCCCCGCCTCCGCAGAGCCGTTACAGGCCAGCTTCGCGCAGCTGGCCAACACCATTCCGGGCAACGTGGGTATCGCCTATGCGCCGGTCGGACAGAACCAGGTGGCCACGCTGGGTTCTCTGCAGAGCGGCGTCGCGTGGTCGACCATCAAGGTCCCGCTGGCGATTGCGGCGCTACACGCCAACCGCCCGAACGCTGCCGACCTGGCCGCGCGGGCCATCACGGCGTCCGACAATGACGCCGCCGAGCAGTTGTGGTCCTCACTGGGTCCGGCACCCCAGGCGGCGCAACAGGTGCAGGCCGTGCTGCGGGCCGGCGGCGACGCCGGCACCGCGGTTGAATCCCGGCGACTGCGTCCTGAGTTCAGCGCCTTCGGCCAGACCCAGTGGCCGCTGGCCCGCCAAGCGGTGTTTGCCGCCCATCTCCCCTGCATGTCCGCTGCCGCCGCAACCGTCTACAGCCTGATGCGCAACACCGTTCCCGACCAGCGTTGGGGGCTGGCCGGCATCGGCGCCCCGACCAAAGGCGGCTGGGGCCCCGGCCGGGGCGGCGGCTATCTGGTGCGGCAGTTCGGCGTCGTCGGCACGCCGGCCGGGTTGCTCGCGGTGGCGCTGGCCGCCGAACCCAAGGACGGCAGCTTCGGGTCCGGGATTGCGGCGCTCAACCAGATGACCGAGTGGCTCAGTGCCCACGCCGCCGAGCTACCGGGGGGCCGCTGCGGCGGGTAGTTTGGCGTTAACACCGTGTTACCCGCCAGTAGGAGACACCCATGCCCGCTCCATCCGCCGCAGACTTCGACCGGCTGCGTCAACTGTGCGCCATCGATGACCTGGAAAGCCGTGCGACCCGGACCATCGACGAGGTCTTCACCGGCAAGCCGCTGACCACCATCCCGGTCGGCAACGCCGACGACGTGACAGCGGCGTTCGCCAAGGCCCGGGCCGCGCAGCGCACTTGGGCGGCGCGCAGCGTCAAAGAGCGCAGCGCGATCATCGAGCGCTACCGCGACCTGGTGATCGCCAACCGGGACTTCCTGATGGACGTCTGCCAGGCGGAGACCGGCAAGGCGCGTTCGGCCGCTCAAGAGGAAATCCTCGACATCATGCTCAACGCGCGCTACTACGCGCGCCAGGCCACCAAGTTGCTGGCCTCCAAGCGGGTGCCGGGACTGCTGCCCGGGATCGTCAAGACCGTGATCAACTACCACCCGAAGGGCGTGGTGGGCGTGATCGCGCCGTGGAACTACCCGATGACGCTGTCGATCTCCGATGCCATCCCGGCCCTGCTGGCGGGCAACGCGGTGGTGGTCAAGCCCGACAGCCAGACCCCCTACTGCACGCTGGCCAACGTCGAACTGCTGTATCAGGCCGGCCTGCCGCGCGACTTGTTCGCGGTGGTGCCCGGGCCGGGATCGGTGGTCGGCACCGCGATCGTGCAGCAGTGCGACTATCTGATGTTCACCGGCTCCAGCGCCACTGGCCGCACCCTGGCCGAGCAGTGCGGCTCCCGGTTGATCGGTTTCTCCGCCGAGCTGGGCGGCAAGAACCCGATGATCGTGACCAAAGGCGCCGACCTGTCCGAGGTGGCCAAGGCAGCCACCCGCGCCTGCTTCTCCAACGCCGGACAGTTGTGCATCTCGATCGAGCGCATCTACGTCGAACGCGATGTCGCCGAGGAGTTCGCCGCGAAGTTCGCCGAGCAGGTCCGCGCCATGAAGCTCTCTGCCGCCTACGACTTCACCGCGGACATGGGCAGCCTGATCTCCGAAGACCAGATCAAGACCATTTCCAACCACGTTGACGACGCGAAAGCCAAGGGCGCCAAGGTGGTCGCCGGCGGCAAAGCCCGCCCCGACATCGGGCCGCTGTTCTACGAGCCGACGGTGCTGACCGACGTCACCGACGAGATGGAGTGCGCACGCAACGAGACGTTCGGGCCGGTGGTCTCCATCTACCCCGTCGACTCCGTCGAGGAGGCTATCGCGAAGGCCAACGACACCGAGTACGGTCTGAATGCCAGTGTCTGGGCCGCGACCAAGGCGCAGGGTGAGGCGATCGCCGCACGCATCAAGTCCGGCACCGTCAATGTCGACGAGGGCTACGCGCTGGCCTTCGGCAGCGTCGCCGCGCCGATGGGCGGCATGAAGGCCTCCGGGGTGGGCCGTCGCCACGGAGCCGACGGGATCCTCAAGTACACCGAGCCGCAGACCGTCGCCACCGCCCGTGTCCTGAATCTGGACCCGCCGCTGGGGATCTCGACGCCGTTGTGGCAGAAGCTGCTGACCCCGATGATCCGGGTGGTGCAGGCACTGCCGGGACGGTAGCGCTCAGCGCCGGCCGGTCCGGTTCTTCCCCCGGTCGATGTCGCGCTCCAGCTCCGCCAGCGCCGGTTCGATCGCGTCGGCCATCTTGTGGATGTCCTCGGCGACTTCCGGCGTGGTCACGAACCCGAAGTCGAGGTGTTCGCGGTAGGAGAAACAGGTGATGTTCAGCGCCACGTCCATAACCGGCGGACCGAGCGGCACCAGTGACTCCAGCTCCGCCCCGGCCATGTAGATCGGAAACGGCGGGCCCGGCACGTTGGAGACGACGAGATTGATCGGGGCCAGCCGGTTGGCCAGCCCGGTCGCGGTGTAGGCACGCGCGGCCAGCTGCACCAGCCCGGGTGGGGTGGTGTCGGTCAGTCCCATGATCTGGTGCGCCGAGAGCGCCTTGGCCATCTGTTTGGCGCTCTGAGTGTTGGCGTGAATCGTCTTGAGCCGCTGGGCCGCTCCCTCGATGTCTGTCGCCATCGACACGGTCATCGAGCTGACCTGGTTGCCGACCTCGCCCTGACTTTCCTCGGTACGGGTCGACACCGGGATCTGGGCCACCAGCGCCTTGTCCGGCAGTTCGCCACGCTCCCGGAGATACTCGCGGACGGCGCCGGCGACCATGGCCAGCACCACGTCGTTGAGCTTGACTCCGTAGGCATCCTTGACGGCTTTGACCCGGGCCAGCTCGACGCGCGTGGCGCTGATCCGGCGGTGCGGCGACACGCTGGCGTTGAACCGGGTCACCGGCGCGTCGAAGTAGCGCGGAGGCTTGCGGGGCAGCCCCAGTCCGACCGTGGCGATCTGCTGGCGCACGGTCTGCTGCAGCAGTCGGCCGATCCGATAGGGCGTCTTGACCGTGACGTTGACCAATTCCTCGAGGACGCGGCGCTCGTAGCTGGGCATGGTGGCCCCGTTCGAGGACCCGACCGTCTCGGGGTCGGGCGGCCTGGGCTCCGGGGTGACGTCCAGCATGATCTCGAACAACCCCGCGCCCGAGACACCGTCGACGATCGCGTGATGCATCTTGGTCAGGGTTGCGACCCGGCCGCCGCTGACGCCTTCGATCACCCACATCTCCCACAGCGGGCGGGAGCGGTCCAGCTTGTAGGACATCAGCCGGCCCACGAGCTCTTCCACCTCGCGACGCCCGCCGGGGGCGGGAACGCCGATGCGCCGCAGGTGGAAGTCGATGTCGAGGTTCTCGTCCTCAACGAACCACGGGCGGTCCAGTCCCAAGGGGGAAGGAGTGACCCGCCAGCGCAGCTGCGGCAGTTGTGGCAGCCGCTCGATCAGCAGCTGACGGACCCGCTCGAAACTGTAGTTCGGCGCATTGGTCGTGTCGCAGATCGCCAGCCCACCGACGTGCATGTGCCAGCCAGGGGTTTCACCGGACCAGAACGCGGCGTCGACGCCCGAAAGTCGTTGCATCGACAGAGACTAGCTCGGACACCGGTTCGCCGGGAGCGGCTCACCGTCAAAAGATTTGGTGAATCTAGCTCTCGGCTGCCACATGCTTGGCGTGCACCTCGTCGGCGGGACGGGCTTCGGTCTGTTCCTTGGCCCAGCGGTAGTCGGGCTTGCCGGCCGGGGAGCGCTTGACCTCGTCGACGAACCACAGACTGCGGGGCACCTTGTAGCCGGCGATCTCGGTACGCGCGCAGGCGTTGATCTCCTCGAGCGACGGCCGGGCATCTCCGCGCGCCTGCACCACCGCCGCCACATGCTGGCCGTAGCGGGGGTCGGGCACCCCGACCACCAGCGCGTCGAATACGTCGGGGTGGGTCTTGAGGGCGGCCTCGACCTCCTCGGGGTAGATCTTCTCGCCACCGGAGTTGATCGACACCGACCCGCGGCCCAGCATCGTCACGGTGCCGTCGGCCTCGACCTGCGCGAAGTCGCCGGGGATCGCGTAACGCACGCCGTTGATGGTGCGGAACGTCTCGGCGGTCTTCTTCTCGTCCTTGTAGTAGCCGACCGGGATGTGGCCCCGCTTGGCGATGATGCCCCGCACGCCCGAGCCCGGCTGGACCTCGTTGCCGTCCTCGTCGAGCACCACGGTGTTCTTGTCGATGGTGACCCGGGGGCCACCGGTGTGCTCTTCGCCCTTGGCGACGATGCTGGTGCCGCCGAAACCGGTCTCCGAGGAGCCGATGGAGTCGGTGATGATCCGGTTGGGCAACAGCTCCAGCAGGCGTTCCTTGATGCTCGGGCTGAACAGTGCCGCGGTGGAGGCCAGCAGGAACAGCGACGACAGGTCGTATTCGTTGCCGGCGTCCTGATGGGCCAGCAGCGCATCCAGCAGCGGGCGCGCCATCGCGTCACCGGTGAAGAACAGCAGGTTGACCTTGTGTTCCTCGATCGTGCGCCACACCGCGTCGGCGTCGAACTCCGGTGCCAGCACCACCGTCTGCCCGCTGAACAGCGACATCCAGGTCGCCGACTGCGTGGCGCCGTGGATCATCGGCGGAATCGGCAGACGGACCATCGGCGGGTTGGCGGCGGCCTGCTTGGCCAGGTCGTACTCGTCGGCGATCGGCTCACCGGTGGCGAAGTCGGTCCCGCCGAACAGCACCCGGTAGATGTCCTCGTGGCGCCACATCACGCCCTTGGGGAATCCGGTGGTTCCGCCGGTGTAGAGCAGGTAGATGTCGTCGGCGCTGCGGGGTCCGAAGTCACGCTCCGGTGAGCCCTGTGCCAGCGCGGCCTCGAACTCCACGCCCCCGTAGCGCTGGTAGTCCAGATCGCTGCCGTCCTCGACCACCAGGATGGTCTTGACGTTCGGGGTGTCGGGCAGCACGTTGGCGACCCGGTCGGAGTACTGGCGTTCGTGCACCAGGGCGACCATGTCCGAGTTCTCGAACAGGTAGCGCAGCTCACCCTCGACGTAGCGGAAGTTGATGTTGACCAAGATGGCGCCGGCCTTGATGATGCCGAGCATCGCAACGACGATCTCGTTGCGGTTGCGGCAGTACAGGCCTACCTTGTCGTCCTTCTTGACGCCCTGGTCGATGAGGTGATGGGCCAGCCGGTTGGCCTTCTCCTCCAGCTGCGCATAGGTCAGCTGTTCCGTGCCGCAGATCAGGGCAACCCGATCCGGTACGGCGTCGATGGCGTGTTCGGCTAAGTCGGCGATGTTGAGAGCCACAACACACAAACTAGAACGTGTTACATTTCGATTTCAAGTCGAGGATCCAACCCGGAAAGGCGGACGCCGGTGTCCGAGTCGTCAGAGCAGCCCCACGCCCTCATTGAGCAGCGCGGACACACCCTGATCGTCACCCTGAACCGGCCGGAGGTGCGCAACGCCCTTTCCGGCGAAATGCTGGCGATCATGGTTGAGGCGTGGGACCGCGTCGACAACGACGACGAGATCCGCAGCTGCATCCTGACCGGAGCGGGCGGCTACTTCTGCGCCGGCATGGACCTCAAGTCCGCCAACAAGAAGGCGCCCGGCGACTCCTTCAAAGACGGCAGCTACGACCCGTCGCGCATCGACGGCCTGCTCAAGGGCCGCCGCCTGACCAAGCCGCTGATCGCCGCGGTGGAGGGCCCGGCCATCGCCGGTGGCACCGAGATCCTGCAGGGCACCGACATCCGCATCGCCGGTAAGAGCGCCAAGTTCGGCATTGCCGAGGCCAAGTGGAGCCTGTACCCGATGGGCGGCTCCGCGGTGCGACTGGTCCGCCAGATTCCCTACACCATTGCCTGTGACCTGCTGTTCACCGGTCGGCACATCACCGCCGACGAAGCGAAGGAGATCGGCCTGATCGGCCATGTGGTCGAGGACGGCCAAGCCCTGACCAAGGCACTGGAGATCGCCGAACAGATCAACAACAACGGGCCGCTGGCGGTGCAGGCGATCCTGCGCACCATCCACGAGACCGAAGGCCTGCACGAGAACGACGCGTTCAAGATCGACACCAAGATCGGCATCAAGGTTTTCTTGAGCGAGGACGCCAAAGAGGGTCCGCGGGCGTTCGCCGAAAAGCGCAAGCCGGAATTCAAGAACCGCTGATGCGGATCGCAGTCACCGGCGGCACCGGCTACCTCGGCGCCCACACCGTCAAGACGCTGCTGGAAGCCGGGCATTCGGTTCGGCTGCTGGTCGCCCCGGGCTGCGGCGACGAGCCCATCATTCCCCGGCTGGGTGAGCTGGGGACCCTCGAGGTGCTCGACGGCGACATCCGCGACACCGCGGTGGTGGCGGCGCTGCTGGACGGCTGCGACGCGGTGCTGCACGCCGCCGGGGTGGTCGGCACCAACGACCGCCAGGAAAAGTTGATGTGGGACATCAACGCCTACGCCACCGAGGCGATCCTGACCCGTGCCGTGGCCGCCGGCCTGGACCCGGTGGTGTCGGTCAGCAGCTACAGCGCGCTGTTTCCGCCGCCGAACGGGATCATCGGCCCGGACTCGCCCACCGTGCCCGGGCGCAGCGCCTACGCCCGCACCAAGGCCTACGGCGAGCGGGTGGCCCGCCGGCTGCAGGACGAGGGCGCGCCTGTCGTGGTGACCTATCCCTCCAGCGTGGTCGGCCCGGCGTTCCACACCGCTCCGGGCGTCACCGAACGCGGCTGGGCGCCGATCGTGAAGTACCGGGTGGCGCCGGTGGTGCGCGGCGGCATGGCAATGGTCGACGTCCGCGACATCGGACTGGTGCACGAGGCGCTGATGCGGCCCGGCCGCGGACCGCACCGCTACCTGTGCGGCGGGATCATGGTCAGCTTCGACGAGATGATCGCCGCGGTGGAGCAGGGCCTGGGCAAGCCGGTGCGGCGAATCCCGGTGGCCCCCGGCGTGTTCAAGGGCATCGGCCGGGTCAGCGACCTGGCCAGCAAGCTGCTGCCGCTGCCGGAGTCACTGAGCTACGAGGCAGCCTGGCTGCTGACCTCGGCCACTCCGACCGACGACTCGGCCACGCTGGCCGATCTGGGCCTGACGTGGCGGTCGCCGACCGAGGCGATCATCGAGTCGCTGCGGGCGCACTGATCCCTTCGCGGGCCTTCGCGGGCCTTTGTCCGGCCGTCTCGCGCCGCCCACGCCCGACCGTCTCGCGCCTTTGCCCGACCGTCTCGCGCCTTTGCCCGACCGTCTCGCGCCTTTGCCCGACCGTCTCGCGCCGAGCGTGTAATCAGCCCGAATTTTCGGGCGATTTCTCGGTCTGAGTACACGCTCGGCATAGGTGGACGATCTTGTCGGTGTCGGTGTGCAGACTCCCGCCATGGGAGAACCCGGCCAACCATTCCTAGGTAGCGAAGCCGTAGCCGCAGCGCGGTTGACCAAGTACGCGCTCAGCAGCCGATTCACCGCGATCCATCCCGACGTCTATGTGCCGCGGGTAACGGAGCCCACCGCCGCGCTGCGGGCGCACGCCGCGTGGTTGTGGTCTCGACGGCGCGGGGTGATCGCTGGGCAATCCGCCGCCGCCCTGCACGGCGCGAAGTGGGTCGAAGACCGTGCTCCCGCCGAGTTGCTCTATGACTGCCGCCGGCCGCCCAAGGGTGTCCACACCTGGTCGGACCGCATCGGTGACGACGAGTTCCGCATTGTTGCGGGCCTTCCCGCCACCACGCCCGCCCGGACCGCGTTAGACCTCGCCTGCCGTTATCCGCTGGGAAAGGCCGTGGCGGCCATCGACGCGCTCGCCCGGGCCAGCGATCTCAAGATCGCCGATGTCGACGTGCTGGCCGAGCGCTACCGCGGCCGGCGAGGGATCCGCCGTGCGCGCAAGGCGCTGGAACTCGTCGACGCCGGCGCCGAATCTCCCCGCGAAACCTGGTTGCGGCTGTTGCTGATTCGGGCGGGTTTCCCACCCCCGCAGACCCAGATCCCGGTCTACGACGCGTGGGAGCAACTGGTCGCAGTGCTGGACATGGGCTGGGAGGACATCAAAGTCGGCCTGGACTATGAGGGCGACCACCACCGCACGAGCCCGCGGCAATTCAACAAGGACATCCGCCGCCACGAGACGGTCACCGGTCTTGGCTGGATCGATCTGCGGATCACACGCGAAGACACCGAAGGCAGCATCATCGGCCGTGTCCGCGACGCGTGGGCTCGTCGAACGTGTAATCAGTCAGCGAAATCCGCGAATTTTCGCGTCTGATCACACGCTCGCCGTCCGGGCGGCTACGCCAGCACCGGCTTGCTCGGGGTGAACACCACCGGCATCGCCTCCAAGCCGCTGACGAAGTTCGCCGGGCGCAGCGGCAGCGCGTTGTCAGATGCCAGCCGCAGATCGGGCAGCCGTTGCAGGATCCGCTGCGTCATCAGCCGCAGTTCCAGCCGGGCGAGCTGGTTGCCCAGGCAGAAATGGGTGCCGAAGCCGAATGCCACGTGACTGTTGGGATCGCGGGTGACGTCGAAACGTTCCGGCTCTTCGAACACCGACTCGTCGAAGTTTGCCGACTCGAACAGCAGCAGCATCTTCTCGCCCTCGCGCAGCTGCGTTCCGTGGAACTCGAAGTCGCGGGTCAGGGTGCGGCACATGTTCTTCACCGGCGAGGTCCACCGCAGCATCTCCTCGATCGCCACCGGCACCCGATCGGGATCGCTGCGCAGCAACTCCCACTGATCGCGGTGACGCAGCAGCTGCTCCGTGCCGCCGGAAAGGGTGTGCCGGGTGGTCTCGTCGCCGCCGATCAGGATCAACAGCGTCTCGAACACGATCTCGTCGTCGCTCATCCGCTGCCCGTCCACCTCGGCGTTGACCAGGATGGAGAACAGGTCGTCGGCGGGCTCGGCTCGGCGTTTGCCGATCAGGTCCATGGTGAACGCGGTGTAGGCGCTGAACGCCTCCATCACGGCCTGGAAGGTGGCCGATTCCGGGTCGAGGTGCGAACTCAGCCCGCACACCAGATCATCGGACCACTTGAGCAACATGCCGCGCTGTTCGGGCAGTACGCCGAGCATGTCACCGATCACCGCCATCGGAAGCGGGGCGGCGATATCGCGCACGAAGTCGCACTCCCCGCGCTCGCAGACCGCGTCGATGAGGGTGTCGCACAACGTCTCGATGGACGGCAGCTGGGCATGCACCCGTTTGCGGGTGAATCCGGCGTTGACCAGCTTGCGGCGCAACAGGTGCGCGGGATCGTCCATGTCGATCATGTAGGGAAAACCCGGCTGGTCCGGACGGATGCCGCCGGCGTTGGAGAACACCTCGGGCGTACGTTCCGCGTCGATCACGGCCTGATAGGTCGACGCCGCGGCCAGCCCGTTGCGGTCCCGGAACACCGGCTCGTTGGCCCGCATCCACGCGTAGGCCCTACGCGCGCCCCCGTCGGCGTAGAACGTGCCGTCGGTCAGATCGACGTCCGGCTTGGTGGCCGGCAACGCATCGGCCGTTACCTCGGTCATGGGCGTCCTCCGGATTACAGTGACAGGCATGGCTCTTTCACAGCACACCATCGCTGGCACTGTGCTTACCATGCCCGTTCGCATCCGTCATGCGGACGTGCATTCCGCAATGTTCTCGGTGCCGGCGGATGCCGCGCAGGCGATGATCGACTACAGCGGGCTGCAGGTGTTCCAGCAGCAGCCGGGACGCGCCGTGGTCAATCTGATGCTGGCCCGCTATATCGACGGCGACCTCGGCCGCTACCTGGAGTTCGGCACGGCGGTGATGGTCAACCCGCCCGGCACCGAGGCCAGCGGCTGGCGAGCACTGGGTTCCGCCGGGGCGTTCATCCACCACCTGCCCGTCGACCAAGCGTTTACGTGCGAGGCGGGCCGGACCATCTGGGGATTCCCGAAGATCATGGCGGACTTCACTGTTCGCGACGGCCGGCAGTTGGGTTTCGACGTCGCCGCCGACGGCCAGCACATCGCCACCATGGAGTTCGGTCGCGGGCTGCCGGTGCCGGGACTGTTCACATCCCGGCCGCGGGTTCTGCAGGCATTCAGCCACCTCGACGGCGTCACCCGCCAAGTGCCTTGGGAGATGCGGGTTTCGAAGGCGCGCGGGTCGCTGGGCGGCACCACGTTGCGGCTGGGCACCCATCCCTACGCCCGCGAGCTGGCCGCACTGGGCCTGCCGAAACGGCCGATGATGTCGTCAACGGTGGGCCGCGTCGAGATGACCTTCGGCGACGCCGCAGTGGTTAACGCCTGAGTCTGGGCGTCACGCCGGACGACGCTAAATCAGCGAGGCCAGCTGCTGGATCTGCTCGGTGCTGCGGCCGGTGACCACCATCATGGTGACGCCGGCGGCTTCCCAGACCTTGATCTGCTGACGGACGTAGTCGATGTCGCCCACGATCGCGGCGTCGTCCACCAGTTCGTCGGGGATGATCTCGCCGGCTTTGTCCTTCTGCCCGCTGCGGAACAGCTTGGTCACGTCGTCGACGACCTCCGCATACCCCATCCGGCGGTAGACCTCGGCGTGGAAGTTGGTGTCCTCGGACCCCATGCCGCCCATGTAGAGGGCCAGGTAGGGCTTCATGGCCGCGAACGCCGCGGCGCGGTCTTCGGTGATGACGATGTTGGCCGTCGCGCAGATCTCGAAGGTCTCGCGGGTACGGCGAGCACCCGGGCGGGCGAAGCCCTCGTCGAGCCATTCGTTGTACATGCCGGCCAGCCGCGGGGAGTAGAAGATGGGCAGCCAGCCGTCGGCGATCTCGGCCGACAGCGCGACGTTTTTGGGGCCTTCGGCGCCGAGCATCACCGGGATGTCGGCCCGGCGCGGGTGGGTGATCGGCTTGAGGGCCTTGCCCAGCCCGGTGGTGCCCTCACCGCTGATCGGCAGCGGGTAGTGCGGGCCGGCGCTGGTCACCGGGGCCTCACGGGCCCAGACCTGGCGCAGGATGTCGATGTACTCGCGGGTGCGGGCGAGCGGTTTGCCGAAGCGCTGGCCGTACCAGCCCTCCACCACCTGAGGGCCGGACACGCCCAGGCCCAGAATGTGGCGGCCACCGGAGAGGTGGTCCAGGGTCAAGGCGGCCATCGCGCATGCGGTCGGGGTGCGCGCCGACAGCTGAACCACCGAGGTGCCCAACCGAACCCGTGACGTCGACGAGCCCCACCAGGCCAGCGGCGTGTAGGCGTCGGAGCCCCAGGCCTCAGCGGTGAAAACCGCGTCGAAACCCGCGTCCTCGGCAGCTGCCACCAGTTCGGCGTGGTTGGCAGGCGGCTGCGCGCCCCAATATCCGAGTTGCAGTCCCAGCTTCATCCTTGGCTCCTCGCTCGCCTGCTTGCCACCATTGTTAGAACCTGTTCTACTCGATGCCGTGACTGCCAGCCAAAGCAACCGCGCGCAGATCGATGAGCATGAGCCACCTCTTTCTGCGCCGCTGAAGTTGTCCTTCGACTACACACGTTCAGTCGGCCCCGTTCTGGGCGCTTTCTTCACCGCTCTGCGTGAGCGCCGCATCGTCGGCGTCCGTGGTTCCGACGGTCGGGTGTACGTGCCGCCGGCCGAGTATGACCCGGTCAGCTACGAACCGCTCACCGAGATCGTACCGGTGGCCAGTGTCGGCACCGTGGTGTCGTGGTCGTGGCAGCCGGCGCCGCTGGAGGGCCAGCCGCTGGACACCCCGTTCGCCTGGGCACTGATCAAGCTCGACGGCGCCGACGTGCCGTTGCTGCACGCGGTGGCAGTCGACAGCCCCAAGGACATCAGCGTCGGCACCCGGGTGCACGCGCACTGGGCCGACGAGACCGTCGGCGCGATCACCGACATCGCCTACTTCGCCGTCGGCGAGGACGCCGAGCCGCCGGCCGACACCCCCGATGAGCGCGACCCGGTGACCATGATCGTGACCCCCTCCACCCTGGAGATCCAGCACACCGCATCGCTGCCGGAGAGCGCGTATCTGCGTGCGCTGCAGGAGGGCAAGCTGCTCGGGGCGCGCACCGGCGCCGACGGCAAGTTGTACTTCCCGCCCAAGGAGGCCGATCCGGCCACCGGTCTGCCGTTGGACACCTTCGTCGAGCTGCCCGACAAGGGCACGGTGACGACGTTCGCGATCATCAACATCCCGTTCGCCGGGCAGCGCATCAAGCCGCCGTATGTGGCCGCCTATGTTCTGCTCGACGGCGCCGACATCCCCTTCCTGCATCTGGTGTCTGAGATCGACGCCCACGAGGTGCGGATGGGCCTGCGGGTCGAGGCCGTGTGGAAGCCCCGCGAAGAGTGGGGCCTGGGCATCGACAACATCGAGTACTTCCGGCCCTCCGGCGAACCGGACGCCGACTACGACACCTACAAGCACCACCTGTGAGGGGCAGCATGACGCAACGCGATGTCGCGGTGGTGGGCTTCGCCCACGCCCCGCACGTTCGCCGCACCGACGGCACCACCAACGGCGTCGAGATGTTGATGCCGTGTTTCGCTCAGTTGTACTCCGAGCTGGGCATCTCCCAGCGCGACATCGGCTTCTGGTGCTCCGGTTCCTCGGATTACCTTGCCGGCCGGGCTTTTTCGTTCATCTCGGCGATCGACTCGATCGGCGCGGTTCCGCCGATCAACGAGTCGCACGTGGAGATGGACGGCGCCTGGGCGCTGTATGAGGCCTACATCAAGGTGTTGACCGGCGAGGTCGACATCGCGTTGGCCTACGGGTTCGGCAAGTCTTCGGCCGGCCAGCTGCGCCGCATCCTTGCCCTGCAGACCGACCCCTATACCGTCGCGCCGCTGTGGCCGGACTCCGTTTCGATCGCAGCACTGCAGGCCCGCCTCGGCCTGGACGGCGGCCAGTGGACCGCTGAGCAGATGGCGCGGGTGGCAATGGATTCGTTCCTGGTCGCCGAACGGGTGGATTCGGTGGAGTCATCGGCCAACCTCGACGAGCTGCTGGAGCGTCCGTTCTTCGCCGACCCGCTGCGCCGGCACGACATCGCACCGATCACCGATGGCGCTGCCGTGATCGTTCTGGCCGCGGGCGACAGAGCCCGTGAACTGTGCGAAAACCCGGCCTGGATCACCGGTTTCGAGCACCGCATCGAATCCGGAGTGCTCGGCAGCCGCGACCTGACCCGGTCGCCGTCGACCACCGCCTCGACGCGCGCCGCCACCGGTGACGACCTGCCGGCGGTGGACGTCGCCGAGATCCACGCACCGTTCACCCATCAGCACCTGATCGTGACCGAGGCGATGCGCCTGCCGTCGAAGACGAAGGTGAATCCCTCCGGCGGGGCCCTGGCGGCCAACCCGATGTTCGTCGCCGGACTGGAGCGAATCGGCTTCGCGGCGCAGCACATCTTCAACCGTTCGGCCGAACGTGTGCTGGCGCATGCCACCAGCGGCCCGGCGCTGCAACAGAATCTGGTCGCGGTCATGGAAGGACGCAACTGATGGGCCAACTCGCTGCGGTGCTGGGTACCGGGCAGACCAAGTACGTCGCCAAGCGCCAGGACGTGTCGATGAACGGCCTGGTGCGTGAGGCCATCGACCGCGCGCTGGCCGACTCGGGCTCAACGTTCGACGACATCGACGCGGTGGTGGTCGGTAAGGCGCCGGACTTCTTCGAGGGCGTGATGATGCCCGAGTTGTTCATGGCCGACGCCGTGGGCGCCACCGGCAAGCCGCTGATCCGGGTGCACACCGCGGGGTCGGTGGGCGGTTCGACCGCGATCGTGGCGGCCAGCCTGGTGAAGTCCGGCAAGTACCGGCGCGTGCTGGCGATGGCCTGGGAGAAGCAGTCGGAGTCCAACGCCATGTGGGCGCTGAGCATCCCGGTGCCGTTCACCAAACCGGTCGGGGCCGGCGCCGGCGGTTATTTCGCCCCTCACGTGCGTGCTTACATCCGCCGTTCCGGAGCGCCGAACGACATCGGCGCGATGGTCGCGGTCAAGGATCGCCTCAACGGCGCCCGCAACCCCCTGGCGCACCTGCACCAGCCCGACATCACCGTGGAGAAGGTGATGTCGTCCCAAATGCTTTGGGATCCCATTCGTTTCGATGAGACGTGCCCCTCATCCGATGGTGCCTGCGCGCTGGTGATCGGCGACGAGACCGCCGCGCAGGTCCGCATCGACGCCGGCGAGCCGGTGGCCTGGATCCACGCCACCGCGCTGCGCACCGAGCCGTTGGCCTACGCCGGTCGCGACCAGGTCAATCCGCAGGCCGGCCGGGACGCGGCTGCCGCGCTGTGGAAGGAAGCCGGGATCACCAGTCCGATCGACGAGATCGACGCCGCGGAGATCTATGTGCCGTTCTCCTGGTTCGAGCCGATGTGGCTGGAGAACCTGGGCTTCGCGGCACCCGGCGAGGGCTGGAAACTCACCCAGGCCGGCGAGACGGCGATCGGCGGGAAGCTGCCGGTGAACGCCTCCGGCGGAGTGCTGTCGTCCAACCCGATCGGCGCCTCGGGCATGATCCGGTTCGCCGAGTCCGCGATCCAGGTGATGGGCAAGGCCGGCGACCACCAGGTGCCCAACGCCCGCAAGGCGCTTGGCCACGCCTACGGCGGCGGCTCGCAGTACTACTCGATGTGGGTTGTCGGCGCCGACAAGCCGGGCGGTTAGCGAGGGTCGAGACCGTCGCATCAAGCCCGCCAACTGAGAAGGACACTCGGATGAACGCAGATCACCCCGCCCACGTAGCAGGCCTTCGTTCGCGGGAGGCCGTCATCGCCCGCGACAAGGAAGCCTGGCTGGCGAACTTCGCCGACGATGCGATCGTGCAGGATCCGGTCGGGCCGTCGCACTTCGACCCGGAGGGCAAGGGCCACCGCGGTCGCGACGAGATCTCCGCCTTCTGGGACAAGGCGATCGCGAGCACCGACAAGATCGAATTCAACTTCTCCGACACCTTCCAGTGTGGTGACGAGGAAGCCAACACCGGCAACATCACCATCACCATGGGCGGTCACCAGATCGTCACCGAGGGTGTGTTCACCTACAAGGCCGACGCGGCGGGCAAGCTCGTCGCGCTGCGCGCCTACTGGGAACTGGACCGCGCGGCCAAGACCGCCCGCAAGGTCTAGCCAACCCGGACCCAACCCCCGCCGAGCCGGAATCTCACGACGCGACACGCCGATTCAGCGTCGGGGATTTCCGGCTCGGCGCATGTCGGCGGGTTAGGCACGGCTGGCGGCGGGTCAGGCGCATGTCTGCGGGTCAGGCGCGGCGCCGAACCACCCTGAGGCCCCAATGACGTCGCCGATGGCCACAGCTGGATTGTTCACGTATACCTGGGACCAAAGGCCCTAACCAGCAGGGCTTATTGCGCGAACAGGTGTCAAAACTGTAACGTGTTCTAGTTAGAAGCAACGGGTTGGAGGCAACAGGTGAGCACTGACAACGCCGAGGTCGGCGTCCGCCACATCGATACCGGAACACTGCCGGACCGCTACGCGCGTGGCTGGCACTGCCTGGGCCCGGTGAAGGACTTCCTGGACGGCAAACCGCACTCCATCCATGCGTTCGGCGCCAAGCTGGTGGTCTTCGCAGATTCCAAGGGCGAACTGCACGTGCTCGACGCCTACTGCCGCCACATGGGCGGCGACCTGAGCCGCGGCCAGATCAAGGGCGACGAGGTCGCCTGCCCCTTCCACGACTGGCGCTGGGGCGGCGACGGGCGCTGCAAGCTGGTGCCCTACTCCAAGCGGACCCCGCGGGTTGCGCGTACCCAGTCCTTCCCGACCGACGTGCGCGGCGGGCTGTTGTTCATGTACAACGACCCGGAGGGCAACCCGCCGCCGGACGAGGTGCGGATCCCCGAGATCCCGGAGTGGTCCAGCGGTGAGTGGACCGACTGGCGCTGGAACTCCATGGTGATCGACTCCAACTGCCGCGACATCATCGACAACGTCGTGGATTTCGCGCACTTCTTCTACATCCACTACGGCCTGCCCACGTCGTTCAAGAACGTCTTCGAAGGCCACATCGCCTCGCAGTACCTGCGCAACGTCGGGCGTTCCGACGTGCCCGGCCTGGGCACCCAGTACGGCGAGTCGGTCCTGGACTCGGAGGCCTCCTACTTCGGTCCGTCGTTCATGATCAACTGGCTGCACAACAGCTACGGCGGTTTCAAGGCCGAGTCGATCCTGATCAACTGCCACTACCCGATCAGCCAGAACCAGTTCCGGCTGATGTGGGGCGTGATCGTGCAGAAGCCCAAGGGCCTCGACGACGCGACCACCGAGAAGATCGCCGACGCGATGACCGACGGCGTCAGCAAGGGCTTCCTGCAGGACGTGGAGATCTGGACGCACAAGAGCCGGATCGAGAACCCGCTGCTGGTCGAGGAGGACGGCGCGGTGTACCAGCTGCGCCGGTGGTACTCGCAGTTCTACGTCGACGCCGCCGACGTCACCCCGGACATGACCGATCGCTTCGAGATCGAGATCGATGCGACGGTGGCCAACGAGAAGTGGAAGGCCGAGGTCGCCGAGAACCTGCGGGTGCAGGAAGAGGAAGCCAAGGCCGCAGAGGCGTCAGAAACCGTTAACGCAGAGTAGGTCTGAGACCATGGCCCGCGAGGTTCCCGACGCCGGCGAGCTGGCCCGGTCCATGCTGAGGTTCTACGGCCCGCACGACGAGCACGGCGAGCATGGCGGCTCCGACGATGACGGGCCCGACACCCGCTACTCGCGGCAACCGCTGTTTCCGGTCGATCCGCAGCGCTTCGAGGCGATTCGCGCTGCGACCGAACGGGATACCGACCACTACCTGCATTCGGGTCTGATGCCGGTGGAATGCCGGCACTGCACCGCCACCGTCGAAGTCAAGAAGCTGGGTCCCGGATACACCTCGGTGCAATGGAATTCGGCGGCGGTGCAACGGTGCGCCCATTTCGCGGCCGAACGCGAGGCCGGGATCGACAGCACCCGTAGCCGCGGCTGCCCGAAGCTGTCGAAGAGCATTGCGCACGCGATCGCCGAGGGCCATCTGGAGGAGCGCACCGCCGCTCCCCTGCCCGGCGACGGCATCGACTAGCTCGGTTTCCATCCGCGAACAGACGCGAAAGCCCCCAAATCGACCGGAATTTGGGGGCTTTCGCGTCTGCTCGCGCAGGGGGCACAGGGGGACGTCACAGGCCGGCGAAGCGCTCCCGGACCTGCTCGGCGGTCAAGCCGTAATCGGCCAGCGAGTATTCGTGCTTCGGTGCGCGCGGACCGGTCTTGCTCGCGGCATAGTCGTCGGCCATGGCCTGGCGCGCCTCGTCGGTGAGCGTCAGCCCGAAGCGTTCGTAGATACCCGCGGCGGTGGCCAGCGGGTCGGCGACGAAGTCCTGATAATCGATGTCGCAGAACTGAGCCTGGTCATAGTTGGCCCGTTGGGCGTTGAACAGCTCCAACCCGCGGGCCCAGGTCTCCATCTCGTCGGCGCCGATCTGCGCGCCGACGAAGGTGTTCGACTGGCCTTCGGTGGTGTGCCGGGCCAGTGAGCACATCGACGCCAAGATGGTCTCGGCCGGCCGATGGCACTGCACGATGAGCGCATCGGGGTAGACCGCCATGATCGCGTCCAGCGCGAACAGGTGGCTGGGGTTCTTCAGCACCCACCGCTTCTCCGGTTCGTTGAGCCCGATCAGCTGCAGGTTGCGCCGGTGCCGCTGGTAGGCGGGAGTCCAGTCCTGCTCGGAGAGCCAGCGCGAATAGCTCGGCAGGTGCGCCAGCGTCTCATACGACACCGAGTGCAGCGACTGGCGCAGCAGCTGCCAGCATTCCTCCAAGCCGTCGGCGGTCATGAAGTGCAGCCCGGTGTAGTCCGGGTTCTCATCATGGTGCCGTTCGAACTGGGCCTTCATCTCCCGGTACACCGGGTTGCTGTCCCAGGTGTCGCGCGGGGGCCGTGGCTGCGGGAAGTCCGCCAGCCACATCTCCAGCCCCTGATGAGCCGGGTCGGCGCCCAGCAGCCGGTGCAGCGCGGTGGTTCCGGTGCGGGGCAGGCCGGTGACGAAGATCGGCCGCTCGATGGCAACCTCGGTGTACCCGGGGTTGGCCTTCCAGCCGGCCTGCGCCAGCAGCCGGGCCACCAGCGCACCGCGCAGGAAGAACCGGTTCATCTTGCTGCCCAGCTCGGTGAGGTCGGCCTCGGTGCGATAGGAGTCCAGCAGTACGCCGAGCGCTTCGCGGTAGTTGTCGTCGTCGGGGCCGAAGTCGTCCAGGCCCACCATCTTGGTTGCCGAGGCGTGCAGATCCTCGACGGTGCCTACATCGGTACGAGTGGTCATCAGTTGTGGTACTCCCCGCAATTGACGTCGAGAACCTGACCGCTGATGCCGCTGGCCAGGTCGCTTGCCAGGAACAGCACCGCCGAGGCCACCTCGTCCTCGGTGGGCAGTCGCTTCAGGTCGGAGCCGGCGGCGGTCGCCGCGTAGATCTGCTCCACGGTAGTACCGTACTTGCCGGCCTGGTGGGCGAAGTAGCTCTGCAACGTTTCACCCCAGATATATCCGGGCGCAACGGAATTGACACGGATGCCCTGCTCACCGAGTTCGGACGCCAAAGACTGCGACATCGCCAGCAGCGCCGACTTGGCCATCTTGTAGGCACCGTATTTGGGCTGCGAGTGCCGGATCACCATCGAGTTCAGGTTGACGATCGAGCCGTTGGCCGCGGCCAGTGCCGGCGTGAAGCCCTGGGTCAGTCGCAGCGCGCCGAGCCCACTGAGCTCGATGGCGTCGCGGATGTGCTGAAACGTGGTCTGGGCCAGCGGTTTCATCGACGGCACCCGGAAGGCGTTGTTGATCAGAACGTCGATGTGGTCGAACTCGGCCGTGGCCGCCTCGATCAGGTGCGCAACCTGGTCGTCATCGGTGATGTCGGCCGGGACCGCCAGGGCGCGACGTCCGGCCGCCCTGACCTGCTCGGCCACCTCTTCGAGGCGATCGGCGCTTCGCGCGACCAGCACCAGGTCGGCGCCCTCGGCCGCGAACCGATTGGCCATAGTGCTGCCGAGCCCCGGCCCGACGCCGCTGATCACGACGACTTTGCCGTCGAGCATTCCGGTCATTTTCACCCCAGCATCCTGTTAGCGATCTGCCGCTGTCGCTGCGCGATACGCGCTCGCCAGCCCTCTTGGGAAATTTTGTTCTGGTCGTAGAAGGGCAGCGCCGCCGCCACCGCGTCGACGTCGATGAGCTCGACGGTCGGGCCGTCGGCCTCGGTCAGCTGCCGCGACACCCGCTGCCACCGGAACTGCAGGAAGCCGCGACGGTGGCCCAACGTCTCGACCCAGTTGGTGACACCGGGATCGGTGTCGGAGACCACGATCCGGATCTTGCCGTCCGGATCCGCTTGCGCCTGAGTGCCGTTCAGCGAGGTCTGATGGTTGATGTAGTCCAGCGAGATGTACCACAGGCTGCCCAGCTGGAACCCCAGGTACGGCGCATCCGACACCGGCACGGTGATGACCAGCGCCTGGCCTGGCTCCAGCTCGAAGTGCCCGGCCGAGGAGTACTGGGTGGCCAGACCGCCCGGAGTGAGCCGTGGCGCCACCATCGTGTTGACCGGGAGGTTGAGGTAGAACCACTGGGGGAAGGCCAGCCAGGTCTTGACCCGGTTGATCAGCTGCTTTCCCGCTGCGGCATAACGCTTCTCGATGAGCCGCCGGGTCAGCGGCGGCGGCGCGGTGCCTTCGGTGTCGACCCGGGCGATGGACAGGGTGCCGCGCTGAGCATCCCAGTCGTTGTAGACCTCGCGGATCACCAGTTGCGCCGGCGTCTTGGGCTGAAAGCGCCAGGTGAAGGTGCCGTCGGCGGCGATGTCGAGTTCGCGATCGTCGAAGGCGGCTTCGCTGGCCGGGACGTTGTCGTCGGTGTATTCACCGCCGAGCAGCTGGAAGCTCAGATCCGTCGTGGTTCCCCGGGTGCCCCGTACGACATAGTCGTTGCCCGGACGGACCACCGTGCCGAAGTACAAGGTGTCGGGGTTGTCCAGGCCCATCTTGGTGAACGGTCCAGTGCCCGAGAACAAGAACGGGTGATCGCGCTCGCCGTTGAATGCGGCGTGCACACATGCCTCGACACCGCCGGCAAGGTATTGCAGACCCTCGAGCAGGTCCGCCTCGGTCTCGATGTGCGGGGCTGCGACGACCAGCTTCTCCGCCTCGGCGATCGCGGCCGAAAGGGGTTCGGAGTACATCGCTGCAGCACCTCTTCGATCGTAAAGTGGTCCAATATTGGACCGAATTGGTAGATATCTCGAACCGACTTTAGACGGTCGCGGTAGCATGCTGCAATGGCTGCGCCTCAGCAAGCTGCTCCCCCGCGCGGGGCGCGATCGTCGCCGCCCACCGAGCGGGTGGTGGCGATCCTGGACTTTCTGGCCCGCCACCCCGACCAGAGCTTCGGGCTGTCCGAACTGGCCCGCCGCACCGAGCTGTCCAAGCCGACCTGTCTGGGCATCGCCAACGCCCTGGCCGACGCGGGCTATCTGACGCGAGACGATCCCGACAAGACCTACCGCCTTGGGCCGGGCCTGATCTCGCTGGGCCGTGCGGCCCAGCAGTCGCTGCGGGTCGGCCCCGAGGCACGCGAGCAACTGCGGCGGCTGTCCGCGGATTTCGCCACCTCCGCTGCGCTCAGCGCGGTGATCGACGACCGGATCACGGTGCTGGAGCTGGTGGCGGCACCCCATGCGCATCTGGGAGTCCAAGCCGGCCAGAGCTATCCGTTCGCACCACCGGTCGGGCTGATGTTCGTGCTCTGGGACGACCTCGCCCTGCAGGACTGGCTGGCCCGCCAGCCCACCATCCCGCTGCGCTCGGAGAGCGAGCGCCTGCAACGCGTGGTCGACGAGTGCCGCGCCGACGGGTATCTGGTGGAGCGGCTGACGCCGGGCGGGCAACGGCTCTACGGGCTGATGGCTGGCCTGCCCAGCGATCTGCCCGACGAGCTGCGGGCCCTGCTCGGTGAGCTGGTCTCCGACATCGGTGAGCGGGTGTATCTGCGCGGCGAAGCCGGCGGCCGGGGCCGACATGACATCAGCGTGATCTCCGCCCCGGTCTACGACCACCATCAACGCCAGGCGATGGTGGTGTCACTGCACGCCCAGCGTGCACTGACCGACTCCGAGATCACCAGGTGGGCTCGCGGACTGCTGCGGACCGCCGAGGCGCTCACCGCCCAACTCGGCGGGAGCAGACCCGCATGGCAGTCGGGCTCGGCGCCGTGACCGCGCTGGTCTTGTCGACCCGACTCGAGCTGTCCGAGCTCGTGCACCGCTACGCCAATTATGTTGATGCGCGGCGATTCGACGCGCTGGCCGAATTGTTCACCGCCGATGCCGAACTCGTGGTGCCGGACCCGCCGGAGCATCTGGAGCCGCACCGGCGCCATCACGGCCACACCGGCGTGCGAGACGCAATGTCACCGCTGGCCGGCCTGACCCGCACCCAGCATGGCATCGTCGGCGAGGTCTACACCGCCTCGACCTCGCCTGACGTGGCCACCGGAGAGATCACCGCCGTGGCGCATCACTGGATCGAGCACGACGGCAAGCTCACCGACCATGTCTGGTACCTGCGCTACCGCGACGTCTATCACCGGACCGGACAGTCCTGGCAGATCGCACAACGGGAGCTGACCATCGACGCGATCGAATCGCGGCCGGCCCGCCAGGTGCGCCCATGACCCGGCGGCCCCAGATCTCTTTTCAGCTCAAGACCTTCACCGATGACCCCGGCCACGACTGGGGCACCACCCTGGCCCTGGGCGCTGCCATGGACGCGGCGGGCGTCGATCGCGTGGTGGTCTCTGACCACGTGGTGTTCGGCGAGAACCCGGATGCCTACGGCGACCCGCGGCTCGGCGGAATCGCCGGCGGGCGACAGCCGACCGGCCCGGACGGCCAGTGGCTGGACCCGCTGATCGTGCTGACCGCGCTGGCCGCAACCACCACCCGCATCCGCCTGGGCACTGCGGTGTTACTGGCGGCACTGCGCCGGCCGGCGGTGCTGGCCAAGGAGCTGGCCACCCTGGATGTGCTGTCGGGAGGGCGGCTGGACCTCGGCGTGGGCGTCGGCTGGCAACGCGAGGAGTACGAGGCCACCGGATTGTCGTTCGAGCGCCGCGGTCGACTCCTGGACCACACCCTGGAGGTGTGCCAGACGCTGTGGACTCAGCAGCGCAGCAGCTACACGTCCCAGGAGTTGACCTTCGCCAATATTCACCAGATGCCCAAACCCGTTGCGCCCGGCGGGGTTCCGATCTGGGTGAGCGGCACCGTCAACGACGCGGTGGCACGCCGGCTGGCCCGGTTCGGATCCGGCTGGATACCGTGGGGCCCGGCGATGCGCGACCCGGCCGGCGCCATCGCAGCGATGAAGGATCGCATCGCCGCACTGGGCGGCGATCCGACTGACCTGCAGGTCCTGGGCCACGCGACCACCGCGAAGAACCCGGACGGCTCCCTGAACATCGACGCCACCGCGGCTTCGGCGCCGGCGCTGACAGCGGCCGGGGTCACCGATGTGCGGGTCACCTGCTCACTGCCCAAGGACATCGGCCGGGCCACTGATCTGCTCAGCGAACTCGTCGGCGCGTTCCGCGCCGCTACCTAAGGAGACATCGATGGAAAAGGTCATGATCGTCGCGCGCACAGCCGATTTCACCGACCAGTGGTGCCAGAATCTGCGCGGTCCGGTCGCGGCGAAGCTTCTCGACCTGGGACTGCCGGGTGTCGTGGTCAACGTGCGTGACGCGCCGGTGCGCGACTCCATGATGACCCTGACGACGCTGGACCCGCCGGCCGCGGCCGTCGTCAGCCTGTGGACCCAGCAGTACTACGGCGACGCGACCCGGGCCGCCATCTCCCTGATCGAAGCCGAGTCCGATTCGGCGCACGCATATCTGGTGACCGAGTCGACGCCCATGGCACCGCCGGACCTCGGGGAGGGCCGTCGCACCCGCGGGCTGGCCAATGTGGCGCTGCTGCGCCGGCCGGCCGACTTGGACGAGGCGACCTGGCTGCACCGCTGGCACATCGACCACACCCAGGTCGCGATCGACACCCAGGCTACCTTCGGCTACACCCAGAACGTGGTGGTCCGCGCGCTCACCGCCGATGCGCCGCAGATCGACGCGATCGTCGAGGAGAACTTTCCCGATGAGGCGGTGTCGGATCCCTACGCCTTCTACGGCGCGGCCGACGAAGCCGATCTTCACGATCGGGTGGGCCGGATGATCGCCAGTGTCAGTGCCTTCGGCGCGCACCTCAACATCGACACGGTGCCCACCAGCCGCTATGTGTTCCGGTCGCCGTTCGTCACACACACTGCTGGGACAGCGTGATCAACGCCTCCCGGACATGCGGGTGCCGTTCGAGGTAGGACAGCGTCGGATTCGGGGCGCCGGGATCCTCCTGCCTGCCTCGTTCGTCCAGTTCCGCCCGGACGTCCGGATGCCGGTTCAGGTAGGCGTCGATGGATTCGCCGACGGTCTGATCGCACTGCGGTGCGGCGCTGGCCACCGGTGCCACGACAGCGGCCACGCTGAGCAGGCCGACCGCGATCGCTCGAGTGATTCCGCTCATCTTTCGACGGTACGCGCGTTCTCAGTTCACGCTGGCCAGGGCGAACGGCAGCACCTGCGGTGCGCCCGCGGCGCGCACCAGTCGGGCGGCCATCGTCAACGTCCACCCGGTGTCGGTCACGTCGTCGACTAACAGCACCGGGCCGATATCCGCCGGTAGCTCCGCGGGCGGCAGCCAGCAACCCTGCAGCGCGGCGACCCGGTAGGCAGAGTTCGCTGCCGCCGTCGCTCGCCGGTTCGGTGCATACCGCAACGTGTCCAGCCGGGTCAGGCGCCCGAGTTCGGCCAGCCGGTCGGTCAACGAGGCGATCAGCACCGGGTGCGTGGCCGAGTCCAGGCCCAGCACCGCGGTCGGCCGGGTCTGCCACTGCCAGCCGGCCAGCACACTCACGGCGGCGCGGACCACCTCGTCGGGCACGGGCTGGTCCGGCTCGTCGAGCAGGCGCCGCAGCCGGGCGCCCCAGCCCAGATCGGTGAGCCGGCCGATGACGCGGCCCGGCTCCGGCCCGTCGGTGATCCGGCCGGAGAGTTTGACGCCGAGCTGCGCCAGGCCCGACGGCCACTGCCGGCGCGGCGTGATCTCCACTCCGGGACGCATCAGCCGCTCCCGGGTGGCGGCGGCGGCGCCGGGATCCACCGCGGCATCAAACCGCGGCCCGGCGCAGTTGTCGCACCGCCCGCAGCGCTCCCCCGCTTCAAGCTCGGGGTCGTTGAGCTGGGCGCGCAGGAAACTCATCCGGCAGCCGTCGGTGGCCTGGTAGTCCAGCATCGCCTGCTGCTCAGCCCGCCGCAGCTCTTCGAGCTTGCGGTAGCGCTGCTCGTCGTAGGTCCACGGGGCTCCGGTGCCCAGCCATCCGCCCTTGACTCGGCGCACCGCGCCGTCGACGTCGAGGACCTTGAGCACCATCTCCAATCGCGACCGATTCAGGTCGACGCGTGCTTCCAGCGCCGGTGTCGACAGCGGCTGATCCGGCGACAGTTCGCCGATGACTTTGCGCACCAAGGGTTCCGGGGGGAAGGCCAGCGACGCGAAGTAGCGCCAGATGTCGGCGTCCTCGGTGCCGGGCAACAGGATCACCTCGGCGCTGGTGGTGGCGCGCCCGGCGCGGCCGACCTGCTGGTAGTAGGCGATCGGCGAGGACGGCGCACCCAAGTGCACGACGAACCCCAGGTCGGGCTTGTCGAATCCCATGCCCAGCGCCGAGGTGGCGATCAGCGCCTTGACTCGATTGGCCAGCAGATCCGCCTCGAGCTGCTCGCGATCCGCCGAGTCGGTCGAGCCGGTGTAGGCGGCCACGGCGAATCCCTGTTCGCGCAGGTCGGCAGCCACATCGTGGGCTTGGGCCACGGTGAGCGTGTAGACGATCCCGGATCCGGGCAGCTGTTCCAGGTGAGCTCCGATCCAGGCTGCCCGCGCAGCGGGGCCACCGGCTTGAACCACCGACATCCGCAACGATTCGCGGTCCAGGCCGCCACGCAGCACCAGCGTGTCAGAACCGCCGACCCCGAGCTGGCCGGCGACATCGGCGACCACCCGGTCGTTGGCGGTTGCCGTGGTGGCCAGCACCGGGATGTCGGCGCCGAGCTCGGCGATCAGGGTGCGGATACGCCGGTAGTCCGGCCGGAAGTCATGGCCCCAATCGGACACGCAGTGGGCCTCGTCGACCACGACCAGTCCGGCCCGGGCCGCCAGCGCCGGCAACACCTCGTCGCGGAAGTCGGGATTGTTGAGCCGCTCCGGACTGACCAGCAACACGTCGAGTTCGCCGGCGGTCACCCGGCGTTGCACCTCGGCCCACTCGGTGACGTTCGACGAGTTGATGGTGGCCGCGTGCACCCCGGCGCGTTCGGCTGCGGCGACCTGGTTGCGCATCAACGCCAGCAGCGGCGAGACGATCACCGTGGGCCCGTGCCCGCCGGCGCGCAGCAGCTTGGCCGCGATGAAGTACACCGCGGACTTGCCCCAGCCGGTCCGCTGCACCACCAGCGCGCGGCGGCGCCCGACGACCAGCGCCTCGATCGCAGCCCACTGGTCGTCGCGCAACCGCGCCTGCGGTCCGGCCAGCTGCTCCAGAATCGCCTGGGCCTGCGGCCGCACCGTCATGTGGGGGTTATTTCCCGGCTCGCTCCCGCTGGATTTCCAGGGCGATGTCGATGAGCTGGTCCTCCTGGCCGCCGATCAGTTTGCGCTGACCGGCCCGGTGCAGCAGCTCATGGGCCGGCACGCCGTAGCGCTCACCTTGGCGCACCGCGTGCTTGAGGAAGCTGGAGTACACCCCGGAGTAGCCCATGATCAACGCGTTACGGTCCAGCACGCACTCGGCCGGCATCGCCGGGCGCACCACTTCCTCGGCGGCATCAGCGATGTCGAAGAAATCGATACCGGTCTTGATCCCCACCTTGTCGAACACCCCGATCAGGGCTTCGACCGGGGCGTTGCCCGCACCGGCACCGAACCGGCGCACCGAACCGTCGATCTGCTTGGCCCCGGCCCGCACCGCCTCCAACGAGTTGGCCACCCCAAGCCCGAGGTTCTCATGCCCGTGGAAACCCACCTGCGCATCATCACCGAGCTCAGCGACCAGCGCCGCCACCCGATCCCGCACACCCTCGAGCACCAGCGCACCGGCCGAATCCACCACATACACGCACTGGCACCCCGCATCGGCCATGATGCGGGCCTGGCCGGCCAGCTTCTCCGGAGACACCGTGTGGGCCATCATCAAAAACCCGACGGTCTCCAACCCGAGTTCACGGGCCAAACCGAAATGCTGAACGGAGACATCGGCCTCGGTGCAGTGCGTGGCGATCCGACAGATCTGTCCACCGTTGCCCTGCGCCTCCTTCATGTCCTCCTTGGTGGCCACCCCGGGCAGCATCAAAAACGCGATCCGGGCATCACGGGCGGTCTGCGCCGCCAGCTTGATCAACTCCTGATCAGGAGTCTTGGAAAACCCGTAGTTGAAACTCGACCCGCCCAGCCCATCACCGTGGGTCACCTCGATCACCGGCACACCGGCGGCATCGATCGCCGCCACGATCGCCGACACCTCCTCGCGCGTGAACTGATGCCGCTTGTGATGGGAACCGTCGCGCAGCGAGGTGTCGGTGATCCGCACATCGAAGATGTGGTCGCTCATTTGGCTCCTCCAGCACTCACACCGGCCATCTCGCGGGCGATCTCCTCGCCGACCTTGGTAGCCGCAGCAGTCATGATGTCCAAGTTGCCCGCGTAGGGGGGCAGGTAATCACCGGCACCCTCGACCTCGACGAACGTCGTCACCACCGCACGCCCCCCGGAATTCAGCGACGGCTCGTCGAACTGCGGCTCATTGAGCAACCGATACCCCGGCACATAGGTCTGCACCTGCGCCACCACATCCTTGATGGATGCGGTGATCGCATCCCGGTCAGCGTCCTCAGGGATCTGGCAGAAAATGGTGTCGCGCATGATCATCGGCGGATCAGCCGGGTTCAAGATAATGATCGCCTTGCCCTTCTGCGCACCACCGATGGTCTCCACCCCCCGCGAGGTGGTCTTGGTGAACTCATCGATATTGGCCCGCGTACCCGGCCCCGCCGACACCGACGCCACCGACGCCACGATCTCCGCATACGGCACCACCCCGCCCTGCTGCGCGACCGCACGCGTCACCGCGTACACAATCGGAATCGTGGCCTGGCCACCGCAGGTGATCATGTTGACGTTGGGCGCATCAACATGCTCATGCAGGTTCGCCGGCGGAATCACCGCCGGACCCACCGCAGCCGGAGTCAAATCAATCGCCCGAATCCCCGCCGCCTCATACTTCGGCGCGTACGCCTTGTGCACATAAGCGCTGGTGGCCTCGAAGACGAAATCCGGCTTCTCATCCAAACCCAACAACCAATCCGCACCTTCAGCTGACGTCTCCAGGCCAAGCTTGCGGGCCCGCGCCAAACCCTCAGACTCCGGGTCAATGCCGATCATCCAGCGCGGCTCCAACCACTCCGAACGCAGCAACTTATACAACAGATCGGTACTGATATTGCCCGACCCGACAATCGCCACAGAGGCCTTAGCAGCCATAAAAAGCTCCTCTATTCGAATCTATTCGAAAACCAGCCGGACTGAACCCAGCCCGGAGAACTCGGCGACACAGTCGTCGCCGGCGTGTACGTCGATGGCCCGGGTGGCGGTGCCCGGCAAGACGATGTCGCCTGCCTTCAACCGCACCCCAAAGCTTTCCACCTTGCGAGCCAGCCAGGCCACCGCGGTGACCGGATTGCCCAGCACCGCGTCACTGCGGCCCTGCGCCACCACCTCGCCGTTCTTGGTCAACGTGGCATCGATGTTCTTGATATCGATGTCGCCCGACTTGACCCGCTGCGTGCCCAGCACGAATCCCGCCGAGGAGGCGTTGTCGGCGATGGTGTCGCAGAGTTTGATCTTCCAGTCGCTGATCCGGCTGTCGATCAATTCGATCGCCGGGGCGAACGCCTCGGTGGCGGCCAGCACGTGCTCCTCGGTGCAGTCCGCGCCCGGCAGGTCCTCGGCCAGAATGAACGCGACCTCCACCTCGACCCGTGGGTAGAGGTAGTTCGACGCCTTGACCGGCTTGTCCTCGAACACCTGCATCTCGTTGAGCAAATGGCCGTAGTCCGGTTCGTCGACGCCCATCATCTGTTGCATCGCCTCGCTGGACAGACCGACCTTGTGTCCGACGACGCGGGCGCCCTCGGCGATCCGCTGGCGGATGTTGATCAGCTGGATCTCGTAGGCGTCGACGACGTCGATACCTGGCTGAGCCGCTGTCAGGGGCGAGATCGGAATCCGACTCCGCTCCGCCTGCGCCAACTCGGCAGCGAGTTCCTCACGGATCTGGGCGCTGAGCATCTTCGATGGTCCCCTCGGGTGGTGTGGAGCGGGTGAAAACGAGCCGTTCAGCGGCAATTCTATAACGTGTTCTAAAACGCCGGCACCGAGACGAGTCCGGCGCCTGCTACCCGACGGGCCAACCACTCCGGCGGCGTGCGATCAGCGACCGCCGGTGTAGTCGACGTGCCAATGCTTGATGCCGTTGAGCCAGCCCGAGCGCAGGCGCTGCGGGGTGTCGAGGGGCTTGAGGTCGGGGATGTGGTCGGCGATCGCGTTGAACATCAACCCGATGGTCATGCGCGCCAGGTGTGTGCCGATGCAGTAGTGCGCACCCGTGCCACCGAACCCGACGTGCGGGTTGGGCTCACGCAGGATGTTGAACTCCTGCGGCTTGTCGAACACCGTCTCGTCGAAGTTGGCCGAGCGGTAGAACATCACCACCCGCTGGCCTTTCTTGATCAGCGTGCCGTTCAGGTTGTGATCGCGGGTCGCGGTGCGCTGGAAAGACGTCACCGGGGTGGCCCAGCGCACCACCTCGTCGGCGGTGGTCGCCGGGCGTTGCCTGCAGAACAGCTCCCATTGGTCGGGATGGTCGACGAAGGCCATCATCCCCTGGGTGATCGAGTTGCGCGTGGTCTCACTGCCGGCCACGGCCAACAGGATGATGAAGTAACCCAGCTCGTCATCATTGAGCTTCTCGCCGTCGACGTCGGCCTCGACCAGCGTCGTCACGATGTCGGGGCCGGGGTTGCGCCGCTTGAGCTCCGCGAGTTCGAGCCCGTAGGTGATGATCTCCAACGCCGAGGCCGCCGGGTCGTAGTGCGCGAACTCCGGGTCGTCGTAGGACGTCATCTGGTTGGTCCAGTCGAACAACTTGCCGCGGTCCTCCTGCGGCACCCCCATCAGCCCGGCAATCGCCTGCAGGGGCAATTCCGATGCGACTTCCACCACGAAGTCGCCGCGCCCGCGGGCCAGCGCCTCCTTGGCGATCGCCTGCGCCCGCGCCTGCAGGTCATCGTGCAGCGGCAAGATGTGCCGGGGAGTGAAGCCACGCGAAATGATCCGCCGCTGCCGGGTGTGCTTCGGGGCGTCCTGGTTGAGCATGAGGATTCGTTGCGCGTCGAGCTGTTCCCGGGTGGTTTCGTCGTGGAACCTCGGGATCGCTCCGTTGATCTCACTGGAGAACACGTCGTCGAGCCGCGAGATCTCCTTGATGTCCTCGTGCCGGGTGATCGCCCAGTAACCGCCGTCCTTGAATCCACCGCTCTTGTCGTCCGGCTGGGCGATCCACTTGATCGGCTCACTGCGCCGCAACGCGGCGAACTCCGCGTCGGGCAGACGTTCGGCATAGATGTCGGGGTCGGTGAGATCCAAACCGGCCGGAATGCCGGTGGCTGACGCGATAGCAGGGCTGGCCACGATGACAACTCCTCACTACTGATCCGCAGGAGAAAACGATGCGTTCTCGCGCCAGTAAAGCATGCGTTTACCTCAGCCGGAAGGGCAGAAAGACCCCGTTGACAAGGCAAAACTGGAACACGTTCTAATACGCGGCGGGTCTGGCCCGGCCTGGCCGGAACCGACGGGTTACCAGCAGGGTAGGGAACAGTTGTCCCGGGGCCGCCCGAGCAATAGGGCCAGCCAACTGGCGCCCGGGCGGGGCAATTCTATAACGTGTTCTACATGGCCGAACAGGAGTACGACGTCGTCGTGGTCGGAAGCGGCGGCGCCGGGATGGTCGCCGCCCTCACCGCCGCCCACCAGGGACTGTCCACCATCGTCATCGAGAAAGCCGCCCATTTCGGCGGCTCGACCGCTCGCTCCGGTGGGGGCGTGTGGATCCCCAACAACGAGGTGCTGAAGCGGGCGGGCGTCAAGGACGACCCCGAGGCGGCCCGCACCTATCTGCACACCATCGTCGGTGACGTGGTGCCGGCCGAGAAGATCGACACCTACCTGCAGCGCGGGCCGGAGATGCTGTCGTTCGTGCTGAAGAACTCGCCGCTGAAGATGTGCTGGGTTCCGGGTTACGCCGACTATTACCCCGAGATGCCCGGCGGCAAGCCCACCGGCCGTTCGATCGAGCCGAAGCCCTTCAACGCCAAGAAGCTGGGCCCGGACATGAACGACCTGGAGCCGGCTTACGGCAAGGTGCCGCTGAACGTCGTTGTCATGCAGCAGGACTACGTCCGGCTCAACCAGCTCAAGCGCCACCCGCGCGGAGTGCTGCGCAGCCTCAAGGTGGGCGCCCGCACCATGTGGGCTCAGGCCACCGGCAAGAACCTGGTCGGCATGGGCCGGGCCCTGATCGCACCGCTGCGCATCGCCCTGCGCCAGGCCGGGGTTCCGGTGGAGCTCAACACCGCGTTGACCGACCTCTACGTGGAAAACGGCGTGGTCGCCGGTGTCTACGTCCGTGCGACGGGCGACTCCGAATCGAGCGAGCCGCGGCTGATCCGCGCGCGGCGGGGAGTCATCCTGGCCAGCGGCGGCTTCGAGCACAACGAGCAGATGCGGGTGAAGTACCAGCGCGCCCCGATCACCACCGAGTGGACCGTGGGCGCGAAGGCCAACACCGGCGAGGGCATCATCGCCGGTGAGAAGCTGGGCGCCGCCTTGGACATCATGGAGGACTCCTGGTGGGGGCCGACGGTGCCGCTGCCCGGTGCACCGTGGTTCGCGCTCTCGGAGCGCAACTCGCCCGGATCGATCATTGTGAACATGGCCGGCAAGCGGTTCATGAACGAATCGATGCCCTACGTCGAGGCCTGCCACCACATGTACGGCGGCGAATACGGCCAGGGCCCCGGCCCCGGCGAGAACATCCCCGCCTGGCTGATCTTCGACCAGCGCTACCGCAACAACTACATCTTCGCGGGATTGCAGCCGGGCCAACGGATCCCGAAGAAGTGGCTGGAGTCCGGCGTGATCGTCTCCGCTGACTCCCTGGAAGAGCTGGCGACCAAGACCGGCGTTCCGGCCGCCGCACTGGCCGCCACCGTCGAGCGGTTCAACGAGTTCGCGCGCACCGGGGTGGACGAGGACTTCCATCGCGGTGAGAGCGCCTACGACCGCTACTACGGCGACCCGACCAACAAGCCGAACCCGAACCTGGGCCAGATCGCCCAGGCCCCGTTCTACGCGGCCAAGATGGTGCCGGGCGACCTGGGCACCAAGGGCGGGATCCGCACCGACGTGAACGGCCGGGCGCTGCGCGACGACGGCAGTGTCATCGCGGGGCTGTATGCGGCAGGAAACGTGAGCGCACCGGTGATGGGCCACACCTACCCCGGCCCGGGCGGCACCATCGGACCCGCGATGACGTTCGGCTACCTGGCCGCCCTCGACATCGCCCGCGCACAATCTGGAAAGGCCTAGAACATGGCGATCGATCTCGACGTCGCACTGGGAGCGGAATTCGGCCAGGTCGAGTTCTCCTGGACCGTAACCAATGTGCAGCTCTACAACCTGGCGCTGGGCGCCGGTTCGGACCCGATGGATCCGCGTGAGTTGAGCTATGTGGTGGACGGCAAGCCGCAGGTGCTGCCGACCTTCGGGTGCGTCGCCGCCTCGTTCAACGAGGTGGACCCGCCCAAGGTGAGCTGGCCCGGTATCGAGATCGATCTGGCCAAGATCCTGCACGCCTCCGAGAAGGTGACCGTGCCGGCGCCGCTGCCGCCGGCGGGCAGCGCCCGCGCAGTCAGCCGGATCCTCGAGGTGTGGGACAAGGGCAAAGCCGCGGTTGTGGTGCTCGAGACCTCAGTGACCAGCACCGACGGCACACCGCTGTGGACGCAGCACCGGTCCATCTTCGCTCGCGGCGAGGGCGGCTTCGGCGGTGAGCGCGGTCCGTCGACGTCGAGCGAGCTGCCCGAGCGGGCCCCGGATTTCGAGATCGACATCCCGGTATCGCCGCAGCAGGCCCTGCTCTACCGGCTCTGCGGCGACCGTAATCCGCTGCACTCGGACCCGGCCTTCGCGGCCGCGGCGGGCTTCGACCGGCCCATCCTGCACGGGCTGTGCACCTACGGCATGACCTGCAAGGCGGCGGTGGACACCGCACTGGACGGCGACGCCGGGGCGGTCCGTTCCTTTGGTGCCCGGTTCGCCGGAGTGGTCTTCCCGGGCGAGACGCTGCGGGCGCGGCTGTGGAAGGACGGCGACCGCCTGCTCGGCAACGTGGTGGCACCCTCGCGTGACGATGCCGCCATCCTCAACGACGTGGAGCTCGTCTCGGCCTAACTGCACCCCGGCGCGCCCGTCGGCCACCGTGCGTGGCCCCCTAATTGAAAATGACTTTCATCTTCGATATGGTGATCGTCATGACGGCGCCGGTATGGATGGCATCTCCCCCGGAGGTGCATTCGGCGGCGCTGAGCAGCGGTCCCGGGCCCGGCCCCCTGCTGTCAGCCGCGGGCGCGTGGTCATCGCTGAGCCTTGAGTACGCCGCGATCGCAGAAGAGTTGCGGGACGTGCTGGGAGCCACTCAGGCGGCGGCGTGGCAGGGCCCCAGCGCCGAGCGCTATCTCGCCGCACACCTGCCGTATCTGGCCTGGTTGGCCACGGCCAGCGCGGACAGTGCCGCGCGGGCGTCTCAGCACGAAACGGCGGCCGCGGCCTACGTCACCGCATTGGCGGCCATGCCCACCATGCCCGAGTTGGCGACCAACCACGCCGTCCACGGCGTCCTGGTCGCCACGAACTTCTTCGGGATCAACACCATCCCGATAGCGGTCAACGAAGCCGACTATGTCCGGATGTGGGTCCAGGCCGCCACCACGATGGCGACCTACGAAGCCGTCGCCGGCGCTGCTGTGGCCTCGGGCCCCCAGCCCGCCGCGGCACCGCCGATCGTCAACGCCGAGGCCGATCACGACCACGACGACCACGACCACGACGACCACGACGACCACGACCACGACCACGACCACGACCACGACCACGGGGGAACCCACGGCGACCTGGATCCGACCGACCCGGAATGGTGGAAAGCATTCGCCGTTGAGCTGGGCGAATACGCCGAGATCATCATCAACGACCTGCTGACGAATCCCGCTGCCCTGTTGACCGATCTGCCGATGATCATGGCGGATCTGACCTTCCACGCCAGCCAGATCGCAGCGACACTGACCCAGTTCGCCCCCGCGCTGCTGCAGCCCGCGCTGGGCCTGGCGATCGGCAATCTGGGGTGGGCTGCCGGTCTGGCCGGACTCGCCGGAATCCAGCCTCCCCCCACCCTGGCCGCCGAGGCCCTGCCCGCGCAGAATCCGTTGGCCTCCGTGGGTGCAGGCAATACGTCCACCACCGTCGCCAACACCGCTGCGGCGCCGGCCACAGCGGGCTCGGTATCGGCACCGGCCACCGGCGCAGCGTCGGCGTCGGCACCGCCGGCAGCTCCGCCGGCGGGCGGCAGTCCGGCGTTCTTCCCGCCGTATGTGATCGGGCCTCCCGGCGCGACCGGCCGGATGCCCGCCACGACTCGCGCTCACGCCGTGCGGAAGGCACAGACTCCGGAAGCAGCCGCCGAGGCCGCAGCCGCAGCCGCCCGGGATCGGTCCCGGGCCCGTCGACGCCGCAAGGCGCGCGGGCACGCCGACGAGTACATCCGGGTCTATGCGGACGCCGTACCGGAACCCGACACCACACCCCTGGCCTCCGACCGCAGCGCGGGGCCCCTGGGATTTGCTGCGGCGCAAACCAAGCCGGGTCTGGCCGCAACGGGTTTGGCGACATTGGCCGCCGTCGGCCTCAGCGACGGGCCCCGCCTTCCGCTGTTACCCGAGAGCTGGGGCGCCGAACCTAGCCCAGGATCAGACCCGACGTAGGCACCCCGGTTCCGGCGGTCACCAGCACATGCTCCACGCCGTCGACCTGGTTGACCGAAGTGCCGCGCAGCTGGCGCACACCCTCGGCAATGCCGTTCATGCCGTGCACGTAGGCCTCGCCGAGCTGACCGCCGTGGGTGTTGATCGGCAACCGGCCGCCGAGCTCGATGGCACCGCCGGCGATGAAGTCCTTGGCCTCGCCCTTGCCGCAGAATCCCAGCTCCTCCAGCTGGATCAGCGTGTAGGGGGTGAAGTGGTCGTAGAGCACCGCGGTCTGGATGTCGGCCGGCGTCAGACCCGACTGAGACCACAGCTGCTTACCCACCAGGCCCATCTCGGGCAGCCCGAGCTCCTCGCGGTAGTAGGAGTACATGGTGAACTGGTCGGCCCCGGAGCCCTGTGCCGCCGCTTCGATGATCGCCGGACGATGCTTAAGGTCGCGGGCCCGCTCGGGTGTGGTGACCACGATTGCCACCCCGCCGTCGGTCTCCTGACAGCAGTCCAGCAGCCGCAACGGCTCGGCGATCCACCGGGAATTCTGGTGATCCTCAAGGGTGATCGGCTTGCCGTAGAAGTGCGCCTTGGGGTTGGTCGCCGCGTGCTTGCGGTCGGCCACCGACACCACGCCGAAATCGGCGCTGGTGGCGCCATATTCGTGCATGTAACGCTGGGCGATCATCGCCACCGACGCTGCCGGGGTGCTCAGCCCGTGCGGGTAGGACCAGCTGTACTCCACGCCGCGCGAGTCGGCGTTGACCGTCAGACCAGTCATCACCTGGCCGAACCGGAACTCCGAGCGCTCGTTGAAAGCCCGGTACGCCACCACGACTTCGGCGACCCCGGTCGCGACCGCCATGGCGGCCTGCTGAACCGTCGCCGCGGCGGCACCACCGCCGTAACCGATCTGGGAGAAGAACGTCAGTTCGCCGATCCCGGTGGCGCGCGCGACGGCGGTCTCCAAGTTGGAGTCCATGGTGAAGGTGACCAGACCGTCGACGTCGGAGGGCTTCAGGCCCGCATCGTCGAGGGCGTCGAGCACCGCCTCAGCGGCCAGGCGCAGTTCGCTGCGGCCGGATTCCTTGGAGAAGTCGGTCGCGCCGATCCCGGCGATAGCCGCCTTACCGGACAGCATCATTCCTCCCCGAGGGTGAGAGTGGCGGTGGCGATGACGTGGTCGCCAAGACTGTTGTTGCCCACGACTTTCACGGTGACCAGACCGTCTTCCACCGCCGTCACCTCACCGGAGAAGGTGACCGTGTCGTAGGCGTACCACGGCACACCCAGCCGCAGCCCGATCGAGCGGATGATCGCGTTGGATCCGGCCCAGTCGGTGATGTAGCGCTGCACCAGACCGGTGTCGGTCAGGATGTTGACGAAGATGTCCTTGGAACCCTTGGCCTGCGCCTTGTCCCGGTCGTGATGCACGTCCTGGTAGTCGCGAGTGGCGATGGCCGTGGAGACGATGAACGTCGGGTCACCGTAGATCTTCAGCTCGGGCAGCTTGGTGCCCACGTCGGCAGTCACAGTGCTCATGCCCCGTCTCCTTCCACAGGCTCCCAGGCGTACAGAGACCACGCGGGACCGACATCGCTTGCGGGGAAGTCGAGGAAGGTTGCGCGAACCGGCATGCCGATCTTCACCGCGGCTGCGTCGACGCCGCGGAGCTCCCCGAGCATTCGCACCCCCTCTTCGAGCTCGACCAACGCGATCACGAACGGCAAGCTGCGGCCGGGAACCTTGGGCGCGTGGTGCACCACGTAGCTGAACACCGTTCCGCGGCCGCTGGAAACGACGTAGTCGGTGGTCTCGGTCTTGTCTTTCCAGACCGCCGGCACCGGCGGATGCTGCAGGCTGCCGTCCGGGCGGAGCTGGATGCGCAGCTCGTGTGCGGCCACCCCGTCCCAGAAGTACTTGGAGTCCCGCGACCATGACGGGCGCATCATCTTGTCGGGGTCGAGATCCTCGGGCACCGCAGCCGGCGCGGAGTCCTGCGCGCTCTTGTCCTTCGGCAGGAATTTCAGAATGCGCCAGATCATGTCGGCGACGTTCTCTTCGCCTACCCACCAGCGGATCTTCTGGGTGACGAAGTACCCCTCGCCCAGCCCGGTCTGCTTGGGGCCGACGATGTCGGTCACCTCGGCGGTGACGCTGACCTCCTCGCCGGGGCGCAGGTAGCGGTGGTAGGTCTGCTCACAGTTGGTGGCCACCACGCCCACGTATCCGGCGCCGTCGAACAGTTCCATGACCTTGCCGAGCGGATCGTCGGCGGGGCGCTGCCCGCCCAGACCCATCATCGTCCAGACCTGGATCATGGCCGGCGGGGCGACGATTCCGGGGTGGCCGGCCGCCTGTGCGGCCGCCTCGTCGGTGTAGATCGGGTTGGCGTCGCCGATCGCGTCGACCCAGTGCCGAATCATCGGCTGGTTCACCGGATCCCGGCCGGTCCGCGGCTTGCTGCGGCCAGAGGCCAGTATCTGCTCGATCCCAGAGGAAAGGTCGCTCATCTGTCTCCTCGACTCATCGTGGCACTCGCGGGACCTTCAGACCGGAGGCCGCGATCATCTCGCGCATCACCTCATTGACCCCGCCGCCGAAGGTGATGACCAGGTTGCGCTTGGCCATCTTGTCCAGCCAGGTCAGCAGTTCTGCGGTCTCCGCATCGGCGGGGTTGCCGTACTTGCCGACGATCTCCTCGGCGAGGCGGCTGACTTCCTGGATGCGCTCGGTGGAGAACACCTTGGTGGCCGCGGCATCGGCGACGGCGATGGTCTCGCCGGACGACGCCACCTGCCAGTTCAGCAACTCGTTGATCCGCCAGATGGACTTGATCTGTCCGAGCAGACGTTGCACATCCTGGTGCTCGATCGGCGTGACCCCGTCCGAGCCGGGCTTGGATGCCCAGGTGCGTACCTGGTCATAGATGCCGGCGACGCGGCCCGCCGGGCCCAGTCCGACCCGTTCGTGGTTGAGCTGGGTGGTGATCAGCTTCCAGCCACCGTTCTCTTCGCCCACCAACATGTCTGCGGGCACGCGCACGTCGTTGTAGTACGTCGCGTTGGTGTGATGCGCACCGTCGGACAAGATGATCGGGGTCCAGGAGTAACCCGGGTCCTTGGTGTCGACGATCAGGATCGAGATGCCCTTGTGCTTGGCCGCCGTCGGATCGGTGCGGCAGGCCAACCAGATGTAGTCGGCGTCATGTGCGCCGGTGGTCCACATCTTCTGGCCGTTGACGATGTATTCGTCACCGTGGCGGACCGCGGTCGTGCGCAGCGAGGCCAGGTCGGTGCCGGCGTCGGGCTCGGAATAGCCGATGGCGAAATGCACGTCGCCGGAGAGAATTCCGGGCAGGAACTTCTTCTTCTGTTCCTCGGTGCCGAGTGCCTGCAGGGTGGGGCCAACGGTCTGCAGGGTGACCATCGGCAGCGGGATGTCGGCGCGGTTGGCCTCGTTGATGAAGATCTGCTGCTCGACCGGGCCGAAGCCCAGGCCGCCGTACTCCTTCGGCCAACCGACCCCCAGCTTGCCGTCGCTGCCCATCCGCTTGATCACCGCGCGGTAGGCCTCATTGTGCCGGTCGGACTCCATCGCCGCAGCCTCTTCGGGCGTGATGAGAGTCGAGAAGTATTCCCGCAGTTCGGCTTGCAGCGCGCGCTGCTCGGGCGTCAGGTCGATGAACATTACGCTCCCACCAAATCGAGACGATGCGACGGACCACCCAACAGCCGAGTCAGATCCTTGATCGAGGAGTAGTAGCGGTCCATCGGGTAGGTGATGTCCATGCCCATGCCGCCGTGCAGGTGATGGCAGAGTCGCATGGCCGGCGCGGCCTGCGAGGTGAGCCAATACCCCAGGATGTTCAGATCCTCGTCGGCGTCCAGCCCCTCGGTCAGCCGCCACAGCGCCGAGGTCGACAGCAAAGAGATTGTCCGCGAGGCGATGTAGACCTCGGAGAGCTGCGCGGCCACGGTCTGGAATGTCGACAGCGGACGGCCGAACTGCTCACGGGTCGCCACGTAGTCGGCGGTCAACCGCAGGGCGCCGGCCACCAGACCGGCCGCGAAGGCTCCGGTGGTCGCCAGCGCCAACTGGTTGACCTGTCGCGCGGTGGCCCCGTCGAGCACATCGGCGGTCTCGATCGCGACGTCGGTGAACGTCACCACATATTCGTCGGAGCCGTTGGAGGTGGGGGTCTTGGTGACCGTCACACCTTCTGCGGCGGGAGAGACGACGACCACCGCCTTATCGGCGGTGACGAGCAGGCTGGCCGCCGCCTCGGCATACGGCACACCGACTTTGGTGCCGTTGAGCCTTCCGTCCGCGTAGGTGGTGTGGGGGTGCTCCGGCAGCTGACGACCCGGTTCGTTCAACGCGGCCGACAGCACGGCACCGGCGGCCACATTGGCCAGGTAACGGTCCTGCTGAGCCTCGCCTGCCAGCTCCAGCAGCGGCACCAGAGCGAGCCCGAGGGTGGCCAGGGCGGGGCTGATGGTCCCGTGGCGGCCGATCTCGGTCAGTGCCGTCGCGACTTCGGACAGGCCGAGGCCGTCGCCGCCGAGCCGTTCCGGAACCGCCAGGGCCGTCACCCCACCGGCGACCAGCGCATCCCAGCTGTTGTCGCGGTCGAGTACCGATGTCACCACATCGGCGACAGCCTGCTGCGCCGGGTTCGGTGTGAAATCCACCCGAATCCTCCTTGATTCGTCTACGCCGACAGCCTGCTCAGTGCGCGACCGGGCACTTGCCCGAGTAGTCGACCTGCCAGTGCTTGATGCCGTTGAGCCAGCCGGACTTCAGCCGCTCCGGCTCGCCGATCGGCTTCAGGTCGGGCATGTGGTCGGCGACCGCGTTGAAGATCAGGTTGATGGTCAGGCGGGCCAGGTTGGCGCCGATGCAGTAGTGCGCCCCGGTGCCGCCGAAACCGACGTGCGGGTTGGGGTCACGAAGGATGTTGAAGGTGAACGGGTCGTCGAACACCTCTTCGTCGAAGTTGGCCGAGCGGTAGGACATCACCACACGCTCGCCGGCCTTGATCTTGACGCCGGAGATCTCGGTGTCGACGCTCGCCGTGCGCTGGAATGCCGAGACCGGTGTGGCCCAGCGGATGATCTCGTCCACCGCGGTCTGCGGCCGTTCCCGCTTGAACAGCTCCCACTGGTCGGGGTTCTGCGAGAACGCGATCATGCCGTGGGTGATCGAGTTGCGGCTGGTCTCGTTGCCGGCCACCGCCAGCATGATGACGAAGAAGCCGAATTCGTCGTCGCTGAGCTTCTCGCCGTCGATGTCGGCCTCGATCAGCTTGGTGACGATGTCGTCGGTGGGGTTCTTGCCCCGCTCCTCGGCCATCTTCATGGCGTAGCTGATGACCTCGAACGATGACATCGCCGGGTCAACGTCGGCGTACTCCGGGTCCTCACCGGCAGTCATCTCGTTGGACCAGCGGAACAGCTTGTCCCGGTCGTCCTGGGGCACGCCAAGCAGTTCGGCGATGGCCTGCAGCGGCAGTTCGCACGACACCTGCTCGACGAAGTCACCGGTGTTGGCCGCCGCGGCGGTCTGAGCGATCTTCTGCGCGCGCGCCTTCAGCTCATCCTCAAGCCGCGACAAAGCGCGCGGGGTGAAGCCCCGGGAGATGATCTTGCGCAGCCGGGTGTGGTGCGGCGCATCCATGTTCAGCAGGACCGCGCGCTGCAGGTCGACCGCTTCACGAGTCATGTCCTGCGGCCACACCGGAATCGCACCGTTCATGGCGCTGGAGAAGACGTCGCTTCGCAGCGAGACGTCCTTGACGTCCTTGTGCTTGGTCACCAGCCAGTAACCCTTGTCGCCGAAACCACCGGTTCCCCCGGGAACGTCGACCCAATGCACCGGTTCCGACTTACGCAGCTCAGCGAGCTCTTTGACCGGTAGCCCCTTCAGGCTCATCTCGGAGTCGAGGAAGTCGAAGTCGCTGGGGATGGCGGGACAACCCATGTGTCTACTCCTAGGGTGTTCAGTAGGTACCTGTGCGGGTTCGACGACGTTTGAACCCGGAAGCAGGGACAACACCGTCTAGTGCCTGATTGCGACCATTGAAACACGCCCCGACCGCAGATCAAAGGCGGTGGCGCATCCTCGCTTGTCAGAGTAATGAAACGTGTTCTAGCCTGGCCGCATGGGTAATCCTGTCATCGTCGAAGCCACCCGCAGCCCTATCGGTAAACGTAACGGCTGGTTGTCCGGTCTGCACGCCACCGAACTGCTCGGGGCGGTGCAGAAGGCACTGGTAAACAAGGCCGGGATTGACGCGGGCAGCGTCGAGCAGGTCATCGGCGGCTGTGTCACCCAGTTCGGCGAGCAGGGCAACAACGTCACCCGGCAGTCCTGGCTGGTGGCCGGGCTGCCCGAGCATGTCGGCGCCACCAGCATCGACTGCCAGTGCGGCAGCGCGCAGCAGGCCAACCACCTGATCGCCGGCCTGATCGCCACCGGCGCCATCGACATCGGCATCGCCTGCGGCGTCGAGGCGATGAGCCGCGTGCCGCTCGGCGCCAACGGCGGCGGCGCCCGCGCGGCGTCGTGGGACATCGACCTGCCCAACCAGTTCGAGGCGGCCGAGCGCATCGCCAAGCGCCGGGGCATCACCCGCGCCGACGTCGACGCGCTCGGGCTGCGGTCGCAGCAGCTGGCCAAGCAGGCTTGGGCCGAGGGCCGGTTTGACCGGGAGATCTCCCCGATCGAAGCCCCCGTGATCGACGAGAACAAACAGCCCACCGCCGAGTTGAACATCGTCAGCCGCGACCAAGGCCTGCGTGACACCACGGCCGAGGGCCTGGCGGCACTCAACCCGGTCATGGAGGGCGGTATCCACACCGCGGGCACCTCGTCGCAGATTTCCGACGGCGCCGCCGCGGTGCTGTGGATGGACGAAGACAAGGCCAAGGCCTTGGGCTTTAAGCCGCGGGCCCGGATCATCAGCCAGGCCAATGTCGGCGCCGAGACCTACTACCACCTCGACGGCCCGGTGCAGTCCACCGCCCGGGTGCTGGAAAAGGCCGGGATGAAGATCGGCGACATCGACCTGGTCGAGATCAACGAAGCCTTCGCCTCGGTGGTGCTGTCCTGGGCTGCGGTGCACAAGCCCGACATGGATCGGGTCAACGTCAACGGTGGGGCGATCGCGCTGGGCCACCCGGTGGGTTCCACCGGCAGCCGGCTGATCACCACGGCTCTGCACGAACTCGAGCGCACCGACTCCTCGACCGCGCTGATCACCATGTGTGCCGGTGGGGCGCTGTCCACCGGCACCATCATCGAGCGAATCTAGTGGCCCCGGTCCCGGACACCGACCGCGTCGCGGCGGCCCAGGCCTACATCGACGCACTTGTCAGTCACGACGCCTCTGCGGTCCCGTTCGCACCTGACTGCGTCCGGATCGAGGTGGGACTCAAGACCGGTTTCTCGGGAAATCATCTGCGGCGCAGCCTTAATCGAGGGCCGCAGTTTCGGGTGATCTCGGCGGCCACACTGCCGAAGTACAGCATCGACGGCGACGACGTGCGGGCGGTCTACGACATCATCACCAAGCCGTCGCTGTTCGGGATGCGGGTCTGTTCGCATGTCGACGAGGTTTTCCGCATTCCCGCTGACAGCCCGGACGGCACTGCGGTGATTCATCACATCCGCGCGGGGATTCGTCCGTTCATCCACCGTTAGAGTGAGCCCGTGAGCAACCCACCCGAGAAGCCGAAGTCGCTGGATTCGCCGGTCACCGGAACGATCATCAAGTGGATGTCGCGGGCCAACACCTGGGCCTACAAGGCGACCGGCGGCCGGGTTGGCGGCAAATGGCGGCTGGGCTCCAAGCATTTCGGTACGGTGCCCGAGGTCGGGATCCTCACCACCATCGGCCGCAAGTCCGGTCAGCCGCGGGAGTCTCCGCTGCTGTTCCTGCGCGAAGGTGACCGGGTGATCCTGGTGGCTTCCCAAGGCGGGCGCGCCACCAACCCGATGTGGTACCTGAACCTCAAGGCCAACCCACAGGTGTCATTCCGGATCCGCAGCGAGGTGTTGTCGCTGCGTGCCCGGGACGCCAGCGACGCCGAGCGGGCCGCCTATTGGCCCAAGCTCGACAACATGTACCCCGACTTCGCCAACTACCGCGCCTGGACCGATCGGGAGATCCCGATCGTGATCTGCGAGCCCTGACGGGGCGTCGTTGCCGGCTCGCGCACGTGAGCCCTGAAGTCCCCGCGTTGTAGCGCGCCCAGACCGCACGTCGTGCGGATTTCCCAGCAACCCTGTTCCGCGCGGGCACCATCGCCCGGGGCTGTGTCCTTTCCGGCCGCGTCTGCGGCGAGGCATACGACCGTCTGCGCACCAGAGTTCGTTCCAGGCCACCGTAGCCACCCACCAGGCAATGGCCGACAGGCCCCGCACGCCATGCGTGCGGGGCCTGTCGGTACTGCTTCTCTGTCGAGCGTCGGGACCTCGATCAGTAGTTCGCGCCGTACGCGCCCTGGTGGCCCATACTGCCGCCCTTGCCCGTGCCGCCGTCGGAACCGTCCTGGCCGTTCGGCCCGCCGATACCACCGGAGCCACCCTGACCACCGATCGTTCCGGCGGCGCCACCCTGACCACCGGGACCGCCCTTGCCGCCGTCCGGGTGTTCTTCGGTGCCCTGGCCGCCGGTACCGCCGGTACCGCCGCCGCCGCCCGTCCCGGCGCCACCGCCGTTGCCGCCGTTACCGCCGGCGCCGGTGTTGCCGTTGGCTGCGGTGCCACCGTTTCCACCATTACCGCCGTCGCCGCCGATACCGCCGCCGCCGCCAGGGCCGCCCTGGTAGCCGGTGCCGCCACCGGCTTCACCGGTCTCACCACTTTGGCCCGGGCCGCCACGGCCGCCGGAACCGCCGACACCGCCGTGACCGCCGGCACCGCCGTCGCCCGAGTTCCAGCCGCCCAGGCCGCCGTCGCCGCCGTCACCACCGACACCGCCGATTCCACCGGTGTAGCCCGGGCCGCCCTTGTCCGGCGAGGTACCGCCGGTAACGCCCTGGCCACCGGCGCCGCCGTTGCCGCCCTTACCGCCGTTACCGTCGGGTCCGGCGTTGCCGCCCTTACCGCCGTTGCCGCCGGCTTGACCGGTCTGGTGCTCACCGTTGCCGCCGTTGCCGCCGTTGCCGCCGTTACCGGTGTCGAGCGCCTCAGCGCCCTGCTGGCCGTCAGCAGCCTGACCACCAGCACCGCTGCCGCCCTGACCGCCGGCCCCTGCGGCACCGCGCTCACCGCCGTCACCACCGGCACCACCGGCGCCCGCAATCGGGTTCAGGCCACCGCCGGCACCGGCACCGCCGTCACCGCCGTTGCCCGCGGCACCGGCCGCACCACCGTCGCCACCGACACCGCCGACACCCTGGCCACCGGCACTGCCGTTGGTCGCCGAACCACCGGCGCCACCGTCGCCACCGGCGCCACCCTTGCCGCCGTCGCCACCGTTACCGCCGTCGCCACCGGCCGAACCGTCGCCGCCACTGCCGGCCACTGCATCGGCACCCGTCGAACCATTGGTCCCGGAGCCGCCGGCACCGCCGACGCCACCAGCACCACCGGCACCACCGACGCCACCGTCACCGGACAGTGAGCCGCCCTTACCGCCGGCACCGCCGGCGCCACCGGCACCCGCGTCACCACCGGCAGTGCCGTTGCCGTCACCGTCGGTGACACCGGCAGCACCATCCGCACCGGCACCACCGGCGCCACCGGCGCCACCGTTACCGATCGTCCCGGCGTTACCGCCGGCACCGCCGGCGCCGCCGGACTGGCCGAAGCCTTCGCCGTCGCCGCCCTTGCCGCCCTTGCCACCGTTGCCGGTACCGGGGGCATCAGCGCCCTGCTGGCCGTCAGCAGCCTGACCACCGGCACCGCTGCCGCCCTGGCCGCCGGCACCCGCGGTACCGCGGTCACCGCCGTCACCACCGGCACCACCGGCGCCCGCGGTCGGGTTCAGGCCACCGCCAGCACCGGCACCACCGTCGCCACCGTTGCCCGCGGCACCGGCGGCACCACCGTCGCCACCGACGCCACCGACACCCTGGCCACCGGCACTGCCGTTGGTCGCCGAACCGCCGGCACCACCGGCGCCACCGGCGCCACCCTTGCCGCCGTCGCCACCGTCGCCACCGTGGTCGCCGGCCGAACCGTTGCCGCCACTGCCGGCCACTGCGTCGGCACCAGCCGAACCGTTGGTTCCGGAGCCGCCGGCACCGCCGACGCCACCGGCGCCACCGGCACCACCGACGCCACCGTCACCGGCCAGTGAGCCGCCCTTACCGCCGGCACCGCCGGCGCCACCAGCACCCGCGTCACCACCGTTGGTGCCGTTGCCGTCACCGTCGGTGATACCCGCAGCACCATCAGCGCCCTTACCACCGGCGCCGCCGGCGCCGCCGTCGCCGACCGTTCCGGCGTTGCCACCGGTACCACCGGCGCCGCCGGACTGACCGAAGCCCTCGCCGTCGCCGCCCTTGCCGCCCTTGCCACCGTTGCCGGTACCGGCTGCCTCAGCGCCCTGCTTGCCGTCAGCAGCCTGACCACCGGCACCGCTGCCGCCCTGGCCGCCGGCACCGCCGGTACCGCGCTCACCGCCGTTACCGCCGTTACCACCGGCACCCGCAATCGGGTTCAGGCCACCGCCGGCACCGGCACCGCCGTCGCCGCCGTTACCCGCGGCGCCGGCAGCACCACCGTCGCCACCGACGCCGCCGACACCCTGGCCACCGGCACTGCCGTTGGTCGCCGTACCGCCGGCACCACCGGCGCCACCAGCGCCACCCTTGCCGCCGTCGCCACCGGTGCCACCGTCGCCACCGGCCGAACCGTCGCCGCCACTGCCGGCCACTGCATCGGCACCAGCCGAACCGTCGATCCCGGAGCCGCCGGCACCGCCGACGCCACCAGCACCACCGGCACCACCGACGCCACCGTCACCGGCCAGTGAGCCGCCCTTACCGCCGGCACCGCCGACGCCACCAGCACCCGCGTCACCACCGTTGGTGCCGTTACCGGAACCGTCGGTGATACCCGCAGCACCATCAGCGCCCTTACCACCGGCGCCGCCGGCGCCGCCGTCGCCGACCGTTCCGGCGTTGCCACCGGTACCACCGGCGCCGCCGGACTGACCGAAGCCCTCGCCGTCGCCGCCCTTGCCGCCCTTGCCACCGTTGCCGGTACCGGGGGCATCAGCGCCCTGCTGGCCGTCAGCAGCCTGACCACCGGCACCGCTGCCGCCCTGGCCGCCGGCACCGCCGGTACCGCGCTCGCCACCGTTACCGCCGTTACCACCGGCACCCGCGGTCGGGTTCAGGCCGCCGCCGGCACCGGCGCCACCGGTACCACCGTTGCCCGCGGCACCGGCTGCACCACCGTCGCCACCGACGCCGCCGACGCCCTGGCCGCCGGCACTGCCGTTGGTGGCCGAACCACCGGCACCACCGGCGCCACCGGCGCCACCCTTGCCGCCGTCGCCACCATTACCGCCGTCGCCACCGGCCGAACCATCGCCGCCACTGCCGGCCACCGCGTCAGCACCAGCCGCACCCTCGATCCCGGAGCCGCCGGCACCGCCGACGCCACCACCACCACCGGCACCACCGACGCCACCGTTACCCGACAGTGAGCCGCCCTTACCGCCGGCACCGCCGGCGCCACCAGCGCCCGCGTCACCACCGGTAGTGCCGTTACCGGAACCGTCGGTGATACCCGCAGCACCCGCGGCACCCGTGCCGCCGGCGCCGCCGGCGCCACCGTTGCCGATCGCCGAACCGTTACCACCGGCACCACCATCGCCACCATTGGCACCCGAAGCAGCCAACGGGTCAGCGGCCGCGTCATAACC
>NZ_LQPI01000038.1 GCF_002101775.1 Mycolicibacter nonchromogenicus | reverse complement strand
GTGGTGTGCTGGCCGTGGGGGCGGCGTTGCACTTCGGTGTCCCAGCTGGTTTCGACCAGGCGCAGGAACGCATCGACCGTGGTGGGTAGCGGTGGCGTGTGATCTGTTGTGCGGCTGGGGTCGTCGTGGTCGTGTTTCCACTGCGCCATCAGGGCGTCCAGGTGTGATTGCAGCGCGGCGTCGAACTTGGCGGCCTCGATGTGGTCGAGTGTGATTCGCCAGCAGCTGCCGTGCTGGCCGGTGACTTTGGTGATCGAGCGTTGCGGTTCTGGCCGGGGTTCGGGTTCGGGTCGTGGTTCGAGTTTGACCGCGGTGCGCAGTTGGTTGACGGTGGCGACTCCGGCCAGTTGGGCGTAGTGCTCATCGGAGCCGTCGGCTGCCCGTTCGGCGATCACGCCGACCTGATCGAGGGAGAAGCGGCCCTCCCGCATGCCTTCGGCGCAGCGGGGGAAGGATTCGAGTCGGTGCGCCACGGTGGCGATGGTGTGGGCGTTGCCCGGTGACACCCCGGTTTTCCAGGCCACCAGCGCTGGGATGGATCGGGCGCCGGTGGAGCCCCACAGTTCGTCGCGTTCGATCTCGGCGATGATGTCGACGATGCGCCCGTCGATCGCGTTGCGCTGACCGGTCAACTCCGCCAACTCCTCGAACAGCACCTCCAGGCGAGCGTCACCACGCGCTGCGACGCCGCTCACCGGTGCCATCGAGGTCATAACCACAGCATGGCAGCAGGGTCCGACAAGTTCAGGCGGCCCGATCGCCCGGGCCGGCGGCAGGTCAGCTGCCGCGCAGCATGTTGATCACCGCGCTGAAGTCCTGCGCGCTGTGTTCGGCGGCGAAGTCGCGGTAGATCTGGGCGGCATGGCTGCCGAGCGGGGCATTGGCACCGGTCGAGGCGACCGCGTCCATCGCCAGGCCCAAGTCCTTGTTCATCAGCGCAGTGGCGAATCCCGGCTCGAAGTCCCGGTTCGCCGGGGAGGTCGGCACCGGGCCCGGGACGGGGCAGTTGGTGTGCAACGCCCAGCAGTTTCCGGTGGCGCCGGTCATCACGTCGAACAGCGCCTGGTCTGCCAGGCCCAGCTTTTCGGCCAGCACGAACGCTTCGGCGACCGCCACCTGCTGCACGGCCAGGACCATGTTGTTGCAGACCTTGGCGGCCTGGCCGGCGCCCGCCGCACCGCAGTGGATGATCTTGGCGGCCATCGGTTCCAACACCGGCGTGGCCCGTGCCACCGCGGCGTCCTCGCCGCCGACCATGAACGCCAACCGCCCCGCGACCGCACCGGTCACTCCGCCGGACACCGGCGCATCGAGCTGGGCGAACCCGTGCGAGCCGGCCAGGGCGTGCACCTCGCGCGCGTCGGACACCGAGATGGTGGAGCTGTCGATGAACAGGGTGTCGGGGGAGGCCGCGGGCAGGATCTCGGCGTAGCAGCTCTTCACCGCGTCCCCGTGCGGAAGCATGGTCACCACGGTGTCGGCTCCGGCGACGGCCTCGGCGCCGCTGGCATGGATGCTCACGCCGTGTTGCTCGGCGGCCGCGGTGGCCGCCGGCGCGGGGTCGTAGCCGCGCACCGTATGCCCGGCGGCGACCAGGTTCGCCGACATCGGCCCACCCATGTGGCCCAGACCGAGAAACGCGACGATTGCCATATGTGCTCCTAAGTGGCCCCGGGGACTCTGACGGGGATTACTGACCGGACCGGACGCGGGCCGCCTCGGCCCGACCGATCACCAACCGCATGATCTCGTTGGTGCCCTCCAGAATGCGGTGAACCCGAAGATCGCGGACGATTTTCTCCAGACCGTATTCACGCAGATACCCGTAGCCGCCGTGCAGTTGCAGGGCCTTGTCGGCGACATCGAAGCACGCGTCGGTGACGTAGCGCTTGGCCATCGCGCACAGCTCGACCTTGTCGGGCGAGTTGTTGTCGAGCGCGGTCGCTGCGCGCCAGAGCAGCAGGCGTGAGGTCTCCAGCGCGGTGGCCATGTCGGCGAGGGTGAACCGGATGGTGGGTTCGTCCAGCAGGGCCTTGCCGAATGCCGTCCGGTCGGCCAGGTAGCTGCCGGTCTTGTCGAACGCCGCCTGGCCGCCGCCCATCGAGCAGGCGGCGATGTTGATCCGGCCGCCGTTGAGGCCGTTCATCGCGATGTTGAACCCGTTGCCGTCGCCGTCCGGGCCACCGAGCATCGCCTCGGCCGGCACCCGCACGCCGTCGAAGATCACCTGTGCGGTGGGTTGGGAGTTCCAGCCCATCTTCTGCTCGGCGGCACCGAAACTCAGTCCCGGCGTGCCCTTTTCGACGATGAAGGTGGATATGCCTCGCGGACCGTCCACGCCGGTCCGGGCCATCACCACGTAGACGTCGGAGACCCCGGCGCCGGAGATGAACTGCTTGACCCCGTCGAGGACGTAATCGTCACCCGAGCGCACCGCGCGGGTGCTCAACGCACTGGCATCCGAGCCCGCGCCGGGCTCGGTGAGGCAGTAGCTGGCCACCGACTCCATCGACGCCAGTCGCGGTACCCAGCTCTTGCGCTGGTCTTCGGTGCCGTAGCTGTCGATCATCCAGGCGCACATGTTGTGGATCGACAGATACGCCGCGATCACCGGGTCGGCGATCGAGAGCTGCTCGAAGATGCGCACCCCGTCCAGGCGGCGCAGCCCGGAGCCGCCGACGTCGTCGCGGCAGTAGATCGCCGCCATCCCCAGCTGGGCGGCTTCGCGCATCACGTCGACCGGAAAGTGGTGGGTGGCATCCCATTCCAGGGCATAGGGGGCCAGCCGCTTGTCGGCGAATGCGGCCGCGGTGTCGACGATCACCCGTTCTTCGTCATCCAAGATCGTGTTCATTGGCCTATTCCATTGTGGGGATGTGGAATTGCGCGCCGTCCTTGATACCCGAGGGCCAACGCTGTGTGACGGTCTTGACCTTGGTGTAGAAGGTGATGGACGCCGTCCCATGCTGGTTGAGGTCGCCGAAGCCGGAACGCTTCCAGCCGCCGAAGGTGTGATAGGCCACCGGAACCGGGATCGGCACATTCACCCCGACCATGCCGACCTGAACCCGGGAGGTGAAGTCGCGGGCGGTGTCGCCGTCCCGGGTGAAGATCGCCACCCCGTTGCCGTACTCGTGTTCGCTCGGCAGTCGCAGTGCTTCCTCGTAGTCGTGAGCGCGCACGATGCACAGCACCGGGCCGAAGATCTCGTCGGTGTAGATCGACATGTCGGTGGTGACATGGTCGAACAGCGTCGGGCCGGCGAAGAAACCGCCGGCCAGATCGGCATCCCCGAACTGCGTGTCGTCACTGGCCCGTTCGCGGCCGTCGATCACCAGCTCGGCGCCGGCGGTGACACCCTGGGCGATGTAGTCGTTGACCCGGTCCAGCGCGGCCCGGGTGACCAGCGGGCCATAGTCGGCCTTGGGGTCCAGACTGTGCCCGACCCGCAGGCCGTTGATTCGCTCCACCAGCCGGGAGCGCAATCGCTCGGCGGTCTGCTCGCCGACGGGGACCGCCACCGAGATCGCCATGCAGCGCTCACCGGCACTGCCGTAACCGGCGCCGATCAGCGCGTCGACGGCTTGGTCCAAGTCGGCGTCGGGCATCACGATCATGTGGTTCTTGGCGCCGCCGAAGCACTGGGCACGCTTGCCGTTGGCCGTGGCCGTCGAGTAGATGTACTGCGCGATGTCGGAGCTGCCCACGAATCCGATGGCGGCGATGCCGGGGTGGTGCAGCAGCGCGTCGACGGCCTCTTTGTCGCCGTGCACCACCTGCAGCACGCCCGGCGGCAGACCGGCTTCGACGAACAGTTCCGCCAGCCGCACCGGTACCGACGGGTCGCGCTCGGACGGCTTGAGAATGAAGGCGTTTCCGCATGCCAGGGCCGGTCCGGCCTGCCACAGCGGAATCATCGCCGGGAAGTTGAACGGGGTGATCCCGGCGACCACGCCCAGCGGCTGGCGCAGGGAGAACACGTCGATGCCCGGGCCGGCCCCCTCGGTGTGCTCGCCCTTGAGCAGGTGCGGGATGCCGACGCAGAATTCGATCACCTCGATGCCGCGCTGAATGTCGCCGCGGGCGTCCTCCAGGGTCTTGCCGTGCTCGCGGGAGAGCAGCTCGGCCAGCTCGTCGACATTGCGGTTCACCAGGTCGATGAAGCGCATCATCACGCGCGCCCGCCGTTGCGGGTTGTGGGCAGCCCAGTCGCGCTGGGCCGCTGCTGCGGAGGCGACCGCGGCGTCGACGTCGGCGGCGTTGGCCAGCGGCAGGGTGGCCTGGACCTCGCCGGTGTTGGGGTCGAAGACGTCCGTGCTGCGCCGCGATGTGCCGGCGACTCGGTGGCCATCGATGAAGTGCGGAATCTGAGTACTCATGCGCCATCCCGTGACAGTGGTGGAGGGCTCGATCGGCCCGCCCCGAGAATACTAGGATGTCCTAGTAATTGCTAGGGGCGTGACCTGGCCGGTCCACGCGAGCTCGCTGGGATCGGCGCCCCCGGGTGATTCCAGCGATCGCGGCAGCAGAAATTGTCGACATCGTCGCGCAGAATTAATTTGCCCCGTCGATTCCGCGCCGCCATTTCGTTTGTCGATTATTGTTGCATTCGGGGGATATCGGCATGGAGGCAACGATATGACGCGGGCGAGGATCATCTGTGCACTGATAACGGCACTCGGCTGGGGTGTGGTCACGCTGGTCCCGGCGGCCCCGGGGTGGGCCGAATCCGATCCGGCCGGCGACTACCTCGCGATCCCGGACGTGATCGCAGGGTCGAGTCCAGATAACTTGGGCCGATGGGAAGTTCGCTATGAGCGCGTCGCCGGCGGTGACCCTGCGGTGGCGGCGTCCATCAACGAGGTCATCGACGCAGAGGCGCGCGGTCAGGTCGCCACCTATGAGCCCAGCGCGACCAAGACCCACCCCTGGACATTCCGGGCCACCGGAACATTGTCATTTCTCCCGCTGACCGTTTCTGAACTGTTCGTCGGTGAATACAACACCGATATGCCGAATATGCCGTTTCACGCGGTGGCCACCCGCGTATTCGACAAGCGCAGTGGAATTCTGATCACCTGGGACAATCTGTTCCTCGACAAATCTGCCGGTCTGGTCCGCCTGGCCGAGCAGACCCAGCAGATCCTGCCCGCCACGTACGCGCCGCCGCGGCAGGGCTGGCAGTTCGGCAACGAGGTGGCGCCGCTCGACATCAACTTCAAGTACTGGATCCCCACCGCCGAGGGCATCGAGCTGCACTTTCCGGACTATCAGTTCGGCCGTGGCCTTGCGGTGATCACCGTGCCCTGGGCGCGGGTGGCCGACCTGATAGCTCCGGAGTTCGCCGGGATCACCGATTCGGACGCGCCACCCGCGGGGTGAAGCAGCCGTGGAAGGTGAGCGGCAGGTGGTGGCGTAGCCGGCCGGTGTAGACCGGTCCGGCGTCGATGTGCCGGGCATCGAATATCGCCAGGGCGGCGCGATTGTTCACCCCGTCCTGGGTGGCCACCAGCAGCCAGCCGTCGTCTTCGTCGGTGGCGCCGGGGCGGGCGGCGAAAACCGCCTCGTGGGGCTGATGGCCATAGGGGAACTGGTGGGTGACCACCGCGCCCGTGGTGTTGTCGATCTTGGCCAGCGCCGTGGGGTAGCTGGTGCCCGCGGCGGATGCCGACAGGTAGGTGTAGCGGTTCGGCCGGCTGGTCCGCAGAATGTTGAATGACGGGAACTCGCCACGGACGTCCGTTATGGGCTCATGGATCACCTTGTCGGACTTTGTGATTCGAAGTCGTAGCAGGGTCCCGCCATAGGATCCGATGTCACTGGCGCGGTCGGTGCTCAAGCTGGAGAGCTGACCGTTGAGCTCTTCCCAGGTCGAGTCGTAGTTCACCAGCTCCACGATGGTGTCGGTGCCGTCTTCGTAGGTGTTGGCCAGGTGCAGGTGCAGCAGCGGATCGGTGTGCAAAACCCGCGGCTTGCCGCCGTCGCGGGGAACCAGCGCGATCATGGTCCCGCGCGACGCGTCGTATTCGATGGCGTCGATGAAATTGCACAGGCCGAACCCGGCGCCCATCAGCTTGGAGGTCGGGAAGACCAGCGGTGGGATCGCAAAGACGATGTGCTTGCTGGTCAGGCCCATGTCGTGGTTGAACATCGCGAAGGGAAGCTTCACCTCGCCCAACCGGTGCAGTTTGCCGGCACGGTCGACCCGGTAGCAGATCAGCTTGGGGAAGGGCACCATCGCCAGGCCGAAGTTGAACATCTCGACGGTGTCCGGATCCCACTTGGGGTGAGCCGAAAATGCGCCCAACCATTTCAGCCCACCATCGAAGTTGTGGATGCCGATGGTGTCGAGCGTGTCGGGGTTGAGTTCGGTGGGCGGGCCGCCTTCCCAGAGGGCCAGCAGCTTGCCGGCCTGCATGACCACGCTGGTGTTGGCCACGTTGGCCGGAAACCGCAGCGCATTGGCGAGCAACCCACCGGGCCGCATGGTCCCCAACGCGCGGTACGGGGCGCCCTTGGAGGTCAGCGACTTGCGGTAGTGCTTGGTCCGGACGTACCTGTTGCGGTAGTGCACCGACCCGTCGGCGATGGAGAACAGCGACAGCATCCCATCGCCGTCGAACAGGTGACCCAGCGCCTGCCCGCCGGCGTCGAGCTTGCCGGCGCCGTTGCGGTACAGCGTGCCTTCCAGGCCCTCCGGCAGCGCGCCGTCGTAATCGTCGATGGTGTAGTCATGCTCTTCGTAAAGCGGTGTGTAGGCGGCGAAGTCGGCGCCGGCCGTGTCGGAGTTGGTCACATTCGGTCCTATCTCTTGGGGTGGGTCGTGGCGGGGTGAACTCGCAGCGTGCAGGACAATCCGGGCAGGTGCGGATCGAACTCGAGCGGCATGGCCGAATTCTTGTCGAACACCTTCTCGCAGGCGGCTTTACAGGCCATCAAACAGGAATGCTCCTGCGCCACACCGGTGTCGGTCGCGGTATGCATGGCGCATTCAGGGATCTCGTACACCAGGGTTCCGTCGACTTCGATGCCGGTCCGCCTGATCGGTCCGACCAGAAAAGTCGCTACCGACACTCCGGTGTCCATGACGGCCGGGTACAGCACGCGAGGGATCAGGCCGACGGTGCCGAAGGCGGGCAGCAGAAAGCGCAGCCACCGCCGCAGGCGGCCGGCCACCGCGTCGGAGACCAACTGCTCGACATCTGCTCTGGGCAGCACCGCCACCAACCCGGTGATGGCCCACTCCAATTCCCGAACGAACTGCCCGTAGCGGCGGCGCCATGATTCACGGGCCGACAGCCGGGTCCCGGGGCGGATTCGCCCGGCGGTCACCGCTTGCCATTCGGCGTCGAGAACCGCGCGATCATCGGCGACCTGGCGCAGTAGCGGTAGCAGCACCGTCTCGGGGATGTCGCCCACCCGGGCCAGCATGGATCGCATGATCGCGTCATCACGTACGGCAGTGAGTCTGTTGTTCATGGCATCTCAACCTTTGCAGCCTTCCACTGACCATCGACCCGCTGCATCGTCATAACTATGCGACTGCGATCGACGCGTGGCTGGAGTATGTCGGTGTTGGTCACGGTCTGGTCGACGAACAACAGCACCTCGACATGATCCCTGGTCGCCGATTTGACTGCCGAGTCGACGACAACACCGCGTCCGGTCGCCTTGCGCGCTACCAGGACCTGGCGCAGCCGGCTGCTGGACTCGCGGTACAGATCTTGGAACTCACCGGTGGCGCCGTCCAGGACGGCCGCGAAGTTGTCGTCCAGGTTGTTGCTGTCGACCGATGTCAGGGTGACGGCGTAGTCCTGCGCCGCCTGCAGGGCCGCCGCGCCGGCGGCCCCGATGTCACGACGGCTCTTGTCCTGCCATCCCAGATAGCCGCAGCACGCCGCCAGCGCGAGAACCAGTACCGTGACGGCGCCACGGGCCAGGAGCGCCGAGCGTGGTGCCGGTGCAGCCTTGCCCCGGGAGCCACCCCCGGCGGCTGTGCCGTCGGCGTCGGGGGGCTTCTCGCGGGCCTCGGGGGCCAGCAACTGGGTGTCCATCTGTCGGTTCCTTGTCAGTTCCATGGAATGCCTTGGCGGTGCGGTTCGGACTCCGGCGGCATCACCGGCCCGCCATAGGGCAGCGGAATCGTGTGGGGACCCACCGGGGTCGGGTCGGTGCGGCGCAGCGGATCCCATCCGGGCGGTGGACCCGCGGTGTCGTCGCCAGGCGGACGCGGCGCGTTGCGGGCGCCGCGGACAAGCAGTCCCGGGTCGTCGTTGAGGCAGTAGGTGTGCAGATAAGGTTCCGGATAGTTGGGGATGAACGGCACGTCGCGGGGGTGCGGGTAGTCGCAGATATAGCGCGGATAGATGTCGGCGATCGCCCAGATGCCACCGCCGTGCATCAGGCCGGCAACGCCGTCGAGCAGCGGCGGCCGGTCGTCGCGGAACAGTTGCCGAAGAGCCGGTACCCGGACATAGGACAGTTGCGCGACGGTGGTCAGATTCCCCAGCAACTGCACCATGGTCTCGGAGTTCTCGTCGAGCACCCGATCGACGGTGGCCAGCGCGCCCGGGGTGTCTTCCAGCAGGCGGCGCACCCCGGCGTCCTTGCCGGCGACACCGGCCAACGTGGCGCCCAGATTGTCGGCGATGGCACGCATTGCGCCGGAACCGTCGTCGAAGATCTTGAACACGGTGCGGCTGCCGCGCAGCAGCGCCATGGTCTGGGGCAGCACACCGTCCAGGGTGGAGATGAGCAGTCGGCTGCCGGCGAGCAGCGCACGCAGCTTCTCCGGGCCCTGGTCGCTGACCCCGAGCTCATCCAGAACCGCCTTGAGCTGGACCGGATCGGTCTGTGCCAGCAGGCCGTCGATGTTGCCCAGCAGGCGCCAGATCGGTATCGGGGTACTCGCCTGCGACCTGCCGATCACGGTCCCATCGGTGAGCAGAGGGCCGCCGGTTTCGGTGGGCTCGAAATTGAGGTACTGCTCACCGGCCGGCGACAGGCCCGAAACCCGCACAGCGGTGCCTTCCTTCGGGATTCGGGCTCGCGCGTCGATCCGGGCGACGGCGCGCACACCATCGTCGGTGAAGTCAACGGAGTCCACGCGCCCGACCGGCACGCCCCGCAGCGTGACGTCCTGATTGGCCAGCAGGCCGCCGGACTCGTCCAACTGCACGACCACCGTCATCTGATCGCCGAATGGGTTGTCGCGCAGCGCCCCGAACAGCAGATAGGCAACCCCGACAGCGACCAGGGCGATCTGCGCGATCCCGGAGATGAGTAACCGGCGCGCCATCGCGAAGCGGACCGACCGGAGGATCACGGCGGCGACGGGTTCGACGAGATTCATTGGGGCGGCCCCCAGATCCGACCGCGATCGGTTCCCCACACCCGGTCGCCCAACTGGGTGATGACGTACCGCAGCGATCCGACCAGATTGTCCCAATCGGCCCACTTGGGTCCGTGGAACTCCGGATCGCCCAGGTGGTTCTTGTCCGGGATGTGGCCGAGCGCCAACTGCTGCAGGTCGACATCGGAGTGAGACGCGTTGGCGCTGAACAGCTTCAGCACCGGAGGCAGGACCCGCACGAAGTTGTCCATGGTGACCCGCGGATCCACCGCGGTGTCGTTGAAGGCGCGGGACAGCTCGTTCATGTCGTGAATCAGGCTGCGGGTGTCGACGCCGGCAATCGAGGGAAAGCGTTGCAGCTGGTCGGTGATCGCGCCCATCTGGTTCATCAGGGTGACGATGGTGTCGGTGTGGTCGGCGACCACGCCCAGCGCCGGCGCCGACGAACCCAGCACCTCGTTGATCGAGTCGCGCCGGCCGTTGAGGGTCTCGGCCAGCGCGGTGGTCTGCTGCATCACCGCGCGGATGTCGTCGCTGCGCGCCGACATGGTGGTCACCAGGCTGCGCGATTCGCGGATCATTGCGGCCAGGCCCTCACCCTCGCGGCCCACCGCGGATCCCACGCCGTTGAGCACCCGGGTGAGATTGCCGATCACTCCGCCGTTGACCAGCATCGACGTCGATGCCAGCACCTCCTCGACCGTCGCGGCTGCCTGCGTCGCCGACATGGGGATGCTGTCGCCCGAACGCAGCACTTCCGTCGGGCCGGCTGCCTCGGGCGGTCGAAGCGCGACGAAGATGTCACCCAGCGGGGTGGCCGAGCGCAACTCGGCGGTGGTTCCCACGGGGAGACGGACATCGGCGCGGACTCGCATGTCCACCACGGCCGTGTAGTCCTTGGCCGTCATCGACACCACCTCGCCGACATCGGCGCCCCCGAGCCGGACCTTGGCCCGATCCGGCAGGTTGAGAGCGTTGGAGAACACCGCGTTGAGGTGGTAGCTGTCTCCACCGATACCCGGTGCGGGCAAGGGCAGTTGTTCCACGCCGACCGAACAGCCGGTCAGAGCCATGGCCGCCGCGGCAACCGGCAGAGCGATGAGTCGACGTCCGATCACTGGCCCAGCCTCGTCATCGCCTCGAGCACGGACGTGACACCGAAATCCGGACCGAGATCCCGGATCGTGCCGGTGCGGCACCCCAATTGGCGCAGTCCCAGGATGTTGCACACCTCTTTGGTCATGGAACTGTCGAAGAACACCGAGTCGAAGTGCGCCCCCACCCGCAGCATGCCGTTGTCGGTGTCCATCGCATTGACCACGTTGTCGATGGCCAGCGGCGCGACGTCGAACACCTCCGAGAGTTCACGGCGGTAGTCGACCAGGGCCTTGGTCAGCGCGTTGCTGCTGCGCAGTGTCGCCGCCAGGTTGTCGCCGTTGTCGGTAAGCAGGGAGTTGACCTGCTGGAGAACCTGGTTCAGCGAGCGTCCTGTTGAGCCTCGCCCGATGCCCTCCTGGGCGGCGATGTCACTGAGTGCCCGGACGTCTGCTCCGAAGGCGCGCACCACGTCCTGGTTCTGGGCTGCCGCGTCGGTGATTCTGCCCAGATTGGCGATGATGGCCGTGATGTTCTGCCGGGTGGCCTGCCCGTCGTCGTCCCCGGTGCGTAACGCTTCGGAGAGCTGGCCCAGGGCCGCCTTGATCTGCTTTCCGCTGGTCGTCGTGATCTCCGATGTCGCGGTGAGGATGTCGGCCATCGGTCCGCCACCGTGGCCGTCGCCGCCCAGTGCCGTGCCGAGCTTGTCGACCATCTTGAGCACGCGATCGAACTCGATCGGGGTCTTGGTCCGCTCCAGCCCCAGGGTGGTCCCGTCCGCCAGCACGGGACCGCCGGAGTACGGCGGAGTCAGCTCGACGTGGCGGTCGGTGAGGATGGACGTCCCCACCGTCACCGCCTGGACGTCGGCGGGCAGCGGAACGTTCGCATCGACGTCGAGAACCACTTCGACATAGGTGCTGTGGGGTCTGATCGACGCCACCTGGCCCACCGGCATGCCCAGCACCGCGACGGTGTTGCCGGTGTAGAGACCGATGACATTGTCGAAATGGGCGACGATGGTGAGCTGACCGGTTCCCGCGGCCGGGCGCAGGGTGTATCCCGCGCCGAGAACCATGGCCGCGGCGGCCACGATGATTGCCACGATGACGGTTCGCCTGGTCATTCGCAGTCCTTGAAGTACTGGTAGCGCTCGGGCCACTTGAACTGCTCGGCGCGCCCGCTGATGGCGCACATCCAGGAATCCACCAGCAGGCCACCGGGCAGAGCGAAGTCGAGGAACGGTCCGGATCCGGTGGCGTTGGCCACGTTTCGCATCGACAGCGGCAACGTCTGGAACAGGTTGCGGAGCAGGTCGTCGTGGTCGCCCACCATCGCGGTGACCTGGCGGATGTCGCGCAGCAGCTGATCGAGTTGCGTGTGGTTGCCGACCGTGATGTCGCGGGCGGTGGTGACCAGCGTTGTCGCGGCATCCATCAGCTGCCGCACGGCGTCGCGCCGTGCCGTGATCTCGCCGAACAGCTGCTGTCCCTGGCTGACCAGGGCGGCGAGGTCGGCCCGCTGACCGCCCAGGATCTCGGCCAGCTCAGCGGTGCTGCGCAGCAGTCCGGCGATCTGGCCACGACGGTCGGAGATGACCTGCGACAGGTTCTGCACGTTGGCCAGCGCGTCGGGAAGAATCGACGGGACATCGCGCAGCTGGGCGGCCGTCAGCTGCATGGACTGCGCGAAGCGCTCTGCGTCGACTTCTTCGAAGGTGTTGGTGGAGTCCTGCAGCAGCCGCTGCAGGTCGTAGGGGACGCTGGTGCGTGCCAGCGGAATTCGTCTGCCGTCGAGGCGTCCCTCACCGGCCGGTTTCAATTCGACGTATCGCGATCCCAACACCGTGGTCAGCTTGATAGCCGCCCGGGTCTGCGACCCCAAGACCACATCGTGGCGAATCTTCATCGAGACGACCACGTGGTCGCCGGCCAGCTCGGTGGCTTCGACCGTGCCGACCGGGACGCCGGCGATGCTGACTTCGTCGCCGGAACGAATGCTGGCAGCCTGCCGGAAATCCGCGTAGTAGGTGGTCTTGCCGATGTTCAGGGTGGTCAGCAGTGTCAGCGCCGCGATCATCGCCGTCAGCGCCAGCACCGCGACGGTGCCCAGCCAGGCCTGGCTGAGGTCTTCCAGGGTGCGCCTTCTGCTGCGCTGTGCACTCACTGCGGTCACCTGCACTGCGCCGAGTACTTGCGCCACCCACCCGGGGTCGCGGCGTTGATGATGCTGGGCACGATCGGTTTGAGGAAGTTGAACAGGGTGAAGTTGAAGTCGCACGCTTGGGCGCTCATGGCGGTGCTGTCGCCGGTGATACGAGCCAACCCCTTGAGCACGGCGGGCAGGTTGGCGCCCATGGTGGCCCACTGATCCTGGCGGGCAACCATAGTCGCGAGGAATCCCGGCTCGCGGTCGAGCATGTCCTGCAAGTCCGGGCGCACCGTGGTGAGGATCCCGGAGAGCCGGCCGACCACTGTCGATATGGAACCCGTCGCCGAGATCAACTCGTCGCGGTGGGAATTGAGTCCCGCGACAACTGCCCGAACCTGCGACAAGGTGGTCTGCAGAGCGCCGCCCTGATCGGCCAGGTTCTGGGTGACTGCGCCCAGACTGGTGATGAGCTGCCCCAGCAGGTCATCGGGGCCGGCCAGGGACTGCGCCAGCCGAGAGGTCTCGCTGATCAGCACCGCAAGTGAATTCGTATCGCCCTGCAGCGCCTTGATCAGCGCGTTGGACAGGTTTCCCCGATTCTCGGTGTCCAGCAGTGTGAACAACGGCTCGAATCCGTTGAGCAGGTGGGTCACATCGAACGACGGCTCGGTGTGTTCCACCGGAATGGTCGCGCCGTCGGCCAGCACCTCCGCCGCGCCGAAATCGGCGAGGGTCAGGCCGAGATAGCGCTGCCCAATGATGTTCTGGTACAACACGGAGACTTTGGTGTTGCCGTAGACCGGCTGGTCGCGCTGGACTCGGAACCGCACTCTTGCGTGGTCACGATCCAAGTCGACCGAGTCCACCCGCCCCACCCGCACCCCGGCCATGCGCACGTCGGATCCGGGGCGCAGCCCGGTGACATCGGTGAACATGGCGGTGAAGCTGTTGGTGGGTCCGTTCACGTCGCGGCGCAGGGTGACCAGGATGGTCCAGGTGAGCGAGAAGCACACGACGAGAAAGGCGGCCAGCCACGCCAGCTGCCTGCGGTGGGCCGTCACGGTGCACCGCCCGGCTCGAATGTCGGCTCAGGAGTGGGAGTCCCGGCAGGAGCGAGCAGCACCTGGTCTGCGGCGTTGGCGGGCTGGGGAAGGGTGATGCCCGGCGGGGGAGTGTAGCTGCGGGGGTCCGGGATGCCGTGGGTGTCGACCACCGGGGTCGTCTCGGGAGCGGTCTCGCAGCTGGGCCCGCGCAGCTCCCCGTACATCGGGCAGTCGCTGCGGGTATATAACCGCAGCGGAGCCAGTGCCACCACCAACTTGAAGCTGAAGCTGAGCTTGGTGCCGGTGCGGGTCCACAGCTCGTCGAAGAAGTTGTTGACCACGTTGTTGATACCCACGGCGATGGCCGGGAATTTCCCCGCGCTGTCTGCCAGCACACCGACGACCGGGGTCATCTGGGTGCCGATCGCCACCAGCTCGTCGGTGTGGTGATCCACCGCGGTGCGCATGGTGCCGACGGTGTGCTGTGCGCCGGTCAGCAGATCATGCAGGGCCGCCTGCTTTTCGGCGATCGTGCGCATCGGAATCACGGCATGGTGCAGTGAATCCAGCAGTTCGGGTGCGGTGTCACGCAGCGCCGCGACGGCTGATTCCCAGGTGTGCAGCGTGGCCGGCGCGTCGTCTTCGGCGCTGAGTTGGTTCATCTCGGCCACGATGCGGTTGAGTCCCTGTGCCGCCGAGTTCAGCGCGGGTCCCTGGCCTGCGGTGGCGTCGGCCAGCAGGCGGAACAGGCCCAGGGTGTGTCCGTTGTCGGGGCGGGCCGTGGCGGCGACGAGTTCGCGCAACCTGGCCAGTGTGTTCTGAAACAGTTGGGTCGGCAGGGTCTGGTCTTCGGCGATCACGTCGCCGCTGCGCAGCACCGGGGCGGGTCCATTGTCGACAAGCTGCACGGACGAGACCGCAAAGGCGTTGCTGGGCACGATTCGTGCGGTGACGGTCTTGGGGATTCCCTGCGCCCGAGCCGGTTTCAGGTCGAGGTGCACCACGTTGGGGGCGTCACCGGCGGCCGGTATCACCTCGCGCACCGCGCCGACCAGCACGCCGCGGAACTTCACATCGGATTTGGGTGGCAGGCCGTCACCGACGCTGGCCAATACCGCGGTGACCTCTACCCGCGGGTCCAGTTTTCCCTGGGACTTCTCCAGCAGCAGCCAGCCGACCAAGACGCAGACCAGCACAAAGCTCAGGCCGCTGGCCACCAGAGCGGGGGTTGAGGGGCCTCGCCCGTCGAAGTCGAACTGGTTCGGCATCTATCCACCCAGCCGTCCGCCGGCGTCGATCCCCCAGAAGGCCATGGTGAGAAGCATGTTGACGCTGACCATGATGGTGATGCTGGCGCGCATGGCCCGGCCCGCCGCAATGCCGACGCCGCGGGGTCCGCCGGTGGCGTAGAAACCGTAGTAGCACTGCAGAGTCGACATGACCGCCACGAAGATCGCGACCTTGATCACCGCAAAGACCATGTCCTGCGCGGCCAGCATCAGCCCGAAGTAATGCAGGTAGGTGCCCGAAGCCTGCCCGCTGACCATGAAGATGACCAACTGGCAGACCAGGAAGTTCAGGCACAGGCAGACCACGAACAGGGGCACCACCGCCAGCGCTGAGGCCAGTACCCGGGTGGTCACCAGGTAGGGGATGGGCCGGATGGCCAGCGACTCCAGTGCGTCGATCTCCTCGGAGATCCGCATCGCACCCAGTTGTGCGGTGAATCGGCATCCCGCCTGGATCGCGAAGCTCAGTGCCGCCATCATCGGGGCGATTTCGCGCACCGTCGCCAGCGCGGTGATCAACCCGGTTGCAGGTCCCAGGCCGAGCAGGTTGAGGGCGTTGTAGCCCTCGATCGCGACCACCGCCCCGCCCGCGGCGCCGTTGAGCAGGACCACCGCCGCGGTGCCCCCGCCCACGACGATCGACCCGTTGCCCCACGTCACGTCCGACAACAGCCGGAAGAACTCCCGCGGATAGCGGCGCAGGACCAGGGGTATGCCCGCCAGCGTCCGGAAGAAGAACGTCACCATGTGCCCGATTCGGGCGGCCTGAGTCACCGGCGCGTCGACGACGGCGAGCACGGGGCGCACACCGGTGGGGATGAATGTCGTGGTGGCCATGGCTTCAGAAGCTGGTCTTCGGGAACAGCACCAGATACATCTGGCTCATCACGACGTTGGTCAACAGCAGCAGCAGAATCGATTGCACCACCGCGGCGTTCACCGAGTTCGCCACTCCGGCCGGGCCGCCGCGGGTGTCCAGGCCCTTGTAGCTGGAGATGATCGCCACGATGACACCGAACACCACCGCTTTGAGCAGCGTCAGGATCAGATCATCGACCGTCGCGAACGACGAGAATGTCGCCGTGTAACTACCCGGTGTGCCGCCCTGCAACACCACGGTGAAGGCATAGCCGGCCAGGAACCCGATGAAGCAGGTGAATCCGGTGAGGGCGACGGCGACCAGGACGCTGGCCACCAGACGAGGAACCACCAGGCGGCGGATCACCGAGACCCCCATGACCTCCATGGCCTCGGTCTCTTCCCGAATGGCGCGCGATCCCAGGTCTGCTCCCGTCGCCGATCCCACCGCCGCCGCCATCAGCACCGCAGCCACCAGTGGTGCGCCCTGCCGGATCACCGCCAGGCCGTTGGCCGCACCGGCCAGCGATGTGGCACCGAGCTGGCCTGCCAGCAGGCTGAATTGGATGGCCAGCGTGACGCTCAGGGGCACCGCCACGAACATCGTCGGCACGATCGCGGTGCGCGCCATGAAACTGGCCTGTTCGATGAACTCGGTGAACGGGAAGCGGCCGCGGACGATGTCGACGAACAGATATTGGATGGCCCGGACCGCCAGCACGCATTGGCCGCCCACCGTGCGCAGGGCTGTCACCGGATGGCGGTCGAGGTAACCCTTCGACCACCGCCCGATGGCCCGGATCGCCGGGTTGCGTGCGTCATCGAGTTCCGGAGCCTGCACCGTGATCGGCTGCCTGTCAGGCGCGTTCGAAGATCAGGGAGAGCCGCGTGAAGCCGCGGAGCATGAAGCTGGGCTCGTAGGTGAAGTCGTTGTCCGGCGCGAATCGGATGGCGCTGAATCGGCGGGCCAGCTCCTGGAATGCGATGCCGGCCTCCAGTCGCACCAGCGGCGCCCCGAGACAGGCGTGGATGCCCTGGCCCAACGCCAGATGACTCCTCGCGTTGTCGCGCTCCGGGTTGAACTCGTCGGCCCGGTCGAACCAGGATTCGTCGCGGTTGGCCGAGGTGAACGCCAACACCACCAGGGCGCCTGCCGGGATGGTGTAGCCGCCCAGTGTGGTCTCGGCGGTCGTGATCCGGAACATGCTGGCGACCGGGCTCATGTAGCGCAGGGCCTCTTCGGTGAACGCCTCGACGCGCTCGGTGGGGTTCTCCCGCAACCAGTCCCACCACTTGGGCTCTTGGGCTGCCATGTGCAGTGTGCTGGTCACCAGCTTGGTGGTGGTCTCGTTGCCGGCGATCAGCAGCTGCTGGATGATGCTCAGGCAGGCCGCGGTGCTCAGTGGTTCGTCGCCGTCGGAGGCATTGGAGGCGTTGACCAGTCCGGTGATCAGATCGCCGCGAGGATTGGCCCGCCGGTCATCGAGCTCTGCGGCGAAGTAGCGCTGGAACTCCAACATGCCGCGGGCTTGATCGAGGCGGCCGGCATCGTCGAGTTCGGCGCCGACCGTGGCGGCGAACTGGTCCGACCATCGCTTGAAATCATCGATGCGGTCGTCGGGAACGTTGAGAATGTGGGCGATGATCCGCAGCGGCAACGGCGCGGAGAAGGCGGGAATGATGTCGACCGGCTCTCCGGCGGGGAGCTGGTCGGCGACTTCGTTGGCGATGCGGCGGATGGCCGGTTCCTGCTGGCTGATCAGGCGGGGCGTGAAGGCCCTGGCCACCATTCGCCGGTAGTAGTGATGCTCCGGCGGGTCGGCGGTGAGCAGCGTCGGTACCGGTGGCCAGCCCTCGGCCTCGATCTCGGCGACCTGGGCGGCGATCGACTCCGGTGCCGGAAGTTGCGGAAGTCCGAACTTCGACGAGAACACCTCGTGGTTGCTCAGCGCTTCGGCGACCAGTTCGCGTGAGGTGACGAACCACATGCCGCGGCTGGCCGCAAAGTGCACCGGTGCCTCGTTGCGCAGCGTCTCGTACCACGGGTGGGGACACTGCAGCGTCTGCGGCGCCAGGGGGTCGAAATCGCTGACGGGGCACCGGGCCGCCGACTCGGAAGTTGTCTCGCTCAACGCGGCCTCCAGGGGCTTTTCGCAGCAAATACTTGACTAATTGGTGCACCAATATAATAGTGAGCTGCGTCATACGCAAGAGTCGCACCGGGTCGACCGGACAGCGTGCGGGAAGTGGAGGACGGGTGGCGGGCGCAGCACCGACGGCAGTGGTGACCGGCGGCGGAAACGGTATCGGACGTGCTATTTCACGTCACTTGGCGGCGGCGGGCGCCGAGGTGATCGTGGTCGACATCGACGCCGACGCGGCGCGCCGCGCGGCCGACAGCATCGGCGCACGGGCAATCGCCTGCGATGTGTCCGACGAACGGTCGGTGGCTGAGCTGGCCGCCGCGATCGATGCGGTGGATGTGCTGGTGAACAATGCCGGCATCTGGCGATCGTCCACCTTGGACGACAGCACCACCGCCGAGGTCGACGACGTGCTAGGCACCAACGTCCGCGGCACCTGGTTGGTCACCCGCGCGCTGGTGCCCAAGTTCTCCCCCGGCGGCGGCGCGATCGTGAATCTCGCCTCGGTGCTGGCGCAGGTCGGTGCGGCCGGCCGCGGCATCTACCCGGCCTCCAAGGCCGCGGTGTTGGCATTGACCCGGCAGATGGCGGCGGAGTACGCAGACCGCAGGGTGCGGGTCAACGCGGTCGGCCCGGGGCTGGTCCTGACGGAGGGAACCGCCGGTGAGTTCGGTGATCCCGGCCTGCAGGAAGCCATCGGCGCCGCGATGCCACTCGGCAGGATCGGCACGCCTGAGGACATCGCCGCCGCGGTGGCGTTTCTGGCCTCGGATAACGCCGCCTACATCACCGGCCAGGTGCTCTACGTCGACGGTGGCTGGGCGATCAACGGCTCGGCGTTCATCGGCACGGCGGTCGAGCAGTACTTCACGCAGCTGGCTGCGGCCGGCCAATCCTCGGAGGCATCATGAGCGAGACCGGCGACCGGCGCCCCGGCGCGCCCGGTGAGGCGCGTTCGCCCGGGCTTACCGTGCAGGAAATACTGGCCACCGACACCCGCGAGGTGCCCAAGCCGCTGCTCGAGGAGTCCTACGAATTCCTGGGCTCCGACGACATCGACAAGCAGCGCTACATCAGCCAGGAGTTCCACTTCCGCGAAGTGGAGCGGTTGTGGAAACGGGTATGGCAGATGGCCTGCCGCGAAGAGGACATTCCCGAGCCGGGGGACTACGTCGTCTACGACATCGCCGACGTGTCGCTGATCGTGGTCCGCACCGCGGCCGGCGAGATCAAGGCCTATCACAACGCATGCCTGCACCGGGGCCGGCGATTGTGCGATGACTCCGGACACGCCAATCAGCTGCGTTGCCCGTTCCACGGCTTCACCTGGAACCTGGAGGGGGCGCTGACCGACGTGCCCTGCCGGTGGGACTTCCCGCACATCGATGACCAGAAGTTCGGGCTGCCCGAGGCGCTCACCGCGACGTGGGCCGGCTTCGTCTTCGTCAATCCCGATCGCGACGCGATCCCGTTGGCCGAATTCATCGGTGAGGCGGACCGGCACCTCGAGCCGTTCGGGCTGCAGGACCGGTTCAAAGCGGTGCATGTCGTCAAGGTCCTCGACTGCAACTGGAAGGTGGCGCAGGAGGCGTTCATCGAGTCCTACCACGTGATCGCGACGCATCCGCAGTTGCTGGAGTATCTGGGAGACTGCAACACCCAGTACGACATCTATCCGCGCTCCGACGGCCTGCCGGGATTCAACCGGATGATCACTCCGCAGGCCACCAGCAGCCCGCATCTGGGAGAACCGCTCGAACCCCAGGATGTGCTCGAGGCGATGTTCCGCGACTTCTACCCCGAGGGGGTCGGCAGCTTCACCGTGCCGGACGGCGAGGAGGCCCGTCCGGTGGTGGCCGAAGCGATGCGGGCCCAGTTGGCGGCCGCCACCGGAGCCGACCTGTCGAAGATCAGTGACAGCGAGATCCTGGATGCCATCGAGTATTTCGTGTTCCCCAACCTGGCCCCGTGGGCGGGGGTGGGCGCCCCGCTGACCTACCGATTCCGCCCGTTGGGCAACGACCCGGACCACTGTGTGTTCGACGTGATGATGCTGCTGCCGCTGCCGGCGGGCGTGCCGAAGCCCAAGGCGGCGCCGCCGCACGTGTTGGGGCCGGACGAAGACTTCAGCGCAGCACCGGAATTGGGCGGGCTGTGCGCGGTGCTCAATCAGGACCTGACCAACCTGGGCTGGGTGCAGCGCGGACTGAAATCCATGACCAAACCCGGTGTGACGCTGGCGAACTATCAGGAGAGCAGGATCCGCCAGTTCCATCGTGACCTCGACGCCTACCTGGACGCCGACACCTGACCGGCAGGGGCACTCTCAGCCCGGCGTCGACGCCGGCTGCCCGGTGAGCGCCCAGCGCAGGCAGCGCCGCAGGATGGTGCGGTACTCGGGGACGTTCCAGCTGCCCCGGTCCACCACGCCCAGGTCGTCGATGCCGAGATCGGCCAGGTCGTATCGGCCGCGGCAGTGCCCCAGGGTGAAGTAGCACACCGAGCCCGCGCCGTGCTGCTTGAGGTAGAGCACCGGGCGCGGTTCGTCGACGGTGGTGTGCCCCTCGGCGAAACCGGTGGATTCGCCGACGAATTCGGTGTGCGCCAGCACCTGCAACGGGGGGTGCAGCGCACTGATGTAGAGCTCGTCGGTGACCGTGAAGGGGCCGAGTCCCGCGGTGAACGGATGATCCGACGTGGACGGCCTGACGGTGTACGGGGCGATCGGCGGATGGCCCAAAAAGCGGCTCCCCAACAGCTCGGCCAGGTTGCCGCGCAGCGGCGGCGTGGAGAACAGGTGATCGGCGTCGGGCGCCGCGGGCACGATCGCGGAGTTGGTGGCGTGCAGCGCCAGCCACCGCCCGCCGCCGGCGAGGAATTCCGACAACGCCGCGCACTGCTGCTCCGACGGCATCACGTTGCAGGTGTAGGTGATGAGCGGATTGACCGACGAGAGCTGGCCGAGCTGCTCATAGTCCTGATAAACGCTGGTGTGAACGTCTTCGTAGGCCGCGAGCTCGCTGAGCAGCTCCAGGCGCGCGTAGTCGAAGTCGTGCCATTGGCCGCCGCACACCAGCGCAGCCTGGATGCGACGGGGCACGGCGTCAGAAGTCGAATCGGTTGGTGAAGGCGCCGTCGATCACCAGGTTGGTGCCGGTGATATGTCCGGCCACCGGCGACGACAGGAATGCCACCGCGTTGGCGACGTCATCAGCGGAGGCGAACTTGCCCAGCGCGGCCGCCGCCTGTGCGGCGTCGAAGAGGTCCGGAATGCCGGTCTTGATGGTGTCCCACACCCCGCCCTCGAAGTACACCGGCCCCGGTGATACCGCGTTGACTCGAATTCCCTTGGCGCCCAGCGCTCTGGCCTGAGCCGCCGCATGTTGGAGCATGGCCGCCTTCAGGGCGCCGAAGCTGTTCGCGGTCGGCAGGATGCCGGCTTCCAGGGCGGAGGTGCTGGCGATGGCGATCACCGAGGCGGAGTCGCTGGCCTCCAGGTGCGGGACCGCCGCCTCGATGAGTTCCACGAAGCTCATCAGATCGGTGTGGAAGTTGTCGGCCCACGCTGTGGGTCCCTCACCGACCGAGGCCGAGGCGCTGGCGACGACGATGTCGAGGCCGCCCAACGCGTCGGCGGTGTCCTGCACGAACGCGCGGACCGCCTCGGCGTCGCTGACATCGACCGGCTTGTGAAACACCGGGCCGTTCAGCTGTTCTGCGGCCGCGGCGAGTGCCTCTTCGCCGCGCGCGCAGATGCCCACCGACGCGCCTTCGGCCTGCAGGGTGCGCGCGATGGCGAAGCCGATTCCCCGGCTGCCGCCGGTGATCAGTGCGCGCTTGCCGGTGAGACGGAGATCCATCGCAGTGCTCCCTGCTGTCGGTGCCGCCGGGGGTGGGCCAGGCCGGACAGTATTGGTTGGTTGACCAATTAGTTTGTAACAGGCGTCACTGTCGGGGTCAATGAGTTTCGGGCCCACGCCGAACGCGGAGACCCGGGATTGTCCCGGGGGTTTGCCATGATGGTCAGGTGAGTGGCACGCGAGCGAAACCTGGTCCAGGGCGCCCAGCCGGCATCGACAGCGGCGACACTCGGCAACGGGTGATCGACGCGGCGTGTCGGTGTTTCGCCCAGTACGGGTACGGCACGGCGACCAACAGTCTGATCGCCGAACTGGCCGGTGTCACCGCGGGGGCCGTGTACTACCACTACGGGACCAAGAGCAAGCTCTTCGATGCCGTGTGCGAGGACGTGTACGGCAAGATCATCGCGCGGTCGGCGGAAGTCGCGATGGCCCAGCCGCTCTCGGTGCGCGGAGTGCTGCATGCGGTGCTGGGGGAGTCGATGCGGATCAACCATGAGTCGCCGACGCTGGCCGGGTTCGTCGCCACTGCGCCTATCGACGCGCGGCGTCATCCTGAACTCACCGAGGCCTTCGCGAAACAGGCCGTGGCCATGGCCGAGACGCTCACCGCAGCCGTGCGCCTTGGCCAGGATCACGGTCTGATCCCCGCCGACCGGGATCCGGCGGCGATCGCGCGCATGATCAGCGCCATCGTCGATGGATTCGCCCACGCGGCCGCGACCAGCAGCCCGGCCGACATGGACGAAATGACCGCCCTGTTCGACTTACTGCTGCTGGAGTCCGACGGATAGACCGCGCCTATATCGGGGCCGTTGACAGTGGTTCGTGACCGGTGTTACAAATTAATTATCGAACTAACTAATAGGGAGGCGTCGTGACCGGTTCGATCGCCGATTCCGGCGTGGACACCACCACCCTGACGCGAATCTTCACCACGGCCACCCGGATCAAACTCTGCGACGAGAAGTTCCGTTCGCTGATCCTCACCGGCCAGGTCAGCGCGCAGTACTACTCACCGCGCGGCCAGGAGATCATCCCCGCCTCGATCGGGGCGTCACTGGCCCCGAGCGACTACGTGGTCACCACCTACCGCGGCCTGCACGACCATCTGGCCAAAGGCGTTCCGATGCCGCAGTTGTGGGCCGAGTTCATGGGCAAGGCGACCGGGACGTGCAAGGGCAAGGGCGGGCCCATGCACATCACCCATCCGGCGTCGGGACTGATGGTCACCACCGGGATCGTCGGCGGCGGTCTGCCGATCGCGGCGGGCCTGGCCCTGGCCGCGCAACTGCGGGGCGAGGACCGGGTCACCGTGGTCAACTTCGGTGACGGCGCCACCAACATCGGGGCCTTCCACGAGGCGTGCAACCTCGCCGGACTGTGGAAGCTGCCGGTCGTCTTCTGCTGTCAGAACAATCGCTATGCAGAACACACCTCGTTCGAGGACGGCACCAGCGTGGAAAGGATCGCCGACCGAGCCGCCGGCTACGGCATGCCCGGAGTCCGGGTGGACGGCAACGACCCGCTGGCCATGTACGCGGCAGCCCGGGAAGCCATCGGCCGGGCTCGTGCCGGCGAGGGGCCCACCCTGATCGAGGCGATGACCTTCCGGTTCTACGGGCATCAGATGTCTGACAACAACGAATACATGAAACCGGGCGAACTCGACGCGGCGCGGGCTGCCGATCCCGTGCTGGCATTCCGGCAGTGGCTGATCGACAACGAGGTCTTGACGCCCGCCGAGATCGAGACCATCGAAACCGATGCCAAGGCCGAGATCGCTGCGGCGGTCGCATTCGCCCTGGACAGCCCCGAGCCCGACCTGTCCGAGGGTCTCACCGATGTGTACGAGGAGGAATTGTGATGACCGATTCCGCCGCGCCCACCACGCCGATGTCGGGCTTTCAGGCCGTGTGCAGTGCGCTCGACGATGCGCTCGCGCGCGACCCCTCGGTGCTGCTGCTCGGAGAAGACATCGCCGATCCCGGCGGTGGGGTGTTCAAGACCTCGGTCGGACTGTCCACCAAGTACGGCGCCCACCGGGTGCGGGCGACCCCGATCAGCGAACAGGCCATCGTCGGCGCGGCGATCGGCGCCGCCATCGCCGGGATGCGCCCGGTCGCCGAGATCATGCTGATGGACTTCCTGGCGGTCTGCATGGACCAGCTGTCCAATCATGCCGCCAAGTTGCGCTACATGTCCGGCGGTCAGACCACCGTGCCGCTGACCATCCGCTGTGCCGCCGGCGCCGGAATGCAGTTCGGCGCACAACACTCGGAGATGCTGGAAGCCTGGCTCACCCACATTCCCGGCCTCAAGGTCGTGGTCCCCAGCAACCCGGCCGACGCCAAGGGCCTGTTGACCGCCGCCATCTTCGACCCGGACCCCTGCGTGGTGGTCGAGCAGAGCCTGCTGTACTTCGGTCCGCCGCAACCGGTGCCGACCGGCCACCACGTGGTTCCGCTCGGACGTGCCGCAACAGTGCGGCCGGGCAGTGACATCACCCTGATCAGCTATGGCCGCCAGGTACATGACGCGGTGGCCGCGGCCGAGCAGTTGGCGCAGGAATCCATCGAGGCCGAAGTGATCGACCTGCGGTCCCTGGTGCCGCTGGACGAGACCGCGATCCTGGAATCGGTGTCGCGCACCCGGCATGCGGTGATCGTGCATGAAGCAGTGCGCCGCAACGGTTTCGGCGCGGAGCTTTCCAGCCTGATAACCGAGAACCTCTTCGATGAACTCGGCGCGCCGGTGCAGCGAGTGGCCGGAGCCAACACACCCATCCCGTTCGCCAAGGTGCTCGAAGACGCGTTCGTACCGAGTCGCGAGGAGATCGTCTCGGCCGTCAAGGCAACGTTGGCGCGGTCGCGGGCGGCTTCTCGGGCCAGGGGATAGCCGGTTGGTTCACGGGATTGCGCAATGCGCCCAGCAGGACAGCGCCGGTGTGGCCGTCACCGACGGGACCACGCAATGGACCTGGCCGCAGCTGAACTCGAACCTGAACCGCACCGTCAACTGGCTCACGTCACTGGGGATCGAACCGGGCCGGCGGGTCGCGGTACTGGCCGAGAACAGTGCCCACACCGCCTTGGCCCACCTGGCTGTCACCTACGCGGGACTGTCCGCGGTGCCGGTGAACTATCACCTGACCGCCGCCGAGGTCGGCTACATCCTGCGCGACGCCGCGGTGCACACCGTGCTGTGCAGCGCCCGCACGGCGGAGATCGCTCGGGCTGCCGACGCGGAAGTCCAGGTGGTGGCCTGGGGCGGGCCCGGGGTCGACGGCGTCGAGGACTTCGACAGGGTGGTCGGCGGGCACTGCGACGCCGAACCGCCGGCCGACATCCGGCCGGCCCGACCCCTTTACTACACCTCGGGGACCACCGGACTGCCCAAGGGCGTGGAACTGCCCGAGCAGATGTTCCCGACCGGTGAGTCGATGATCGATCACGTCGAGCGGGTCCGGGCAGCCAGATTCCGCACGCCGGGCAAGCATCTGATCGTCGCGCCGATGCACCACACCGGTCCGATCACCGGGGTGCGCGGACTGGTGACCGGCAGCCCGATCGTCATCGAGGCGAAGTTCGACGCCCAGTCGGCACTGGCCGCCATCGTCGCGCACCGCATCGAGACCACGATGATGGTGCCGACCCACTTCTCCCGGATGCTGGCACTGCCGCAACAGATTCGGCGGCGCTACGACGTGAGCAGTGTGCGCAGCATCATTCACACCGGGGCGGCGTGCCCGCAGCACATCAAGCGGGCGATGATCGAGTGGTTCGGCCCGGTGCTGGTGGAGGCCTACGGCTCCACCGAGGTCGGCACGGTCACCACCATCGACTCCCTCGAGTGGCTGGCCCACCCCGGTTCGGTCGGCAGGGCCCTGCCCGGCCTGGAGCTGAGCATCCGCGACGACGACGGCACGGTGCTGGCCGCGGGTCAGAGCGGCCTGGTCTGTGTGCGGTGGACCACCGGGCACCGCCCCCGCTATCACGGCGACCCCGTCAAGACCCAGCGCAGCTACGTCGCCGAGGGCGTCTTCGCGATCGGCGAGATCGGTTACCTCGACTCCGAGGGCTACCTGTACCTGACCGACCGCGCCTCCGACATGGTGGTCAGTGGCGGGGTGAACCTCTACCCGGCCGAATCCGAGGCGGCGCTGCGCAGCCACCCGAAGGTGCGCGATGTGGCCGTCATCGGCATTCCGCACGCCGACCTCGGGGAACAACTGTGCGCGCTGGTGCACGCCGAACCCGGAACCGACCCCGCGGAGCTCACCACCTGGTGCCGAGACCGGCTGGCGCACTACAAGTGCCCCAATCTGGTGGAGCTGGTGGACTTCGAGCTGCGCTCGAACATGGGCAAGGTGAACAAACGCGCGCTGCGCGAGCAGTATCTGGCCACCCGCGAGCTGGACCCGGTGCACCCCTGATGACCAAGTCCACCACCAAGGAGATCGACGCCACCATGTTCGGCTTCACGGACGAACACGCCGCGCTGCGAGAAGTGTTGCGCGAGTACTTCGCCGGCACGGCGGCCATCGGGCGCACCGTTCGCTGGCAGCGATTGCTCACCGAGGTCGGTGTGGACGATCTGCTGTTCGGCGACGCCTGCGAGACCGCTGTCGAGCTGGCCATCTTGGCCGAGGAGTCCGGGGCTGCGCTGTTCGACGGACCGCTGGTGTCGGCGGCCGCCCTGGGGTCGCTGGCCGAGGAACTCGACGGGGTGCGCGACGGTCGCCGGCTTCCCTGTGTGGCAGTGGCGCTGACCGGCCCGGGTGACCCGGCGGCGGACCATCCGTTCTGGGATTTCAGCGAGGCCGGCGTCGCGGTCGCGGGGCTCTCGGCGAACGGTGCGACAGTGCTCGGGGCCTACGACGGCGACGCGCTCGGACTGCGGGCGTGTTCGGTGCTGGACCCGTCACGGCCGTTGGGGCGCACCGACGCGGTGGCCGGGCCGACCCTGCGGGAATGGGACGCCGACGCGGTGATCGGGATGCGGCGACGCGCCGATCTGGTGCTGTCGGCCGAGCTGCTCGGAGTTGCCCAGCGCGTGCTCGACGGAACGGTCGACTACGTGGGCAGCCGGGTGCAGTTCGGCCGCACCGTCGGCTCGTTCCAAGCCGTCAAGCACCGGCTCGCCGACATCCTCGCCCAGGTGGAGCTGACCCGCTCGGCGGTCTACGGTGCGGCGTGGCAACTCGGTGCCGGTCCGGTCGGTGTCGCGGCCGAGGTGGATCTCGCGGTGGCCGCGGTGCTGGCCCGGCAGACCGGCGTCGAGGCGACCAAGGCCGCGATACAACTGCACGGTGGGATCGGAATCACCTGGGAGCACTGGGCGCACCGGTACCTGCGGCGGGCACACTCGGTGATCGCCCTGACCGGTGCCCCTGCCCAGCACAGGCGTCGACTGGCGACGCTGATCGACATGCGGGACGGTGCGCATGACTGAAAACGACGACTGGCGTTCGCAACTCGTTCGCGCCCAGTCGCACCTACCGGTGGAACATTTCGTTCCGCTCACCCTGATCGGCCCCGCCATCATCGACTGGGGCACCGATGACCAACGGCAGCGGTACCTGCCGGGCATCGCATCCGGGGAGGACATGTGGTGCCAGCTGTTCAGTGAACCGGGCGCCGGGTCGGATCTGGCCAGCCTGGCCACCCGGGCGGTCCGCACCGAGGACGGCCGCTGGATCGTCGACGGGCAGAAGGTGTGGAGCTCGTTCGCCGATATCTCGCGCTACGGAATGCTGTTGGCGCGCACCGATCCGGACCTGCCCAAGAACGCCGGGATCACCTGCTTTCTGGTCGACCTGCGCTCCCCGGGGGTTACGGTGCGTCCACTGCGCCAACTGACCGGCAGCGAGCACTTCTGTGAGGTGTTCCTCGAGGGCGTCGAGTTGACCGACGACACCATACTCGGACCGCTGAACGGCGGCTGGCGGGTGGCACTGTCCACCTTGACGGCCGAACGGTCCGGGCTCTCCGGCGATTCGGCCGCCAGCGGGGTGGAGTTGAACCCGGTGCTGGCACTGGCCCGCAGCAGCGGAGCGTGGTCACACGAGGTCACCCGCGACCGACTGACGGCCCTGATCGCCACCGAACGGGCACTGACCCTGACCAACCTGCGATTCGAGGTCTGCCCGGACGACAAGGGCTCGATCACCAAACTCCTGCAGTCGGAACTGTCCCAGCGCATCAGCGAGCTTGCGTTCGAGATCGTCGGCCCCACAGGCGCTTACTGGGACGGCGACGCCGAACCGATGCCCACGCACGCGCTGCTGGACAGCCGCCGGCTCACCGTCGCCGGCGGCACCTCGGAGATCCAGCGCAACATCATCGCCGAGCGGGTGCTCGGTCTGGACCGCGAGCCCGATCTCGAACGGGGCCGCCCCTGGCGTGAACTGCGGCGAGGCTGACGTGCCGACGATCACCGTCAAACCGTCTGGCGCGCAGTTCCCCGCGGCGGAGGGACAGACCATCATGGCCGCGGGTGAGGCCGCGGGCTATCGCTGGCCCACCCTGTGCGGCGGCAACGGAGAATGCCTGGTCTGCCATGTGGAGGTGCTGGAACGCCCGGAGCGGCTGGCGCCGCCCAGCGACACCGAAACCACAGCGGTACAAGGCCTCTTGGGGGATCGCGGTGGTCGTGGCCAGCACGTCCGACTGGCCTGCCAGGCCGCGGTGCATGGCGACGTGGTGGTGCTCAAACGCGGGGTGCGCCCCCGCAAGACGCAACCCGAGACAGGAGACGAGCCGGATGAGCGCTGAGGTCATCGACACCGACATCATCGAGTTCAGCGACGGCCGGCTGCGGCTGCTGGGCGGCCGGTGCGGGAGCTGCGGTGAGATCGCGTTCCCGCGCCAGGACAGCTGCGGCAGTTGCGGAGCCGACGGTGTCTCGGGGATCCGGCTGGCCGACCGCGGTGTGCTGTGGAGTTGGACCATCCAGCGCTTCCCGCCACCGAGCCCGCCCTATGTGCCCACCGAGGACGACTTCACTCCATTCGGGCTGGGTTATGTCGAACTGCCCGGCGAGGTGATCGTGGAGACACGACTGACCTGCTCTGATCCCGACCAGCTGCGCATCGGAATGCCGATGCGGTTGACCGGCATCGAGGTGCCGACCGAAACAGGCGGGGTCGCGACGACTTTCGCCTTCGCTCCGGCCGACGAGGGAGACACCGATGAGTAATGAGGTCGCGATAGTCGGGATCGGTTGTCGACCGTTCGGCCGTTACCTGGACACCACCGCACGCAAGGAGGCGGTGCGAGCCGTTCGGATGGCCCTCGCCGACGCCGACCTGAGCTGGTCGGACATCGACTACGCGGTGGGTGGCAGCATGGACGCTGGCTCGGCCGACACCCTGGTCGCCGACCTCGGCCTCACCGGCGTCCCGTTCGTCAATGTGTTGAACGGCTGCGCGACGGGCACCAGCTCTCTGGTCTGTGCGGTGCAGGCGATCGCGGCGGGGGCCGCCGAGACCGCTCTGGTGGTGGGATTCGACTCCCATCCGCGCGGCGCGTTCGCCATCCGGCCCGAGGCCCTCGGCCTGGGGCAGTGGTACGGCACCACCGGTCTGGCCATGACCTCCCAGTTCTTCGCTTTGAAGATCCAGCGCTATCTGCACGAGCACGCGCTTCCCGAACGACTGCTGGAAGCGGTTGCCAGCAAGGCTTTTCGCAACGGTGCGCTCAATCCCAACGCCTGGCGGCGCAAGCCATTGTCGGAGGCCGACGTGCGCAATTCGATGATGCTGTCCGACCCGCTGCGCCAGTACATGCTGTGCTCGCCCGGAGATGGCGCCACCGCGCTGGTGCTGTGCAGTGCCGAGCGCGCCAAACGCCACCGCGCCGACCCGGTGTACATCGCCGGCACCGCCGTGCGGACGCGGCGCCCCGGTTCGTTCGAGGTGCTCAGCCCGTCGCTGTCGGTGCGGCGCGGGGTGAGTCCCAGCGTGGACGCCGCAGCGGCCGCATTCGAAGCGGCCGGCATCGGTCCCGCTGACGTCGACGTGGCCCAACTGCAGGACACCGACGCCGGCGCGGAGATCATTCATCTGGTCGAGACCGGCCTCTGCGAACACGGTGCGCAACTCGACCTGTATGACACCGGGGCCACCGAGTTGACCGGGCGACTGCCGGTCAACACCGACGGCGGCTGCCTGGCCAACGGCGAGCCGATCGGTGCCTCGGGGCTGCGGCAACTCCACGAAAACGTCCTGCAACTGCGCGGCCAGGCGGGCCCCCGCCAGATCGGCGGCACACCCCGGGTCGCCTTCTCCCACGTCTACGGCGCGCCGGGGCTCAGCGCGTGCACCGTGCTGACCCGGTGATCGGAGGAACCGTGAAAGTCACCGTCAACGAGGACCGCTGCGTCGGACACGGGATATGCGAATCCATCGCACCCGACCTCTTCGCCGTCGGCGACGACGGACTCTCCCATGTGCTGGTCGACGACATTGGCGAAGACCGGCGAGAGGCTGCCGCCAAGGCGATCGCGGCCTGCCCGAGCCAAGCGCTGAACAGCACCGAATAGGAAGGCCACGATGGACATCCGAATGCCCAAACTCGACGTCACGATGACCGAAGGCATCTTCATGGGATGGCTGGTTCCCGACGGACACCCCGTGGCCGAAGGCGAAGACCTCTACACCGTGGGCACCGACAAAGTGGAGACCGACATCCCGGCGCCCTGTGCCGGCGTGCTGCGCCACGGCGCCGTCGAAGCCGACGAAAAATACCCGGTAGGCACTCAACTGGGTGTCATCGAATGAACGGAGACAGCCATGGCTAGTCCGCGGTTCCGCGAAAGTCCCTTCCTCACCGGGCATCACCAGCCCAACCGGATGGAAGTCAGCGCGCCGGACCTGTTCATCGAGGGCGAGCTGCCCGACGATCTGGCCGGGGTGTTCTACCGCAACGGCGCCGAACCGCTGTACCCGCCCACCGACGAGGACTACCACTGGTTCGACGGCGACGGCATGGTCTACGCCTTCTTCATCGAAGATGGCCGGGTATCGATGCGCAGCCGCTGGGTGCGTACCGAGAAGCTGGAGCTCGAACTCAAGCACGGACGGCGACTGTTCGGAGTGCTGGAAAACCCCGCGACCACCGACCCGATTGCGCGGGGCACCCGCTACAACACCGCCAACACCAACATCATCCTGCACGGCGGACGCCTGCTGGCCCTGATGGAAGGCGCGCCTCCGGTCCGGTTGGAGCCCCGGACGCTGGACACCATCGGCGAGGAGCACTACGGCGGGGTCATCACCACCACGTTCTCCGCGCATCCGACCGTCGACTACGCCACCGGCGAACTGATCAACATCGGTTCGGTTCCCCACCGCCCGGGCGCTGAGCCCGAGATCCACTACGAGGTGGTGGACTCCGACGGGAACCTGCTGCGCTACGAAGTGATCCCGATCCCGCACCAGACGTTGATGCACACCTTCTTCGTCACCGAGAACCACGTCGTCTTCCCGGTGACGCCACTGGACATCAGTGTGCAACGGGCGATGTCGGGCGGCCCGATGGTGGCGTGGGATCCCGACCGCCCCACCAAACTCGGCGTCATGCCGCGCTCGGGGACGGCCGCCGACGTCCGCTGGTTCGAAGCCGCTCCCCGGCACATGATGCATCAGGCCAACGTGTGGGAACAGGACGGCCGCATCATCGCCGATGTGGCGGCCGCCGAGGGGACCGCGCTGTTCCCCGACATTCACGGCAACCGCCGCTCCCACCGCGAAACCCAGCAGAGCCTGCGCCGGTGGACCATCGACCCGGCGGCCGGCACCGATGTGGTGGTCGAAGAGATACTCAGCGAGCACGACATTCAGTTCCCGCGGCCAGACGATCGACTGATGACCCGGCCGAGCCGCAACGTCTACGCCAACAGCAACCTGTACTCGGTGGACGGCCGCGCCGACGGCATGGACGCGGTGCTTCGGGTCGACACCGCGACCGGTGCGGAGGACGTGTACCACTTCGGAGAGGGTGCCGCCGCCGGCGAGCTCATCTTCGCCCCGCGCGTCGGTGCTCGTGACGAATCAGACGGGTACGCGGTGACTTTGGTTCACCAAGCGGGCGCCGCCGAGACCGAGCTGGTGGTCTTCGACGCGCAGAGCCTGTCGAGTGGACCACTGGCCCGGGTGCGCATCCCCTTCCGCGTCCCGAGCGGATTCCACTGCAACTACTACAGTGCCGACAGCCCGCTGTACCGGCAGGCACTGGGGTAGCCGCGATGGCCGCCATGCTCGAAATCCGCAACCCGGCCGACGGTCTGGTGGTCGGCAGCGTCCGCGACGAGCCGTCGACCGTGGTCGCCGAAACCGTCGCCGCGCTGCGCGAACTGCAACCGGAGTGGGAGGGCCTCGGGGTAGACGGACGCGCCGAATGGCTGTTGCGGCTGCAGGATTGGCTGATCGACAATGCCTCCCGCCTGACTGATTTGGTGCAGGCCGAGACCGGCAAGACCCGGTTCGACGCCGACATCGAAGTCCCCGCGGCGATCGACCTGGCCAAGTACTGGGCGCGCAACGCAGGCGGGTTCCTCGCCGACGAGCGACCGGCACCGCACAGTCCGATCGGGATGACGAAGCGACTGATCACCCGATACCGGCCGTATCCGGTGGTCGGCATCATCACGCCGTGGAATCTGCCGTTGCTCAACCCCTGCTTCGACGCCTTCTCAGCGCTGATGGCCGGCTCCACGGTGCTGGTGAAACCGTCGGAGGTGACACCGCTGAGTGCATGCGAACTGGCCCGCGGATGGGCGGAGATCGGCGCCCCTCCGGTGCTGCGGGTGCTGACCGGAGCCGCGGAGACCGGGCGCGCGGTGGTCGATGCGGTGGACTTGGTGCAGTTCACCGGATCGACGGCAACCGGTCGCGCGATCGCCGCCGCCTGTGGCGACGCCCTGAAACCCTGCAGCCTGGAACTGGGCGGCAAGGACCCGGCGATCGTGCTGGCCGACGCAGACCTCGACCGGACCGTTGCCGGGATCGTCTACGGGGGTCTGTTCAACTCCGGGCAGGTCTGCATCTCGGTGGAACGGGTCTACGTCGAGGCTCCCGTCTACGACCGGTTCGTGGCACTGCTGGTGGAGCAGGTCCGCGCGCTGCGTCAGGGTCACGACGACCGCGGATACCGCTTCGACATCGGCGCCATGGCCACGCCGGCCCAGCGCGACATCGTGGCGCGGCATGTCGCGGATGCGGTCTCGCGAGGGGCGCGGGTTCTGTGCGGCGGCAAGGCATCCGACACAGGCGCATTCTTCGAACCCACCGTCCTGGTCGATGTCGATCATTCGATGACCTGCATGACCGAAGAGACCTTCGGTCCGCTGCTGCCGGTGATCAAGGTCGCCGACGCCGACGAGGCGGTCCGGTTGGCCAACGATTCGGACTACGGACTCTCCGCCACCGTGTGGTGCGGCGACCGGCAAGTCGGTGAGCAGGTGGCACGGCGACTCGAGGTCGGGGCGGTCAACATCAACGATGCGTTCGCGAACCTGATGAACTTCGCCGTGCCGATGGGCGGCTGGAAGACATCCGGGCTGGGCGCCCGCTTCGGCGGTGCGGCGGGCATACGCAAATACTGTCGCCAACAAGCCATTCTGGTGCCCCGCGGTCCGGCGCTGAAACGTGAGCCGCTGTGGTACCCCGCCTCCAAGCACCGGGCGCGGCTGGTGACCACACTGATGCGTATCTTCGACGGACGGGGCAGGCGGCGATTCTTCGCCAAGAGAGGATCTTGATGGAGTCCACATTGTCACGGGTCCCCACCGGACTGTTGCTCGGCGGACACGACAGCGCGGCGGCGGGCGCCCGCCGTTTCGCGGTGGCCAACCCGGCCACCGAGGAGATCCTGCTCGAGGTCGCCGACGCCGGACCCGACGATGCGGCGCGAGCTCTCGACATCGCTGCGCAGGCGCAGCCGCACTGGGCTGCCACGCCACCGCGGCAGCGAGCTGAGATCCTGCGACGCGCATACGAACTGGTCGAACGCAGCCGGGACGACTTCGCGCGGCTCATCACGCTGGAGATGGGCAAGCCGCTGGCGGAGAGCCACGCCGAGGTCACCTACGGCGCCGAGTTCCTGCGCTGGTTCAGCGAGGAGGCGGTGCGGATCAACGGCCGTTACACCGCCGCACCGGCGGGCAACGGCCGCATCCTGGTGACCAAACAGGCGGTCGGGCCGGTTCTGGCCATCACGCCGTGGAACTTTCCCCTGGCGATGGGCACCCGAAAGATTGCCGCCGCCGTGGCCGCCGGTTGCACCACGATCATCAAACCGGCGCCCGACACCCCGCTGACCACGCTGCTGCTGGGTTCGGTGCTGGCCGAAGCCGGTCTGCCCGACGGGGTGCTGTCGGTGTTGCCGACCACCGACGCGGCGGCCCTGGTCGCGCCCCTGTTCGCCGACCGCAGACTGCGCAAGCTGACGTTCACCGGGTCTACGGCGGTCGGCAAGAGCCTGCTGGCCCAAGCTGCCGGCCGGGTGCTGCGGACCTCGATGGAACTCGGGGGCAACGCCCCGTTCGTGGTGTTCGCCGACGCCGACGTCGACGCGGCCGTCGAAGGCGCACTGGCCGCGAAGATGCGCAACGGTGGGGAAGCGTGCACCGCCGCCAACCGCATACACGTGGACAATGCGGTGCGCGAGGAGTTCACCGAGAAGTTCACCGCCCGCATGGCGAAGTTGACCCTGGGCGACGGGACACACCCCGGCGTCGATGTCGGGCCGCTGATCAACGAGCGCCAGCGGGCCAAAGTCGCGGAACTGGTCGACGACGCGGTCGGAAAGGGTGCGGCCCTGCTGTTGGGCGGGCAACCTGCGCCCGGCCGCGGCCATTTCTACCCGCCGACCGTGCTGACCGAGATTCCCTCCGATGCCCGGCTGCTCGCCGAGGAGGTGTTCGGGCCGGTCGCGGCGATCGTCGGATTCGACGGGGAAGCCGCCGGGGTTGCCGCGGCCAACGCCACCGAATTCGGTCTGGCCGCCTACATCTACACGCGGGACCTGGATCGGGCCCTGCGGGTGTCCGGGCAGATCGAATCGGGGATGGTCGGGGTCAACCGCGGCATCATCTCCGATGCCGCGGCGCCGTTCGGCGGGATCAAGGAGTCCGGTCTGGGCCGCGAGGGCGGCGGGGAGGGAATCGAGGAGTACCTCGAAACCAAGTACATCGCGCTGACCTGAGCGGCGCGCCCGCACGGATCGCCGGAACTCAGGACTCTTGCCAGGTCGGCAGCAGCCCGGCGGCGCGGACCTGCGCCAGCGTCGGCGCGCCCGCATCCCGGTCGGAGAGCAGCACCGGGTGATCGGTCGGCCAGTCGATCCCGATCGCCGGGTCGGTGGCACAGATGGTGTGCTCGCGCTGGGGATCGTATTCAGCTGAACACAGATACATCACCGTCGAATTGTCTTGCAGTGCAAGGAAACCATGCGCCAGCCCGGCGGCAAGATAGACCGAGCGACGATTCTGGGCATCCAGTAGTACGGCATCCCAGCGGCCATAGGTGGGGGAGCCGATCCGGATGTCGACCACGACGTCGAAGATCGACCCCGACACGCAGGTGACGTACTTGGCCTGTCCGGGCGGCACCTGAGCGAAGTGCAGGCCACGCAAAACCCCGGCGCTCGACACCGAACAGTTGGCCTGGCGCAGGTCGAAACGGTGGCCGGCGAACGCGGTGAACTCGCGGTCGGTGAACCACTCGAAGAACACGCCGCGGGAATCGGCATGCTGGGTCGGGGTGAGCTCCCATGCCCCCGGGATGGCCAACTCGCGCGCGTTCACCTCAGCGCCCCAACTGCGCGTAGCGGGCCTCGGCGGCCTCTTTCAACGGGGCCCACCAGGATTCGTTGGCGCGGTACCAGTCGATGGTCTCGCGCAGGCCGGCCTCGAAGTCGGTGTGTTCGGGCTTCCAGCCCAACTCGTCGCGCAGGGCCGACGGGTCGATCGCGTAGCGCAGATCGTGACCGGGTCGGTCGGTGACGTGATCGAAGTCGTCGGGGTCGTGGTCCATCAGTCGCAGGATGGTCTGCAGCACACTGCGATTGTCGCGCTCGCCGTCGGCGCCGATCAGGTAGGTGCGCCCGATATGGCCGCCGGTCATGATCTGCCAGACCGCACTGTTGTGGTCGTCGACGTGAATCCAGTCGCGGACGTTGGCGCCGCTGCCGTACAGCTTGGCCCGGCGCCCGGTGAGCAGGTTGGTGATCTGGCGCGGGATGAACTTCTCCACGTGCTGATAGGGGCCGTAGTTGTTGGAGCAGTTCGAGATCGTCGCGCGAACCCCATAGGAGCGCACCCAGGAATGCACCAGCAGATCGGCGGCGGCCTTGGTCGAGGAGTACGGGCTGGACGGGTGATACGGCGTCGTCTCGGTGAACCGGCGCGGGTCATCGAGCGCCAGATCGCCGTAGACCTCATCAGTGGAGATGTGGTGCAGCCGGACCCCGCGGGCGCGCACCGCCTCCAGCACGGTGAAGGTGCCGATCACGTTGGATCGCAGGAACGGCTCCGGGTCGGCCAGCGCGTTGTCCACATGGGTTTCGGCGGCGAAGTGCACCACCGCATCGGTCTCGGGATCCAGGTCGGCGACCAGGGCGGCGACCAGTGCGGCATCGGTGACGTCGCCCTGCACCAGACGGAACCGGCCGGCCTGGGAATCCAGGTCAGCCAGCGATTCGCGGGTGCCGGCGTAGGTCAGCGCGTCCAGCACGGTGATCGTGGTGTCGGGGCGCTGCGCGAGCGTGCTGTGCACGAAGTTGGTGCCGATGAACCCGGCGCCACCGGTTACCAGCAGGTGCATAGCACTACAGGTTATGCTCCGACGTTTCGTGGGTCGCTACGGGTGCTATGGGTGGCACCGGGGCGACCGGTGCCCCGGTGCAGGGAGCAGCCGAGAATGCGTGTTGTGTCCGGTGTAGTCATCAATGTCGGCGCAGCCGATTTTAGGATGGCCAGGTGCCTGATCTCACGGAGAAGCATGCGGCGATCTGTTTGAACATGATCGTCCGCAACGAGGCGCACGTGGTCTGCGAGGCACTCGATTCGCTGGCGTCCTACATCACTTCGTGGGTGATTGTCGATACCGGTTCGGACGACGGAACACAGGATGTGATCCGTGATCACATGGCGAGCCTCGGCATTCCTGGTGAGCTTCATGAACGTCCGTGGCGCGATTTCGGCAGCAACCGTACCGAAGCGCTGAATCTCGCCCAAGGCCACGGCGACTACATCTGGGTCATGGACGCAGACGACATTCTCGTCGGCACACCAGAACTCGGCAACCTTGAAGCGGGTTGTTATTCCGTGCGCTACCAGATGGGGGGCGATGTCACGTGGTGGCGTCGGCAGTTATTCCGCGACGGGTTGCCTTGGCGTTATGAGGGCGTTGTTCACGAGACCCCCGCGTGCGATGCGTCCTTTACCGACGCACGTCTGGAGGGTGACTATTACATCGACTACCGGCAGGTGGGCTACCGCAGCCTCGCTGGTGAGAAATATGCGCGTGATGCCGAGGTGTTGCTGGCTGAACTCGAGCGCAATCCCAACGACCTTCGATCGATGGCCTTCCTAGCCCAGTGCTACTTCAATGCAGGCGATCATTCCAACGCGCGCAAGTGGAATGAGCGGCGGATCGAATTGGGTGACAAGTCTTATCTTGTTCTGCAACAGATCGCGATGTCGATGCAGCACGTCGGGGAACCTTGGCCAGATGTTCAAGACGCCTATCTCAGGGCGTGGGAATTCCAGCCGAGTCGAGCCGAGCCGCTCTATTCCATCGCCGAGTCTTACCGCATCGCGGGGCGTTTCCAGTTGGGCTATCTGTTCGCCAAGCGTGCCGCGCAGATCCCGCTCCCCGAGGGGGACGACGTCTTTGTCTGGTCGGATGTCTATGCGTGGCGGGCGGTTGATGAGCAGGCGGTTTGCGCGTCGCAGTTGGGGCGGCATGCCGAGGCGTTTGCGTTGTGCCGTTACGTGGTGGCCTGGCCTGATGTGCCGGATGATGAGCGGCAGCGGGTTGCGGGGAATCGCGACTATTCGGTGCCTTCGATGCTGGATGTGGCGTCGGTGTATCCCGGTGAGTTGGTAGGTGGTCTGGTCGCCGGGTTGCGCGAGGCCGAGGTGACCGTCGCCATGGTGGCCGGCTCGGACCGTGATGTTGTTGAGCTGACGTTGAATTCGTTTGTGAACTGTTGTGCCGATGTGTCGCGGGTGGGTCGGTTTGTGGTGGTCGATGCTGGCTTGTCGGCTGTGGATCGGGCGGTGCTGGCGCAGCGGTATGGGTTCGTGGATTTCATCGACGCTGATGCAGGTGGCGAAGGCGATGATCAGCTGGCGCGGTTGTGCGCTGAGGCCGGTGGCCGGTATTTGCTGTATCTGGGTTCTGGTTGGCGGTTTTTCGCCCCCGAGGCATATATCACTCGGCTGACTGCGGTGTTGGCGGCCGAGCAGGATGTGTATCAGGTGGGAGTCAACTTCACGGACGCGGTGAAACCGAACGGGGCTTGTGCGTCCGAGGAGGTGGTGCGCCGGACAGCTGATGCTGGACGCTACGTGCTGGCGGGCACAGTCACGTTGGGGCCCGCGATGTATGACACCGAACGGTTCGATAATCGTGAGGGTTTGGGCACCGCCACCCTCGACGAAGTGCTCTGCCTGCTCGGCGGAGCGCCGTAGCCCGAAGTGCTGGCCGTCGTCACCGATCGATCAGCAGCGCGGCTAAGCGGCGCTCAGCCCGAGCGGCCCCGCCAACTCCGTCAGCGTCGGCAGCAGGTTCTCCTGGCCGCCCAGCACTTGGATGGTCACCTGATCCGCGCCGGCCTCCAGGTGCTCGCCCAGGCGGGCGGCGATCTGCTCGGCGGTGCCGTGCGCCACCACCGCATCGATCAACCGGTCACTGCCCGGCGCGCTCACGTCGCGGTCGCTGAAGCCCAGCCGGCGCCAGTTGTTGACGTAGTTGGACAGCCGCAGGTAGAAGCCGACCGCCTCGCGACCGGCCTCGCGGGCCGCGGCGGCATCGGTGGACAGCACCACCTTGTGCTCGGGCGCCAGGAACACCGACGGGCCGACCAGATCGCGCGCGCTCGCGGTGTGCTCGGGTGTGGTCAGGTAGGGGTGTGCGCCGGCGCTGCGTTGCGCCGCCAACTCCAACACCTTCGGGCCCAGCGCTGCCAGCACCCGGCGACTGGTGGGCACCGCGGCCTCATCGAGGACGTCCAGGTAGTCGATGAGGGCACGGTAGGGGCTGCGGTATTCGGCGGTGGCCTCGGGGTGACCGACGCCGATACCGAGCAGGAACCGGCCCGGGTAGGCGGCTTCGATGCGGTGATAGGACTCGGCGACCTGCGCGGCCGGCGCCGACCAGATGTTGACGATCCCGGTGGCCACCTGCAGCGATGACGTCGCCGCCAGCAGCGGCTCGACAAACGCCAGGTCGGCGGCCGGTGAGCCGCCAACCCATATCGCGCCGTAGCCCAGCCGTTCGATCTCCGCGGCCTGCTCCGGAGTGGGGGATCCGAAGGTCCACACCGCGTAGCGGCCCAGGTCGGGTTTGAGTGCCAACGTGTCCGCCATGCCTGACTCCTGTGTTCGTCGCAGTTACTCGGTGGGCAGGGGATGCGAGTTGGGGGCCGGTTCGGTTTCGGTGGCCCCCGGACGCAGCATGGCCGCCACATCCACGCCCGATGCCTTCAGCGTCTCCAGCACCTTGGCAATTCCCAGGGGACTGATACCCAACAGACCGCCGATCGCATCCTGCGCGTCGCCGGCGCCGCCGATGATCGAGAGTCGCTCGATGTCCGACAGCGGTGCGGCTGCGGCCTGGGTGGCCGAGACCACCGAGGCCAGCACATCCGGCAGCATCAACATTCGGGCCGCCTCGGCGCTGTAGCTGTTGAGGGCATTGGCGATCTCCTTCTTGCCCTCCGCTTCGGCGAGCAACTTGGCCTTGGTGCCCTCGGCCTCGGCGACCAGGCGCGCCCGGGCGCCGTCGGCTTCGGCCTGGCGTTCCACCCGCAGCGCGTCGGCGGCGGCCTTGCGCGCATCGGCTTGGGCTTCACCGGCTTGGCGGGCGGCCTCGGCCTGGGCCTGAGCCGCCAGGATGGCGGCCTGGCGCTGACCCTCGGCGCGGGCCACGTCGGCTTGGCGCTGCGCCTCGGCGGGGGCGATCACATCGGCCTGCAGAGCGGCTTGGGCCTGCTCGGCGCGCCGCTGCTCCACCTCGATGCGGGCCTGCACCCGGGCGGCCTCGGCCTGCTCCACGGCGATGCCGACGTCCTTCTCGGCGCGGGCGTGCGCCAGCGGACCGGCCTGGTCGGCCTGGGCGTTCTCGGCCTCGGTCTGGGCCCGTAGCCGGGCCAGCTCGACGTCGCGCTTCTGATTGGCGGTCGCGATCGCCGTATCGGCTTCGGCCTGGGCGACCGCCCCGGCCTGACGGGCCTTGGCCGACTGGATCTGGGCATCCCGCTCGGCTTCGGCGGTGCCGACGGTGGCGTCCCGTTTCACCTCGGCGATGCGGCGCTGACCCAGCGATTCGAGATAGCCGTTGCGGTCGGAGATGCCGGCGATCTTGAGGACGTCGACCTCCATGCCGATGCGGGCCAGGTCGGCACCGGCCTCCTCGACCACGCTGCGGGCCAGCGTGTCGCGGTTGGAGTTGAGATCCTCGACGGTCATCGTCGCGGTGATGCCGCGCAGGCTGCCGGCGAGGATGTCGTTGATCTGGCGCTGCAGCTCGTCGAGATTCGACGTCAGGAAGCGCTGCACCGCGGTCTGCACGGCTTCGTCGGCCGAACCGATCCGGACCAGGCCGACGGCCTCCACATTGACCGGCACACCGTTGTTGGACAGCGCGTTCTGCAGATTGATGCTGACGTTGAACGGCTCCAGGCTCATGATGTCGACCCGTTCGATTCCCGGCATCCTGAACCTGGCCCCGCCGCGCACCACCTTGGGCTGGCCGCGCCCGGTGAACACCGCGACCTCGTTCGGCGGAACCTTGATGTAGTTGTGGACGTAGATCATCGGCAACGCGACCAGCAGCAGCAGTGCTGCGACGGTGGCGACGATCACGATCAGGACAAGCGACACGGTTGACTGCCTCTCCAGCGGGTTACTGAGCGGGTACTGCGACGACGTGCAGGTATTCGGCGTCGACATCGGCGATGTAGACGCGGGTGGCTTTGGCCAGGGTCTGCGGCTCCGGGCTGATCGCCCGGGACCGGACCCGGTTGCCGTCGGGGTCGACGAAGGCGATCTCACCCCAGCCGCCGGGCGGCACGTCGATGGTCACCGTGCCCAGCAGGCCGATGTAAGCCGACCGCCCGTGCTGGGAATTGGCTTCCTGTCGGCGCAGGTAAGGCAGGGCAAAGCCCTGCAGCAGGAGGGTCAGCGTCAGTCCGGTGCCGAGACCCAGCGCAGCCGCGGGCACCGCGCCGAACCCCGCCCAGGTGCCCACCAGTCCGCCGGCACCCGTTCCGACCAGGGCGGCCGACATTCCGGTCAGGCTCAGAAACGGCAGCCCGTCATGGCCGAAATCGGTCAACAGCAGGGCGGTGAGCAGGGCGATCGCACCGACGGCGAAGGCCGCCAGGTACACAATCGTCACAACGCCTCCCGCCTGGAACGCCGCCTCTTCACCGATCGTCGAGGTCATCCTCGCATGCCGCTGTCACCAGCGAAGGCCGCTTTTTTGGCGTGAGAGGCAGATGCGGGTATCGTAGGTCGGCGGTGCGGCGTCCGCGTCGACTCTTGCGTGTCCAGTCTGAGATTCTCGGGGTTTCCACCTGGAATTTCCTGTCACCGGCCCACGTTTTGCAGTCGTAGTCGATGCTGCGCCGTGACGGGCGCATGCACACGCGACAAGTAAGTCAGACAACGGAGGATCGCCGGAGCGTAATGGCCAAAAAAGACGGTGCAATCGAGGTCGAGGGTCGAGTGGTCGAACCTCTGCCCAATGCGATGTTTCGCATTGAGCTGGAGAACGGTCACAAGGTGCTCGCCCACATCAGCGGCAAGATGCGCCAGCACTACATCCGCATCCTGCCGGAAGACCGGGTGGTCGTGGAGTTGTCTCCCTATGACCTGTCCCGGGGACGCATCGTCTACCGGTACAAGTAGCTCCCGACCGCCCGAAATACGTCAACCAGCGATTAGAACAGGACCACAGCAGCCGTGAAGGTGAACCCCAGCGTCAAGCCGATCTGCGACAAGTGCAGGGTGATCCGTCGGCACGGCCGGGTCATGGTGATCTGCTCGGACCCGCGCCACAAGCAGCGCCAGGGCTAGCAGTCGCCGGCCCGGCGTAGCCGGGCACCAGCCACAACTGAATGCAGACCTCCCAGTACCAGTGAGCGGATAGGCCGCCCACACACGCCCGGATCGGAGGCCGGGCCCCGGAGCAGTCAGCCGGGAACGGACTGGGATCACAACCTCCGCAACGAAAGATGAAAGGGGCCTGCCCCCATGGCTCGACTTGTGGGCGTCGACCTGCCGCGCGATAAGCGCATGGAGATCGCGCTGACCTATATCTACGGCATCGGCCGTACCCGCTCCAACGAAATCCTGGCCGCGACCGGTATCGACAAGGACCAGCGCAGCAAGGATCTGACCGACGACCAGCTCACCCAGTTGCGTGACTACATCGAGCGCAACCTGAAGGTTGAGGGTGACCTGCGCCGCGAGGTGCAGGCCGACATCCGTCGCAAGATTGAAATCGGCTGCTACCAGGGTCTGCGGCACCGTCGCGGTCTGCCGGTGCGCGGCCAGCGGACCAAGACCAACGCGCGCACCCGTAAGGGTCCGAAGCGCACCATCGCCGGTAAGAAGAAGGCCAGGTAATCGTCATGCCACCGAAGAAAGCGACCGGCCCCAAGAAGGGTCAGAAGACCCGCCGGCGGGAAAAGAAGAACATCCCGCACGGTGCCGCTCACATCAAGAGCACCTTCAACAACACGATCGTGACGATCACCGACCCGCAGGGCAACGTGATCGCATGGGCGTCGTCGGGCCACGTGGGCTTCAAGGGCTCGCGTAAGTCCACCCCGTTCGCCGCGCAGCTGGCCGCTGAGAACGCTGCCCGCAAGGCGCAGGAGCACGGCGTGAAGAAGGTCGACGTGTTCGTCAAGGGCCCGGGTTCGGGTCGTGAGACCGCGATCCGCTCGCTGCAGGCCGCCGGCCTCGAGGTCGGCGCGATTTCCGATGTCACCCCGCAGCCGCACAACGGCTGCCGTCCGCCCAAGCGGCGTCGGGTCTAGGAGGACTGAAACAACATGGCTCGTTACACCGGACCCGCCACCCGCAAGTCCCGTCGTCTGGGCGTCGACCTCATCGGCGGCGACCAGGCATTCGAGAAGCGGCCTTACCCGCCCGGCCAGCACGGCCGCGCCCGGGTCAAGGAAAGCGAATACCGACTGCAGCTGCAGGAGAAGCAGAAGGCTCGCTTCACCTACGGCGTCATGGAGAAGCAGTTCCGTCGCTACTACGAGGAAGCCGTCCGTCGTGGCGGCAAGACCGGCGAGGAACTGCTGCGCATCCTGGAGAGCCGGCTGGACAACGTGGTTTACCGCGCCGGCCTGGCCCGCACCCGTCGGATGGCCCGCCAGCTGGTCAGCCACGGCCACTTCACCGTCAACGGCGTGAAGGTCGATGTCCCCAGCTACCAGGTGTCGCAGTACGACATCATCGACGTCAAGGACAAGTCGCTCAACACGGTGCCGTTCCAGATCGCCCGTGAGGTCGCCGGTGACCGTCCCGTCCCGGGTTGGCTGCAGGTGGTCGGAGACCGCCAGCGCATCCTGGTTCACCAGCTGCCCGAGCGTTCGCAGATCGTCGTCCCGCTCACCGAGCAGCTGATCGTCGAGTACTACTCGAAGTAAGACAACTCGGGGTCCGACCCCGAGTCCCCCAAACGGCATCAAATAGCGGGTGCCAGAAGGAGAAAAGAAACCATGCTGATCTCGCAGCGTCCGACTCTGTCCGAAGAGGTCGTGGCCGAGAACCGGTCGCAGTTCGTCATCGAACCGCTGGAGCCGGGATTCGGTTACACCCTGGGCAACTCGCTTCGTCGCACCCTGCTGTCGTCGATCCCCGGCGCGGCGGTCACCAGCATCCGCATCGACGGTGTGCTGCACGAGTTCACCACGGTCCCCGGCGTCAAGGAGGATGTCACCGACATCATCTTGAACCTCAAGGGCCTGGTGGTCTCCTCCGAGGAGGACGAGCCGGTCACCATGTACCTGCGCAAGCAGGGTCCGGGTGTGGTCACCGCCGGTGACATCGTTCCGCCGGCGGGCGTGACGGTGCACAACCCCGACATGCACATCGCCACGTTGAACGACAAGGGCAAGCTCGAGGTCGAGCTGATCGTCGAGCGCGGCCGCGGTTACGTTCCGGCCGTGCAGAACAAGGTGTCGGGCGCCGAGATCGGCCGCATCCCGGTCGACTCGATCTACTCGCCGGTGCTCAAGGTGACCTACAAGGTCGAGGCCACCCGTGTCGAGCAGCGCACCGACTTCGACAAGCTGGTGCTGGACGTGGAGACCAAGAACTCCATCAGCCCGCGGGACGCGCTGGCCTCGGCCGGTAAGACCCTGGTGGAGCTGTTCGGTCTGGCGCGTGAGCTCAACGTGGAGGCCGAAGGCATCGAGATCGGGCCGTCGCCGGCCGAAGCGGACCACATCGCGTCGTTCGCGCTGCCGATCGACGACCTGGACCTGACCGTGCGGTCTTACAACTGCCTCAAGCGCGAGGGTGTGCACACGGTCGGGGAGCTGGTCGCTCGCACCGAGTCCGATCTGCTCGACATCCGCAACTTCGGTCAGAAGTCCATCGACGAGGTCAAGGTCAAGCTGCACCAGCTCGGCCTGTCGCTCAAGGACAGCCCGGCCAGCTTCGACCCGTCGCAGGTGGCGGGCTACGACGTTGCCACCGGCACCTGGTCGGCCGAGGCCGGTTACGACGAGCAGGACTACGCCGAAACCGAGCAGCTCTAACAGATTTCCGTCCCGGCCCTACCTGATACGGGGGCCGGCCCCATTTAGGAGAAGTCGCAATGCCCAAGCCCACCAAGGGCCCCCGCCTCGGCGGAAAGTCCTCGCACCAGAAGGCGCTCTTGGCCAACCTGGCCACGTCGCTGTTCACTCACGGCCGGATCAAGACGACCGAGCCGAAGGCGCGGGCATTGCGGCCGTACGCCGAGAAGCTGATCACGCACGCCAAGAAGGGCACCCTGCACAACCGGCGTGAGGTGCTCAAGAAGATCCGCGACAAGGACGTGGTGCACTCGCTGTTCGCCGAGATCGCCCCGCACTTCGCGGACCGCGAGGGCGGCTACACCCGCATCATCAAGGTCGAGCCGCGCCAGGGCGACAACGCCCCGATGGCCGTGATCGAGCTGGTCCGCGAGCGGACCGTGACCTCGGAGGCGGACCGCGCTCGTCGCGCCGCGGCCAAGGCGGCGAAGGCGGCCAAGGCCGAGGAGCCCGCCGAGGACAAGGTCGAGGCCGAGGACAAGTCCGAAGAGCCGACCGCCGAGGCGACCGAGGCGGCTGAGGCCACCGAGGCAGAGGCCACCGATGCGGCCGAGGGTACCGACGAGTCCTGACGGCACGGCCGAAGTCGTCCGACTTCGGCTCGACATCGCCTACGAGGGCACGGAGTTCGCCGGCTGGGCGGTTCAGGCGGGACAGCGCACGGTCGCCGGAGTTCTCGATGAGGCTCTGACGACCGTGTTCCGCACTCCGGTGCGGTTGTTCGCAGCGGGGCGCACCGATACCGGCGTGCATGCCACCGGACAGGTCGCCCACGTCGATGTTCCGGATTCGGCACTACGACATGCCTATTCGCGGACCCGGCGTGACGGCGAGCCGGAATTCCTGGCGCTGACCCGGCGGTTGGCGCGTTTCCTGCCCAGCGACGTGCGAGTGTTGCGGGTGCGGCGCACCGTCGCCGACTTCGACGCCCGGTTCTCGGCGCTGCGGCGTCACTATGCCTACCGGCTGTCGACGGCGCCCTATGGGGTGCTGCCTGCGGACGCCCGCTACATCACCGCGTGGTCGCGTCCGCTGGACGTCGACGCAATGAACGAAGCCTCCGGAAAACTGGTGGGGCTGCATGACTTCGCGGCCTTCTGCCGACACCGCGAGGGGGCGACCACTATTCGCGACCTGCAACGCCTGGACTGGGTCCGCGACGGCGATCTGGTCACCGCGCATGTCAGCGCCGACGCGTTCTGCTGGTCTATGGTGCGCTCCCTGGTGGGGGCGATCCTGGCGGTCGGTGAGCACCGCCGTGACGTCGCGTGGTGTGCCGACCTGCTGAACGCCGAACGCCGATCCAGTGATTTCACCGCCGCCCCGGCGCGCGGGCTCACGCTGGTGGGCGTCGACTACCCGCCGGATGACCAGCTGGGGGCGCGCACGCTGATCACCCGGGACTTGCGCACGCGCCAGTGATCGCTCGCGAGATCGGGCTGACGCAGGTCTCTACTCGCACTTTCCCTGCGGGAAACCGATCTCGCGGTTGGGTTCGCGCTTACAGCAGCCCGGCGACGAACGCGGCGGCCTGATTGGTCATGCCGGGTGTGTAGCCGGAGTGCGCGGAGAACATGCGCCCGGGCGAACACACCGGGTCGCCGTCGGTACACAGGTCGATGGTCTTGAACCCGTAGACCGGACTGTTGGTCAGCGGCTGCCCGATCTTGTTCGACGGGTTGCCGAACACCGCGATCGCCGCGACGTGGTCGGCGGCTTCAGGCGGCAGCGGCGCGGTGAAACCGAAGCCGGGCACCGGTGCGGCCGCCACGATGTCGATGATCGCCGCGCCCTGGGAATACCCGCCCAGGACCAGGCGGGTGGCCGGGCAGTTCTCCACCATCCACATGATGTGACCGCTGGCGTCGTTGGCGCCGTCGGCCGCCCGGCCGAAGTCGTAGCTGGCCGGGTAGTTGACCGCGTAGGCGCCCACCGATTTGGATGTTCGCCCCCGCAGGGCACTGACCAGGCCGTCGCCGACCCGGCCCAGGCCCGGCGGCTCGTGGGTCCCGCGGGCGAACACCACCTCGACGTCTGGGCAACCGTCGGCTGAGGCTGCCGGCATCGATGACGGGTCCACCAACAGTGCGGCAGCAGCGACCCCTGCTGCCAGGACGCGGAGTGCCTTCATAGTGAACGATAGTAGCGAAAATAAGCCTTGACGAGCTAACTAACTACGGCACCAACACCGGCGCCGGGCCCGCGGACCGCAGCCGGCTCGCGATGAAGTTCGCCGCCTGGCTGGTCAGCGCCGGGATGTAGCCGTCGGTGTGGTCGACCCACTCGTTGCCCGGGCCTTCGTGGCAGATCGGGTCGCCGGGGTTGCACAGGTCAAGAGCCTTGGAGCCGAACAGGGCGCTCTGCACGCTGATCGGTCCGCCGGCGCGGTCGGCGGGGTTGCCGAACGTCGTCACCGCCACCACCTGGTCGGCGTACTGGGCCGGCAGCTGGTTGCCCCAGGTGATGCCGCCGACCTGGGTACCGGTGACGATGTCGATGACCGAGGCGCCCTGCGAGTAGCCGCCCAGCACCAGCTGGGTGTCCGGGCAGACTTCGGCCGCCGCCTTGACCCGCCGGATCACGTCATTGGCTCCGTCGCCGCCACCCAACTGCAGCCGGCCGGCGGGGTAGTTCACGGCGTACTCGTCGACCTTCTTGGAGGTCTGCTGGCGCAGCGAGTCGATGAGGGCCCGCCCGACGCGGCCCACGCCCGGGGGCTCGCTGGTGCCGCGGGCGAAGATGACCTCGACATCCGGGCAGTCGTAGGCGGACGCCTCCGGGGCGACCCCCGGCGCGACGGCCGGCAGCGTCAACAGTGCGCCTGCCATCAATGTCGCGGAAAAAATGCTGCTCAGCTGAACCAAACGCATACCCGAGATGGTACCCAAGGCCGGATTCGATACCGACGGGCCTGTGGATGGGCGTCTACGGTCGCGGCGGTCTCACGATTAGCGTGTGGCCGATATGGCCGGGCGACCCACCACGCAGCTTCAGCTCAGTGCACAGCGCTTCCTGGGCCGGCGAATGGAGCGGGCGTTGCGGTGCGGGCAGGTGACGGCCACCCCCGTCCTCGGCCGACGCGCCCTGGCCCTGGGGTGGCTGGTGAGCATGGTGGTGGCCGCCGGCGCGGTTCTGCTGGCCGTCCTGCGGCCGCAGCCCGCCTTGGGCGAAGCGCCCATCGTGCTGGACCGCGCGACGGGTGCGCTCTACGTCCGGATCGCCGACACGATGCATCCGGTGTACAACCTCGCCTCGGCGCGGCTGATCGCCGGCGCGGTAGACCCCCGACCGGTGGACGGCACCGCGATCGGCCGGGCACGGCGCGGGCCACCGCTGGGTATCCCCGGCGCGCCGGGGGTACTCGGGGCGCCGCTGCCGGAGCCCGCGACGTGGTCCCTGTGCGAGGACCCCGCCGGCACCACCCTGATCGTCGGCCCCGACCCGCCACCGACCGGCACCCTCGACCAGCCGATGCTGGCCGGTTCGGACTCCGGGGCCATCTTTCTGCTCCGCGACGGGCGCCGTCATCCGGTCGGCCCCGCCGATCCGCGGCTGGACTCCGCCGTGCCGAGACGGCTCTCGGCGTTGCTGATCAACGCGATCCCCGAGGCCTCGCCGGACGCACCGGAGGCCCCTGGTCCGGCGGGCATGGTTCCGGCGACGCTGTGCGTGCACTGGCGCGCCGACCATCCAGCCGGGATCACCCTGTCGAACGGGGTGGCACTGCCGGCGGGGGAGGCGCCGACGGCGCTGGCCGGGGCCGACGGGCCGGGCCCCGCGCTGGACGCGGTCTATCTGCCAGCCGGACACAGTGCCTACGTACGCGCGGCCGACACCTCGGGTCGTCGCGGCGGGGTCGGCTATCTCATCGCCGACAGTGGGGCGCGGTTCACCGTCGACGATGACGATGCCGCGCGCAGGCTCGGGCTGCCTGCGGTGGCCGCCGGGGTGCCGTGGCCGCTGCTGGCCGGGCTGCCGGCCGGGCCCCGGCTCAGTCGCGACCAGGCGCTGTCGGGTGGCGCCGCCACCGCGCCCGGCCGGTGACGGCTGCCAGGAGCAGGGCCAGTAGGGCAGCGGTGCCGCCGATCGCGGTGCGCTCCACCGGTCGGGGGTCTACCGCGCCGGCGATCAGCCGCGCCGAGGCGAGGTTGTAC
>NZ_LQPI01000037.1 GCF_002101775.1 Mycolicibacter nonchromogenicus | reverse complement strand
CTCCACTGACTCAAACTTTTTGGCAGGGTCGCGTTATTCACAACGCGGCCGTGAGGAGGTTGAGTGGATCATGGTCCGATCACGGCGAACGAAGATCCCTGCGGAGGAGAAAGCCCGGCTGGTGCTGGCAGTACTGGGCGGCGAGATGACCGGCGCCGAGGCCGCCCGACGGTGTGGCGTGTCCTCGACTCAAGTGACGAAGTGGAAGCATCAGTTCCTTGAGGCCGGTGCTCAACGAATGCAGGAAGTACCCGGCGGAGCCGCAGGGCAGGCCGGTACCCCTGAACAGCGCCGACTGCGGCGCGAGAACGAGGAACTCAAGCTCGCTCTCGCCGAGGCGACGGTGCAACTGCGGATCTGGCAGCGCGGCGCCGCGCTGATCAATCAGGTCCCTTCCCGGACCTCGAAGCCCTAAGAGAGGCAGCTCACCTGCCGGTTTCGAGGTTCGCCTTGCTCGCCGGCATCCCGGAGCGGACCTATCGACGCCGCCTGGCTCGGGCACGCGCAGGCAGCCCACCCAAAGGTCCCTGGCCGGCACCTCAAGTCGACCGCATTGAAGCCCTGGCCGCCAAATACGCCGAAGCCTGGCCAGCCTGGGGCTACCGCAAGATCGCGGCCTTGATGCGCGCCGATGGCCACGAGGTCACCAATTCGTCGGTGCAACGCGCGCTACGACGCCGCGGCCTGCTGCTACCTCAAGGCTTCCGGGCCGACCGCAAATCCTGGGCCACGCTGCGTCGACAGGTATTTCACGACCCGCCGACCGAGCGCAACCGGGTCTGGCAGACCGACTTCTCCGAATTCGAAACAGCCCACGGTGGGATTTGGCGGATCAGCGCCGTCATCGACTACGTCACCAAGTACTGCCTGGCCATCACCGTCACCCCCACCGGCCGCGGAGTCGACGCCGTGCACTGCATCCGACTCGCAGTCGAGGAAGCCGCCCGCGTACTGAACCTGGCCGACCTGCGGCTCGACCGCGGACAGATGGAGGTCCTCGACGCCCAGGACAACATCATCGGTTACATGCCCGCCCCCATCGCCGTCGTCTCAGACAACGGACCCTGCTACCGCGGCAAAGACTTCCAAAGCCTCTTCACCGGCCACGATCCACTACTGCGCCACATCCGCACCCGGATCAGATCACCACAAACCAACGGTGTCATCGAGCGCTTCTTCGGGACCCTCAAATACGAGCACCTCTTCCGCGGCTACATCGGCGACGGCGACGCACTCGACATGGAAGCCCACCGCTTCCGCATCATCTACAACACCATCCGACCCCACCAAGCCCTCGCCGACCACACCCCCAAACAGGCCTACCTCAACCCGCCCACACCCCAAACCCTGCCAACTACTTGACTCAAGACAC
>NZ_LQPI01000036.1 GCF_002101775.1 Mycolicibacter nonchromogenicus | reverse complement strand
ACCAACGCCCCAAACGGGACGCCGACCGACCACGACCACACACCCCCTTGACTCGACCTACAGCCAGCTAACCGCCGCTGCTCAGCGCGAGCAGTCGGGAAGTGGCCCGCAGATACTTCTTGCGATAACCGCCCGCCAGCATTTCGGCGCTGAAGATCTGGTCGAGTTTGGTGCCCGAAGCCACCACCGGGATGCCCGCGTCATAGAGGCGGTCGGTGAGTGCGACCAACCGCAGCGCCACATTCTGATCGTCAATGGGGTGCGCGCCGGTGAGAAACACCGCGGTGACGCCCTCGATCAGCGTCAGATAGCGCGACGGATGCATGGTGGCCAAGTGGACACACAGCCCGTCGAAGTCGTCCAGTGTCGCACCGGGCTGCGCCGCTGCGCGCTGGGCGACCTGGTCCGCTGAGGGCGGTTCGGGCGCCGGCGGCAGATCCCGGTGCCGATAGTCAGGTCCGTCAACACGTACCGAGGTGAAAATGCTTGCCAGCGCTGCGATCTCGCGCAGAAAATCCTGTACTGCGAAACGGCCTTCGCCGAGTTGCTCGGGCAACGTGTTGGATGTCGCGGCAACGGAGACCCCGCGCGCCACCAACTCGGACAACAACCGCGACACCAAGGTGGTGTTACCCGGATCGTCGAGTTCGAACTCGTCGATGCACAGCACGGTGTAGCCGCCGAGCAACTCGATGCACTCGGTGAACCCGAACACCCCGGCCAACTGGGTCAGCTCCATAAACGTCGCAAACGCCGTCTGATGCGGCTCAGCACCCGCGGTTTCGGTGATCTCGTGGTAGATCGAAGCCAGCAGGTGCGTCTTGCCCACTCCGAAACCGCCGTCGAGGTAGATACCCACGCCCGGTAACACCTCGCGCTTGCCCAGCAGCTTGCGACGTCCGGCACGACGCGTCAGCGCCTGCGCGCAGAACTCGGTGCACGCGGTCACGGCGGCGGCCTGGCTGGGCTGCGCCGGGTCAGGTCGATAGCTGGCAAACCGGGCGCCGGCGAACGTCGGCGGCGGCTTGAGCTGCGCGATCAACCGTTCCGGGGACACCGCCGGATGCCGGTCCACCAGGTGATCAATCGACTCGGTGGCTGGATTGGGCACGCACGAACTGTAGTCACATGGTGCAATCGAGGCCATGTCCGACCTCAGCGCAGACCCGGGATTCACCCTGCTGGGTTCCACGGCACCCGTCGACGACGCCGAATTGGGCCGGTTGTACGGCTATCCGGAAACCGACGTGCCGCGCGTGTGGGTGCGGGCCAATTTCATCGCCAGCATCGACGGCGGGGCGACAGTGGCCGGTACCTCCGGGGGGCTGGGCGGGCCCGGCGATCGGTCGCTGTTCATGCTGCTGCGGGCACTGGCCGACGTCGTGCTGGTCGGAGCGGGCACAGTCCGGGTGGAGAATTACGGCGGAGCACGGCTCAGTGTCGCCCAGCGCCAGGGCCGGCGTGACCGCGGACAGTCCGAAGTGCCCCGGCTGGCGATCGTGTCCCAGTCCGGGCAACTGGACCGAGACCTGCGGGTGTTCAACGACACTGAACTGACGCCACTGGTGTTGACCTGCTCGGCCGCCGCTGACGACACGCGGCGGCGACTGGCCGGCTATGCCGAGGTGCTGGACTGCTCGGGCGATGACCCGGGGCGGGTGGACGAGGCCGTGGTGCTGGCCGAGTTGGCGCAGCGCGAGCAGTTCCGGATTCTCACCGAAGGCGGACCGACCCTGCTGGGAGCGTTCATCGAGCGCGAGCTGCTCGATGAGCTGTGTCTGACCATGGCGCCATATCTGGTCGGTGGCCTTGCCCGCCGCATCGCCACTGGTCCGGGCGAGCTGAACACACCCATGCGCTGTGCGCATCTGCTCACCGACGAATCCGGCTATCTCTACGGCCGCTACGTCAAAAGCGCGCGCCTATAAGGTGACAGGCATGACCAGCTCTTCGAGGTTCGCCCGAATCGCGGTGGTGATGGCTGCCGCCGCCCTGGCCGGGTCCGCGCCCCTGCTGGCCGGTTGCGCGCCCGGGCTGGCCGCCGACCCGCGTTTTGCGACCAACTCCGGCGCCGGACCCCAGGGGCAACCCGAGACCACCACCGACCAGGCCGGCCCGCCATCGGTGGAGGTGCCCAAGAACGACCTGCCGTGGCACGACTGCACCGCTCGGGTCTTCGGTGACGCCGCGGTCGCCGCCACGCCCGGGGTACGGCTGGAATGCGCCAGTTACGACTCCGACGTCGACCCACTCGGCGGCGGTTCGGGGTCGATCAGCATCGGGGCGGTGCGGGCCCGGTCGGTAGAGACCCCCGGCGACGCCGGCCCCGTGGTGTTCACCACCGGCTGGGATCTGCCGTCGTCGCTGCAATTGCCGATCTGGCTGGCGCGGGCCGGTGCGGACGTGCTCAAGAGCCACCCGATCGTCGCCATCGACCGCCGCGGTACCGGAATGTCGAGCCCGGTGGACTGCCGCGATCGAAGCCAGCGTGAGGAAATGTGGAATCAGGCGCAATTCATCCCCGGCGACGACCCGGTGGCCAGTCTGGGCAAGGTCACGATGGAAGCCACCACCGACTGCACCGACTCCATCTCGCCGGGTGAGTCCTCCTACGACAACACCCATGCCGCCACCGATCTCGAACGGCTGCGCAGCGTCTGGGACATCCCGGCGTTGTCGCTGATCGGTATCGGCAATGGCGCGCAGGTCGCCCTGGCATACGCCGCCTCGCATCCGGGCAAGGTCGCCAGGCTGGCCCTGGACTCCCCCATCCCCCTCGGCGTCGCCGCCGAATCTGCCGCCGAGGAACGGGTCAAGGGCCAGCAGGCGGCATTCGAGGCGTTTGCCGCGCAGTGCGTGGCGGTGGCCTGTCCGCTGGGCCCGGACCCGAAGGGCGCTGTCAACGCGGTACTGGACGCCGCCCGCTCCGGCAATGGCCCGGGCGGCGCCTCGGTGGCCGCGGTGACCCATGCGATCGTGACGGCCTTGGGTTATCCCACCGGCGACCGGGTCAACACCACCAACGAGTTGGCCAGGGCGCTGGATTCGGCCAATTCCGGAGACGCCAACCTGTTGAACAACTTGATCAACCGGGCCCAAGGCACCACCGGCACCGACGGACGCTTCATCAACTTCTGCGCCGACGCGCTCAACCGCCCGACGCCCGATCGGGTCCGCGAGCTGGTGGTCGCCTGGGGCAAGGAGTACCCCCAGTTCGGCGCGGTCGGTGCAATGGACATGGCGCAGTGCCTGAGTTGGCCCAGCAGCAGCACCCCAGACCTGCCGAAGGAACTCGCGATCGATGTGCTGCTCCTGGGCGTGCAGAACGATCCGATCGTGGGCGAGGAAGGCGTGGCGGCCACCGCCGCGGCTGTCATCAACGCCGGGTCGGCCAGCAAGCGGGTGATGTGGCAGGGCATCGGACATGGCGCCTCGATCTATTCGGCGTGCACGCTGCCGCCCCTGGTCGATTACCTCGACAGCGGCAAGTTGCCCGAGACCGACGTGTACTGCCCGGCCTGATCCCTGGGCCTGGGACCGCTTCGAGGTACGGTTCGCTGGTGACGGCAGCCGACTCCTTGATGCACCGGGCGAGCAGCGCCCTCCAGGCCGCATTCCGGCCCCCCACGTCCCCGCCGAGCACCGCGACCGTACTGCGTTCGGTGCTGTGGCCGGTGGCCATCATGTCAATGATCCATCGCTCCATCGTGTTGCCGCTGAACGGCAACATCACCGATGACTTCAAACCGGTGTACCGGGCGGTACTGAACTTCCGGCACGGCTTGGACATCTACAACGAGCACTTCGACTACGTCGATCCGCACTACCTGTACTCCCCCGGCGGCACTCTGCTGATGTCGCCGTTCGGGTATCTGCCGGAGACCTTGTCGCGCTACACGTTCATCGCCACCAACACGATCGCGATCGTGCTCGCCGCCTACCTGCTGCTGCGGATGTTCGGATTCGGGCTCAGCTCGGTTGCGGCGCCGGCTCTGCTGGCGGCGATGTTCCTCACCGAGAGCGTCAGCAGCACACTGGTGTTCACCAATATCAACGGCGTGATCCTGCTGGCCGAAGTGCTGTTCCTGCGCTGGTTGCTGGACGGCCGGGAGAGCCGTCAGTGGTGGGCCGGCGTCGCGATCGGGCTGACAGTGGTGGTCAAGCCCGTCCTGATTCCGCTGCTGCTGCTGCCGCTGCTGAGCCGGCAGTGGCGACCGTTCGTCGGTGCGATCGCGGTACCGGCACTGTTCAACGCGGTGGCGTTCCCGCTGGCCAGCGATCCGAAGAGTTACTTCACCCAGACGGTGCCCTACATCATGGGCACCCGCGACTACTTCAACTCCTCGATCCTGGGCAACGGCGTCTACTTCGGCCTGCCCTCGGGCCTGATCCTGTTCATTCGAGTGCTGTTCACCGTGCTGGCCGCCGTCAGCCTGTGGCTGCTCTACCGCTACTACCGCACGCGCGACCCCCTGTTCTGGATGTTGACCTCCTCGGGTGTGCTGCTGACCACGTCGTTCCTGGTGCTCTCGCTGGGGCAGGGCTACTACTCGATCGTGCTGTTCCCGTTCCTGATGACCGTGGTGCTGCCGAACTCGGTGCTGCGCAACTGGCCGGCATGGCTGGGTATTTACGGCTTCATGACTCTGGACAAGTGGCTCATCTTCCGGTGGATGAACATCGGCCGGCCGCTGGACTACCTCAAGATCACTTATGGCTGGTCATTGCTGGTGATCGTGATCTGCACGGTGCTGTGCTACCGCTACCTCGACGCCAAGGAGGAAGGCCGCCTGGACGACGGGATCGATCCGGCGTGGCTGACGGCCGAGCCCAAGCGCATTAACGTGGAAGCATGACGTCTCCCAAAGTGTCGCTCTCCGACGACGAGTGGCGCGCGAAGCTGACCCCCGAAGAGTTCGCGGTGTTGCGCCGCGCCGGTACCGAGCCGCCCAACACCGGCGAGTACACCGACACCACCACCGAAGGTATCTACGAGTGCCGGGCGTGTGGTGCCGAATTGTTCCGCAGCACAGAGAAATTCCACTCACACTGCGGGTGGCCGTCGTTCTTCGACCCGGCCGACTCCGACGCGGTGATCCTGCGACCGGACAACTCCCTGGGCCGGCAACGCACCGAGGTGCTCTGCGCGTCCTGCCACAGCCATCTGGGCCATGTGTTCACCGGCGAGGGCTACCCCACCCCCACCGACCAGCGCTACTGCATCAACTCGATCTGCCTGCGCCTGGTCCCGTCGTCCTAGCGGCCCCGTCATTCCCCGAGCCGGAATCTGACGACAGGACACGCCGGTGCCGCGTCGTGGATTTCCGGCTCGGGGCCGGTCCAAGGGACGACCCGGCCCATGAGCCGGACCGCTACGGCAGCGAGGCCACCAACTGCTCGACCTCGACCCGGGGCCCGGTGAAGAACGGGGTCTCCTCCCGGGCATGCAGCCGGGCCTCAGTGGCGCGCAGGTCGCGCATCAGGTCGACAATCCGGTCGAGTTCGGGCGCCTCGAACGCCAAGATCCACTCGTAGTCGCCGAGTGCGAACGCGGGCACGGTGTTGGCCCGCACATCCTTGTAGTCGCGGGCCGCCATGCCGTGTTCGGCCAGCATCCGGCGGCGGTCCTCGTCGGGCAGGACATACCACTCGAGCGAACGCACGAAGGGGTACACGCAGACGTAGGCGCCTGCGGGTTCGCCGGCGATGAACGCCGGCAGGTGACTCCGGTTGAACTCCGCCGGCCGATGCAACGCCACGCTGCTCCACACCGATTTGCAGGCCCGGCCCAGCGTGGTGCGGCGGAACCCGGCGTAGGTGGCCTGCAGGTCCTCGATGCGCTCGGCGTGAGTCCAGATCATGAAGTCGGCGTCGGCGCGAAGACCCGCGACGTCGTACACCCCGCGGACCACCACACCGCGCTCTTCCTGCTGCTTCAAGTAGGTGGCGACCTGGTCGGCGATCGCCTCGCGCGTCTCACCGACCGCGTCGAGCCCGCCCGGATTCACCGAGAACACCGAGAACATCAGGTAGCGGAGGGTCGAATTCAGCTTGTCGTAGTCGAGGTGAGCCATGGCCCCTATGCTGCCACGATGCCCTGTGAAGGTTGCTAGGGCGCCGGGGTTGCGCTGATCACGGCCGCCACGGCCCGGTCGGCCGCAGCGATGCAGGCCGGCACCCCGATGCCGTCGAGATAATTCCCGGCCACCGCCACAGTCGGGGGCAGCGCGGCGCGCAGACCGGTGACCAGCGCGGCGTGACCGGGCCGGTATTGCGGCATCGCCGCAGGCCAGCGCTGCACGCGCACGTCGATGGGGTCCACCGTGACGCCGAAGACCGCCTCCAGGTCCTGCACCGACCACGCCACCAGCTCAGCGTCGGACGCGCTGGTGCGGGGATCGCCGAACCGGCCGAAGGACAGCCGCAGCACCTCGACCCTGCCGCCGTGTCCCCGGTCGCCCCATTTGCGCGACGTCAGGGTGACCGCCTTGGAGTGCAGCCGCTCCCCGGTGGCGACCAGCACTCCGGAGTTGTTCGGGAACGCCGCGCCGGCGGGAACCGCCATCGCCACCACCACCGATGACGCGTTGCCGATCCGGCTGGCCGCCGCCGCGGCGCGCGGTGCGAACCCGGTGGCGAGCCGGGCCAGCACGGGGGCCGGCACCGCGACTATCAGCCGATCGGCGCGATGATGACTTCCACTGGCGTCCCGCAACAGCCACCCGTCGCCGGCCGGGTCGATCTGGGTCACCGCCGACTGCACCCAGCGCGGCCTCGCGCTGTGCACCAGCGCGTTGACCAGCACCTGATACCCGCCGGCGATCGCACCGAACACGGGCAGGCCGGTGGTCGCGGGCAGTGCCCGCCGCACCGCCTCGGTGAGGCTGGACGCGCCTTCATCGAGCAGATTGGCCAGCGCCGGGACCGCCGAGCGCAGCCCGATGCTTGCCGCCGAACCCGCATACACCCCGCCGATCAGCGGATCCACCGAGCAGGCGACCACCTGCGGCCCGAACCGATCGGCCACCAGAGCACCCAGTGTCGGATCGCTGCCGGGTTCAAACGTCAACGGGCGGCTGGGCTCGCCGGCGATGCGGGCGAGGGTCTCGTTGTCGACCAGCCCGGCCATCGACTGCGGGCTCGAGGGGATCCCACTCAGGGTGTCCGGCGGCAACCGATGCAGCAGCCGGCGGCTGTAGAGCAACGGCCGGACGCCGGTGGTGCTGCGCTGCCGATCGGCCAGCCCCAGCTCAGCCAGCAGGGCCGGTACCTCGGGCCGGCGGGCGATGAATGCCTCGGCACCCACGTCCACGTTCATGCCGCCCATGGACTCGGTGCGCAACAGCCCGCCGAGTCGATCGGACGGATCAAAGATGGTGATGTCGACTGCGTCGCCGAGTGTCGCCCGCAGACGGTAGGCGGCGGCCAGACCGGAGATGCCGCCCCCGACGACGCAGTACGACGTGGTCACAGTGAATGAACCAGCGATACCAGGTCGGTCAGTACCCCGGGGTCGGTCTCCGGCAGTACGCCGTGTCCGAGGTTGAACACGTGCCCCGACGCTCCGGCAGCTACGGCGGCGCGCCCGTCGGCGACGACGCCCTTGGCGGCACGCTCCACCGCCGGCCAGCCCGCCAGCAGCACCGCCGGGTCCAAGTTGCCCTGCAGGGCCCGGCCCGCGCCCACCCGGGCGGCTGCGTCGGCCAGCGAGGTGCGCCAGTCCACGCCGACGACGGTGGCTCCGGCGGCCGCCATCTCACCCAGCAACTCGCCGGTCTGCACGCCGAAGTGCGTCATGGGCACCTCTCGGTCGGCGAGGGTGGCGAACACCCGGGCACTGTGCGGCGCGACGAAGCGCCGGTAGTCGGCCAGGCTCAGCGTTCCCGCCCAGGAGTCGAACAACTGAATGGCGTCTACGCCGTGGTCGATCTGCACCGTCAGAAAGGCGATGGTCAGATCCGTGAGCCGCGTCATCAACTCATGCCAGGTGTCGGGTTCGGCCAGCATCATCGCCTTGGTGCGGGCGTGGGTGCGGCTGGGCCCGCCCTCGACCAGGTAGGAAGCCATGGTGAACGGCGCACCGGCGAAGCCGATCAGCGGCACCGATCCGAGCGCGTCCACCAGCAGCGACACCGCAGAGGCGACCGCCGTCACCTGCTGCGGGTCCAACGGCCGCAGGCCGGCGACGTCGGCCGAGGTGCGCACCGGGTTGGCGATTACCGGCCCGACGTCGGGGACGATGTCCAGATCCACCCCCGCGCCGAGCAGCGGCACCACGATGTCGGAAAACAGGATCGCCGCGTCGACGTCATGGCGGCGCACCGGCTGCAGGGTGATCTCGCAGACCAGCTCAGGGTCGAAGCAGGCCTCCAGCATGCTGTGCTGGGCACGCAGTGCTCGGTATTCGGGCAGGGATCGGCCCGCCTGGCGCATGAACCAGACCGGCGGCCGGTTGGGTTGCCGGCCGGTTGCGGCAGCAAGGTACGGGGAATCAGGCAGTTCACGACGGGCGCTCATCGTGCTCAATGCTGCCACGCCGGGTTGCTGCGGGCCGAACCGTACCGATTGAGCCTCCGCCGCCCTTGCGGGCCACCTCCGGCGAGCCTCGCCGAACGCTGCTCGTTCCCCCGGCCGTCCCGGCTTCCCCTCCCCTCCGCCGCCCCTGCGGGCCACCTCCGGCGAACCTCGCCGAACGCTGCCGATCGGCGCGCCTGTCTGCGCCGACCGTCGCCGGGGGTTAGCGTGAGAATCGGTGACCCGCGTCGCGGCGGTGCACAAGGGAACCCTGGGTGCCGACCGCTGGCGATGCGGCGCACAGCGATCAGTTAAGGAGCGGCACCCGTGACATCAGCCGAGCCTGCCCCCTTCAGGGAAGCGGTGGCAACGATGCACGCCGCAACCGTGCGGTCAGAAATCGAGTTGGGCCCGATCCGGCCGCCGCAGCGTCTGGCGCCCTACAGCTACGCGCTGGGGGCCGAGGTCAAACACCCCGAGACCGATTTCATCCCCCAGGACTCCGACGGCGACGCCTTCGGCCGGTTGATCCTGCTGTATGACCCCGACGGCACCGACGCCTGGGACGGGACCATGCGAATGGTGGCCTTCATCCAGGCCGACCTTGATCCACACGAGGCCATCGACCCGCTGCTGCCCGAGGTCGCCTGGAGTTGGCTGGTCGAAGCACTGGGTGCCCGCACCGAGCACGTCACGGCCCTGGGTGGGACCGTCACCGCCACCACGTCGGTGCGGTACGGCGACATCTCCGGCCCGCCGCGGGGGCACCAGTTGGAGCTGCGCGCGTCGTGGACCGCGACCACCCCGGATCTGGGCACACATGTCCAGGCGTTCTGTGAAGTGCTGGAGCGCGCCGCGGGGCTACCCCCGGTCGGGATCACCGATCTGAGCTCGCGAACCCGCGTCTGAGATGTCCGAGCAGACCACCGAACCGGCCGCCATCGAAGAGCCCGAGCCGACACCGCTGCCGTATCCCGCCGACGGGGTGCCCGAGGTGTCGGTCACCCGCAGGCAGTTAGGTGCCGCCGCCGATCTGCTGGCGGGCGGACACGGCCCGTTCGCGGTCGACGCCGAACGCGCGTCGGGTTTCCGCTACTCCAACCGGGCCTACCTCATCCAGATCCGTCGAGCGGGCGCCGGAACGGTGCTGATCGATCCGGTCGGGGCCGGCGAGGACCCGGCTGCCCTGCTGCGCCCGGTTGCCGAGGTGCTCGACGACGACGAGTGGATTCTGCACGCCGCCGACCAAGACCTGGCCTGCCTGGCCGAGGTCGGTATGTGGCCCAAGGCGCTCTACGACACCGAACTGGCCGGGCGCCTGGCCGGCTTCGAACGCGTGAACCTGGCCGCTATGGTGCAGCGGCTGCTGGGACTCGGTCTGGCCAAGGGCCACGGTGCTGCCGACTGGTCGAAGCGACCGCTGCCCGCGGATTGGCTCAACTATGCGGCACTCGATGTCGAGGTGCTCATCGAGTTGCGCCACGCGGTCGCCCAGGAGCTCGACGAGCAGGGCAAAACCGATTGGGCGGCACAGGAATTCAATCACCTCCGGGTGACCGACTTCACCACCACGACGCGCCGGGACCGCTGGCGCCGTACGTCGGGCATTCACAAGGTGCGCGATCGGCGCGGCTTGGCCGCCGTCCGGGAGCTCTGGACGGTACGCGACCAGATCGCGGCGCGCCGGGACATCGCGCCCGGTCGCATCCTGCCCGACTCGGCGATCATCGCCGCGGCCGTCGCCAATCCCACCACCGTCGAGGAGCTGCTCGCCCTGCCGGTCTTCGGCGGGCCCAAGCAACGCCGCAGCGCGGCGACCTGGCTGGCGGCCCTGGCCGCGGCGCGCGAGAATCCGGAGCCACCGGAAGCCGGCGAAACCTCCAGTGGTCCACCGCCTCCCTCGCGCTGGGCGCGGCGCAAGCCGGAGGCGGCCGCACGGCTGGAGGCCGCCCGCGCCGCGCTGGGCGCCGTTTCCGAGCGAGTGCACGTGCCCACCGAGAACCTGCTCACCCCCGAGCTGGTGCGCCGGCTGTGCTGGGATTGGAAACCGGCGGCATCGGACACAGCGGTGGTGATCGAGGAGTTCCTGGTCGCCGGGGGCGCACGTCCGTGGCAGCGTGAGCTGACGGTGCCGGCGCTGACTCAGGCGCTCGGCGGCACCTAGCGCCCTTGGCTCCGGGCTGCTCAGCGCCGCCGTTGCTAGACTGCCGACGGAGCAGCCGTTATCAGGCCAGTGCTTCACGTCATGCTGACCGTGGACGCGAAACCGTCAAGGACTTCCCATGGTTGATTTCCTTGGGAGGACTCATGTCACCAGCATTTCGCCGGGTGGTCTACGTCATCAGCTACGAGCTTGTCGCCATCGGGCTGACCACGGTGCTTCTGACCGTGGTGGGGTTCGGCAGCTCCGGTTCCGGCGCCGTGGCCGTGGCGGCGTCCACGGTCGCGGTGGTGTGGAACTACGCCTGGACCACCATGTTCGAGGCCTGGGAGCGTCGGCAGGAGTCCGCGACGCGCACGGTGGCACGCCGAATAGTGCACGCCGTCGGCTTCGAAGGCGGCTTGGTCGTGCTGCTGTTGCCGATCGTGGCCGCGCTGTTGAAGGTGTCGCTGCTGGAGGCCTTAGGCTTGGAGATCGGCCTGTTGGCGTTCTTCCTGGTCTACACGTTTGTGTTCGCGTGGCTGTTCGACGCGGTGTGGCCGCCGATCAGGACATAGCGCAGCTAGTCCAGCCGCTCGCTGACCTCTTCGACAGAGGTGCAACTGTTCATCGCCGCCACCCAGCCGGTGATCTGGCGGGCCACGTTCTGTGCGGTCAGGCCGACCTCGGTCAGCAGCTCACCCCGTGAGCCGTGATCGTAGAAACGCTGCGGAAGACCGACGTCACGGCAGGGCAGATCAAGGTCGGCACGCCGCAGCGCCGCCGACACCGCCGAGCCGATACCACCGGCCACGCCGTTGTCTTCGCAGGTGACCACCAGTTTGTGCTCGCGGGCCATCTCAATGAGCACCTCCGGCACCGGAAGCACCCAGCGCGGGTCGATCACCGTCACCCCGATGCCCTGGTTGTGCAGCCGGTCGGCCACCGCCAGCGCCATGGGCGCGAACGCCCCGACCGCGACCAGCAGGACGTCATGGGGCAACCCGTCGGCCGGTACCGCCAACACGTCCACCCCAGACCGCCGCTCCAGGGCGGGAATGTCTTCGCCCACATCGCCTTTGGGGAACCGCAGTGCAGTCGGACCGTCATCGATGTCGAGCGCTTCCCCGAGCTCTTCGCGCAATCGGACACCGTCACGGGGTGCGGCCACGCGAATGCCCGGCACGATCCCCAGCACGGACAGATCCCACATGCCGTTGTGGCTGGCACCGTCGGGTCCGGTGATCCCGGACCGGTCCAACACCAGCGTGACCGGCAGCTTGTGCAGCGCGACATCCATGACGAGCTGGTCGAAGGCACGGTTGAGGAAGGTCGAATAGACCGCCACCACCGGGTGCAGGCCGCCCATCGCCAACCCGGCCGCCGACGTCAGCGCGTGCTGCTCGGCGATCCCGACGTCGAACATCCGATCCGGAAAACGCTCCCCGAACGGGGCGAGGCCCGTGGGGCCGGCCATGGCCGCGGTGATGGCGACGACATCACGACGCTTGGTGCCGTACTCGATGAGCGCGTCGGAGAACACCGCCGTCCAGCCCCGCCCGGCGGTTTCGGTGGCGTAGCCGGTCAGCGGATCGATCACCCCGCAGGCGTGCATCTGCTCGGCCTCGTCGTTCTCGGCCGGACCGTAGCCCTTGCCCTTCTGCGTGACCACATGCACGATCACCGGCCCGCCGAAGCCCCGCGCCCGGCGCAGCGCGGACTCCACCGCGGCCTCGTCGTGACCGTCGATGGGGCCCAGGTATTTCAGGCCCAGATCGGTGAACAGCGCCTGCGGCGCCAGCGCGTCTTTGAGGCCCGCTTTGAAACTGTGGATCACCTGGTAGCCGAGTTCGCCGACCACCGGCATCCCGCGGATCGCGGTGCGGCCCCGCTCGAGCAGGCGCTCATAGGCGGGCTGCAGCCGCAGGGCGGCCAGATGATCGGCGAAGCCACCGATGGTGGGCGCGTAGCTGCGCCCGTTGTCGTTGACCACGATCACCACCGGGCGGTTGCCTGCGGCGATGTTGTTGAGGGCCTCCCAGCACATCCCGCCGGTCAGGGCGCCGTCACCGACGACTGCCACCACATGCCGGTTGCGGTGCCCGGTCAGCTCGAAGGCTTTGGCCAGGCCGTCGGCGTAGGACAGCGCCGCGCTGGCATGGCTGGACTCCACCCAGTCGTGCTCGCTCTCGGCGCGCGACGGGTAACCCGACAACCCGCCCTTCTTGCGCAGCGTGTCGAAGTCACGGCTGCGCCCCGTCAGCATCTTGTGCACATAGGCCTGATGCCCGGTGTCGAAAATGATCGGGTCGTGTGGCGAGTCGAACACCCGGTGCAGGGCCAACGTGAGCTCCACCACACCCAGGTTGGGCCCCAGATGCCCGCCGGTCGCGGCGACCTTGTGGATCAGGAACTCACGGACTTCCGCCGCCAGATCGGTCAGCGCAGCCTGCGAGAGGTGCTGCAGATCGGCGGGGCCGCGGATCCCTTCAAGCATCCGGCCAGTCTACGCACGGCGGCTGGCAGCCCGGTTATCGTCATCGGTGTGCACGCCGAGGAGATCGCCGAGGAATTCCCCGTGGTGTCCATCGACTCCGACGCCTTGGACGCCGCCCGGTTGCTGGCCCAGCATCGACTGCCGGGGCTGGTTGTGACCGACGAAGCGGGCAAGCCCTATGCGGTGCTGCCCGCCTCCCAGGTGGTGCGCTTCATCGTGCCGGGATACGTCCAGGACGATCCATCGCTGGCCGGTGTCCTGAGCGAGTCGATGGCCGACCGTGCCGCCGAGAAGCTCGGTGGGAAGACCGTGCGCGACGTACTGCCGGAGCATTTCCACGACGTACCGGCCGCCGAAGCCGATGCGACCATCATCGAGGTCGCCACTACGATGGCCAGAATGCATAGCCCGCTCGTCGCCGTCGTCAAGGGCGGGGAACTGCACGGAGTCATCACCGCGTCGCGGTTGCTCGCCGCTGCCTTGAACGTCTGATCCCGCGGATGGCATTCTTCGCGGTCGCGGTTTTTGTGATCGCGTATGGGTTCATCGCTGCTGACCGGATCAACAAGACCCTGGTGGCCCTGACCGGTGCCGCGGCGGTGGTGATCCTGCCGGTGATCAACTCCGATGACATCTTCTACTCCCACGAGACCGGGATCGACTGGGACGTCATCTTTCTGCTGCTGGGCATGATGATCATCGTCGGTGTGCTGCGCCAGACCGGCGTGTTCGAGTACATCGCGATCTGGGCCGCCAAGCGCGCCAAGGGATCTCCGTTGCGGATCATGATCCTGCTGGTGCTGGTGACGGCGGTCGCGTCGGCGCTGCTGGACAACGTCACCACGGTGCTGTTGATCGCCCCGGTCACCCTGCTGGTGTGCGACCGCCTCGAGATCAACCCTGTGCCGTTCCTGATGGCCGAGGTGTTCGCCTCCAACATCGGCGGGGCGGCCACCTTGGTCGGTGATCCGCCCAACATCATCATCGCCAGCCGAGCGGGCTTGACGTTCAACGCCTTTCTGATCCACCTGGCGCCGATCGTGGCCTTGGTCATCGTCGTATTCATCGTCATGTTGCCCCGCCTGTTTCCGGGATCGTTCGCCGTCGAACCCGACCGGGTCGCCGACGTGATGGCGCTCGAGGAACGCGAAGCGATCCGCGACCGGGGCCTGCTGATCAAGTGCGGAGTGGTGCTGACAGCGGTGTTCGCGGGCTTCATCAGCCATGGCGCACTGCATCTGGAGCCGTCGGTGGTGGCGCTACTGGGCGCCGGCGTGCTGATCGTGGCCTCGCGAATGGAGCGCGACGACTACCTGTCCGGGGTCGAATGGGAGACCCTGCTGTTCTTCGTCGGTCTGTTCGTGATGGTCGGCGCCCTGGTGGAAACCGGCGCGATCGGCGCCGTGGCCAAAGCCGCGACCGAGCTCACCGGCGGTGATGCGATGCTGACCACGATGGGAATCCTCGGAATCTCCGCCCCGGTGTCGGGGATCATCGACAACATTCCCTACGTGGCCACCATGACCCCGATCGTGGCCGAACTGAGCGCGACCGTGCCTGATGCACTGCACCCCGACGCGCTGTGGTGGGCCCTGGCGCTCGGCGCCGACTTCGGCGGAAATCTGACCGCCATCGGGGCCAGTGCCAACGTCGTGATGCTCGGAATCGCCCGTCGCGCCGGCAGTCCCATCTCCTTCTGGGAGTTCACCCGCAAGGGCATAGTGGTCACCACGATGTCGGTCGCACTGTCGGCGCTGTATCTGTGGTTGCGCTACTTCGTTTTCGGCTGGCCGTCAGCCGTGGCGTTGTTCGCCACGCAGCACAGCGGGAGTTCAGCGGGTGAGCAGCGCCACACACTCCACGTGATGGGTCAGCGGGAACGCATCGAATACCCGGATCTGCTCGACGCTGTACCCATGGCCGCGGTACAGGCCGATGTCACGGGCGAACGCCGCCGCTTCACAACCGATGTGCACCAGGCGCGGAACACCCGCGGCCGCCAGCAGATCGATCACCTCGCGGCCGGCACCGGCGCGCGGCGGGTCCAGCACCGCGACATCTGCCGCGGCGCGCTCCGCACCGAGCACGCGGCGCACGGAGTCGGTGCGCACTGACACCTGCGGCAGATCGGCCAGTGCCGTCCGCGCGGCGCCCGTCGAAGCGCGCGAGGTGTCAACGCTGATCACCCGGCCGGACTCCCCCACCGATTCGGCCAGCGCTGCGGCGAAGATCCCCGCCCCGCCGTAGAGATCCCAAGCGGTGCTTCCGGATTCGGGTTGCGCCCATTCCGCGATCAGTGCGCTGTAGAGCGAGGCCGCGCGACGGTGTGCCTGCCAGAACGCGGTCACCGGGATCTGCCAGCGGCGCCGGCCCACCCACTGGGTGGCATGGTAGTCGCCCTCGACGACTTCCGGGCGATGGTCACGTCCGGTGCTGACCACATGCCGGACGCCGTCGTCGTCGGCCACCACGTGCAGGTGATCGCCGGGCCGCCAGCTCTGCTCGGCCAGACCCTTCGTCATCCCGGCCGGCAGCTGACCGCATCGCAGGTCGGTCACCAGCTCCTCGCTGTGGTAACGGTGAAATCCGGCTCGCCCATCGGCCCCGACCTCCAGCCGGACCCGGCTGCGCCACCCCGTCGCACCGTCATCACCGAGCGGCTCGGCCTCACCCCGCCACTCATGCCCGCCGAGCCGGGCCAACTGGTTGGCCACCACCTCGCCCTTGAGAGCACGAACCACGGCCGGGTCGGCGAACGCCAGGTCACAGCAGCCGGCACCGTCCACACCCGCGATCGGGCACAGCGAGTCGATCCGGCCGGCCGCGGGGGTGAGCACCTCGATGCATTCACCGTGCCAATACGAACCCCGCTCGGCGGTGATCCGCACCCGCACCTGCTCGCCGGGCAGTGCGTAGCGCACGAAAACGACTCGACCGTCGTGGCGGGCCACACAACTGCCGCCGTTCGCCGGCGCCCCGGTCGTCAGGACCAATTCCTGGTCGATCACTCTAAGAAGCCTCTCCGGGTGTCGCCGGGCGCGTGGTGCGGCGCCAAGACTTTGCGGCGCTCCGAGGAGTTCAGCTGCCACGGCACCGAGGTGACCATGACCTGCGGCATGAACAACAGCCGGGTCTTGAGCCGCAGCGCGCTCTGGTTGTGGAGCAACTGCTCCCACCAGTGGCCCACCACGTATTCGGGGATGTAAACGGTCACCACGGTGCGCGGCGACTCCTTGCTGATGCGTTTGACGTATTCGAGCACCGGCCGGGTCACCTCACGGTAGGGCGATGCAATGACCTTGAGCGGAACGGTGATATCGCTATCCTCCCACTCGCGCACCAGGGCGCGAGTTTCGGTGTCGTCGACATTGACGGTGATCGCCTCCAGGGCGTCCGGGCGGGTGGCCCGCGCGTAGGCCAGCGCACGCCGGGTCGGCAGGTGCAGCTTGGACACCAAGACCAGGGCGTGGTTGCGACTGGGCAACACCGCGTGGTCGTCCAGGGCGGCTGACTGCTCGGCCAACTCGCGGCTGACGGTGTCGTAGTGCCGGCGGATCATCTTCATCACGGCGAACAGCACCGACATCACGACGATCGCGATCCATGCGCCGGCCACGAACTTGGTGGCGATCACCACGATCAGCACCGCACCGGTGGCCACGAATCCGATGGTGTTGACCACTCGGGAGCGCTTCATCTTGACGCGGGCTGATCGATCACTTTCGTTGCGCAGTAACCGGTTCCAGTGCCGCACCATACCGATCTGACTCAGCGTGAAGGAGACGAACACCCCGACGATGTAGAGCTGGATCAGCGCGGTCACCTCGGCACCGAATGCCACGATGAAGGCGATGGCCACCACCGCCAAGAACACGATGCCGTTGGAGAATGCCAGCCTGTCGCCGCGGGTGTGCAGCTGACGCGGCAGATAACGGTCCTGCGCCAGGATGGAACCCAGCACCGGAAAGCCGTTGAACGCCGTGTTGGCGGCCAGCGCCAAGATCAGCGCGGTCACCCCGGCGATGATCCACAGACCGGGCGGAAAGCCCCGGAACACGGTCTCGGCCAGCTGCGCCAACAGGGTCTTCTGGTCGTAGTCCGCCGGCGCGCCGATCAGCTGCTCGTGCGGGCGCGCGGCGATCTTCACGCCGGTCTCGCGAGCCAGCACGATGATTCCCATCATCAACGTCACCGCGATCGCACCCAGCATCAGCAGGGTGGTGGCGGCGTTGCGTGACTTGGGTTTGCGGAAAGCCGGCACGCCGTTGCTGATCGCTTCCACCCCGGTCAGTGCGGCACATCCCGAGGAGAACGATCTCGCCACCAGAAACACCAGGGCCACGCCGACCACCTCACCCTGGGTGGAGTGGATCTTGAATGCCGCCGATTCGGCCTGCAGCGGGTGGCCCAGCACGAAGATCTGGACCAACCCCCAGCCCAGCATGGCGAAGACACCGATCATGAACGCATACGTCGGCACGGCGAACGCGGTGCCCGACTCTCGAATGCCCCGCAGGTTGGCGGCCGCCACCACGACCACCGTGCCCACCGCGAACGCCACTTTGTGATCGGCGATATAGGGTATCGCCGATCCGATGTTGGCGACCCCGGCCGAGATCGAAACGGCAACCGTCAGAACGTAATCCACCATTAATGCGCTGGCAACGGTCAAGCCTGCGGTGGCGCCTAGGTTCGTGGTGACCACCTCGTAGTCACCACCTCCGGAGGGATAGGCGTGCACATTCTGGCGGTAGGAGGCCACCACCGTGATGAATACGAAGGCGACAGCCAGTCCGACCCACAACGTCATCCGATAGGCCGCCAGGCCCGCCACCGACAACACCAGAAAGACTTCTTCGGGCCCGTAGGCCACCGAGGACAATGCGTCGGAGGCGAACACCGGCAGTGCTATGCGCTTGGGCAGCAGCGTGTGGCTGAGCCGATCGCTGCGAAACGGCCGGCCCAGAACCAGCCGCCGCGCAGCGGTGGAAATCTTCGACACGAGAGCCAAGGGTAAGCCAGGTGGGCTTTGGCGGTAGCGTTCACCGAATACAGGCACTATTGCAATCGATAAGCAGCCGAAACCGGCCGAAAGGACCTTGCACGTGCGGGTAGTTGTGATGGGTTGCGGACGCGTGGGAGCCTCGCTTGCCGACGGGCTGTCCCGGATCGGTCACGAGGTCGCCATCATCGACCGAGACAGCACCGCGTTCAACCGGCTCAGCCCCGAGTTCAACGGGGAGCGGGTCCTCGGCATGGGCTTCGACCGCGATGTGCTGCTGCGAGCGGGTATCGAGGACGCCGCTGCCTTCGCCGCGGTGTCTTCGGGTGACAACTCCAACATCATCGCGGCGCGGCTGGCCCGTGAGACGTTCGGCGTCTCGCGGGTGGTCGCCCGTATCTACGACGCCAAGCGCGCCGCGGTCTATGAGCGCCTGGGCATTCCCACCATCGCCACGGTGCCGTGGACCACCGACCGGCTGCTCGACGCGCTGACCCGGGAAAGCGAGACCACGAAGTGGCGTGACCCCACCGGCACCGTCGCCGTCGCGGAGGTGGTCCTGCACGAGGACTGGATCGGTCGCCCCGTCACCGACCTGGAGGTCGCCACCGACGCCCGGGTGGCCTTCTTGATCCGCTTCGGGATCGGCATTCTGCCTGAGCCCAGGACGGTGATTCAGGCCAGCGACCAGGTGTACATCGTGGCGGTGTCCGGCCGGGTCGCCGAGGCGATCGCGATCGCCGCGCTGCCGCCGAGCGAGGACCTGGACAAATGAAAGTCGCGATAGCCGGCGCCGGCGCGGTCGGACGATCGATTGCCCGTGAGCTGCTCGACAGCGACCACGACGTGACGTTGATCGAGCGCAACCCGGACCACGTCGACACCGAGGACATCGCCGACGCGCAGTGGCACCTGGGCGACGCCTGCGAGCTGAGCCTGTTGGAGGCGGTGCACCTGGAGTCCTTCGACGTGGTGATCGCCGCAACCGGTGACGACAAGGCCAATGTGGTGCTGGCCCTGCTGGCCAAGACCGAATTCGCAGTACCGCGAGTGGTGGCCCGCGTCAACGATCCCCGCAACGAGTGGCTGTTCACCGACGCCTGGGGTGTGGACGTCGCGGTGTCCACCCCACGCATGCTGGCCTCCCTGGTCGAGGAGGCCGTCGCAGTGGGAGACCTGGTGCGGCTCATGGAGTTCCGCAAAGGCGAGGCCAACCTGCTGGAAATCACCCTGCCCGACGACACCCCGTGGGGCGGCAAACCGGTGCGCAAGCTGACACTGCCTCGCGACGCCGCGCTGGTGACGATCCTGCGCGGGACCCGGGTGATCGTGCCGCAGGACGACGAGCCCCTTGAGGGCGGCGACGAGCTGCTGTTCGTCGCGTCCAGCGGCGTCGAGGACGAACTGCGCGCTCTGGTGCTACCCGCCCACTGAGCGCGGCTCGCGCTCGGCCTCGGCCGGCCGCTCATCCAGTGCGCGCTGCACGTATTTGACGGCCAGATAGGTGACCACCGCCGCCGCCGCGGTCAGCGGCCAGCCCATGGCGATGCGCGCCACGCCCAGCCAACCGGTCTGATCGGCGTTGTACAGCAGTCGCTGGACCACGAATCGGGCAGCGAACACCAGCGCCCAGGTCAGCGTTGCCAGATCGTAGGCGTAGACGGCTGCCCGCAGCTCACGCCAGGTCTGGGGCTGACCGCTGGCCCATGACCAGATGTAGCCGACGGCCGGGCGGCGGATCACCATCGACGCGGCGAACACCACCGCCCACGCCAGCGACGACCAGATTCCGAGCAGAAAGTAGCCCTTGGACTCCCCCACCAGGTAGGCGATCAGGGCGCAGACGGCGACCCCGAAGAAACCCGAGATGGCCGGCTGACTGGATTGCCTGCGGGCCAGGCGCCACACCAGCACCGCCGCCGCCACACCCAACGCCGCCACGATGGCGACGCGCAGTCCGAAGAGATTGGAGGTCGGCACGAACACCACGATCGGCAATGAGGAGTAGATCACCCCGGACACCCCGCCGATCTGCTCCAACAGCCGCTGCGGACCCTGGGCGCCCTCGGCGCTGTAATCCTCGCTCATACCTGCACCGACCCGAAGGGGGGCGCGGTCACTGCTGGATTTCGTAGTGGGGGTTGTAGATGGCCTTACAGCCGCTTTCGAGTTTGCCGATCCGGCCGTGCACCCGCAGGGTGCGGCCGGAGTCGATTCCGGGGATGCGTCGCTGCCCCAGCCATACCAGCGTCACCGTGTCGGTGCCGTCGAAGAGTTCGGCACGGACGCCGCCGACGCAGCCCTTGGCGTTGGCTTCGACACTGCGCAGCACCCCGACCATGGTGACCTCTTGGCCGCGTTCGCAGTCGATCGCCCGCTGCGCGCCGGTATTGAGCGCCTCGTCGGACAACTCTTCGACGTCACGCAGCTCGGGGTCTTCTGTCAATCGCCGAGTCAGGCGGCGCAGGTACCCTTTCGGAGCAGCCATTGCTCTCTCCCTCAATCGTTATGCGCACGCTACGGTAGACCTGTTGAATACCTAATGCCACATGACCTGCCCACGGCGTGGCGGACAACACCCAACACGATCAAGAGGTGGCATGGTTCTGCACGGCGTGACGGCCGTCCTGCTGCCGGGGACCGGGTCCGACGACGACTACATCCGCAGGGCGTTCGACTCCCCGTTACAGCACGTAGGGGCCGAATTGGTCACCCATCGTCCGCAGCCCGAGCGGCTCATCGAGGACTACCTGGAGGCGCTGGACGCGGCTGCCACGCGATCTGGCCCGATATTGGCCGGCGGGGTCTCGATCGGCGCGGCGGTGGCCGCCGCATGGGCGCTTCGCCATCCCGCGCAGGTGGTCGGGGTGCTGGCCGCGCTGCCGGCCTGGACCGGCTCCCCCGACAACGCCCCCGCTGCCCAGGCCGCGCGTTACAGCGCCGAGCAGTTGCGAAACGACGGTCTGGACGCTGTGGTGGCCCAGATGCGGGCTTCGAGCCCACCGTGGCTCGGCGACGAGTTGACCCGCTCCTGGACGGCTCAGTGGCCGCAGCTGCCGAACGCCCTGGAAGAAGCAGCCGCCTATGTCGCGCCGACGCACGCTGAACTGGCGGCGCTGACCGTTCCGATGGGCGTGACCGCCGCAGTCGACGACGCGGTTCATCCGCTGCAGGCGGCATCCGAGTGGGCTAACGCCGCTCCGCGCGCGGTGCTGCACACCGTCACGCTGGACCAGATCGGCGCCGACCCGACCGCATTGGGCAGCGCGTGCGTCAGCGCACTGATAGCCGCCGCGGGCTGATTCGGCGGCCCAGCTTCGCTACCCGCCGGTGATAGTGCGCAACTGCTGCATCGCGGAGCCCTCCACGCTGCGGCGCGGGGCCGACGCGGGCGGTACGTCGCCGCCGCCACCGAACACGACACCTTGCTGAGCTGCCGCCTGCTGAGCCGCGGCCTGCTGCGCTGCCGCCTGCTGGGCGGCGGCCTGCTGCGCCGCAGCCTGCCGCAACTGCTCGGCCATCGGCTCGGGCAGCCGCACCGGCAACGGGGTACGCACCGGCAGCGGGGTGTCCCCGCGCCGGACCACCGTGTCCCTCAGCACCTGTCGCGCCAGTTGAGCGAGCGCATCCATGCTCTCGGGCCGACCGTTGATCACGCAGCGCACCATCCACCGATAGCCGTCGACACCGATGAACCGGACTGCGCCTTTCGCCGAGCCGTGCACCTCCCGACCCCACGGACCGTCGACGATGCTGACCATCGCGTTGTCCCGGCGCAGCGCTTCGGCCAGCTCGCCTGCCACCTCACGCCACAGACCCGCCGACTTCGGCGCGGCATAGGCGGCGATGTTGAACCGGCCGACCTGGGTCACCAGCCACACCGCACTGGGGACACCCGCCTCGCTCAGCTCGACCTGGACCTGAGCGCCCGGCGGCATCGGCACCAGCACCGAACCCAAGTCGAGTCGGGCGGTCGCCGCCGCCGCGGGGTCGTCGAAATCGTCGATGTCGAAGGGGCCCTCCAGCTCCTCCAGGTCCTCTGAGTCGGTGACGAACTCGTCCGCGGTCCCGGAGGCTTCCGGCTCGGCGCTCGCCGGCGTCTCGGCCGCGCGCTTGCCTTTACCCCTACCGAATGCCATCACAGCCGCCCATCTTCATCGATTCTTCGTTGCAAGCCATCACAGGCTCGCGTGCCCGCCGGAGGACCCATGTCCACCGGAACCACGGGTGGTCGGTTCCAGCCCGGCCTCATCGAACGAGGTCACCTCCACCAGTTCCGGAAGCTCGACCCGCTGCACCAGCAACTGGGCGATGCGGTCGCCGCGGTTGATTTCGATCGGCGTGGTCGGGTCCAGGTTGACCAACGAGACCTTTATCTCACCACGATAGCCCGCATCGATGGTGCCAGGACTGTTGACAATCGAAAGCCCCACCCGCGCAGCCAAACCCGACCGGGGGTGGACCAGGCCCACCATGCCGAAAGGAATCGCCACCGCGATCCCGGTGGGCACCAGAGCACGCTGACCTGGGCCCAACTCGACATCGACAGCGCTGTAGAGGTCGACCCCGGCATCGCCGGCATGAGCGCGGCTCGGCAGTGGAAGATCCGGATCCAGGCGAACAACCGCAAGACTGGGTGACACGAGGCGCAAGACTACTCTTAACCGCGTGTCGGGATCGCGCCTGAACCATCGGGCATCGCCAACGGTGCGCTACAGCGAACAGTTGTGGGTGCCGTGGTGGTGGTGGCCGCTGGGGTTTTTCGGTAACGGCCTGATGGCCTATGAAGTGCGTTTGGGTCTGCGCAACCTGCCGGGTTGGCTGCCGTTCGCGGTGTTCTTCGCGATCACCGTCTTCGGCCTGCTGTGGCTGGGACGGATCAAGGTCCGGGTCGTCGAAAGCGGCGGGGAAACGCAGCTGTGGGTGGGCGACGCCCATCTGCCGGTATCGGCGATCGCGCGCAGCGCCGAGGTCCCGCGTTCGGCCAAATCGGCAGCACTGGGCCGCCAGCTGGATCCGGCGGCATACGTGGTCCATCGCGGCTGGGTGGGGCCGATGATGTTGGTCGTTCTCGATGATCCCGACGATCCGACACCGTATTGGCTGGTCAGCTGCCGCAATCCGAAGCGGATGCTGGCGGCCTTGCAGGCTTAGCGACTACCGCAGTGGGGCGCTGGGGGCACCCGCTGCTCGCGGGCGCCGAAGCAGGGCGGGGCGGGGCCGATCAGGCCGCGCAGTCGGTGCAGATCATCACACCGTTCTTTTCGCTGGCCAGACGGCTGCGGTGCTGAACCAGGAAGCAGCTTGAGCAGGTGAATTCGTCGGCCTGCTTCGGAACGACACGCACCGACAACTCTTCGCCGGACAGGTCGGCGCCCGGCAGCTCGAACGACTCGGCCGATTCGGACTCGTCGACGTCGACCACAGCGGACTGCGCCTCGTTACGCCGCGCCTTGAGTTCCTCCAACGAATCCTCGGAAACGTCGTCGGTCTCGGTGCGCCGCGGGGCGTCGTAATCGGTAGCCATGGTCTTCTCCCCTCAAGTCCCCTCGAAACCCTGCGCGAGCTTTGTACCAGCGTCGAACGCATCAACCAAATGATTCGTGCCCGGATCGCCGTCAGATCAAGTGTGATTTACGTCACATTACATTGCTGACCACGGTGATCACCCTCGAGAGCGCCCTCTAGAGTGCGTACGTGGTCGCGCAAATCACTACCGGTACCGAGTTCGACAAGCACGGTCGGCCGTTCCGGCGACGCAACAACCGGCCGGCCGCCTACGCGCTGGCCGGACTCGTGTCGCTGACCGCCGTCGCATGGGGGGTGGCACTCACCCGGCCGGTCGATGTCCATGAGGTCGCGGTGTGCAATGCCCCACCGGCACCCACCGAGCCCGACCAGCCGCGACTGGGCACTCAGGTGCCACGCGCCGCGATGATCAACAGCACCCCGGCGAAACTGGCCGACGTCAAAGCCCGCGTCCTCAACGCCAGCGGCCGCGCGGGCCAGGCCGCCGATGTCGCCGACGCGCTGCGCGACGACGGCTTCGCCCAGCCGACCGCCGCCAACGACCCCATCTACGCCGACGACCGGCTGGACTGCCAGGGCCAGATTCGCTTCGGACCGGCGGGCCAAGCCGCCGCGGCGGCGCTGTGGTTGGTGGCGCCGTGCACCGAACTGTTCCGCGACGACCGCACCGACGATTCGGTGGACCTGGCCGTCGGCAGCGATTTCGTCGGCCTGTCCCACAGCGACGACATCGAGGCCGCGCTGGCCGGCCTGCGTCCGGACGCCACCGGGTTGCCCGACCCCGCACTGCTGACCAAGATTCATTCCGGCACCTGCTGACGACCGATCGCCGAAGAGGAGACTCGATGACCGACCCCGCTCCCTCCCCGATCGGGGACCGTCCGATCGCCGGTGCACACCGGCAACGACGCGGCTTCGGCGTCGATGTGGGCGGCAGCGGCATCAAGGGCGGCGTCGTCGACCTGGACACCGGCGCACTGATCGGCGAGCGTTTCAAGTTGCCGACACCGAGCCCGGCCACACCGGTCGCGGTCGCCCAGACCGTTGCTGCGGTGGTCCGGGACTTCGGGTGGACCGGCCCACTGGGTGTCACCTATCCCGGTGTCGTGGTCGACGGCGTGGTGCGGACCGCCGCAAACGTGGACAAGTCCTGGATCGGGCTGAACGCGCAGGAGACCATCGCCGCCGAACTCGACGGCCAGGAAGTCGTCATCCTCAACGATGCCGACGCCGCCGGGCTGGCCGAAGAGCGCTTCGGTGCGGGCAAGGGCAACAGCGGGGTGGTTGTGTTGCTCACCTTCGGGACCGGGATCGGCTCGGCGGTGATCCACAACGGAAAGCTGCTGCCCAACACCGAACTCGGCCATATCGAGGTGGGCGGCAAGGAAGCCGAACACCGGGCCGCCGCCTCGGTCAAGGAGCGCAAGAAGTGGTCCATGGAGAAATGGGCCAAACAGGTGACCATGGTGCTGATTGCGATCGAGAATGCGCTCTGCCCGGACCTGATCATCGTCGGGGGCGGTATCAGCCGCAAAGCTGATCAGTGGGTGCCGCTGCTGGGCAACCGGACCCCGGTGGTCGCCGCGACACTGCAGAACAGCGCGGGGATCGTGGGGGCCGCGATGGCGTCCGCAACCGACGTGACCCGCTGAATAATGCCCGCTCGGCGATTCCCGCCTCACCCTGTCGTTACAATGGTCGACGGCGGCCGCCTACCGATAGCGGCGACTATCCCAGTTGATCACCAACTGAAATAGAGCCGACATTCGATATACCCGACACTTTCGGTTGCGCACGACCCTGCAACCTGAAAGTCAGTCCGACCGAAGGGATGGACGTGGCAGCGAGCAAGGCACAGCCGGCGACTGAGGAGCCCAAGAAGGGCAGTGCCACCAAGGCACCCGCCAAAGCCGCCGCGAAGTCGCCTGCCAAGGCTCCCGCCAAAGCCGCCGCAGCGCCCGCCAAGCGGACCGCGGCCAAGGCCACCAAAGCAGCGCCCGCCAAGAAGGCCACGAAATCGACGGCACGCGCCGCTGCCGCGGACGGCGCGGCTAAGCCCGCGACCCGCGCGACTCGAGGCCCGGCGAAGAAGGCCACCAAAGCGACCAAGGCCACCAAGGCCAGCGCGAAGACCACCGGCGCCGACTTGGCGCCCGAGGACCTCGAGACCGATGTTGAGCTGGACGGCGAACCCGGTGTGGAAGACATCGACGAAGCCGACCTGAGCCTGGACGAACTCGACGACGACACCGAAGCGGTCGCCGGGGACGACGGCGCCGTCGTCACTCCGGCGGCAGACGCGGCCGAGGACGCCGAGGAAGGCGACGACGACGAGATCGCCGAGCCCAGCGAGAAGGACAAGGCCTCCGGCGACTTCGTCTGGGATGAAGAGGAATCCGAGGCGCTGCGTCAAGCTCGCAAGGACGCCGAGCTCACCGCCTCCGCCGACTCGGTGCGCGCTTACCTCAAGCAGATCGGCAAGGTCGCGCTGCTCAACGCCGAAGAGGAAGTCGAGCTGGCCAAGCGGATCGAGGCCGGACTGTTCGCCACCCAGAAGATGGCCGAGCACGCCGAAAAGGGCGAGAAGCTGGCGGTCGCCTACCGCCGGGACATGGCGTGGATCTGCCGCGACGGGGACCGCGCCAAGAACCACCTGCTCGAAGCCAACCTGCGCCTGGTGGTGTCGCTGGCCAAGCGGTACACCGGCCGCGGGATGGCGTTCCTGGACCTGATCCAGGAAGGCAACCTGGGTCTGATCCGCGCGGTGGAGAAGTTCGACTACACCAAGGGCTACAAATTCTCCACGTACGCGACCTGGTGGATCCGCCAGGCCATCACACGTGCCATGGCCGACCAGGCACGCACCATCCGCATCCCGGTGCACATGGTCGAGGTGATCAACAAGCTCGGCCGCATCCAGCGCGAGCTGCTGCAGGATCTGGGCCGCGAGCCCACCCCCGAGGAATTGGCCCGGGAGATGGACATCACCCCGGAGAAGGTGCTGGAGATCCAGCAGTACGCCCGCGAGCCGATCTCTCTGGACCAGACCATCGGCGACGAAGGCGACTCGCAGCTCGGTGACTTCATCGAGGACAGTGAAGCCGTCGTGGCGGTGGACGCCGTGTCGTTCACCCTGCTCCAAGACCAGCTGCAGTCGGTCCTCGAGACGCTCTCCGAGCGTGAGGCCGGCGTGGTGCGGCTGCGGTTCGGCCTCACCGACGGCCAGCCCCGTACCCTCGACGAGATCGGTCAGGTCTACGGTGTCACCCGCGAGCGCATCCGCCAGATCGAGTCGAAGACGATGTCGAAGTTGCGCCACCCCAGCCGGTCCCAGGTACTGCGCGACTACCTCGACTAAGAAAGCGACATGGCAAAAACTCCTCCCACGGCGGTACTCAACGCCGTCAACGCTTTTCGTGGTGGCTTACAGCGTCTGCTCCAGGCCACCGTGCCCGCCTCCGTCGCCGTCCTGGAACTGGGGTTCAGCGCCTGGTCTGCCCAGGCGCTTGCTGCCGCGGTACGACTCGGGATCATCGATGCGCTCACCGACGGCCCACTGACCGCCGACGAGGTCGCCCACCGAGTGGGCACCGACCCGCGCGCCACGTTCCGGCTGCTGCGCGCACTGGCCAGCCAGTCCGTGCTGAAACTGCGCCGTGACGGCCGATTCGCGTTGACCCGCACCGGGCGTGCGCTGGCCTCGAACAGTGCGAACAGCGTGGCCCCGATGGTCGCGTTCATCGGCCACCCGGCTCATCGGGAACACTGGTCGCACCTGGAGCACTCCGTACGGACCGGCGAGACCGGCGTCGGCAAGGTTCGCGGAATGCCCTTCTTCTCCTATCTGGACCTTGACCCCGAGCTGGCGCAGGTGTTCAACGACGCCATGACCGGAGCGTCCGCCGTGGCTATCGAAAGCGCCGTGCCTGCATACGATTTCAGCAGCAGCAAGCTGATCGTGGACGTGGGCGGCGGCCACGGCGCGCTGCTGGCCGCTGTGCTGCGTCAGGCACCGCATGCTCGCGGTGTGCTGTTCGACCTGCCACAGGTGGTGGCCGGCGCCGGCCCGACGATCGCGGACGTGGCATCACGCTGCGATATCCAGGGCGGGTCGTTCTTCGAGTCGGTCCCCGCCGGCGGCGACACGTATCTGCTCAAGACCGTCATCCACGACTGGGACGACGAACAGTCCTTGGCGATTCTGCGCTCTGTCCGCAGGGCCATCGCGCCCGGTGGCAAGGTACTGCTGTTCGAGATGGTGCTGCCCGAGGGCGCGCCCGCTCACCTGGGTTTGGTACTCGATCTGGAGATGCTGGTTTCGGCCGGTGGGCAGGAACGCACCCGACGGGAGTACGGCGAGTTGCTGTCCCAGGCAGGCTTCGAGTTGAAGCGTGTCGTGCCCACCACCAGCCCGCTGGCAATCGTCGAGGCGCGAGCGGTCTGAGGCGTCCGCGGCGGCCGCGGCGTAGGATCGCCCAGCATGCCGACGGATGACGCGTCGCGGGCGACCTTCGCCGCGTTGTTGAAGCGTGCCGCCACCCACGGCCACCGGGTGCCGCCGGATGCCGATCTGAATCCCGCTGTGCTCGACGCGATCAACGCGGTCGCCGCCGCCTGGCCGCGGGTGCCCGCCGCCTTGATCAATAAGGCGCAGAGCACGTTCGCCCGTAGCGAACTCACCCGGGCGTCGGCAGCCAAACCGACCACCCCGATCAACCTCAACCAGCCGGGCCGAATACGCCGTCCGGGCCGGGCCGATAATCACTGACACTGATCACCGCCTCCACGGGCAACGGCCCGTACAGATGCGGGAACAGCATTGCCTCCGGATCGCTCGGCACGCCCGGCTCCCAGCGCACCGGTGCGCCGACTTTGGCCGGATCAACCTGCAGCAACACCAGATCCGCGCAGCCCCGATATAACCGGTTCGCGGGCAGATGCACTTGCTGCGGGGTCGACAGGTGCACGAATCCCACGCTGTCCAAGGACTCCGGACGCAGCGCCCCAACCGCCTGCGCCCGGGCCCAGTCGCCGGCACTGCACAGGTGCACCAACACACCGGACGGGATCGGGGATGAGGTCATGGCACCGATCCTGCCGTACGCGTCGCCGGGGTGAGACACGACACAGCCGAACCCGGGAACAACGCCGAACCCGCCGGCGTCTGACACACTTGAGAGCAACCGCGAGAACGGAGGAGCCCATGAACGCGACTCTGACCAGTCCCGAATTGACCCGGGCTGATCGATGCGACCGGTGCGGTGCCGCCGCACGGGTACGAGCCACGCTGCCCTCCGGCGCCGAATTGCTTTTCTGCCAACACCACGCGAACGAACACGAAGCCAAGCTGATCGAGCTGGCCGCCGTGATTCAGGTGAGCGCAGCGACTGAGGCCTAACGCGAGCGGGCAGCCAACACGCCCGTCTGCGCAATTGTGCAATAGCAGCGCCCGTCAGGGATGCTGGGCTGGTCATGAGTGACCAGATTCCGAAGCCTTCCCGACATCACCTGTTGCGTATTGCCCGCCGCACTCTGGTCAAGAGCTGGGACGATTCCATCTTCGCCGAATCGGCCCAGGCGGGGTTCTGGTCGGTGTTGTCACTGCCACCGCTGCTGTTGGGAATGCTGGGCAGCCTGTCCTACGTGGCGCCACTGTTCGGACCGAACACACTGGCCACCATCCAGGACCGGCTGATCAGCATGGCCAGCAGCTTCTTCTCGAAGAACGTCGTGGTGGAGATCATCGAGCCCACCGTGCGAGACATCGTGGCCAATGCCCGCGGCGAGGTCGTGTCGCTGGGATTCGTGATCTCCTTGTGGGCCGGCTCCTCGGCGATCTCGGCGTTCGTCGACTCGGTGGTCGAGGCGCACGATCAGACTCCGCTGCGACATCCCGTGCGCCAGCGCTTCTTTGCCTTGGGTCTCTACGTCGCAATGCTGGTGATCGCCGTGGCCACCGCGCCGTTCGCCGCATTGGGACCGCACGCGGTGGCCGAGCGCCTCCCGGCCGGCTGGACCGACGTGCTGCGGTTCGGCTACTACCCGGCACTGGTGTTGGGTCTGCTGGTCGCAGTCACCGTGCTCTACCGGGTCTCGCTGCCCAAACCCCTGCCCTCGCATCGTCTGGTGTTCGGCGCACTGCTGGCCACCACCGTGTTCGTGGTGGCGACGATGGGGCTGCGGATCTACCTGCGCTACATCACCAGCACCGGCTACACCTACGGCGCGCTGGCGACACCCATCGCGTTCCTGTTGTTCGCGTTCCTGCTCGGCTTCGCCATCATGCTGGGCGCCGAGCTGAACGCGGCGGTCCAAGAGGAGTGGCCCGCGCAGGCCACCCACCTGCACCAGCTGCGTACCTGGGTGGTGGCGGGGCGGGGTCGGACCGACCCCGACAATGACGCCACCGATCCGGTCAAGCCCGCTTGAGCGTCGCGTAGATCTTCTTGCAGTCCGGACAGACCGGGGAGCCGGGCTTGGCCGACTTGGTCACGGGGAAGACCTCGCCGCACAGTGCAACCACGTGCGTGCCCATGACCGCGCTCTCGGCGATCTTGTCCTTCTTGACGTAGTGGAAGTACTTCGGGGTGTCACCGCCGGTCCCGTCATCGACGCGTTCCTCGGAATCGGTGCGTTCGAGGGTGTCGGTCTGTATTCCCATGTCCCCATTGTGCCCAGATCCGGAGATCTTCCAAAACCCCTCGTGCCACCAAATCGCTCGTGTGGGACAGTGGAGTGATGAAGCACGGCCCCGAGCTGGGTTTCGACGACGATGGCCGACCGGTCCTGATCACTGCGGCGGCCCCGTCCTACGAGCAGCAGCACCGCGATCGGGTACGCAAGTACCTGACCTTGATGGCGTTTCGGGTGCCTGCGCTGATCCTGGCCTCGGTCGCCTACGGGATCTGGCACAACGGGCTGATTTCCCTGCTGATCCTGGTGGCATCGATCCCGCTGCCCTGGATGGCCGTGCTGATCGCCAACGACCGGCCTCCTCGCAGCGCCGATGAGCCCCGCCGCTATGAGGCGGCGCCCACTCGTACCCCGCTGTTTCCCACCGGCTCACGCCCAGCCCTGGAGCGGCCCCAACGCCCGGAATCGGGCGGCGACACCGCCGGCGAAGCGCCACACGGTACCGGTTCTTAGCACATTCTCAAGGTCATCCCCGTATTTCCGCACGTCAGGTGGTGTGGAAATGCGATCGGCCGGGAACTCTGCATACGTGTCGGACGTTGACACGTGTGACAGCAGAAGCCGATGAACGGGAGGCCGCAATGGCAAAGGCAGATGCCACCACCAGTCGGATCGACGGCGATCTGGACGCGCAGAGCCCAGCCGCAGACTTGGTGCGCGTGTATCTCAACGGGATCGGCAAGACCGCGTTGCTCAACGCCGCCGACGAGGTCGAGCTTGCCAAGCGGATCGAAGCAGGACTGTACGCCCAGCACCTGCTCGACACCCGTAAGCGCTTCGGTGAGAAGCGCAAGCGCGAACTCGCCGCGGTGGTACGAGACGGCGAGGCCGCCCGGCAGCACCTGTTGGAAGCCAACCTGCGCCTGGTGGTCTCACTGGCCAAGCGTTACACCGGCCGGGGCATGCCCCTTCTGGACCTGATCCAGGAAGGCAACCTGGGGTTGATCCGCGCGATGGAGAAGTTCGACTACGCAAAGGGTTTCAAGTTCTCCACCTATGCGACCTGGTGGATCCGCCAGGCCATCACCCGCGGGATGGCGGATCAGAGCCGCACCATCCGACTGCCGGTCCATTTGGTCGAACAGGTCAACAAGCTGGCCCGGATCAAGCGCGAGATGCACCAGCATCTGGGCCGCGAGGCCACCGATGAGGAGCTGGCCGCCGAGTCCGGAATTCCGGCGGAGAAGATCAACGACCTGCTCGAGCACAGCCGCGACCCGGTCAGCCTCGACATGCCGGTGGGTTCCGACGAGGAGGCGCCGCTGGGCGACTTCATCGAGGACTCCGAGGCCATGTCGGCGGAGAACGCGGTGATCTCCGAACTGCTGCACACCGACATCCGCAGTGTGCTGGCCACCCTCGACGAACGCGAGCATCAGGTGATCCGCCTGCGGTTCGGCCTCGACGACGGGCAGCCCCGCACGCTGGACCAGATCGGCAAGCTGTTCGGTCTGTCGCGCGAGCGGGTCCGCCAGATCGAACGCGAGGTGATGGCCAAGCTGCGCCACGGCGAGCGCGCCGACCGCCTGCGCTCGTACGCCAGCTGACCCGGCCCAGGACCGACAGTTCCGCTCCGGCGGGTCGCCGATATCGGTGGCCCGCCGGAGTTGCGTCGTGCGGACGTCGCTCTAACCGTGTCCTGGGCTGCCGAAGTAGACTCAGCTGCGACGGAAGGTGCCGAATGAATGACCTGGTTGATACCACCGAGATGTACCTCAGGACGATCTACGACCTTGAGGAAGAGGGTGTCACCCCCCTGCGCGCGCGGATAGCCGAGCGACTGGAACAAAGTGGTCCGACCGTCAGCCAGACGGTGTCCCGGATGGAACGTGACGGCCTGCTCAGGGTGGCGGGCGACCGTCACCTCGAACTGACCGAGAAAGGCCGCACCCTGGCCGTTTCGGTGATGCGCAAGCACCGGCTGGCTGAGCGCCTGCTCGTTGACATCATCGGACTGCCGTTGGAAGAGGTGCATGCCGAGGCCTGTCGCTGGGAACACGTGATGAGCGAGGACGTCGAGCGGCGCCTGATCCAAGTTCTCGACAACCCGACCACCTCCCCGTTCGGCAACCCCATTCCCGGCCTGCTCGATCTCGGCTTCGGCATGGGCTCGTCCGGCGATTCCGACCTGGTGCGGCTGACCGAATTGCCGGCCGGTTCCCCGGTGGCGGTGGTGGTGCGTCAGCTCACCGAGCACGTTCAAGGCGACATCGAGCTGATCATGCGGCTCAAGGAGGCCGGTGTGGTGCCCAGCGCCAGGGTGACCGTGCAGGCCGAAGGGGACGACGGTGTGACCATCGTGATCCCCGGCCACACCGACGTCAGCCTGCCCTACGAGATGGCGCACGCCGTCAAGGTCCAGAAGGTCTGACACCCCCGTCTCAGCCGGCCTGCTGGCCGAACCCCTGCCGCGCGGGCAGCTGCACCCCGATCTGTTGGGCCAGTCGATAGCCGGTGTCCGCCAGTCCGCGGATGCGCTCCGGCCGCAGCCCCGACTGCAGGGCGGTGTCGAGCAGACCGGCCATCCGATGCCCCGGTTTGCCGCGCAACGCAGCCTCCAGCGATACCCCGGCCAGCGGCCCGTCGCCACGGGCATAGGCGCTGAACGCCAGCAGGACCAGTGCCTCCGCCCGCCACGGTTCGGGGAGATTCCGTGCCAACGCCGACCAGAGCCGCTCGGCTTCATCTGCGCGCTCCCCGATCGCCAACCCGCACAGGGTGTCCCGGACCAACACGTCGGTGAGCGGGCAGCCCAGCCGCGCCAGCTCCATCGCGGTGGGTTCCCGGCCGCCCGCCAGTGCGACGACGGCGGCCACCGTCTGCTCGACGTCGCGGCGGGCCCGGTCCCGGGTATCGCCCTCCCCCGCCGCCCACTGTGCCGCACAGTCTTCGATCGCCGCGGCCACCGCGGCGCACCGTGCCGTGTCATCGGGTGTGATGACCGCCTGCAGGTCGGCTCGCCGGGCATACAGCCGCCTTCCCTCCAACACCGCGGCGGCTGCCAGCGGCGAGGCCGCTGGATCGTCGACCGGGCCGCCGGCGCCGCACCCGTCGGCACAGTGCCACCGCCCGCCGTGGGCCACCTGGTCCACCACGTGGGCGCTGAGCAGCACGATGCCGTGGCCCGACAACTCTTGCGACAGCGCGGCGATCAGCCGGCGGTGCTGGTCATTGCAGACCGGGCAACCCGCCCCCGCGGCGTCGACGATCACCGCGATGGCCGCCGCGGGTGCGGCGGCCGCGGCGACATCCGCCAGCCGCCCCACGGTGTCCACCAGCGCGTCCGACAGATCGACCCGTAACACCGAGCCCAATTCGCCCCGGTCGAGTGCCACCAGGATCAGGGATTTCTCCGGCACGAAGCCGAGGATGGCCGGCAGCGCAGCGATGAGGGCTCCGGGCCGATTCAGCGTGAATTCCGATTGCTTGGTTGTCATGGCAGCAACGTTGACGACCACCACCGTCATCGAGGGCTCGAGCACGCGTGGTCGCCCGCCAGGTTGGGGATGAACCGGAAACTGTTAAGAAATGGTTGCCGAGGTGCAGGACCGTCCGAATTTGCGCAATTGTCTAATGTCATGGGTTCCAAGCGCGAGTACGACATCATCGTGATCGGTTCAGGTCCGGGGGGTCAGAAGGCCGCCATCGCATCGGCCAAGCTCGGCAAATCGGTCGCGGTGGTCGAACGCGGCCGGATGATCGGGGGCGTCTGCGTCAATACCGGCACCATCCCGTCCAAGACGCTGCGTGAGGCGGTGCTGTACCTGACCGGGATGAACCAGCGCGACCTCTACGGCGCCAGCTACCGGGTCAAAGACAAGATCACTCCCGCGGATCTGCTGGCGCGCACCCAGCACGTGATCGGCAAGGAGATCGATGTGGTGCGCAACCAGCTGATGCGCAACCGTGTCGACCTACTGTTGGGACACGCGCGATTCATCGACCCGCACACGATTGTCGTCGACGGCCATGACGGCGCCGAAACGACCACGATCACCGGTGATTACATCGTCATCGCCACCGGAACCAAGCCGGTCCGCCCCTCCGGCGTCACGTTCGACGAGGAACGGGTGCTGGACTCCGACGGGATCCTCGACCTGCGATTCATCCCGGCCTCGATGGTGGTCGTCGGCGCCGGTGTGATCGGAATCGAGTACGCCTCGATGTTCGCCGCGCTGGGCACCAGGGTGACGGTGGTCGAAAAGCGCGAGTCGATGCTGGAGTTCTGCGACCCGGAAGTCGTGGAGGCCCTGCGTTTTCACCTGCGCGACCTGGCCGTCACCTTCCGGTTCGGCGAGGAGGTGACCGCCGTCGACGTCAGCGCCAGCGGCACCGTCACCACGTTGGCCAGCGGCAAACAGATCCCCGCCGAGACGGTGATGTACTCGGCCGGGCGTCAAGGCCATACCGCCCACCTCGACTTGGCCAAGGCGGGCCTGGCCGCCGACGAGCGAGGCCGCATCGTGGTCGACGAGATGTTCCAGACCTCGGTCAAACACATCTACGCCGTCGGCGATGTGATCGGTTTCCCGGCGCTGGCGGCGACATCGATGGAGCAGGGCCGCCTGGCCGCCTACCATGCCTTCGGCGAACCGACCGTGGGCATCACCGAACTGCAGCCGATCGGGATCTACTCGATCCCCGAGGTCTCCTATGTGGGGGCGACCGAATCGGAGCTGACCCGCAACGCGATCCCGTACGAGGTGGGGGTGGCCCGGTATCGCGAGCTGGCCCGCGGGCAGATCGCCGGCGACTCGTACGGCATGCTCAAGCTGCTGGTGTCGACCACCGACCTGACGCTGCTCGGCGTGCACATCTTCGGTACCAACGCGACCGAGATGGTGCACATCGGCCAGGCCGTCATGGGATGCGGCGGCACGGTGGAATACCTCGTGGATGCGGTATTCAACTACCCGACCTTCTCCGAGGCATACAAGAACGCCGCATTGGACGTCATGAATAAAATGCGGGCCCTGCAACAATTCCGCAGCTGAGATACGGGCGCGGGCCCTTTACTCGCTCAGCGAACGCCGTCGGCGCCGCGGAACACCGGGGAGCACCCCGTACGTTGTGGAAAACAAGTGCACACCGTTTTCGGCGTGCCTTCCCCGGTGGGGGAAAATGGACAGTGCGATCCGTTGCGAGATCCGTTGCGATACACACAACGAGGAGGCGAAGGCGATGCCCGACTACCCGGACAACGGTTCCGACCGGGACCGGCACTACCACGTCGAGCAGAACGGCATGTACGAGCTGGAGGTGCCGGCACCACAGCTGATGTCGGCGAACGGCGAGGGCCCGGTCCTGATTCATGCCCTGGAGGGCTTCTCCGACGCCGGCCACGCGATCCGCCTTGCCGCCAAACACCTCAAGAACAGCTTGGACAGCGAGCTGGTGGCATCGTTCGCGATCGACGACCTGCTGGACTACCGGTCGCGGCGGCCGCTGATGACGTTCAAGTCCGACCACTTCACCCACTACACCGAACCCGAGCTGAACCTGCACGCCCTGCGGGACAGTGCGGGCACCCCGTTCCTGCTGTTGGCGGGCATGGAGCCCGACCTGAAGTGGGAGCGGTTCATCACCGCGGTGCGACTGCTGGCCGAGCAGCTCGGGGTGCGCCGGACTATCGGGTTGGGCACGATCCCCATGGCGGTACCGCACACCCGGCCCGTGACGTTGACCGCGCATTCCAACAACCGCGAGTTGATCAGCGAATTCACGCCGTGGATCACTGAGGTCCAGGTTCCCGGCAGCGCATCCAACCTGTTGGAGTACCGGATGGCCCAACACGGCCACGAGGTGGTCGGCTTCACCGTGCACGTGCCGCATTACGTGGCTCAGACCGACTACCCCGAAGCCGCCGAGGCGCTGCTCAAGCAGGCCGCCCAGACCGGCTCGCTGGAGTTGCCGCTGGCCCAGCTTCGCGACTCCGCGGCCGAAATCCGGGCCAAGATCGATCAGCAGGTCGAAGCGAGTGCCGAGGTGGCCCAAGTGGTGGCGGCCCTGGAACGTCAGTACGACGCATTCATCACCGCCCAGGAAAACCGGTCGCTGCTGTCACGCGACGAGGAGCTGCCCAGTGCCGACGAACTCGGTGCCGAGTTCGAACGCTTCCTGGCCCAAGAGGCCAAGAAGAACCTCGACGGCGACGACTGATCGGTGGGGCTATGCCGGGCCGGTGGTTCGGCAAAGCGTGGCGGTGAGGTGGTTCTGCGCGGGCTGGCCGACTGCGCCCATGTCCAGGGTGTAGGACAACTCATCGCCGTCGAGACGGTAGTGGCGGCTCAGGACGGTCACTTCTTTGGCTGTCGGCGCCAGCCCGATCGTCGGTGCGGTCATCTGCAGGTCCACACCCTTGGCGGTGACCGTATAGCTGCCGACCTCGATCTCGGTGATGCCGCTGGGATGCGCCAGCACCCACTCGATCTGACCGGGCTGCGGCACCCGCAGGTAGCCGGTCTCGGCATGTAGGGGCAGGCCCTCATCGGGCGACTTGGTCTTTTGGCCGTAGACCAGAAACGGCTTGCCGACGTGCGAGAAAACCACCTCTTCGAGGTAGTCGAACGACGCGATCGTGGGATACACCCCGGAGCCCCGACCTGACCAGGTGCCCAACAGCGGGGCCAGCTCCACCAGGTTTGGATGCAACTCGGGTGCCATGCCGCAAGCGTAGTGCGCCGCGATTCACCGCACGGCTCAACTGGTACTGGGCATCTCGCGATGTTCGCGCAGCGCCTCGATCTCCCGCTCGAAGTCGGCGGCCGACGAAAAGGACCGGTACACCGAGGCGAATCGCAGATATGCGACTTCGTCGAGTTCGCGCAGCGGGCCCAGGATCGCCAGACCCACCTCGTGACTGGGAATCTCCGGCGAACCCGCCGCGCGCACAGCGTCTTCCACCTGCTGCGCCAGCAGGTTCAGCGCGTCGTCGTCGACCTGACGCCCCTGGCAGGCCCGGCGAACGCCGCGGATGACCTTCTCCCGGCTGAACGGCTCGGTCACGCCACTGCGTTTCACCACTGCCAACACCGCGGTCTCCACCGTGGAGAACCGACGACCGCATTCCGGACAGGAACGCCGCCGGCGGATCGCCTGACCGTCATCGGCTTCGCGGGAATCCACCACCCGGGAGTCTGGATGGCGACAAAACGGACAGTGCAACGCCGCTCCTTCGCCGTGCCGGGAGCCCAGGCCCTCAGACAGCTGGGGCTCCGTGGACCACTGGGACAACTGTGAGCCTACCTGCGCGGGTTGCCGCCGGCGCTCAGCAGTGGCCGCAGACGGCGACCGAACCGACACCTGCCGCCTCAGCCCAACGGCGCGATCAGCGTCTGACCGGCGTCGAGGGCCACCGATTCCAGACTGTTGAGCTCACGGATGCGCTCGATGACCTGTCCGGCGGGCGCGTCCGGTGCGACACGGGCCGCCAGGTGCGCCAGTGTCTCCCCGCTCTGGACCCGCACTACGCCGAGTTGGTCGGGCACCGCCGACGTGCTGCCGGCCGCCGCCGCCCCGAACTGGGCGATCAACCCGAGCCACACGGTGATCCCGGCGGCGATCAGGGCCAGCATGACGGTGGTCGCCGGGGTGATGGCTTTCGCCGGCTGCGGCCGGTGCGGTGCCCGCGACATCCGCACCCCGGCGCCGCGGTGGCGCAGCGGGGCGCCGCCCGGCCGCTGCCGGACCAGCCGTGCCGGCTGGGTGCGGATCGGGTAGGCGCGGCCCGACGTCCGGGAACCGCGATGCGCCTGCGTCCGCTCGTTTCCGGCCGGCTCGAATGTCGGAGCGATCGTGTCGATGAGCATCATGTTGCGGTTCTCCCTCACTCGGCGTCGGCGACCCTGTTCGCTCGACTGTTCGAATACTAATCGATTGTATGTTCGAAGTCCGAACATGTGATCGAATCGTTGTCGAAAACATTAGCGAAGGGGTCCGACAAGTCGCCGACAGTTTCGAACGTCCCGCGACACACCTCGAACACATGTTTGATTAATCCCCGTCGTGGGACTAGATTCGCCCCCATGAGTGACAGCAGCAGTAACTCGACGGGCCCGGACTCAGCGCTGACCGCCCGGCAGCGCACGATCCTGAACGTCATCCGCGCCTCGGTCAACGAGCGTGGTTATCCGCCGAGCATCCGCGAGATCGGCGACGCCGTCGGGCTGACTTCGACGTCCTCGGTGGCCCACCAGCTCCGCACGCTCGAGCGCAAGGGCTACCTGCGGCGTGACCCCAACCGTCCCCGTGCTGTCGATGTGCGTAGCCAGGACGACGTGGCCGGCGCCGCCGAGGCCGTGCAGCGCACCGACTTTGCCGGCTCGGATGCACTGCCCGAGCCCACTTTCGTTCCGGTCCTGGGCCGGATCGCGGCCGGTGGGCCGATCCTGGCCGAGGAGGCCGTTGAGGATGTCTTCCCGCTCCCCCGCGAGCTGGTCGGCGAAGGAGAGTTGTTCCTGCTCAAGGTGGTCGGCGAATCGATGGTGGACGCCGCGATCTGCGACGGCGACTGGGTTGTGGTGCGTCAGCAGAACGTCGCCGACAACGGCGACATCGTGGCCGCCATGATCGACGGCGAGGCCACCGTCAAGACGTTCAAACGCACTGGCGGCCAGGTGTGGCTGATGCCGCACAACCCGATTTTCGACCCCATCCCCGGCAACGACGCGGTGGTGCTGGGCAAGGTCGTGACCGTCATCCGAAAGATCTGATCACGCCCGCGCCGCGCCCACCGTTCGACGAGCTGTCGGCGCCAGACATCAGCCAAGGCTGTCCGAAAGCACCTGGAACACAACGCAGCCCGCACGCATGCCGGCCTACCGCAGCGCAGTGACGCACCATCGGGCCGGCCCGCAGCGGGTACGAAACCCGCCGGTGATCAGCCGGCCCGAGTGAAGCCGTTGAGCCGTGCCGCGTCCTCGGTGGCAAACCAGATCTCGGCGAGCGTGTCGTCATACAGGGCGTTCTGCGGGGTGTAGTAGAGCCCCGAGCCGATGTTCGCCTTGATCGGGTAGCCCTTCGGCTGCTGGTACGGGTCGTCCAGCGGCAGGTGCATCACCGGGTGCGCCGATTCGTCGACGCCGAAGGTGCGCGATTCGCCGCCGCCCACCGTGCGAGTGTCCGTGCCGCCGCCGAACCGGCGGGGCTCCGCGCCGCCGCCGAAGCCGCGCGGGTCCGACCCCGCGCCGGCCTGACCCACGGCGTGCCGGCCGGTGCCGAACTCTTCTTCGGTCACCACCCGGGTGGGGGCGGTGTCGGTGTCGTCATCGTCGTCGACTTCCGCCTCGCTCTCGTGCTCGCCATAGTGCAGCCACGGCGCATCCGGGGGTGAGGAGACGGGCAGCTCAGGCTCGGACACATACGGCGATGCGGAAGCGCCGTAGCGACTCGGCAGTCGAACCGTGCCCTCGTGCTCACGAGAGTCGTCGCGGTGGTCGTCGCGCGATTCGTGGTGGGCCCACTGCTCGGCGCCGTCGTCGTAGTCGTCGGCGACCGGGGCCGGCCCGGCAGCCGGCGAGTCGGGCAGGACGGCGGCCGGACGACGCCGCTGCCACCACATAGCCGCGCCGCCGAGGGCGCCCAGCACCGCCAGTACGGCAACCGGGATCAAGACCCACATCCAGTTCCAGTGCGTTTCCTTGGCCGGCCCAGTCGACGTCGCCTTGCTGCCGTCGGGCAGGATCAGCCCGGGAATCTGCAGGCCCGACAGCGATTCCGCCAACTCAGCCGGTTCCGTGCTGAACGTGCTGTTCGCCTGGTTCCAGGCGATCAACCCGCCGGTGAACTTCTGCGACACCACGTCACCTTCGACGGTCGCATCACCCACCGGGGCGCCCAGCTTTCCGGCGGCTGCGTCGAGCTTGTCCCACGCCGCCTTCACCGCGCCGCGCACCACGAAGGCACCGTTGTCGGGGCTGAAGAAGATCACCGGCTCGTCGTCAGCGGCGAACGAATTGAATTTGCTGCCCGGGATCGCACCGTCAGCCGTGCCGGTGATCGGGAAGCCGAGGTCACTGCCGGCGGGACCGCCCAGTGACTCGTACTTGGCCAGAACTTCACCCAGGACGGCATTGGCGCCGGTCACCGGGCTGAAGTAGACCTTGCCGTGGGCGAAGTCCTGGCCCACGCCGCCGTTGTCGCCGACGGGGTACTGATCGCCCTGCTTGGCCCCCAGCGCTCCGGCGGGACCGCCGGCACTGCGCCAGGCCTGGTCGATGGCGGCCGCCGCGTCGACCTGAACCTGCAGATCGGCCAGCTGCTCCGCCAGCTCCGGCGGAACCGAGGTGAACGTCCTGGTCGCACTGTCGAAGGACAGCGCACCATTGCTGAACTTCTGGGTGACCACGGCACCGTCGTAGCTCTCGTCCTCGACCGGAACCCCGAGCGCGCCGGTGGAGCTGCCCAGCTTGTCCCATGCTGCGTTGATGGGTCCGCGCACCACGTGGGCGCCGTGTTCGGGTGTCCAGAAGATCACCGGGTTGTCGGCGCCGGACAGGATGGCCACCCGACTGTCCGGAACCAGCCCGGGCAGTTCATCGCTGCTGGGGAATCCGAGGCCGTTATCGGCCGCGCCGCCCAGCGCCTCGTACTTGTCGAGGATCGCACCGTACAGCGCCTTCGCGCCGGTCTCCGGGGTGAAGAAAACGGTGCCACCGGCGAAGTCCTGGGCGAATCCGACCCCGGCCGGGTGCACGTCGCCCTTGGGCGGACCCAGCGGCGACCCATCGCCACCTGCCGCCTCCCATGCCGCCGTAATGGCGTCGTGGGCATCACTGTCGGGCGTCGCAGCAGCGGTCTGCACCGACAAGAGCACGGTGACCGTCGCCGCCAGGCCGAGCGCCATGCGCACCGCCGTGTTGCCGAACCGATCTTTCCGACTAGTCACCAGCCCTCCCAGGCATCATTATCGACATTATCGACGCAAATGTTTCCGGCTTAGACTTTCCCGCAATCGGCCCGAGATTCGAAGCCGTGTCACCGATATTGCGGAAACAGATACCCAGCCGATGCTGAAATGATGCCAAACCGGCTGCGCCGAACGGAACAAGGGGCGCTACCAAACGTGCAGGTAGCGCCCCTTGCAGCGCCGCAATGGGCGCCAAATCCTTCCCGAAAGCGTCGCTAGACGCCGAGGCTGCGGCCGATGATCTCTTTCATGATCTCGGTGGTGCCACCGTAAATGGTCTGAACACGGGCATCCAGATAAGCCCGTGCAACCGGGTATTCGCGCATGTAGCCGTATCCACCGTGCAGCTGCAGGCAGCGGTCGATCAGGTGCACCTGCTTCTCAGTGGCATACCACTTGGCCATCGCGGCCTGCTCGACGGTGAGCTTCTTGTCCAGGTGCAGCCGCACGAACTCGTCGACCAGCATCCGCACCACGGTGGCCTCGGTGGCCAGCTCGGCCAGCAGGAACCGGCTGTTCTGGAAACTGCCGATCGGCTTACCGAACGCCTTGCGCTCCTTGGTGTACTGGATCGTCTGCTCCAGCACCGCCTCCATCGCGCCGGCGGCCATGATCGCGATCGAGATCCGCTCCTGCGGCAGGTTCTGCATCAGATAGATGAAGCCCTTGCCCTCTTCTCCGAGCAGGTTCTCCACCGGGACATGGACGTCGGTGAAGGACAGCTCGGCGGTGTCCTGGGCGTCCAAACCGATCTTGTCCAGGTGACGGCCGCGCTCGAAGCCCTCCATCCCGCGCTCCACGACCAGCAGGGAGAAGCCCTGGGCGCCCTTCTCGGGGTCGGTCTGGGCGACCACGATCACCAGGTCGGAGTGGATGCCGTTGGTGATGAACGTCTTGGAACCGTTGAGCACATAGTGGTCGCCCTGCCGGACCGCCCGGGTCTTGATGCCCTGCAGGTCACTGCCGGTGCCCGGCTCGGTCATCGCGATCGCGGTGATCAGCTCGCCCGTGCAGAACTTGGGCAGCCAGCGCTGCTTCTGCTCTTCATTGCACAGTTCCAGCAGGTACGGCGCGCAGACGTCGTTGTGCAGGCTGAAACCCAAGCCGCTGTAGCGGCCGGCGGTGACTTCCTCGGTGATGATCGTGTTGTAGCGGAAGTCCGGGTTGCCGCCGCCGCCGTACTGTTCGGGCACCGCCATGCCCAAGAAGCCCTGCTTGCCGGCCTCAAGCCACACGGAGCGGTCGACGATCTTGGCCTTCTCCCACTCCTCCTGGTAAGGCGCGGCGTGCCGATCCAGGAAGGCGCGGAACGACTCCCGGAACAGTTCGTGTTCGGGCTCGAACAGGGTTCGCTGGTACTTGACTGCGGCACTCATTGCCTGACCTCCGGTCGACGGAACTTTGGGACGAGAATAGACCAACCGGATGGTTGGGCGACGCACTGGTGGGTGTCGGTGCTAACGCACTGCCGCACTCTGTCGCCGCGATCCGGCGCCGGCGCGCTGGCGACCCCGGCCATCGGCCTGCGAGGCAGGCTGCGCAGTCCCGCCGCCGCCGCGACGGCGCCGCGGGCGACCGGACTGGCCCGGCGAGGTCTGGCCCGGTGAAAGCTTGGCGCGGGCCGGCGGAGCGGCCTTCGGGGCCACCGGCGCGGGCGCCCGCAACGGGGCCACCTCCCCCACCAGCGCGAGCACCGAAGCGGAATCGACGGCCACCTGTTGGGGGGCGACGCTGATCCCGGCGCGGCGCAGCAGCACCTGGGTCTCGCGGCGCTGCTCGGGCAGGACCACGGTGACGACATCTCCGGCGCTGCCGGCCCGTGCGGTCCGGCCGGACCGGTGCAGGTAGGCCTTGTGCTCGGCGGGCGGGTCCACGTGGACCACCAGCTCCACCTCGTCGACGTGAACGCCACGCGCGGCGATGTCGGTGGCCACCAGGACTCGGACATCCCCGTCGGAGAATGCCGCGAGGTTGCGCTCGCGGGCGGGCTGGGACAGGTTGCCGTGCAGATCGACCGACGGCACACCGGACTCGGTGAGCTGGCGGGCCAGTTTCCGTGCCTGATGCTTCGTGCGCAGGAACAGGATCCGGCGCCCGGTGCCCGATGCCAACAGCTGCACCAAGTCCTTCTTGTCCTGAAGACCGGAGACGTGGAACACGTGATGGGTCATTGCCGGAGGGGGCGCGTCGAGTTCATCGACGGAGTGCGACACCGGGTTCCGCAAAAAGCGCCGGACCAGCTTGTCGACCCCATTGTCCAGGGTCGCCGAAAACAGCAGTCGCTGACCGGTTTCCGCGGTCGCGGCCAGAATGCGGGTGACTCCCGGCAGGAATCCGAGATCGGCCATGTGGTCGGCTTCGTCCAGCACGCTGATGCGCACCGCGTCCAGTGTGATCAGCCGCTGTTTCATCAGGTCTTCGAGACGGCCCGGGCAGGCCACCACGATGTCGGCGCCGGCGTTGAGCGCGGCCACCTGACGGTTCTGCGACACCCCGCCGAAGATGGTGGTCACCTTCAGCCCACTGGCCTGCGCCAACGGCTCCAGCGTTGCGGCGATCTGGGTGGCCAGCTCCCGGGTGGGTGCCAGCACCAGGCCACTCGGCCGCGCGGGACGTCGCCTCTCGCCGGCCAGCCGGGCCACCAGCGGCAGTGAGAACGCCAGCGTCTTGCCGCTGCCGGTCTTGCCCCGGCCGAGCACATCGCGGCCGGCCAGGCTGTCCGGCAGGGTCGCGACCTGGATGGGGAAGGGAGCGGCGATACCGCTCGCGGCGAGCACACCGACAAGGTCAGCGGGCACGCCGAGGTCGGCAAATGAATTGGTAGTCATGAGATGCCTTTCGGGCATAGGCTGTGCCGCAGCGGCCGTCAGACGGCACAGATCTGTCTGCAACACAGAGTTGGCGAGATTGCCTGGTGGCAATAGCGATCGCCGCGAGAAGAGCTTCACGGCCATGACGGCGGTGAGTAAGCGTTCCACGACGCGTGAGCACCAGCCTATCGCACCGGCGCCACATTGCCTAAAACGCGGCGAATTCCCGCAGACTGGCCGCCAATGCCGCGGGCACGCGGGCGCGGATGCGGGTACCGCCCTCGCCGTGCTCAGCCTGCTGCACGCGACCGTGCTCATGCACGCGGGCCACCAAATCGCCACGCCCGTAAGGGATGACAACATCAACCGCGGTGTCGACCGGCGCCACCAACTGCCCCATCCGTTGACGCAGCGCGTCGATGCCCTCGCCGGTGTGCGCTGAGACGAACACCGCTTCGGGCAAAGCACGCCGCAGCTGCGCCAGCGCGAGATCTCCGGCCGCGTCAATCTTGTTGACCACCAACAGTTCCGGAGCACGCTGACCACCCGGCCCGGAATCGTGTTCGGCGATCACTTCCGAGATCACCTCGCGCACCGCGCTGATCTGCGCCAGCGGCGCCGGGTCGGAGCCGTCGACCACATGCACCAGCAGATCGGCGTCGGCCACCTCCTCCAGCGTGGAACGGAACGCCTCCACCAACTGGGTGGGCAGATGCCGCACGAAACCGACTGTGTCGGTCAGCACAAACGGGCGGTCATCGTCGAATTGCCCACGGCGCGTGGTGGGTTCCAGTGTGGCGAACAACGCATCCTGAACCAGCACCCCGGCACCGGTCAGCGCGTTGAGCAGGCTGGACTTGCCCGCGTTGGTGTAACCGACGATCGCCACCGAAGGGACATCGCTGTGCCGGCGGCGGCTGCGCTGAGTGTCCCGCACCTGCTTCATCGCCTTGATCTCGCGGCGCAGTTTGGACATCCGCTCCCGGATGCGGCGCCGGTCGGTCTCGATCTTGGTCTCACCGGGACCGCGCGTGCCCACCCCGCCGCCGGCGCCACCGGCCCGGCCACCGGCCTGCCGTGACATCGACTCGCCCCAGCCACGCAGCCGCGGCAGCATGTACTGCATCTGCGCGAGCGCCACCTGCGCCTTGCCCTCGGCGCTGGTGGCGTGCTGGGCGAAGATGTCGAGAATCAGCGCGGTGCGGTCGATCACCTTGACCTTGACCGCCTTCTCCAGCGCGTTCAGCTGCGCCGGGGACAGCTCGCCATCGCAGATCACGGTGTCGGCGCCGGTGGCCAGCACCATCTCCCGCAGTTCCTGGGCCTTGCCGGAACCGATGTAGGTGGCCGGGTCGGGCCGTTCGCGTCGCTGGATCAGGCCTTCGAGCACTTGCGAACCGGCGGTTTCGGCCAACGCCGCAAGTTCGACCATGCTGGCGTCGGCCTCGGCGGCGGTGCCCTCGGTCCACACCCCGACCAGCACCACGCGCTCCAGCCGCAGTTGGCGGTATTCGACCTCGGAGATGTCGGCGAGTTCGGTGGAAAGACCGGCGACGCGGCGCAGCGCCGCGCGGTCGTCGAGGTTCAGCTCACCCGTGCTGGGCTGCGGCCTCGAGTCGGAATAGTTCACTGGGCCGCCCACCACCGCGGTGCGATGTCGCCGCGTGCCACCAGCTCCGACGGGCCGCGCAGGTAGCTGCCCGCCTCGGTGACGGTGACGCTGACCGCTCCGCCGGGGATGTCGACTCGCAGCGCGCCGGTGGAGGCTCCGGTATGCGCCAGGGCCGCCACCACGGCGGCCACCGTCCCGGTGCCGCACGAGCGGGTCTCCCCGACCCCGCGCTCATGCACCCGCATGGCCACCGCGCCGTCCTGCGGAGCGGTCAGGATCTCCACGTTCACCCCGTTCGGGAATTGCGTGGCGTCGAAGGACACCGGGGCGCCGACATCCAGGGCGGCCAGCTCTGCCCGGGACAGCCCCGGATCGACGCAGGCCAGGTGCGGGTTGCCGACGTCAACCCCCAGGCCGGCGAACCGCCGGCCCCCGACCAGTGCCTCAAATGCCGGTCCGGAACTACCGAGCAGGTTCGGTTTACCCATATCGACGGTGACCTCGGCGTGCACCTCGTCGGCGTGGTGCACGGTCACCGGCCGCGGCCCGGCCAGCGAACCGACCACGAACTCGTCGCGGGATTCCAGGCCGGCGGCACGCAGATAGTGCGCGAACACCCGGACTCCGTTGCCGCACATCTCGGCCACCGAGCCGTCGGCGTTGCGGTAGTCCATGAACCAGTCGCCCGCCGCGACTCCTTCGGGCAGCTGGTCGAGCACTCCTGCGCTCGCTGCGGCCCCGGCGGTGGTCACCCGCAACAGACCGTCGGCACCCAGGCCGCGGCGACGATCGCACAGCGCGGCCACCGCGGCAGGGGTCAGCTTCAGTGCCGCGTCGAGGTCCGGCAGCAACACGAAGTCGTTCTGGGTGCCGTGACCCTTGACGAAAAGCATGTGCTCAGGATACGTGCCGAAGCGCAGCCAGCGCCGCGTCGAGCAGGCCGGCGCCGGCCGCATCGAGCCAGTGGATGCGATGGTCGCGCCGGAACCAGGATCGCTGCCGGCGCACATAGCGGCGGGTTCCGATGAACGTCGGTTCCCGGGCCCCGTCGCCGTCGCCGCCGGCATCGAGGTCGGCGATCACCTGGGCATAGCCCAGCGCCCGGGCGGCGGTGACCCCGTCCCGCAGTCCCGACTGCAGCAGTCCCTGGACCTCGGCGACCAGTCCCTGGGCAAACATCGTGTCGGTGCGGGCGGCCAGTCGCTCATCGAGAATTGTTGTGTCGCAGTCCAAGCCGAGAATCACGGCGTCCCAGCGCGGCGCTCCGATGGTGGGCGCCGAAGCGGCGAACGGTGCTCCGGTCAGTTCCACCACTTCCAGCGCCCGAACGATCCGCCGGCCGTCGGTGGGCAGGATCGCCGCGGCGGCAGCCGGATCGACGCCGGCCAGTTCTGCATGCATCGCGGCGACGCCGACCTCGGCCAACCGTTGCTCGTAGCGCGCCCGTACCACCGGGTCGGTGGCCGGGAACGACCAATCGTCGAGCAGGGCCTGCAGGTACAGCATCGATCCGCCCACGATGATCGGCACCGCACCGCGGGCGGCGATCGCCTCGACGTCCGCCGCCGCCGCCTGCTGATAGCGGGCCACCGTCGCGGTCTCGACGACATCGAGCACGTCGAGCTGGTGATGCGGGATGCCGCCACGCTGCTCCGGCGGCAGTTTCGCGGTGCCGATGTCCATGCCGCGGTACAGCTGCATGGCGTCGGCGTTGACGATCTCGCCGCCCAGCCGCGCCGCCAGATCCAACGCCAACTGTGATTTGCCCGTCCCGGTGGGCCCGACCACCGCGATCGGCCTCACGGTCGCCAGACCCCCACGAAGTAACCGACGCCGTACGGGGCGTCGCGATAGAGCTGGGTGACTGCGCGCGGCGCTGTCCCGACCAGCCCGGCCAGGGCCGCGTAACCCGCGCGACCGACAACCTGCGGGGGCAGCCCGGTCAGTGCGGCGACGTCGCCGCCGGCCAGGGCCTCGTCCAAGGCGCGCTGGCACTCGACGTCGGCGGGGTGGTGGCCACCCGGGGCCGACGGGGTCAAGGTGTTGGCGCCGTCGGCGAGTACCAACACACCGGTGAGCTCGTCACCTTGGTCGATCTCGGCGCGGAGGCGCCTGCCGGTGGCCAGCGCCGTGTCCGGATCGGCGCAACAGTGCACCACGACCGCGGCCTCGGGTGCGACCTGACCGCGCACCCATCCGGCGACCAGCGCGGACAACGGCAGATCGACGGTCCGGCGGGCGCCTGGTCCCAGCGCGACCGCGACGTCGGCGCCGAATCCGGCAAAGCTGCCGGCGCTCTCGGCCCCGTACACCGCGTCCGGTCCGGCGCCGAGGACCGCCCAGCGCGCCGGCAGCTCGCGGGCGGCGGTCAGCGCCGCGGCCCGCAACTCGGCGGCTTCGGCGGCGGCACCGGCCAACTCGGGCACCAGCACCGGCGCCGACGGCATGATCGCAATCGGTCCCAGCACGGCACCAAAGCTAGCTGGTGGTCGGCGCAGCCACCGGCTCGGGCAGGTCGGCGCCGGCTTCGGCGACGATGGTGGCGGCCTCACCGCGGGCCAGTGCCGCCGTGGCGATCACGATCAGCACCACCCCGATGACCACCGCGACGTCCTCTGCCCCGCCGGCCTGAATGGTCTCGTTGAGCAGCAACACACCCAGCGCGGTGGCCACCAGCGGTTTGGCCACGATCATCGTCGGCATGGACGCGGTCAGCGCCCCGGCCCTAAACGCCGACTGCTGGAAGATCATCCCGGCCAGCGTCGCCACCAGCCAGGGCTCCAGCGCGGGCGACTGCAGGACCGCGTCAAACCCATCAGCCTTCATCACCTCGACGAGGACCTTGGTGAGCAGGGCGAACACCGCCAGCGAGGTGCCGGCCACCACCGCCAACAGCACCGCCGCCGCCGGGCGGCCCTTGAACCGCCGGGCGGCGAACACGCAGACCACCAGCGCCGACGTCAACACCACAGACACCACGATCCAGGTGCTGGCCGGTGCGTGCTGTTTACCTTCGGTCGGATCCCCGACGATGACCACCACCGCCAGAGCGGTGGCCAGCAGCACCGCCCACACCCACTCCCATCTGCTCACCCGGCGATGGGTCAGCCAGGCGTACATCGGCAGTGCGAACAGCAACGCGGTCACCTGCAACCCGGTCACCAGCATCACCGACCCCACCGCCAGCGCCACCGCCTGCAGGGCGTAGTTGGCCACCGCGGCCGCACCGCCGCCCCACCACCGCGGGTCGCGCACCGACAGCCAGAACAGCGCCAGATGGCCGACCTGTTGATCGGTGACCTCCTGCGCGCAGCGCTGGCGGATCACGTCACCTATCGCGGACGCCATCGCGGCGCACAGCGCGAGTAGCGCCGCCAGAATATTCGCCGTCGACATACCCGGACCCCCTCCTCAGAGGCGCAACGATACCCGCAGTTCAGGTTCTCGCTGGGTAGCAAGGCCTGGTGGCGGGCCCGCCGCTAGGCCGCCGCGACGGCCGGCTCGCCCGCGCTGACCGCCTGATCCCGCGAGAGCGCCGCGACGGCGGCGACCAGCGCCGCCACCGCCAGCACCAGGATGAACGCCGCACCGCGGCCGGGTTTGAGCACCTCACCGAGCAACACCACGCCCAGCGTCGCGGCCACCAACGGCTCGAGCACCGTGATCGTGGGCAGCGAGGCCGTCAGGGCCCCGGCTCGAAACGCCGCCTGCTGATAGATCGCGCCCGCCAGCGCGACCGCTCCCCACGCATACAGTTCCGGCGCGGCGAACATCGCCCGCGGCCCATGGCCGATCAGATCGACCACCCCCTTGGTCAGCACCGCGAAGATGCCCCACGAGATGGCAGACACCGCAGCCAGCAGCACGGCGGCCGCCGCCCGCCCCGCGTACACCCGCGCCCCGACCAGACACAGCAGCACCGTCGGCGCCAGCACCGCGATCACCCACACCCAGGACTCCAGCGAGGCCCTCTCGTGGCCGGCGGTGGGATTACCGACGGTGATGATGATGAACTGGGCGGCCACCAGCAACGCCGCCCACATCCAGACCGAGCGCGCGAGTCGCTGGCCGGAGTGGCGGGCGCCCAGGGGCAGCGCGAACAGCAGCGATGTCACCAGCAAGGACTCCACCAGCAGCACCGACCCCAGGCCCAGCGCCACGGCCTGCAGCCCCAAACCCACCAGACCCGACAGCGTGCCCAGCCACCACCGCCGGTCGGTCAACAGCCGGGCGAACAGCGCGACGGGCCCCATCCCATGGTCACCGACCTGGTGCGCGCTGCGCTGTTGGACCACGTCGCTGATCGCGCTGAACAGCGCCGCGCCGAGCGCGAACAGTACGGCGATGGTCTCTTTCTCCAATGCCGGCCTCCTACAGGTCTGCGGGCGTCGCGGGCAAATCCGGTGGCGATCGGACAGGCTACAGCCGAGTTGGCCGCGCGGCGTGGCGGGTAACTGCTTGAATACTCTTGAATGCTTCTAGCAGATCGAAGGCGCCGCGGTGCGCGGCAGATGCGCGGGTTGCCCCGCGAAGGGTTAGGTGACGACAGCGATGACCACTGACAGCGGTTCGTCCGCCCCCATCCCCCGTCCGGGGCCGCGTCCCGGGCCCAAGCCAGGTGCCCGGCCTGCACCGGCCGTCATCCTGCCGCCGCCCACCGTTGACCCGCATCAGTTCGGGCGAGTCGATGACGACGGCACGGTGTGGCTGATCACGCCGGCCGGTGAGCGACAGATCGGTTCCTGGCAGGCCGGTGACCGCGAGGCCGCATTCGCCCATTTCGGTCGCCGGTACGACGACCTGAGCACCGAGGTGACCCTGCTCGAGGAGCGGTTGTCCTCCGGCAGCGGCGACGCCCGCAAGATCAAGGCATCGGCGACGGCACTGGCTGACCAGTTGCCGACAGCCAGCGTCCTGGGCGACGTCGAGGCGCTGGCGGCGCGGATCGCGGCGGTCATCGAGCACGCCGACAGTGTTGCTGCAGCCGGCCGCGCGCAGCGCGACGAGCAGCGGGCGGCGGCGACCGCGCGCAAGGAGGCCCTGGCCGCCGAAGCTGAGGAATTGGCCGCGAACTCCACGCAGTGGAAGGCCACCGGCGACCGGCTGCGCGCCATTCTCGACGAATGGCGCACGATCACCGGCCTGGACCGCAAAGTCGACGACGCGCTGTGGAAGCGCTACGCGGCGGCTCGCGACAGCTTCAACCGGCGGCGCGGCTCGCACTTCGCCGAACTCGATCGCGGTCGGGCCGGGGCGCGCGAAGAGAAGGACCGGCTGTGCAAACGGGCCGAAGAGCTGTCCAGTTCCACCGACTGGGCAGCGACCAGCGCCGCGTTCCGGCAACTGCTGGCCACCTGGAAGACGACCGGACGGGCGTCCAAGGACGTCGATGAGGCGCTGTGGCAACGGTTCAAGGCCGCCCAGGACACGTTCTTCTCCGCACGGAATGCCGCCAACGCCGAGCGTGACGCCGAGTTGGAGGCCAACGCCGCCGCCAAGGAGGCGCTGCTGGTCGAGGCGGAGCGGATCGACCCGACCAATCAGAACGCCGCGCGCGCTGCGCTGCGCTCGATTGTCACGAAGTGGGATGCCTTGGGCAAGGTGCCCCGCGAGCGTTCCGCCGAGTTGGAGCGGCGCCTGCGGGCGGTGGAGAAGAAGGTGCGCGACGCCGGTGCCGCCGCCGAGGCGGCCGTGGTGGACCCCGAAGCCGAGGCCCGCGCCGCCCAATTCCGCACCCGTGCCGAACAGTTCGAACGCCAGGCGCTCAAAGCCCAGGCCGCGGGTCGCGACAAGGAGGCCGCCGAGGCCACCGCCAACGCCGAGCAGTGGCGGCAGTGGGCCCAGGCCGCCGAGCGGGCGCTCAACCGGCGCTGATGCCGGCCGATGTTTGAGCATCGGCATCCGCGGGCTACCACCCCCAGTGAGAGCAGACAGATCAACTCACTGGAGATGACCCATGAGCAATATCACCGCAGCACTCGACGTCAAGCGCCCGATTCGGACGGTCTACAACCAATGGACCCAGTTCGAGTCGTTTCCGCAGTTCATGGAGGGTGTCGAACAGGTACTGCAACGCGACGACACCCACCTGCACTGGAAGATCAAGGTGGGCCCGGTATCGCGTGAATTCGACGCCACGATCACCGAGCAGCACCCGGAAGAACGGGTCGCGTGGCGTTCCGACAGCGGCCCGAATCACGGCGGCGTGGTCACCTTCCACAAGATCGATGACGCCACCACCCGGGTGACCACGCAGATGGACATCGACCCCGACGGTGTTCTGGAGAACGTGGCCGACAAGCTGAATATCCTCGACCACCGTGTCCATGCGGACCTCAAGCGGTTCAAGGACTTCATCGAGAGCCAACCCACCGAGACCGGTGCCTGGCGCGGCGACGTGCCGCGGCAATGACCGACCCCGCCGGGTGGCCCTTTCGCTGGGGTTCCGCGCTGCGGCATCGTCGGGTTTTCCACCCCGACGGGGTGCTGGCGACGGGCTTTCTGGAACGAGACGCACCACCGGACGAGGGTCTGCCGGTGCCGTCAGCCGCCGTCATCACCCGCATCTCCAAAGCCACCGGCACGCCTGGTCGACTGCCCGACGCCGTCGGGCTGGCGATTCAGATACCGGTGCCGCCGTACGATCACCGAAGTTGGGATGTCTTGCTGGTCTCCGCGGGCTCCGGGGTGATCGGCCGGGCGGTGGGACTACGGCCGGTGGTGTCGTGGTCGGGGCTGCAGATGACCACGCTCATGCCGCTGCATTATCGAGAACAGTTGTGGTGGCTGCGGGCGCGGCTGACGACGCGGATCGACGGCTATGGATTGGCGTTGAGCGACATCCGTCGGCAACTCGCCGGCGGGCACATTCGCTTCGAAATCGACCAGGCCTGCGGCACAGGCGAATTCCGCCCGTTGGCCCACCTCGTCATCAACGGCGCCGGCGCGGACCGCGACGTTTCGTTCGACCCGGTCATGCACACCGCGCCGGGGGTCCAACTGCGTCCGGGGTGGCTCGCCGAGTTGCGAGCACGCGCCTATCGGGGAAGCCGAGAAGGCCGGGCGCAGGCTCCGGCTACTCCCCCGGTGGCGGGTCCTCGGGGCGGCTGAGATCGTCCAACAGGTTTCGTGACTGCAGCTGCGCGGTGCTGCGCCGGCGCTCGGCCTCGGCCGCGAGCTGCAGGGCGGTGCGTGACCACACCACGTGGGCCCAGTGAAACGCCAGCACGATCAGCGTGATCCAGGCCAGGATCAGTCCGATGCCCGGACCCGGGTCGCCCGCTATCGCGGTCTGCCGGGACCACACGGCCAGCAGTCCGGTGGCGGCGGCCACCGCCGAACCCGCCAGTGCCACCCAGGCCACCGTCCAGCGTCGCGTCACCAGGGCCAATATCGAGAACCCGACCCCGAACACCAACGCCAGCCACATGAACACCTGCGACGGCAGCGTCACCAGCGCTTCGTCGGTGCGTTCCCCGGGGAACAGGACATCCCAGCCGCGGACGGAACCGGTGTGCGGCAACAGGAATGACCCGAGCAGCACGAAGACGCAGATCGCAACGACGGGCCCCCTGCCGCCGGGATCGATTTCGCCGGCGACGCGCCGCTCGGCGGCTTCGATGTCGGCCCGGTAGGCCTCCAGGTTGTGCTGATCCCTTTTGCCGCTCATCGCGTCACCCCCGGCATCTTCGGCATGCCCAGTCCGACACCGGGCGCTGGTTCGGCATGGCTGTCACCGGCCCTGGTACGCCGGTGGCTCAGCAGTGGCCCATCGGCCAGCAGGTGGTGCGGCGCCGCACCGGTGACCGTCGTGGTGACCACGTCGCCGGGACGCACCTGCGCGGACCCCGGAGCGAAGTGCACCAGCCGTCCGTCGCGGGCGCGGCCGCTCATCCGCGAGGTCTGGGCGTCCTTGCGGCCCTCACCCACGGCCACCAGCAGTTCGACGGTGCGCCCGATCTGGGCCCGATTCTCGTCCCAGGAAATCTGTTCCTGCAGTTCGATCAGCCGGTCGTAGCGTTGCTGGACAACCTCTTTGGGGACCTGGTCGGGAAGTTCGGCGGCGGGTGTTCCCGGCCGCTTGGAGTACTGGAAGGTGAACGCGGCCGAGAACCGCGCGGCTGCCACCACCTGCAGGGTCTCTTCGAAGTCCTGTTCGGTCTCACCGGGGAACCCGACGATCAGGTCGGTGGTGATGGCTGCGTCGGGAATGGCGGCCCGGACCCGATCGAGGATGCCCAGGTAACGCTCGGCCCGGTAGGAGCGGCGCATCGCCCGCAGCACCCTGTCCGAGCCGGACTGCAACGGCATGTGCAGGGTGGGACACACGTTGGGGGTCTGGGCCATCGCCTCGATGACGTCGTCGGTGAATTCGGCCGGATGCGGAGAGGTGAAGCGGACCCGCTCCAGGCCGTCGATGTCCCCGCAGGCGCGCAGCAGCGATGCGAATGCACCTCGGTCCCGCGGCAGTTCCGGGTCGGCGAACGAGACACCGTAGGCGTTGACGTTCTGGCCTAGCAGGGTCACCTCGAGAACGCCTTCGGCGGCCAGCGCTCGCACCTCGGCGAGGATGTCGTCCGGGCTGCGATCCACCTCGCGGCCGCGCAGCGACGGCACGATGCAGAAGGTGCAGCTGTTGTTACAGCCCACCGAGATGGAAACCCACGCTGAATAGGCCGAGTCCCGCGCGGCGGGCAGCGACGACGGGAATTCGCGCAGCGATTCGACGATCTCGACCTGGGCGCTGCGGTTGTGCCTGGCGCGCTCCAACAACGCCGGCAATGAGCCCAGGTTGTGCGTGCCGAAGACGACATCCACCCACGGCGCGCGGCTCAGCACGCTGTCTTTGTCCTTTTGCGCGAGGCAGCCTCCGACGGCGATCTGCATGTCGGGGTTGCTTCGCTTGTTGGGGGCCAGGTGGCTGAGGTTGCCGTAGAGCTTGTTGTCCGCGTTCTCGCGCACCGCGCAGGTGTTGAACACCACCAGGTCGGCGTCTGCGTTCGCGGGTGCCCGGCGGTAACCAGCCTGCTCGAGCATGCCGGCGATGCGTTCGGAGTCGTGAACGTTCATCTGACAGCCGTAGGTGCGTACCTCGTAGGTACGCACTTGTTCGGAAATCACCGGCAAACTCACCCGGTCTATGGTACGGCGGCTGATTCGTTCGGAATGACCAGGCCGATAGCGGCCCGGGCTCCCGGGTCGATTTAGGCCCTGCACGCACGGTGTGCGCCGTCTACAGTCGAATTCGACAGCCGACGACAGGAGACTCCGATGGCGATCACCCCCAAAGACGCATTCGACGCTGCGCGCGACATCGCCGCACACGCCGTCGAGAAGGCCTCGGACATCGTCGAGGACGCCGGCGACATCATTCGCGGGGACATCTCCGGCGGCGTCAGCGCGATCGTCCAGGACTCCGTGGCGATCGCGACTCACGCCGTCGAGCGGACCAAGGAAGTCTTCACCGGCAACGACGGGGCCGCGGAAGACGTCTGACCCGATCCCTCACACCCGGCGACGTTCGCGTTCAGCAGCCAATTCGGTGCTGACCACGTCGTAGGCCATCGACGGATGGTAGCCGCGCCGGGCGAGCATCCCCACCAGCCGACGGGTGACCTTCACGTCGTCGTCGCCGAGGGTCTCCCGGCGAAGCTTGGCGTGTACCAGCTGCTCGGCGCGATCGCGTTCGGCGGCGGCATCGATGCCCTCCAGCGCTGCGGCGATCACGTCGTCGTCGACACCTTTGGTGCGTAGCTCGGCGGCCAGCGCCTTGCGTCCCTTACCCGCGTGTTCGCGGCGGGATCGCACCCACTGTTCGGCGAAGTCGCTGTCATCGATCAACCCAGCGGTGGTCAGTCGATCCAGCACCCGGTCACTGACGTCGTCGGGGTAGCCGCGTTTGGCCAGTTGACCGGCGAGCTCGGCGCGGGTGCGGGCCCGCGCGGTGAGCAGGCGAAGGCACAGCGTCTTCGCCTGCTCCTCGCGGGTGGGCCCTGCTAGCTCGACCGGCTCAGAAGTCGACGGGGGCGGGCAGGACTTCATCGGCCAGCTCATCGGTCAATACGGCTCCGATACCGAGCTTCTCTTTGATCTTCTTCTCGATCTCGTTGGCCACGTCGACGTTGGTCAGCAGATAGTTGCGGGCGTTCTCCTTGCCCTGCCCCAGCTGTTCGCCGTCGTAGGTGAACCAGGAGCCGGACTTGCGGATGAAACCCTGGTCCACGCCCATGTCGATCAGCGAACCCTCGCGGCTGATGCCCCGGCCGTACAGGATGTCGAACTCGGCCTGCTTGAACGGCGGCGACACCTTGTTCTTGACCACCTTGACCCGGGTGCGGTTGCCGACCGCGTCGGTGCCGTCCTTGAGGGTCTCGATCCGCCGAACGTCCAGGCGTACCGAGGCATAGAACTTCAAAGCCTTTCCGCCCGTCGTGGTTTCGGGCGAGCCGAACATGACGCCGATCTTCTCCCGCAGCTGGTTGATGAAGATGGCGGTGGTGCCCGAATTGTTCAGTGCACCGGTCATCTTCCGCAGCGCCTGGCTCATCAGCCGGGCCTGCAGACCGACGTGACTGTCCCCCATCTCGCCTTCGATCTCCGCGCGCGGCACCAGGGCGGCCACGGAGTCGATGACCAGGATGTCCAGCGCGCCGGAGCGGATCAGCGTGTCGGCGATCTCCAGCGCCTGCTCCCCGGTGTCGGGCTGGGACACCAGCAGCGAATCGGTGTCCACGCCGAGGTTCCGGGCGTATTCGGGGTCCAAGGCGTGCTCGGCGTCGATGAACGCCGCGATCCCGCCGGCGGCCTGGGCATTGGCCACCGCGTGCAGTGCCACGGTGGTCTTACCGGAGGACTCCGGGCCGTAGATCTCGACGACCCGGCCCCGGGGCAGGCCGCCGATGCCCAACGCCACGTCCAGGGCGATCGAGCCGGTCGGGATGACTGAGATCGGCTGGCGCACCTCGTCCCCGAGGCGCATCACCGAGCCTTTGCCGAAGTTCTTGTCGATCTGGGCCATCGCCAGCTCGAGTGCTTTTTCGCGATCGGGCGCTTGCGCCATGATGTCTCTCCTGTGGTTCGGTAGTTCGGTTGACCGGTTCTCGGTCGGTTGGCCGTGACGCTAGCGACGGGGTCTGACAAACCCGTCAGGCCGAACGAACTTCCTCCACAGTAGGCGAACGAATGTTCGAATCAAGTCAGACACGCCGCGTGTCGGCGCGTGAGGTGTGACAGCCGAGCCGGAATCTGACGACGTGACATGGGCGGGTCGCGTCGTGGAATTCCGGCTCGCGGGCAACTCACGGGCCGGCTCGCGGGCAACCTCGGGCCGGCTCGCGGGCAACAGCCGAGCTACGCCACCGCCATGACGTGCGCGGATGCCCCGATGGTGGTGTCGTTCGAGCCCATCATGGTGCGCATGAACGCCTCCTGCTCCTGCCGTCCCCGCCGCGCGGCGCGATCCAGGCCGCCGGGCAGGGTCAGAGCAGCGGCGCTGCGGGCCAGGTTGACCGGTATCCGCAGCAGTGGATACCACGGCAGTACGAAGGCCGGCAGTCCCAGCTTTCGCATCGTGCGCGGCCCGAGAAAGCTGCTGGTCACCGAGAGATGCTGGGAGCGCGCGATACGGCGCCGCACACCGGCGATGGCACCGAACCGCCATTCCAGCGGATCGTCGGCCATCGGGGCGGCCAGCTGCTTGGTGGTCTCGTCGGGCGCCGAGAGTGCGCCCAGGGTCTGATAGAGGATGCGGATGCCGTCCCGGAAGCTGTGAGGCAGCCAGTCCTCGCGGACCCCCATCAGCCAGCCGACATAGCGGGTCAGGTGCGCAATGTCCTCCAGTTCGGCCGGGGACATCACGATTCCCATCGCCAGCCCGCCGGCCGGAGGCGCGATCAGCGCCCCCACCAGGGTGGCGGCCATGTCGGTCTGATTGACCGGCAGGCCCCATTCGTCACCACGCCAGTCCGGTAGCGCCGACACGTGCCGGCGAACGAATTCGTGGATCAGCCGAACGCGGATGGTGGCCTGATAGCCGACGCCAAGCGGCTCCAGTCCCCCTTCGGCGCTGACGTCCAGCGCCCACTGCAGGGTCTCGGCGAAGCGCTTGTTCGAGCCCTTCTCCAGCACACCGGTGCGCAACAGCGTCTTGTTGAACGAGGAGAACTGGTAGCCGCCGAGGAACGACACGTCCCGCGCGATGTAGGTACCGTCGGCGCCGCCACGGCGCAGGGCTCGCTGGCCGCGGCGCAACCGGGCCACATCGACCCAGTCTGGGATCGGCTCGAACTCGCCGAAGAACTCCCGCAGCGGCGCAGGTGCGTCGGGAACGCTGTCCAGGCCGTGGGCCAGTACCTGATCGAAGATCGGCCGCGTCTCGGCCGTTCCGGTGTTCACCATCCACTCGACCAGCCGCTGCATCGGTTCGTCGCCGGCGGTCAGATCCTCACCGATCTTGCGCCACCGCTGCGGCGTGGGCCGACCGATCGCCAACGCGGTCGCCAGCAGCCGAATGCTGACCGGCACGGCACCCGGTCCGGTGGGGTGGCGGGCGGGCACGGTGGGTGCAGGCGCGTTCATCGGGCGGCCTCCAGCGCTATTTTGGATAACATCCGTATTCCGAATCTACGTTCGCTAGTAGTGTGATGTCAATGAAACGCCCTGAGGTGGTGCGTGACTACGGCGGGATCAGCGCGGTGGACCGCCGTGCCGAGCGCCGGAGCAAGCTGCTGGCCGCCGGTCGCCAGATCTGGGGAGAATCCGGCATCGGCGAGGTCACGGTCCGCGGCGTCTGTACCGCCGCCGGGCTCACCCCGCGCTATTTCTACGAGCAGTTCCCCAATCGTGACGCGCTGTTCTTCGCGGTCTCCGACGACGTCCGCGATCAACTGCTCGAAGCGATGGTCACCGCCGGCATCGGCGATCCCGGCACCCTGGCGGACAAACTCCGTTCCGCGCTGACCGCGTTTCTCGACCTGATCGCCGCCGACCCCTGCATCCACCGCATCGCCACCAGCGACCTCTCAGCGATTCCGGGGCTCAATGAGCACCGCGCGGGCATCCTCGACATGATCACCGACGCGATCGTCGAACATGCGCCGGACGTTCTCGACGGTCAGAACCTCGCACCGGAAGAGTTGCGCCGCGGCGCGCTGTTCATCGTCGGCGGAGTCAACCAGATCATCGAGACGTGGCTGGCCAATCCGGTCGAGTCCACCGCCGAACTGGCCGCGATCTGCTCAGACCTCTCCGTCGCCCTGGTGCGAAGCATCGTGGCGCGCAGCGATCAGCTTCACCACTGATCGCGCGGCACGTCGAAGTCCGAGCACAGCGCCCACCACACGTCACGCGGCTCCACACCGTCCTCGATGGCCTGCACCGCGGTCCGTCCGCCGACGGCGGCCAGCACGTGGTCGGCCAGCACCGAGGCGCCGTACGCGGCACCAAAACGCATCGTGACCCGTTCATGGAATTCGGTCAGCCGCACACACCCAACCTACCGAGTGCCGGACAGTGCTTCATGGCACACCCGTACCGGATCGGCGACATCGGTGGCGGTGTCAGCGGCCCGCCGCGCGGCGTCGCGGAAGCTCGGCGACGCCAACACCGAGCCTACCGCCTCGGCCAACGCCGGCCCGCTCAATGGCCGGATCAAGCGCCCACTGCCTTGGCGCACCACACGATTGGCGATCTCCCACTGATCGCCCCCGCCGGGCACCACCACCAGCGGCACCCCACCCAGCAGAGTCTTGGCCACCATGCCGTGCCCGCCGCCGCAGACAACCACGTCGGCGTGTGTCAGCAGTTCGTCCTGGCGTCCCAGCCCGGCGACGGCCCACGGGGGCAGCTCCAGGGGCGGGCCGCCCAGCCGCGAAACCGCCAGCCGGGCGCCCTCGGGAAGGCCAGCACCGGGAACCAGATGCTCCAGGGCGAGCTCGGCCAGCCCGGCGGCTCCGGTGGCGGCGGTGGACGGCGCCACCACCACCAGCGGGCCCGACCCGGGCGGCAGCTCGAGCACCTGCTCGGTCGGCTCGAAGTGCAGTGGTCCCACCACGACTGCCTCAGCGGGCCAGTCCGGTCGGGGCACCTCGAGTGCGGGCAGCGTGGCGATCAGCCGTCGCATTGGCCCGGGATCGTCGGCCGGCAGACCGATACCCACCCGCGCCTCGGCGCGCTGCCGCAGGCCCGCGCGTATCGAGCGTGCCGTCAACGAGCGCATCAGTGCATCCCGCAGCCGGCCGCGCACCCCGGTGCCCGGCGCCAGCCCGCTGCCGATCGGCGGCAGTCCCTTCGACGGCAGGTACAGCGGGTGCGGACTGAGTTCGACCCACCCGATGTCGAGCAGTTCGGCGGCCATTCCCCCGCAGGCCGTGATGACGTCGGAGACCACCAGATCCGGTGCCAGAGCCCGCAGCTGATCGCGGTTCTCCACCGCCATCCGCGCCGCGCGGTGATGCAGCTTGGCGCCGTCGTCGGCGTCGTCATCGGCGGCGGTGGGATCGAGTCCCAGCAGCTCCGCGGCGTCCACCCCGGCGCCGCGCGCGGCGTCGAGCCACTGCACGCCGGTCAGCAGTGTCGGTGTATCGCCGGCCGCCGCGAAGCGCTTGCACAGCGCGATCGCCGGGAACGCGTGACCGGGATCTGGGCCGGCTACCACTACGACTCGCATCGGCCTACCGTGCCACAGCCCCGCAGGCTTAGGGTGGCAGGCATGACCGAACTGACTGGCCAGCCGAGCGCTGTTGAGTCCGCCACCAACATCGGCATCGTCGAGACCTTCCTCGATGCCCTGCGCGACGAAGACCTCGACACCGCGGCGGCGGCACTCGCCGAGGACGTGGTGTACCAAAACGTCGGGCTGCCGACCATCTACGGCCGCAGCGCCACCATCAAGGTGTTCCGGCGGTTGGCCGGCCGTGGGGCCTTCGACGTGAAGATCCACCGGATCGCCGCCGAGGGCCCGGCGGTGCTCACCGAACGCACCGATGTCCTGACGTTCGGACCGCTGCGCCTGCAGTTCTGGGTGTGCGGCGTCTTCGAGGTGCACCACGGCCGTATCACGCTGTGGCGCGACTACTTCGACTTCCTGGACATGTTCAAGGCGACGCTGCGCGCGGTGGCGGCCACCGTGTTCCCGGCGCTGCGGCCGACGCTTTAGAGTCTGCGCCGTGCGTCAAAGTCCTAAGCCCGCCCGCCCGAACCCGATCCAATACCTCCGGTACTGCTACGGGCGCCCCCTGCCGCCCGAGCTGCTGGACTGGGTCCGCAATGACCTGGCGGGTCGGGGGGCCACCATCCGGATGATCATGCGCGCCGTCGTGCCGACGACGCTGATCCTGATCCCGTTCTGGTTCTTGCCGGCGGACTTCATGACGCACTTCACCATGACGTTTCCGATCTGGTTCATGGTGATTCTGTTCGCGCACGCGCTCAACAAGGTGTGGCGCACGCACATGTTGCGGATGCACGGCCTGGACCCCGACCTCGCCAACGCACGCAAGCGCGCACGTGAGGCCCACATTCACCGGGCCTACGAGGAACGCTACGGTCCCCGGCCGGAATCGGTGGATCAGCGCAGCGACGACATTTAGACGACCCGGGGCAACTCGGCCAGTTCGTCGAAGGCCTGCGCCCAGCCCAGCATCTTTTCGGTGGCACCTGCCAGTTCTTCGCGGTAGCGCCGCTGGGACATCGGGGAATTCGCCGGATCGCCGGCCGGCGTCGTCGAGCCGGCGTTGGCCACTGCCACCAGTTGCGCTGCGGCGGTGACCATCTCGTTGTACTGGCGAACACCGGCGCTGAGCTGTGCGGTGAACGCGTTGATGGTGGGCACCAGGTATTGGCGCGACTGGGCGCTGGTCTGCACGGCACGCTCCATGGACACCACCTCGGCGGCGGTGGCCGCCATGGTCGACGCGGCGCGGTTGACCGCGGCCGTCAGTTCGCTGATCTCATCGGCGGGCAGCAGCCGGCCCCGCTCGAGTACGGCCAGCAGCGAGACCATCCCCCGCTCGGAGGCACCCAGCGCGTACATCGCCGGCCGAGCCGCCGACCCGGGCGGTGGCAGGCGCCGCACCGCGGTGGTGCGCGCGGCCGGCAGCGGCGCCGCGCGCAGCCAGCGATAGCGCATCAGCAACAACGTCGCCGGGGCAGCCGCGCCTGCGGCCACCAGCCCGGTGATCAGCAACACCCACACCGGCGTCGACCAGGACGCCAGCACGGCGGTCACCAGGGTCCAGAATCCGCACGTGGCAGTGAAGAACAGGCCCAGGCGCAACGCCCACCGGCGCTTGCGCAGCATCCTGGCCCTCGGGTCGGCGATGGCGCCGAGCTTGTCGGCGAGCAGGTCAGCGACCTCGCTGGCTCGGTCAACGGCACGCTGCAGCAGGGGATGCCGCGCGCTGCCCGTCAGTGTCGCGGCCACCGGACTACCGCCCCAGCGGATTCTCGGGAGTGGGGTTGGCCGATGGCGGCGGGCTTGCCGGGGTGGCCTGGCCGGGGGCGTTGGTAGCGCCACCGGCAGGTAGGGACTCGCCCCGCATGGATGCCCGGATCTGCTCCAGGCGGGAGTGTCCGGCCATCTGCACACCGGCCTGCTCAACCTCGAGCATTCGGCCCTGTACCGAGCCCTGCGCCAGCTCAGCTGCCCCGATCGCGTTGGCATAGCGCCGTTCGATCTTGTCGCGCACCTCGTCGAGGCTCGGCGTGGTGCCCGGAGCGGCGATCTCGCTCATCGAACGCAGCGAGGCGCTGACCTGTTCCTGCATCTTGGCCTGCTCGAGCTGGCTGAGCAGCTTGGTTCGCTCGGCGATCTTCTGCTGCAACACCATGGCGTTCTGCTCCACGGCCTTCTTGGCCTGCATCGCCGCCGACAGCGCCTGATCGTGCAGGGTCTTGAGGTCTTCCACGTTCTGTTCGGCGGTGACCAGCTGAGCCGCGAACGCCTCCGCGGCGTTGTTGTACTCGGTGGCCTTCGCGGCGTCTCCGGCGGCCACGGCCTGGTCGGCCAGCGTCAGAGCCTGGCGCACATTGACCTGGAGCTTCTCAATGTCGGCGAGTTGCCGGTTGAGCCGCATCTCCAACTGCCGCTGATTGCCGATCACCTGCGCGGCCTGCTGGGTCAGGGCCTGGTGCTGACGCTGCGCCTCTTCGATCGCCTGCTGGATCTGCACCTTGGGATCGGCGTGCTCGTCGATCTTCGAGTTGAACAGCGCCATCAAGTACTTCCACGCCTTGACGAACGGGTTGGCCATCAGTCAGCTCCGTCTGCTTGGGTTCCAGTGTTGTCGCGCTACCACCGGTGATCAATTTATCGGGTCAGCGGGTATCGGGTGGGTCTTCAGCCCGGGCGCGTCATGCCGAGGCTACCGATGCCAGCGTCCGAATCGGCGGGATCACGACCTTGGTGCCGACGTCAATGCGGGTGACCGCACCGCTGTGGGCGGTCCGCGCACTCAGTTGGGCCCGCTCGGCCTGCTCCAGCCGGGTTCCGGCGTCGAAGAGAACCGAGGACAACGGAATCTGCAACGCCGCGCAGATCGCGTTGAGCAGCTCGCTCGAGGCTTCCTTGCGGCCCCGTTCGACTTCCGAGAGGTAGCCGAGACTGACCCGCGCCGCATCCGAAACCTCGCGCAGCGTGCGGCCCTGGGCGGTCCGGGCTTGGCGCAGCACCTCGCCCACCGACTCCCGCAGCAATGTCGTCATCGTGCACTCCCCTTGGTTCAACCTTGGAAACCGACAGTCACCAAGGTCAACGCACGCGATGCCCCAAAGGGTTCCCGGATTCGGCGGCGCGATTCGGATCAGGTGCGAACCGGGCCACCGCGCAGGTCGGTGACCGCCGAAACGACGTAGTCGACGCCCGTCAGCACCGTCAAGATCACTGCCGCGGTCATCACCGTCCAGGCCGTCACCAACCAGGGGCCGGACAGCGGCAGGATGAGCAGCCCGATGCCGACCGCCTGTACCAGGGTCTTGAGTTTGCCGCCCCGGCTGGCCGGGATCACCCCGCGGTGCAGCACCGCGAACCTCAGCAGGGTGATTCCGATTTCGCGGGCCAGAATCAGCACCGTCACCCACCACCACAGATCGCCCAGCATCGACAGGCCGATCAGCGCCGCGCCGATCAGCGCCTTGTCGGCGATCGGGTCGGCCAGTGTCCCGAATTCGGTCACCATGCCGTAATTGCGCGCCAGGGTGCCGTCAAGTCGGTCGGTGATGATGGCCACGGCGAAGATGACGAACGCCACGACGCGGGCCTTCGGATCGTGGCCGTCCTCGGCGAACAGCGCCAGCAGGAAGACGGGGACCAGCCCCATCCGCACGACGGTCAGCGCGTTCGCAAGATTGAGTACGGGGACATGCGTCACCGTTGGACCGGTTTTTGGCTGTCCCGACACGGAGGTCAGAATATCTGTTGCCTGCCCCGAAACGAGAAACCGATACTGTGCAGCTGTGAATGTTGCGGCGGAGCAACCGGCCGGGCAGCCCGTGGTCCGGCGCGCCCGCACCTCGGACGTCCCGGCGATCAAGAAGCTGGTGGACGTCTACGCCGGCAAGATCCTGCTGGAAAAGAACCTGGTGACGCTGTATGAGGCGGTCCAGGAATTCTGGGTTGCCGAAGACGCCGACCACCAGGTGGTGGGCTGTGGCGCCCTGCATGTGTTGTGGTCAGACCTCGGTGAGGTGCGCACCATCGCAGTGGACCCCCGCCTGACCGGTCGCGGTATCGGACACGCCATCGTCGACCGCCTGCTGCAGGTCGCGCGGGAATTGGAGTTGGAGCGACTGTTCGTGCTGACCTTCGAGACCGAGTTCTTCGCCCGGCACGGCTTCACCGAGATCGAGGGAACGCCGGTGACCGCCGAGGTGTTCGAGGAGATGCAACGCTCCTACGACGTCGGCGTGGCCGAATTCTTGGATCTGAGCTACGTCAAGCCCAATACATTGGGCAACACCAGGATGTTGCTGATCCTCTAATCGACGATCAGGTCGCGTGATCGGCGAACCGCGCCGACGAGAAAGCTGAACTGTCCGTCGGATTCCATCCGGCCCTCCCGGACCACGGACAGGTCGGCGATTCCCTGCTTGCGCGCCTGCTCGCGGACCTGCTCCTCGGTGATCATCTCTTTGCGCATATTGGCGTAGAGGAATTGGCCCTCGTGGATCACCAACAACGGCCCCGGCCGCAGGATCCGCGCCACCGCCGGCCAACGATGCCCCGCCCAGTTCAGCAGGTATGACCAGCCGATGATCACGCCCACCAGCAGAACACCGTCGCTGATCGAGTGATAGCTACCGGCCATGCCGTTCTGCGCCGCGTCGGCGATCAACACCACGACGATCAGATCGGTGATTCCGTTGGTACCCGCCTCGCGTTTCAGCACCACCCGCAGCAGCGCATAGATCGCGATATAGACCACGGTTCCCCGGATGAAAATCTCCGATGGCGGCGTATCGAATGCGAAAAGTCCGGCCCACTCCACGTGGCGAGATTACGCGCTTATCCCGGTTTGGAAAACCGCTGGTTCCCGGTCCGTATCCGGTCCGTATCCTGTGCGTGTCGGGCGCGTGTCGGGCACGTTTCCCGGTGGCCGAACTGGGGACTTCCGGCCCTGCCGCATGCCACCCGGACAGGAGATAGTGGTACTGACAGTTGCAGACAACTGGAGGTAGCCGTGGCCGAGCACCTGACCCCTCTGGACGCCGGTTTCCTGGGCGTCGAGGATTCCGACCACAACGTCAGCATGGCCACCGGGACACTGGCCGTTCTCGACGGTCCGGTTCCCGACCAGGCCTCGCTGCAGAGAACACTCGCCGAACGCCTGCGCGGATGCCCGAGGTTCGGGCAGCGACTGGTGCGCCACGCTTTGACCCTGAGCGCACCCGAATGGGTGGACGACCCGCACTTCGACGTGGCCCATCACATCGGCCGGGTCGCAGCGCCCTCCCCCGGCTCAGACGCCGAGCTGCACGCACTGGTCGCCGATGTGATGTCCTGGCGGCTGGATCGCGACCGCCCGCTATGGGAGATCTGGGTGATCAGCGGGCTCAGCGGCGACCGGTGGGCCCTGCTGATGAAGGTCCACCACTGCATCGCCGACGGCACCGCGGCCGCACACATGCTGACCGGCTTGTCCGACAACGGATTCGCCCAGCTGGCGGCCCACGCCGCTGCGCCACACGAAGTACCACAGCCGCCGCACGGCCGGCTCGCCGTGGACCTCAACCCGCTGCATTGGATCGATGCCCTGCGCGGTGTCGTGGAACTCGCGACCGGCTTGCTGCAACCGGGCGCGTCGGCGCTGAACGGTCCGATCACCAGCCGCCGCCGCTACAGCGCGGCCCGCGTGCCGCTCGCCGATATCCAGCAGGTCTGTCGGGTCTTCGACGTGACCGTCGATGACGTGGTCCTGGCGGCGCTGACCGAGAGCTACCGCGACTTCATGATCCGTCGTGGTCAAGTTCCCCAACCCGATTCGCTGCGCACCCTGGTGCCGGGATCTCCCGTGACCGCGGATGCACCGGCACGCCCCGATGACCGGGCTTCGTTGCTGTTGCCGCGGCTGCCGATCGAGGAGTCCAACCCGGTGAAACGGCTGCTGGCTGTGCGTTCCCGGCTGGCGGAGGCCAAATCCGGGCAGCGCGACGCCGGACGCGCAGTCATGTCGGCCGCGGGATTGCTGCCGGTCGCGTGGTCGGCCTGGGCGGCGCGGTTGCTCGGACAACTCCGTCAGCGGGGCGTGGCGGCGTTGGCGACCACTGTGCCCGGCCCGTCAGAGCCGTTGCAGATCATGGGATGCGATGTGGTTGCGGTGCTGCCGGTGCCGCCGATCGCCATGCAGCTGCGCACCGGTGTGTCGGTCCTCAGCTACGCCGGGGAACTGTTCATCGGAGTGCTGGCCGACTTCGAGTTCGCCGCGGTGGACGAACTGGCCCGCGGCTTGGAGGCCGCGGTCGCCCGGCTGGTCGCGCGCAGCAAACGCCGCCGGCCGCTGCGCGACTGGCATGGTCTGGCTCTGGTGCACAGCGCGTAGCGGCGGCGCCTAGAACTCGTCTAGAACTCGTCTAGAACTCGTCGCCGCCGCCGTCGTCGTCGGGGCCGCCACCGCGGATGGCCATCAGCGTCGCGGCCAGTTCGTCGGGCTTGACCAGCACCTGTCGGGCTTTGGAGCCCTCGGAGGGACCGACGATGCTGCGGGTCTCCATCAGGTCCATCAACCGGCCGGCCTTGGCGAATCCCACCCGCAGCTTGCGCTGCAACATCGAGGTGGAACCGAACTGGCTGGACACCACCAGTTCGACAGCCTGCAGGAAGACGTCCATGTCGTCGCCGATGTCGGGGTCGACGTCGCCGCGATCGCCGCTGGGCTTCACGGCGGTCACGCCCTCGGTGTACTCGGGCTCGGCCTGGTCCTTGCAGGCGCTGACCACGGCCTGGATCTCCTCGTCGGAGATGTAGGCGCCCTGCAGCCGGATCGGCTTGTTGGCGCCCATCGGCAGGAACAGCCCGTCGCCCATGCCGATCAGCTTCTCGGCGCCCGGCTGATCCAGGATGACCCGGGAATCGGTGAGCGAGGACGTGGCGAACGCCAGTCGGGACGGCACGTTGGTCTTGATCAGGCCGGTGACGACGTCCACCGACGGCCGCTGGGTGGCCAGCACCAGGTGGATGCCGGCGGCACGGGCCTTCTGGGTGATCCGCACGATCGCGTCCTCGACGTCGCGGGGCGCGGTCATCATCAGGTCGGCCAACTCGTCGACGACCGCGAGGATGTACGGGTAGGGCCGGTAGACCCGTTCGCTGCCCAGCGGCGTGGTGATCTCCCCGGAGCGGACCTTGTCGTTGAAGTCGTTGATGTGGCGCACCCGGGACGCCTTCATGTCCTGGTAGCGCTGCTCCATCTCCTCCACCAACCAGGCCAGCGCCGCGGCGGCCTTCTTGGGTTCGGTGATGATCGGCGTGATCAGGTGCGGGATGCCTTCGTACGGCGTGAGTTCCACCATCTTCGGGTCGATCAGGATCATCCTGACCTCTTCGGGGGTGGCGCGGGCCAACAGGGACACCAGCATCGAGTTGACGAAGCTGGACTTGCCCGAACCGGTGGACCCCGCCACCAGCAGGTGCGGCATCTTGGCCAGGTTGGCGGAGATGAAGTCGCCTTCGATGTCCTTGCCCAGCCCGATCACCAGCGGGTGGTGGTCGCCGCGGGTCGACGGGGCGGTCAACACGTCAGCCAGCCGCACCAGTTCACGGTCGGTGTTGGGCACCTCGATGCCGACGGCGGACTTGCCCGGGATCGGGGCAAGCATCCGCACGCTCTCGGTGGCGACCGCATAGGCGATGTTGCGCTGCAGGGCGGTGATCTTCTCGACCTTCACCCCGGGGCCCAGTTCCACCTCGTAGCGGGTGACGGTGGGTCCGCGAGTACAGCCGGTGACGGCGGCGTCGACCTTGAACTGCTCCAGCACCGAGGTGATCGCGTCGGCCATCTGGTCGTTGGCGGCGGTGCGTCGCTTGGGTGGATCCCCGGCGACCAGCAGGCTCAGCGGGGGCAGCGTGTAGGGACCCTCCACCACCCGGTCCAGGACGACGGTGTCGGCGGGCTTGGCCGCCTTGGACGCCTTGCGGCGTGCGGGCTTGACCGGCGGGGGCGCCGCGGCGGGCTCTTCATCGAGCGGGTAGTTGTCCAGCGGGGTGCGCGACTGCCAGTCCGGGGTGTCGTCGGCGAGGTCCGACTCGAGCGCGCCGAACCGGCTGGTGCCGCCGGCCTGGGCGCTGACGCCGGTGGAGCCGTAGGAATCGTCTTCGACGCCGCCGTGGCCCTGGTCGCCGTAGTCCTGGTCGTAGTCCGAATCGTCGTAGTCGTCGTAACCGTCGTACTCGTCGTCGTAGTAGCCGTCGTCGTACTCGCCGCGGAACAACGTTCGTAAGGTCTCGGGCGCCTCCCGCAGGGTGGTCCCGGTCAGCAACAACACGCCGAACAGCACTCCGATGCACAACAACGGCGCGGCGATCCACGCGGTGAGTCCGTCGGCCAGCGGCCCGCCGATCGCGAATCCCACGAAGCCGGCGCCGTACAGGCGGCCGTCGGGAGTCTGCGGCGAGCCCGACCACAGATGCCACAGGCCCAGAATGGGCAGCGCGATCATGGCCGATCCGAGGACCAGCCGGGGACGGTTCTCCGGGTCGGGTTCGGTGCGCATCAACAACACCGCGCCGGCGGCGGCAAGGATGGGCAGCAGCACCACGGCCCCGCCGACCACGGTGCGCAGACCGGTGTCGATCCAGGCGCCGACAGGACGGGCGGCATCCAGCCAGCAACTCGCGGCCGTGACCACGGCAAATCCCAGCAGGGCCAGCGCGATGCCGTCCCGGCGGTGGCCCGGGTCGATGTCGTGGGCCCGGCCCACCGAGCGTGCCGCGCTGCCGGCGCCCTTGGCGACCATCAGCCAGGTCGCGCGGGCGAGCCGTCCGCAGGCCATCCCGAGCGCCACCGGGCCCGAATGCTGTCGCGCGGACCGACGTGGCTTGGCTGCCGGGCGAGGCCGAGCGTTGCGCGGTCCCCCCTTGGGAGCCGCCTTAGAACCGGCTTTAGCCCTGGTAGTCCGGGTGCCGGAACGCGCGGGGGCCCTACTAGCGGTCTTACCAGCCATATCGGCAATCCTAGTCGCAACTACCCCATCTGCACCATAAGCCACACGGGCCCCGTGGGACGGGTTTGCCGCACGTCCGGCGCAGCGCTGGGTAGGGTGACCGGTGAATCCCCTACCTGCCAAGGAGTCGCACATGCCCGTGGTCGTCATCGCCACCTTCGCCGTCAAGCCGGAATCGGTCGAAACCGTCCGCGAAATCTGCACCAAGGCGGTGGCGCAGGTCCACGAAGAACCGGGCTGCCAGCTGTACTCCCTGCACGAAGCCGACGGCTCCTTCGTCTTCATCGAGCAGTGGGCCGACCACGAGGCGCTCAAGGCACACTCGACGTCGCCGGCCTCCGGCGAGCTGTTCGGCAGCCTCGGCGAGCACCTGGCCGGCGCACCCGAGATCAAGCTGCTCAACGCTGTCCCCGCCGGCGACCCGGCTAAGGGCCAACTGCGGCCGTGACGGCCCGACCGTCCGACGGGGCCCAGCGCGGGAAGGTCGCGCTGATCACCGGCGCGGCCCGCGGCCAGGGCCGGGCCCATGCCCTGCGCTTGGCCGCCGACGGCGCCGACATCATCGCTGTCGACCTGTGCGAACAGATCGACAGCGTGCCCTATCCGCTGGCCGGCGCCGAGGACTTGGCGACGACCGTCGAATTGGTCGAACGCACCGGTGCGCGCATCGTGGCCCACCGGGCCGACGTGCGCGATCAGGCGGCGCTGGGCGCCGCGGTGCAGGCCGGTCTGCGCGAGCTGGGCCGGATCGACATCGTGGTGGCCAATGCCGGCATCGCACCGATGGCCGCCGCCGACGGCTGGCAGGACGTCATCGATGTCAACCTGACCGGGGCCTACCACACCATCGAAGCGGCGATACCGACGATGATCGACCAGGGCGACGGAGGGTCGATCGTGCTGATCAGTTCGGCCGCGGGCCTGGCCGGGATCGGCAGCCACGACGCCGGGGCCATCGGTTACACCGCGGCCAAGCACGGGCTGGTCGGACTGATGCGCGTCTACGCGAATCTACTGGCGCCGCACAGCATCCGGGTGAACTCGGTGCACCCGGCCGGGGTGGACACCCCGATGATCAACAACGACTACGTGCGGGGTTGGCTGGCTGAGCTCACCGCCGCGACGGGCGCGCCGCCGGATATGGGCAATGCGCTGCCGGTGGCGGTGCTGGAAGCGGAGGACATCGCCAATGCGGTGGCGTGGCTGGTATCCGATGCGGCCCGCTACATCACCGGCATCACGTTGCCCGTCGACGCCGGGTTCATCAACAAGAGGTAGCCCGCGGCACGCAACCCGGTGGCTCAGACGGCCTATGAAATGGTCGGTGTACGCCGAGAAGATGTGACTTTTCCACCGCGAGCAGACGTGAAAGCCCCTAAAAACACCCAGTTTCGGGGGCTTTCGTGTCTGGTCGCGCCAGGGAAGGCTCAGACCTCGATCACCGTCGGAACGATCATCGGCTGACGCCGGTAGACCTCGCCTACCCACTTGCCCACCGTGCGCCGTACTGCCTGAGCGATCCGGACCGGATCGGTGACCTGTTCTGCGACAAGGGATTCCAGCTCCGCCTCGACCTTTCGGGCAGCCGGCTCCAAGGCCTTCGGGTCTTCGGAGAAGCCCCGCGAATGCAGGTGCGGCGGGGCCACCGGCTTGCCGGTCCCGCGGCGCACCACCACCGTTATCGCGACGAATCCACTGGACAGGATCAACCGCTCCCCCAGTGTCGCGTCGCCGACATCGCCGTCGACGAGCCCGTCGACGAACATCTTGCCGACCGGCACCGCGCCGGCGATGCGGGCTTGCCCGGCAACCAGATCGACGCTGACCCCGTTCTCGGCCAGCAGGATCGACTCCTCCGGCACTCCGGTCCGTGCGGCCAGGGCGGCGTTGGCCCGCAACATCCGCCAGGTGCCGTGCACCGGCATCACATTGCGCGGCCGAATCCCGTTGTAGAGGAACAGCAGTTCGCCGGAGTAGGCGTGCCCGGACACATGCACGCGGGCGGCGGCGTTGGTGACCACCCGGGCGCCGATCTTGGCCAGGGCGTCCATCACGCCGAAGACGGCCTCTTCGTTGCCCGGAATCAGCGACGACGACAACACCACCAGATCGCCGGCGGTCAGTGTGATGGACCGGTGCTCGCCCCGCGACATCCGCGACAGCGCCGACAACGGTTCGCCCTGGGTACCGGTGGTGACCAGCACCACCTTCTCCGGCGGCATCATCTCAGCGGCCCCGATGTCCACCAGATCTGAGTCCGCCACCCGCAAAAAGCCCAGGTCTTTGGCGATGCCCATGTTGCGGACCATCGACCGGCCGACGAACGCGACCCGGCGGCCCAATGCCACCGCGGCATCGACGATCTGCTGCACCCGATCCACATTCGAGGCGAAGCAGGCCACGATCACCCGGCCCTCGGCGCCGCGGATCAGCCGGTGCAGGGTGGGGCCGACTTCGCTCTCGCTCGGGCCCACCCCGGGGATCTCGGCATTGGTCGAGTCGCACAGGAACAGGTCCACGCCCTTGTCGCCCAGGCGCGACATGCCGGGCAGGTCGGTGGGGCGCCCGTCCGGGGGCAACTGGTCGAGCTTGATGTCGCCGGTGTGCAAGACGGTGCCCGCGCCGGTGTGTACCGCGATCGCCAGCGCATCCGGGATGGAGTGGTTCACCGCGAAGTACTCGCACTCGAACACTCCGTGGGTGCTGCGCTGACCTTCTGCCACCTGAACGAAGACCGGCTTGATTCGGTGTTCCCGGCACTTGGCCGCGACCAGCGCCAGGGTGAACTTCGACCCGACCACCGGGATGTCCGCCCGCAGCTTGAGCAGGAACGGGATGGCACCGATGTGGTCCTCGTGGGCGTGGGTCAGCACCAGCGCCTCAACGTCGCCGAGCCGGTCGGCGATGTGGCGGATGTCCGGCAGGATCAGGTCGACGCCGGGCTCGTCGTGGCCTGGGAACAGCACGCCGCAGTCGATGATCAGCAGCCGGCCGAGGTGCTCGAAAACGGTCATGTTGCGGCCGATTTCGCTGATGCCGCCGAGCGCGGTGACGCGCAGCCCGCCTTCGGTCAGCGGGCCCGGCGGGGAAAGATCCTCAGTCACGTGCGCCTCACCCGAGAACGGACGCGGCGCGCATGTCGATGGCAAGTTCGTCGACTTCGGCGGCGGTAGCCGGCACCATCGGCAACCGGGGGTCGCCCGCCTCGAAACCCTGCAACCGCAGGCCCGCCTTGACGAAGGTCACCCCGCCGACGCGACCCATCGCGTTGGACAGCGAGGCGATCGAGACATTGATCTTGCGGGCCGTCTCGACGTCGCCGGACGTGAAGGCGGCCAGCATGTCGCGCAACTGGGAGGCCGCGAAGTGCGAGATGACGCTGACGAAGCCGGTGGCGCCCATGGCCAGCCAGGGCAGGTTGAGGGCGTCATCGCCGGAGTAGTAGGCCAGTCCGGTCTCGGCCATGATCTGCGCTCCGGCGTGCAGATCCCCCTTGGCGTCCTTGATCGCGACGATGTTGGGGTGCTCGGCCAACTCGAAGATGGTGTCCGGCGCGATCGGCACCACCGAGCGGGCCGGGATGTCATAGAGCATCACCGGCAGTGCGCTGGCGTCGGCGACAGCGGTGAAGTGCGCCAACAGGCCGGCCTGGGAGGGCCGGGAGTAATACGGCGTCACCACCAGCAGGCCGTGTGCGCCGACCCCGGCGCAGGCCTCGGCCAACCGCACACTGTGCTCGGTGTCGTTGCTGCCGGCGCCGGCGATGATGCGGGCCCGGTCGCCGACCGCCTCCACCACCGCGCGCAGCAGCGTGAGCTTCTCGTAGTCCGCGGTGGTCGGCGACTCGCCAGTGGTTCCCGAGATCACCAAACCGTCGCAACCAGCGTCGATGAGGCGATTGGCCAGGCGCACGGCGGCGTCGGTGTCCACCGAGCCGTCCGCGCCGAAGGGGGTCACCATGGCGGTCAGCACGGTGCCGAACTGCGCCTTGGCGTCGAATCCGCTGCTGCTCACGGCCCCAAGATTACCTGGCCCCCGGAGTTGCTCAGACCTCGGTGGCGAGCGGGCTGGTCGCGACTTCGGTGCCGTCGGCCAGCGTGCTGATCTCGAAATCGCCGAACGCCGCCGGAGCCACGTCGGCAAGCTGTCGCAGGCACTCGACGGCCAGCCGGCGAATCTCGACATCGGCGTGCTCACTGGCCCGCATCGCGATGAAGTGCCGCCACGCCCGGTAGTTGCCCGTCACCACGATGCGGGTCTCGGTGGCGTTGGGCAGCACGGCACGGGCGGCCTGCCGGGCCTGCTTGCGGCGCAGTGTCGCATTGGGCTGATCGGCGAACTTGGCCTCGAGGCGGGCCAGCAGCTCGGCGTAGGCGGCGCGACTGGCATCGGCGGACTCGGTCAGGATCCGCTGCAGCTCCGGGTCGTCCTCGACGCCGGGCGGTAGCACGATCCGTGAGTCAGGTTCCGGGACGTAGCGCTGCGACAGCTGCGAGAACGAGAAGTGGCGGTGCCGGATCAGCTCATGGGTGGCCGACCGGGAGACACCGGTGATGTAGAAGGTCACCGAGGCGTGCTCCAGCACCGAGAAGTGCCCGACGTCGATGATGTGCTTCAGGTAGGTGGCGTTGGTGGCGGTTCGCGGGTTGGGTTTCGACCAGCTCTGATAGCAGGCCCGCCCGGCGAACTCGACCAGCGCCGGGCCGCCGTCGGCGTCGGTGCTCCACGGCACGTCCGGCGGTGCGATGAAGTCGGTCTTGGCAATCAGTTGCACGCGCAGCGGCGCCGTCTCGGCCACGGCTCTCACCTTAAGGCGTGCCGGGCCGGTGTCAGCGCCACCGCGCCCACACGTAGGGCACCAGCGACCGCAGGAACTCCAGATCAGGACCGGGATGGGCGTCGGCGAACGCGTGCTCGAAGTACTCCTCGGCCGCCAGCAGAATGCCCTCGGCGTAGTGGCGGGTGAACGCGATGCTGCCGTAGTCGTCCATCATCGTGCGCACCCGCTGCACCAGAGCAGCCGAGCGCTGCGCTCGCGTGCGGTGCAGATAGTCCGCCAGCAGGTCCCGGTCGGATGGCCGCGCCACGGACAGCAGATGAACCAGGGGCAGCGTCCGCTTCCCTTCGTAGAGATCGCCCAGGATCTCCTTGCCGTAGATCCGTTCGTCGCCCACCAGGTTCAGCAGGTCGTCGCGGATCTGGAATGCCGCTCCGAAATGGAAACCGAATCGGACCAGCGACCCCAGCTCCGCGGTACCGTGCGACCCCACGATCGCCCCCACGCGCAGCGGATGGATGGTGGTGTACCAGCAGGTCTTGTGCAGGATCAGATTCAGGTAGTCATCGGGCGCCAGGTCGTCGATGTTGTCGGCCTGCCAGCCCACCTCGATCGCCTGGCCCTCCAGAGTCCGCAGGGCCATGGTGTCGAACTCCGACCAGACCAGTTCGCCCAGATCACGGTCAAGCTGCCGGGTCGCCCGGCGCAGTACCTGCCCGGCGACCAATGCCAGCGCGTCGCCGGTGTTGATAGCCGTCGCCATCCCATACATAGCGCCCAGAGTCGGTCTGCCCCGGCGCATCTCGCTGCCGTCGGCGACGTCGTCATGCACCAGAAAGGCGTTGTGCAGCAACTCGATCGCCACGGCGATGCCGAGTAACGCATCGGTGTCGGCGCCAAAAGCCCGGCCGGCCGACAGGCACAGCGCGGGCCGCAGCGCCTTACCCGGCCGCTGCGGATACGCCCGCAGCGGTGCATAGAGCCACTTGCTGGGCTCACCGTCGGGCAGCGCGTCGAGCATCGCCCGTCGAACAATCCGGGCGACCTCGCCCAGGCGTTCATCGACCGCGGACACCGAGGCGCGGTCGGCGGTGTCGGTCACGACTCCTGCGCCGCGACGGTGAGCACCACCGGAAGCCAGAGATCCGGGCAATCGTCGGCCAGCAGAGTGCCGCGATAGGTGCCCGGGCAGATCTCGGCGCCCACGTCGACGCTGATCTGCACGCCCCTGCTGGACCGGCGCGGCATCGGCACCGTGACGGGGTCGATCCGCACCGCGCCGGCATCGATCACCTGGCCACCGTGACCGAGCAACGCGCTGCAGCGCAGCCGGACTGCCGGGCGGTCCTCGCCCTCCCGGTTGTGCAGCCACACCTCGCCGGCGGCCGAACCCGGCCCGGTGACGCGCAGCGTCAAGGCGTCTTTGGAGGCCGGATCGTTGACGTCCAGAGCCACCGGCCCGCCGTCGTCGTGCGGTCGCGTCGCCGGCCGCGACCGAAGCAGGAATTGTCCGGCCGTCGACCACCAGGCCCGGGTGAACCGTTCCAGGTCCGGCGGGCCGGCGGAGTCGGCCGCGTCAGCGGTGGCACCCTCGGGCGCCGCGGTCGCCGCGGTCGCCGCTTGAGCGAATTCATCGATGATTCGGCGGGCGGCACGGAAGCCCTCAGCCTGGATCGCATTGAGCGCTCGCGCATTCGCGGCGGGATCAAATATAGACGCCCACGGTAAGTCGTCGATGGTGCCGTCACCAAGCGCTTTGTCAGCCACCGATTCCGTCCTTAGGAAATCATTTGGGTTTCTGTAAAAGAATTCTCTTTCGGGACTGCCGAGAATCGTCCCGGCCGCCGTATACTACCTGCTTACTTGGGTGATCGGAGGCGCAATGGCGGCAACCGATGTGGGAACTGCTGCTCAATCTCTGCTGGCGCTTTACGGCGCTCTCGATCAAGCGGTCATCAACTCCCGCGACCCCGATATCGAAGCGACCGTAGAGCGCTATCTTCCCGGCAGCACGGGAGCTAATGCCGGATGGTATGAGGAATTGCTCGGCTTCCTGGGCCAGTCACTCGAACCCAATCCCGAACGACCCGATGTGGCGGTAGTGCCCGATTTGGCCGAGGCATTGACCGTCTTGCGCAACCAAGTGACCTCAACAGCATCGTCTGCGCACATGACCGACGCCGACTCCGTCGCCGCCGACGAGCCGCAGGCCGCGCAGCTGACGTCGGTTCAGTTGTCCCGCATGGTTTATGCGATCGGTGCGCTGAGTCACCTGCCGTCGTACTACCGGCCGAGTGAGTGGGACGCGCAATTCGCCGAGACCCTCGCGTTGGCCGCAGCCGGCGGCGGAGGCGACCTGCTGGAAACCCTGCGCGACAAGTTCGGCGGCCGCGACGACTGGACACAGGTGGTGCTGTCCGGTTCGTTGAAAACCGACGTCGCCGTGGTTCCGCTGTGCCAGGCCAAATTCAAGTGGGTGCGAGGCTATCCGTGCGTGGTGCTGACCACCGAATTCACCAGCACAAAGGTGTCACTGGATGAGGTGAAAGGCGTTGTCGATCCGCTGAACTGGGCGCACTGCCTGCCGTTCTTCTGTGCGATGGAGGCCATGCCCATCCGCCCGGACGGCTGGAGTCGCGTACTCGAACGCTTCAGCACCACCTGCGGAATCAAGGGCACGCCCCAGATGCGGACGCCGCTGAAGTACTGGAAGGGCGCCGAGGCGGGCCCGCCGGCGCCCCAACCCACGGCATGGGTCAACTACCTGCTCGACGACGACCCGGCACCCGGGGGGCACGGCGACGGCGCCGTCCTGGTCGACGAAGGCTTCATCCGGATGACGTCCACGGTCGGTGATGCGAACCTGCACGGCGTGCGGGTGCGCACCAAGAAAGTCGTGAGTTTCCGCAACCTGAGCTGGTTCCCCACCGCCCTATTCGCCTGCGTGCTGGGCTACGCCGACCAAAGCGTCGAGATGCTGCAGGGCGGGGTTGCCAAGCAGGCTCAGCAGGGCGGGACAGGCTGGACGCCGTGGAAACCGTCCACCCCGACCGGCAGCAAGCAGGACAGCCCGACACTGCCCGTGGAGCCGGACCCGACACAGCGGGCGATCACCGTGGCCATCGAGATGCTCAACGAGTGCATCGACGAAATGTCGCAGCGCAGCGCGGCCTTGGCCACCAAATACGCGAGCGGCGTGATACCGGTCGAGGAGTCGATCGGTTTCGCCGCCGACCTGACCGCCCGATTGGCGACCGACCCATGGCGCTACCTGCAGCGGATTCGCACTCGCCCCCAGGACGGTGACACATGAAAGACCTCAACCAGGGCATTTTCCAGTACGCCCAGAGGTCGCGGCAGCTGGTGAATGATGTCGGCGCCATCGTCCTCGACGCGGACCACCGAAGCGCCGAGGGCACGTTCGGTTCGGAACAGTGGGCGCAATCGGCCCGCCAGGTGATCAACCTGGTGGCCACGGCAGGTTACGACATGTCCGACGCCCTGATGGCGCAGTGCGGCGCCCAGAGCGACGACGACATCGAGTTCTCCGAATATCTTGAGGCGCCGCCGAGTTCCGGATGCGAGCGGCTGTTGTCGGTGGCCGCAACCTTGGTCGCTGAGGGAACCTCGTATGCGATCCCACCGCAGGCACTGGTGTTGATGCCGGCAGCGCTGCAGCCCCTCGCCACGCGATTCCGGGTGGGGGTACGTGGGCAGGCTTACGTCAGCGGCACCTATCGCGGCCGGATTCGGTTCACCAGCTTGCCGCCCGCCACCGCACCGGACCAGCATCTGGACATCATCGTCGACCTATGAGTCTAACCGACGAGCCCGACGAGATCGACAAACTGCTGGATCACGCGATCGCGGCAGCGAACAGCGGTGACCGTGCCACCGCCAGCGCGCTCGCCGAGCAGGTGCTCACAGTCGACAACGGGAACCAGGACGCCGAAGATCTGCTCTGCGCGCCGCGCGCGGGCTCGGGTGAATTGCGGCGACTGACAATACTTTTCGCTGATGTGGTGAATTCAACCGCGCTGTCGACCCGCATCGAGCCGGAGATCTACCGGACGGTGATCGGCCGCTACCGACAGCAGGTCGACGAGATCATCAACCGCTACGAGGGGCACGTCTTCTCCACCAAGGGCGACGGCCTGCTTGCCGTGTTCGGCCACCCCAGCGCCCACGAGAACGACGTGCGGCGAGCGGTACAGGCGGGCCTCGACATCACCCGCGAAGTGGACCGGCTCAGCGATCGGGTACGCGCGCGGTTCGGCTTCGACATCGCAGTGCGGGTGGGCGTCCATCGCGGCATGGTCTATCTCGATGTGGCACAGGACGACGTCTACGGACTGGGCGCCAACCTGGCCTCACGCGTGTCGGGCCTGGCGCCGCCCGGCGGTGTCGTGGTGTCGGCGGCGGTGGCACCGCTGGTGGCCGGCCATTTCGAACTCGAGGCCCAAACAGCCCAGCCGGTCAAGGGCATCGACGAGCCGGTCGAGCACTACCTCGTCGTCAAGGAGCAACTCGGGCGCTCCCGGGTCGCGCTGGGCCGGTTGGTGGGACGCGATCTCGAACTCACCTACCTGCAGGAGTCCTGGAGTCAGGCCCGGCAGGGTGCGCTGAGTGTTCCGGGGATCTGTTTCAGTGGCGAGGCGGGCATGGGCAAGAGCCGGCTGGCCACCGCCGCAGCAGAATTGGCCGAGCAGGCCGGAAGGCCGGTGCTCGCCCTAATCGGATCGCCGTTTCACGCCGATGCCGGCCTCTACCCCATTCGCACCTTGCTGGAGCAGCGCGCCGGGATCGAACGGACGACCGCGCAGTCCGATCGGCTGCGACTGCTCGAAGAAGAGGTCACAGCCCACGGCCTGGATCCGGTCACGATGGTCCCCTTGTTGGCGGCCGCATTGGAGATTCCGGCCGAAGGCGGCTATCAGCCCACCCGAGCCGAGGGCGCCAAACTCTACCGGCAGGTCATCGAGGCCGCCGTCGAATACCTGCTGGCCTGTACCGGTGGGGCGCCGGCGGTTCTGTTGGCCGAAGATCTGCAGTGGTTCGATCCATCGACGCGCGATGTGGTCACGTCGCTGCTGGCGAGCGCCCCGGGAACACTGCTGGTGGTGTTGACCGCCCGCGAGCTCAGATCGCTGCCGGATCTTCCCCAGCTCAAGGTGTTTGAGCTCGCACCGTTGACGGCGGCGCAGACCGATGAGTTGATAGCGGCGCTGAATCCGGGCCTGTCCGGCGCCGAACGCTCCGATGTTCGGCGGCGCTGCGACGGCGTGCCGCTCTACATCGAAGAGGTGGTCGCCAAACTGCATGAGCAGCCGCAGGATGCGGTGGGGTGGGCGCGGGTGCCCGACGCCCTGTATGAGCCGCTGTTCTCTCGGCTTCGCGCCAGCAGCAACACCATTCAGGTGGTCGAAGCTGCCGCCACCATCGGCCGGGAGTTCGATCGCCCCATGCTCGACGCCGCCCTCGACATGACGGCGAGTGATCTCGGGGATGCTGTTGCCGCCCTGGTTGCGGCTCGGGTCTTCGAACCGGTGACCAAGGACCGCTGGCGGTTCCGGCATGAGCTACTCCGCGAAGTCGCCTACGAGTTGCCGCCGCCCAGCGTTCGGCGCCAGCTGCACGGTCGAGTTGCCGACACCCTGGTCAGCGACTCAGACAATCCGGATTGGCATCTGGTCGCCCTGCACTATCGCATCGCAGAGCGATTCGAGGCTGCCGCTGAGGCCCATCAGAAGGCGGCGTACGACGCCCGCCAGCGAGGTGCCCTCGATGAGGCCCGGGTCTGTCTCACCCAGGCCATCGAACAACTCCGGCTGGCACCGGAGGGGCCGTCTCGCGATCGCCGCGAAGTGCTGTGCCGGCTTCGGCGTGGCTTCCTCACCTCGGCGGTGGAGGGCACTGCCAGCCCGAATGCGGCCAAGGACTTCGAACGCTGTCTCAAGCTCGGGGCCACCGATCCCCGCCAGGACGGCTTCATGTCGACGATGACGGCGTTGTGGGCCTACTACCTGCCGCGCGGCGACCTGCGCCGCGCCCTTCGCGTCGCCGAGTACGCCAGGTCGAAACGCCCCAACGAGCAGAAGTGGTTCGGGCCGACCAATGCCGCCGCGTTCGGCATGGTCGCCTGGTTCCTCGGTGACTTCGGCAAGGCCCGCGCACTGCTGGAGCAGGCAGTCACGGCGATGACAGAAGCACCCCTGCCCGATTTCGAATCGCTGTGGTACATCCCCAGCGATGCGCTGGCGTCCATGCACCTGCATCTGGCGATGGCACGATTCATCCAAGGCGACCTCGCTGGCGCCGATGAGCAGTTCGCCGAAACGGTCAGCCGGGCAAAAGATATCGGGTTCCCACAAGGCCCCTTCAGCCACTGCTACCAGCAATTCACCGAGATCTTCATGTGCATGGAGGCCGGACTGCTCGACCGCGCCGACGGGATGGTCACAGCATTGGCCGCGCAGGCCGAGCGGCACGGCTTCGAGTACTGGACCATGATCGCGGCCACTCAGCGCGGCGCGATCGACGCGCTGGCGGCGCTGGCGAGCGAGGACGCCGACCCCGCCCGGTTGGCACCCCACATCTCGGCGATGACCGAGGTCGGTTCCACCTTGCGGGCGGCCGAGGTCAAGCTGTTCTCCACCTACTACGACGGGATGCTGGCGCGGCTGCTGATCGCCGCAGGCGACACCGCTTCGGCCCAGGAATGCCTCGACGGCGCACTGGCGCTGGCCGATGAGACCGCGGTGAACTTCTACCGAGCCGAATTGCTGCGGATACGCTCCCACACCCACGGTGATGCCGCGGACCGCGACAGCGACCTGCGTTGTGCCATCGACACGGCGCGACGGCAGGCGGCCCACGTCTACGAACTGCGCGCGGCGATGGATCTGGTCGACCTGCAGGGGGATTCCGCACGTGAGGTGTTGGCCGCTGCGATGACGCACTTCGACGCCGACGGCGACTGGCCGGAGCTGGATCGAGCCAGGGCGCTGCTCGGGTGAGTCCGCCGGGCGGCAAGGTGGCCATCGTCGGCGGCGGCATGGCGGGACTGACCGCCGCCTGGCGGCTGAGTGAGCCCGGCTGGCGAGACCGCTTCGACTCCATCACCGTCTATCAACGTGGTTGGCGCCTCGGCGGAAAGGGGGCGTCCAGCCGTGGCCGGTACGGCCGCATCGAAGAGCACGGTCTGCACATCTGGCTGGGTTCCTACCAGAACGCCTTCGCTCTGCTGCGCGAGTGCTACGCCGAACTCGACCGTGCCACAACCGATCCGGCAGCACCGATCACCACCTGGGAGCAGGCGTTGATTCCGGCTGACAATGTCGGTCTGGCCGACCGGTTCGGCGACGATTGGCTGGTCTGGCTGGGCACCTTCACGCGGACCGACGGGCTGCCCGGCGATCCCGAGGGCGCAGGCCGGGAGATGACCGTCGTGGAGTTCACCATCCGGGCGCTGCGCCTGGTGCGTGATTTCGCCGAATCTCTGCGCGGGGCCGCCCCACCCGGAGTCTCACTGTCCGTGCACCCAGAGCCGCCGCCCACGCAGCGATGGATCGACACGGTCATCGATGCGGCGCTGGCGGTGCTGCTGGTCCTGAGCGGTCGGCATCCCGTCGGCGCGGCCCTGCCCGCGGTGATCGACGGCGCGGTGGCGGCGGTGCGCGCCGCACTGGACTATGAGCGGCGGCCCGATCACCGGCGGTCCTGGCTGCTGCTCTCCCTGATGACCGCGGTGATCCGCGGGATTCTCGCCGACCAGCTGGTCACCGACCCGCGCGGAATGCGGGCGATCAACGACGAAGATTTCAACGACTGGATCCTGCGCCATGGCGCGCACCCGGATGTCACCGGATTCGCGCTGGTGCGTGGCATGTACGACTTGGTGTTCGGATATCGCGACGGCGATCCCGAACGTCCGGCGTTCGCCGCCGGACTGGCGGTCTTTCTCACCGGTCAGGTGCTGTTCGGCTACCACGGATCGATCTTCTGGAAGATGACGGCGGGTATGGGAGACGTCGTCATCGCGCCGCTCTACCAGGTGTTGCGGCGACGCGGTGTCACGTTTGAGTTCTTCCACCGCCTCGACGCTCTGCATCTGGACGCCGCGCGGCAGGCTGTCGACGCCATCACCCTGGGCCGGCAGGTGCACCTGGCCGACGGCCGCGACGGCTACGAGCCGTTGACCACGGTGCACGGCCTGCCGGTATTCCCCAGCGCGCCGCTGACCGACCAATTGGCGGCACCCGACCAGGTCCCCGACGGGGGCTGGCATGCGCTGGAGACGCATTGGGCGGACTACGCCGACGCCGAGACCCGGGTGCTGCGCCGAGGTGTCGACTTCGACCACGTCGTCCTGGCCGTTTCCCTGGGCATGCTGCCGGTGGTCGCCGCCGAGCTGATCGAAGACCGGCCCGAGTGGCGCCGAATGACCACGCAGGTGCGTACCGTCGCCACCCAGGCCTTCCAGATCTGGTTGCGACCGGATGAACCGGCGCTGGGCTGGAACGATCCGGGCGTGACCCTCAGTGCCTACGTCCCGCCGTTCGAGACCTGGGCGTCCATGCCGCAGACGCTGTGGGCTGAGGACTGGCCCGAGCACGACGACCCCGCCACGGTGGCCTATTTCTGCGGCACCCTGGATGCGGCCTGGCCCACGCAGGAGGTGGGCCCCGGCTACCTGCGCCGACACCAGCAGTTGGTTCGCCGGCAGGTCGTCGAGCACCTCGACCAGCACCTGTATCGGTTCCTTCCCGGCGCCGTCAGCGAAGCGGGGTTCGACTGGCGGCTGCTGTGCGGAGCCGACGGCGAAACTACCTGTGCTGCAGTGGATTCCCAGCACATCAGCGTCAATGTCGACCCCTCCGACCGATACGTGCAGTCGGTTCCCGGCTCCGACCGATACCGGTTGCGCGCCGACGAAAGCGGCTACGACAATCTGGTTCTGGCCGGCGACTGGACCGACTCCGGAATGAACGCCGGCTGCATCGAGGCAGCGGTCTTATCGGGCCTGCAGGCGGCGAACGCCCTGGCCGGACGGCACCGGTTCCACCGCATTCGCGGGCTGTACCTGCCCTGACGCCCCTGCGCTGCGCCGACGACGAATCGAACGTTTGCGTTGTCATCCTCCGCGGGTATTCCCGAGCCAAGGCCGCTACGCAAAGAGCGGGCCGCACAGAAAACCGACCCGGCGCTAGGGGGCCCAGTGTTATTACGGAAGATCGCACGTCCGCTACTCGCGGCAGCGTTCATCGGTCAAGGTGTGGACGCATTGCGCCGTCCGCAACAAGCCGGGCAGGCGGCCCGTCCGGCGTTCGACGGACTCAAACAGCTTCCCGATGAGATATCGGCCAAGGTGCCCTCCGATGTCGAATCATTCGCCAAGGCCAACGCGCTGGCGCAGATCGGTGGCGGCATCTTGCTGGCGAGCGGCAGGCTGCCACGGGTCGCGGCCGGCGTACTGGCCTGCACAGTCGTCCCCGGTAACGCCGGGGCGCACATGTTCTGGACGGAGCCCGACCCGCAGCGCAGAAGCGAAAAGCGCGCAGCATTTCTGACCGACGTGAGCCTGATCGGCGGACTGTTGATCGCCGCCGCTGACACCGAGGGAAGGCCCTCGCTGGGGTGGCGGGCCCGTCGCGTCTACCGTCGTGCCGCCGACGCCCTGCCCACGGCCAGTAACGGCGCACTGGAGACGGTCGGCGAACGGGTGAGCACGGGCCTGTCGGCCGGCGTCGAGCACGGCCGCGAACTGGCCGAGTTGGTGGGCGAAAAAGCCGGACCGCTGCTGGAGTCGGCCGGCGAACGCGGCGCGCAACTCGCCGAAGTCGCCGGCGAACGCGGTGCACAGCTGGCCGAAGTCGCCGCCCAGCGCGGATCGCAGCTCGCGGAAGTCGCCGTTGAGCGCGGAACCGAACTGGCGCAGGTGGCGCGGGAAGGCGCCACCACCCTCGCCGGACGTGCCCGCCGACGGATCAGGAGTCTCTGAGCACCCGGCGCAGTTGCGCCGCCAGATCCCCGCGCTGCCCGACCCTGACCTGGCTCAACCCGAGCCACGACGCCATGAGGCGGAGTTCGCCGGCCAGCGCCTGCGCCACCCGTCCTCGCGACTGGCCTTCTTCGGCGAACGCACCCACCACGTGCAATGCCCCCTGCTGTCGGTCGGCTTTGAGGTCGACCCGGCCGACCAGTTGCCCGTCCAGCAGGAATGGCCACACGTAGTAGCCGTATTGGCGTTTGGCGGCCGGGGTATAGATTTCGATGCGGTAGTGGAAGTCGAACAGCCGCTGCACCCGCGGCCGGAAGAAGATCAGCGGGTCGAACGGGCAGAGGAGCGCGGTGCCGCGATCGGTTCGCGGAATCGACTGTCCGGCACGAAGATAGGCGGCTGCGTCCCAGCCGTCGACGGTCACCGGTTCCAGCTCACCGGCTGCCACCAAGGTGGCTATCGCCGGTTTGACCTGGCCGGCTGAGAGCCGGAAGTAGTCGCGCAGGTCGGCTTCGGTGGCGATGCCCAGGGCGCCTGCCGCCCGCAGGACCAGCTGCCGGATCGCCTCGTCGTCGTCGACCTCGACCGCCAGCACCTGCGGTGGCAGCACGTTCTCCACCAGGTCGTAATGCCGGGCGAACCCGACCCGGGTGGCGGTGGTCAGCACCCCTGCGGCGAACAGTGCTTCGGCCACCCATTTGGTGTCACTGCGGTTCCACCACGGTCCCTTGCCGGCCCGCCCGGACGCGGCCGCCAGGTGCGCTTCGATCTCACCGGCGGTCGATGGGCCCAGTTCGGCGACCGCGGCGGTGACGTCGGTGACCAGCTGGGGATTGGCCCGCACAATGGCCGAGCCCCACCGGCCGTGGGGCCACTGCCGCATCCGCCAGCGCAACAGCGGCCAGTCCTCCACGGCCATCAGCGCGGCCTCGTGCGCCCAGTATTCGACCAACAACCGTGGCGAGCGGGCGCTGTGGCTCCACGCGGCTCGGTCCAGCACGGTGCGGTCATACGGTCCGAGCCGACTGAACACTGGCGCGTAATGGGCGCGTACCGCCACCGAAACCGAGTCGAGCTGCAGCACGTGAATGCGGGAGATAAGCCGCCTCAGGTGTGCCCTTGTGACTGCGGCGCTGGGTCTCGGCTCGGCGAAACCCTGTGCGGCAACGGCGATCCGGCGCGCCTGCGCGGCGGTCAGGGCTGGCACGAAGTCCGGTGGTAGGTCAGATAGCGGTAACGCAGACCGGTTCGGCTGGTCAGCCACTCCCCCGTAGTGGCCTGCCAGGACTGGTCAAGCACCGGCGCCAGGGCGTCACCGTCGCGCACCGGCAGGTCGATGTCGACCTCGGTCACTTCACAGCGATCGGCCAGCGGCAGCGCCAGCGCATAGATCTCCGATCCCCCGACCACCCAGATGTCGTCGCCCTGCAGGGCCTGCTCCAGGGTCGCCACGACGATGGCGCCGTCGGCGACATAGTCGGGGTCCCGGGTCAACACGACATTGCGCCGGTCCGGCAGCGGCCGGACTCTGGCGGGCAGCGATTCCCAGGTGAGCCGGCCCATCACCACGGTGTGGCCCACGGTGAGCTGCTTGTAGCGGGCCTGATCCTCCGGCACGCGCCACGGGATGCCGCCGGCGCGGCCGATCACCCCGGACGTCGACTGCGCCCAGATCAGACTGATCGTCATACCGCCACGGGCGCCTTGATCGCCGGGTGCGGGTCGTAGCCGCGAATCTCGATGTCCTCGTAGGTGTAGTCGAAGATCGATTCACGCGGCGCCAGAACCAGATGCGGATACGGCCGCGGATCGCGACTCAGCTGTTCGGTGACCTGCTCGACGTGATTGTCATAGATGTGGCAGTCGCCGCCGGTCCAGATGAACTCTCCGACACCCAGCCCGGCCTGGGCCGCCATCATGTGGGTGAGCAGCGCGTAGCTGGCGATGTTGAACGGCACACCGAGGAAAAGGTCGGCGCTGCGCTGATAGAGCTGGCAGGACAGCTTGCCGTCGGCGACGTAGAACTGGAACAGCGCGTGACAGGGAGCCAGCGCCATCTGGCCGATCTGACCGACGTTCCAGGCCGAAACGATGATGCGGCGAGAGTCAGGGTCGGTGCGCAGCAGGTGCAGCGCCGCGGAGATCTGGTCGATGTGCTCGCCCGACGGAGTCGGCCATGAGCGCCACTGCACCCCGTAGACCGGACCGAGATCTCCTTCTTCCGAAGCCCATTCATCCCAGATGGTGACACCGTGCTCGTTGAGCCAGGCGATGTTGGAGTCACCGCGCAGGAACCACAGCAGCTCGTAGATCACCGACTTGAGGTGCACTTTCTTGGTGGTGATCAGCGGGAATCCGGCCGCCAGGTCATAGCGCAGCTGGTGGCCGAACAGGCTGCGAGTGCCGGTACCGGTGCGGTCCGACTTCGGGGTCCCTTCCGCCAAAACCAGCCGCAACAGGTCCTCGTACGGGGTCGCGATCGGCACGTCGCCCAGCTTACGACGCGCACCGCGTAGTACAACGGAGGCCATGCCCACGATCACCGACACCATTGCCACGCCCGACGGCGACTGCCCCGTTCGCCTGTTCACGCCGGAGGGCTCCGGGCCCTGGCCCGGCATCGTGATGTATCCCGACGCCGGCGGGGTCCGACCGACCTTCGACGAGATGGCCGCCCAACTGGCCGGCTACGGCTATGCCGTGCTGCTTCCCGACGTCTACTACCGGCAGCCGGGCTGGGCGCCGTTCGAGATGGCGACCGTGTTCAGCGACGCCAAGGAACGCAACCGGCTGTTCTCGATGATCGGCGACGTGACCCCGGACCGGATGACCACCGACGCCCAGGCGTTCTTCGACTACCTGGCCGGCCGGCCCGAAGTGCGCGGGGACTCCTTCGGGGTGTGCGGCTACTGCATGGGTGGCCGCACCTCGGTCATTCTCGCGGGGCGGGTGCCCGAGCGCGTGGCAGCGGCGGCCTCGTTCCACGGCGGCGGGCTGGTGGCCGACTCCGCGGACAGCCCCCATCTGTTGGCCGATCGCATGAGGGCCACCGTCTATGTGGCCGGCGCCGAGAACGACGCGTCGTTCACGAAAGAGCATGCCGCGACCCTGGACGAGGCGCTGAGCACCGCGGGCGTCAGCCATACCGTCGAGTTCTATCCGGCCGCGCACGGCTTCGCAGTGCCCGACAACGCGCCGTTTGACGCCGACGCCGCGGCCCGGCACTGGGCGGCGATGCGCGATGTCTTCGGCAGTGCGCTCGGTTAGTGCCGGTCAGACGTCCACGAGTTCAGCGTCGCGGGTCTCGTGCATCGCCAGCAGCGCCACGAACGAGCACGCCGCCACAACCGACAGATAGCCGCCCACCCACGTCACGCCGTGGCTGGTGACCAGCCACGTGGTGATGAACGGCGCCACTGCCGCTCCCAGGATGCTGGCCACGTTGTAGGCGACACCCGAACCGGTGTAGCGGACATTGGTGGGGAACAGCTCGGGCAACACCGCGCTCATCGGCCCGAACGCCAATCCCATCAATATCATCCCGACGATCAGGAAGGCCAGCATCGAACCCACGGAGGCGCTCGGCTTCAGGAATAGGCCGAAGGTGGTGCCGTACACCATGATTCCGGCGATGAAGAACAGCAGCAGCGAGCGCCGTCCGAAGTGGTCGGCCAGCCTGCCGACGACCGGCAGCACAACGATGAAGAAGAGCACGGCGACCAGCTGCAGTCCGAGGAACTCGGCGTAGCCATAACCCAGCCCGATGCCATCGGGTGGAGCCTTCGCCGTCCCGTAGCTCAGACTCCAGGTCGTCACGGTGTAGAAGAGCGTGTAGGGCACCACCATCACCAACGTGCCGATGATCAGCCGGCGCCAGCTTCCCCGCAGCAGCGCTGCGATGGGGGCGCTCACCGGCGCACCGGTTGCCTTGGCCTGCGCGAAGACCGGAGTTTCGGTGAGCCGCAGCCGGACATACAGTCCGACAACCACCATGACGGCGCTCAGCAGGAACGGAATCCGCCACCCCCAGGCGAGAAAGGGTCCGGTCCCGTCGGCGGTCGCCGATCCCAGCCAGGCGAACAGGATCAGGAAGATCGCGGTGGCCAGCAGATAGCCCAGGGGCGCGCCCAATTGCGGCCAGATTCCCGCTGTCGCACGCCGGCCCGGCTTGGCGGTTTCGGTGGCCAGCAGCGCAGCACCGCTCCATTCGCCGCCGATCGCCAGTCCCTGGCAGAACCGCAGGGTGGCCAGCAGCACGGGGGCGAGCAGGCCGATGTGGTGGTAGGTGGGCAGCACCCCGATCAGGAAGGTGGCGATACCCATGAGCAACAAGGAGGCCACCAGGGTGGATTTGCGGCCCAGCCGATCGCCGAAGTGACCGAACAGGATCGAGCCCAGCGGTCGGGCCACGAATGCCAAGCCGAACGTTGCCAACGAGGCCAACAGTGCCGCGGTGGGGTTGCCGGTCGGGAAGAACAGGTGTGGGAAGACGGTGACCGCGGCGGCCGCATACACGTAGAAGTCGTAGAACTCGATCGTGGTGCCGACCATCGCCGCTACCGCGATCCTGCGGCGCGGAACCCCGGCGACAAGGTCGGCGTCGTTCACGCCGGGGTGATATGCGGTGCTCAGCTCAGATCCCCGCCTCGTCGGCGACCTCACGCGCCTTGCCCACCAGAGCATCGACCCACTCGGCAACTGGGCCGCCTGCCGCTGCCCTGTTCTCCGGGTTGTCCATTACCCGCCGCAGGATGCCCTCGACGATGATCGCGACTTTCCATAGCCCGAGAGCATGCCAGTACTGCAGTGACGCCGCGTCACGTCCGGTTTCTTCCAGGTAAACCCGAGCCAATTCTGCCCGGTCGGGGAAGCCCTCCAGGGTGCTGAGGATGAACTCCCCGGCGATGTTCTCCTCCCCGGCTTCGGGCCAGTACGCGAGCAGGCTGCCCATGTCGGCCAGTGGATCGCCGAGGGTGGACAACTCCCAATCCAGTACCGCGATCACCTCGCCGTTCTGCGGTGAGGTGATCACGTTGCGCAGGTGGAAGTCGCCGTGTACCAGGGTCAGTTCCCGCTGCTTGGGCACGGCGGCGGTCAGGCGCCGGGTCAGATCGTCGAGTGCGGGCAGCTCGCGAGTCTTGGACTTCTCCCACTGCCCGGCCCAGCGTTTGAGCTGACGCTGGGCGTACGGCTGGTGGCGGGCCAGATCGTCAAGGTGCGCCGAGGTGATGTCGACGGCGTGAATCTTGGCCAGGGTCTTGGGCATTGACAGCCCGATCTGTCGGCGACGCTCGGGCGACAGCGACTGCGCCACCGGCATCCGGTCTACCACCACACCGTCGATGAACTCCATCAACAGCAGGGGGGTGCGCTCGTGGTCGCGGGTCAGCCCGTACACCTTCGGGGTGGGGACGTCGGTGTCGCCCAGCGCCGCAAGGATTCGCGCCTCCCGGGCCACATCATGGGCCGAGGCCAGCAGTGTTCCCATCGGGGGCCGGCGCAGCACCCAGCTGTGGCCGGCCTCGTCGAACACCCGGTAGGTCAGATTGGACTGCCCCAGCCCGATTCGCTCGAAGCTCAGCGATCCGCGGACGGGCAGGCCCAGTTCGGTGATCCACGCGGTCGCTGCCGCCGGGTCGATACCCAGCGGGTCGTCAGCCACCGAAACCTCCCCGGAATCCGGTTGCGTCACCGAGGATCTGACCTCCATCCATGACCAGAGTCTGCCCGGTGATCCAGCTCGCCGCATCGGATGCGAGAAATAACACGGCCTCGGCCACGTCGACCGGTTCACCGATTCGGCCCAGCGCCAACTTCGCGGCCAGCCCCTGCTCGTGTTCCTTCCACAGCACCTCGGCGAGCTTGGTGCGCACCACGCCGGGACAGATCGCGTTGACCCGGATCCCCGGCGACAGTTCCAGCGCAAGCTGTTTGGTGATGTGGATCAGCGCCGCCTTGGTGGCGTTGTACATGCCCATCCGCGGCGCAAAACTCATTCCGCCGATGGACGCGGTGTTGACCACCACGCCGCTGTGTCCGTCTCGTTCCCCCAGCCCGGCCTTGACCGCGCGGGAGGTCCACAGCAGCGGCCCCCACAGGTTGACGTCGAAGATCTTGGCGAACCGGGCGTGGTCCTGGTCGATCAGCGGTCCGAACGCGGGATTGGTTCCGGCGTTGTTGACCAGAATGTCGATACTGCCGAACCGTTCCAGCGTGGTCTCGATGCAGCGCTGGGCCGCGTCTTCGTCGGCTACGTGGGCCGCCACGCCCAGCGCGTTGCCCGTGATCTGGGCCGCCGCCGCGTCGGCACTGTCCTGGTCTCGCGAGGTCAGGACCACGTTGGCGCCTGCTTCGGCCAGCCGCTGCCCGATCGCCAGCCCGATCCCCCGCGACCCACCGGTGATGATCGCGGTGCGCCCGGTGAAGTCCGGTGTGGTCATCCGGCGTGCTCGCGATACTTACGCAGTTCCTGGCGGGCGATGGCACGCTTGTGCACCTCGTCGGGGCCGTCGGCGAGTCGCAGGGTGCGCAGGTGGGCCCAGAAGCCGGCCAACGGGAAGTCTTCGGTGACTCCGCCGGCGCCGTGCACCTGGATGGCCCGGTCGACGATCTTCAGTGCAATGTTGGGCGCTGCCACCTTGATCGCCGCGATCTCGACCTGCGCCGCCTTGTTGCCGACGGTGTCCATCAGGTAAGCGGTCTTGAGGGTGAGTAGCCGGATCATCTCGATCTCGATGCGCGCGTCGGCGATCCAGTCGCGGATATTGGCGTTGTCGGAGACCGGACGGCCGAAGGCGACCCGCGACTGGGCGCGCTTGCACAGCAGCTCCAGGGCCCGCTCGGCCATGCCGATGGCCCGCATGCAGTGGTGGATGCGGCCGGGACCGAGCCGGGCCTGGGCGATCGCGAACCCCTCGCCTTCGCCCTTGAGCACATCCTTGGCGGGCACTCGGACGTCTTTGAAGTCGATCTCGGCGTGGCCCTCGCGGTCCTGGTAGCCGAAGACCGGCAGTCCGCGCACGACCGTGACGCCCGGGGCATCGATGGGGACCACCATCATCGACTGCTGGCGGTGGGTGGCGGTGTTCGGATCGGTCTTGCCCATCACGATCATCACCTTGCAGTTCTGGTGCAAAGCGTTGGAGGCGAACCACTTCCGACCATTGAGGATGTAGTCACCGGTTGCGTCATCTTTCGCCATCGACAGCTGCACATTGGTGGCATCGGAGCTGGCCACCTGCGGCTCGGTCATCGCGAAGGCCGAGCGGATGGTGCCGTCCAGCAGTGGCTTGAGGTATTTCTCCTTGTGTTCGTCACTGCCGAACAGCGTGAACACCTCCATGTTGCCGGTGTCCGGCGCACTACAGTTACAGGCTTCCGGCGCCAGATGCGGGCTACGGCCCATGATCTCGGCCAGCGGCGCATATTCGAGGTTGGTCAGCCCAGGGCCCCACTCCGGATGGGGATGGAACAGATTCCACAATCCGCGTTCACGGGCCTGGGCTTTCAGCTCCTCCAGGATCGGGGGCTGGAAGTGTGGGTTGCCGGATTCGGCCATCTGTGTCTCGTAGACCGCCTCGGCCGGATAGACGCACTCGTCCATGAACTCCAGCAGATCGGTCTGGTATTTCTTTGCGCGCTCGGACATTTCAAACAGGGACATACAGGCTCCTCACCTAGGACACTTCGGATTCGCGCAGGCCGCGCTGGTAACGGCGCATGCCGCTCAGCCAGCGGTCGTAATCGCCTGCCTTGTGCCGGAACATCTCCAGCACCGCCGGGTGCGGCAGGATCAGGAAACGCTCCTCATCGACGGCGGCGAGCACCTCCGCGGCGACGTCCGCGGGCTCCAGCACCGCACCGGCGGTGGTGACCGCGCGGGTCGCCAGATCGCCCAACGGATCACCGGACTGCTCACCGGCGTAGAGCAACTTGGTGTTGACACCCATCGGACACAGGCAGCTGACCCGCACGCCCTGGTCGCCGTAGGCGATGTTGAGCCACTCGGCGAAGCCGACGGCCGCGTGCTTGGTGACCGAGTAGGCGGCGGCGCCGAGTTGGGTGAGCAGGCCGGCGGCGGATGCGGTGGAGACGAAATATCCCTCCCCGCGCTGTACCCAATCGGGAATCAACAGCTGTGCGGCGCGGACGTGCGAGCGCAGGTTGACGTCGATGGCCTGATCCCAATCCGCGTCGCTGGCCAGTCCGAGGGCGCCGGCGGTCCCGGCGTTGGCGAAGTAGAAGTCGACCGGGCCGTAGTGCTCCTGCGCCAGCGCGATCAGCTCTCCGATGGTCGCGGTGTCAGAGACGTCGCCGCCGCGACCGATCGCGGCGCCGGGTTGCGCGGCGTTGATCTGCTCGGCGACCGCTGCCGCGGCCTGCGCGTCGAGGTCGGCCACCACCACTTTGGCTCCGGCCTCGGCCAGCGCCGCGGCCAGTGCTCCCCCGATGCCGCCACCACCACCGGTGACGATCGCGACCCGATCGGCAACCTTCATCAGCAACGTCCCCGTTCTTGAGTACGCGACACCAGTGACATTCTTGAATCCGATCTCATGTTTGTTTGTTGACGGTGCGGAATTGCAGTGCATTGGCCCACAGCCGGGTGACCGTGGCGACCAGGTTCTCGAAGTCAGCGACCGAGCCGTGCGCGGCCTCCTCGCCGACGAAGGTGCCGTAGGCGAGTCTGCTGACCATCCCCGACAGCGCCCGCGACGCCAGCAGCGGATCGACATCGGCGCCGGCGATGCCGCGGGCCTGCAGATCAGCAATGCCGGCGGCATTGCGCTGCACGAACGCGTCGGCTCGTCGCGCACGAAAAGCCCGGAACTTCGGATCGATCTGGGCCACCTGTTCGAGCAGGCCCATCAACTGGGCATTGCGCCGATACGCCTCCAGGTAGGCCCGATTGCTCGCCTCCAGCACCGCATACGGGTCCTCGGAATCGCTGACCCGGCCCATGCCCGGATGCATCATGTCCTGCTGGGCCTGTTCGAGGACCGCGGCGAAGATCTCCTCTTTGTTCGCGAAGTACGTGTAGAACGATCCGGTCGCACAGCCGGCGGCCTTGGTGATATCGGTCAGCTTGGCGTCGAGGTAGCCGTCACGTTCGAACACCTTGCGGGCTGCGGCGATCAGCCCCGCCCGGGTACGCGCCCCGCGAACCGTCGCCGGCAACGGGCGGGCCGGCGCGGCCGGGACGGCGTCCATCCGGGCAGACTAACTGAAGTCGATGTCAACTTCACTGACTTCGTCGGCGCAGGCGCCGAACTCGCCGAGCATGTCGTCAGCGTCCGTGTCAGGCAGCGATTCCACCGCCCGCAACTTGCGTTCGATGGCGCGGGTGCGGACGCCGGCGGTATCGATGGTGTTGCGGGCGGTGTCGAGTTGCTTGCGGGTCTTCTCCAGCACCGCCGCGAACTTTCCGAACTCGGCCTTGACCGCACCGAGCACCTGCCAGACCTCACTGCTGCGCCGTTCGATGGCCAGGGTGCGAAAACCCATGCGCAGACTGTTGAGCAGTGCGGCCAGTGTGGTCGGGCCGGCCAGGGTGACGTTGTACTTGGCCTGAATCTGCTCGAACAGTCCCGGCTGGCGCAGCACTTCGGCATACAGACTCTCGGTGGCCAGGAACAAGATGGCGAAGTCCGTGGTGTGCGGCGGCTCGAGGTACTTGTCGTGGATATCGCAGGCCTCAGCCTCGATCCGGCGAACCAGCGCTTGGCGCGCAGCAGCCTCCCCCACGCTGTCGGCATGCTCCTGGGCGTCGAGCAGGCGCTCGAAGTCCTCCCGCGGGAACTTGGCGTCGATCGGCAACAACACCTCACGGGCGCCGGTGGCGCCGGGCAGTCGGATCGCGAACTCCACCCGGGCGGCCGAGCCCGGCACGGTGATGACGTTGGTGGCGTACTGCTCAGGCGTCAGCGTCTCGGCCAGCAGTGCGGCCAACTGTGTCTCACCGAAAATTCCGCGAGTCTTGACGTTGGTCAGCACCCGCTTCAGATCACCCACCCCGGTGGCCAGTGTCTGCATCTCCCCCAGACCCCGCTGCACCGCTTCCAGGCGCTCTGAGATCTGTGTGAACGACTGCGCCAGACGGGTTTCCAGCGTTGCCTGCAGCTTTTCGTCCACCGTGGCGCGCATCTTCTCCAGTTGCGCGGTGTTCTCGCTCTGCAGGCTCCGGAGCTGGTGATCCAGCGTGGCGCCCAGTCTGTCCTGCGTTGCCTGCAGGGTCGATCCGAACCGGTGCAGGGTCGTCTGCCATTGGTGAAACGCCTGGGCGAGTTCGGCTCGCCCGGCGTGCTGCTCTTCGCGCAGGGTTCGCTCCACGCGCTCACTGTCGCCGCGCAGCGCGGCGAGCTGCTCCGGCGAGAGCGGCCCGCCGCCGGGGCGCACGAGCAGTACCACCTGCAGGATGACCGCCAGCAGTACCAGTGAGGTGAGGAGGATCAGCAGTGCTGTGTCCATGCCGGCAAGGTAGCGCGCCCCACCGACAACTCCGGGTTACCGCAGCGGCGAGCCCCATTGCACCTGCTCGCGCAGTTGCGCCTTGAGCAGTTTGCCGCTGGCGGTGCGCGGCAGCTCCTGGGTCACCACGGTGATGTACTGCGGCACCTTGAAGTCCGCCAGTTGGCTGCGGCAGTAACTCAGTACGGCGGCCACGTCGATCTGGTGGCGGTCGCCGAACAGGACGGCGCCCACCTTCTCCCCCATCACTTCGTCGGGCACCGCGAGCACGCATGCGTCGGTCACGCCGGGAGCCGACAGCAGGGCGGCTTCCACCTCGACGCTCGAGACGTTCTCGCCGCCGCGGTTGATGATGTCTTTGAGCCGGTCGATGATGTGCACCCGGCCGGCGTCGTCGACGCGCACCACATCGCCGGTGTGCAGCCAGCCGTCGATGATCGTGGCGGCGGTCGCCTCGGGCCGGTTCCAATAGCCGCGCATCACATTCGCGCCGCGCACCACGAGTTCGCCGGTGCCGGGATCGTCACCGAGCGGGACGACGCCGATGTCGCCCGACGGCACGGCATAGCCGACCGAGTCCGCATGCGCGACCGCATCGGAGTCCGGAAGCACCGTCATCAGCGAGGCGGTCTCGGTCATGCCGTAACCGTTGAACACCGTTGCCGCGCCGAACGCCTCACGCAGCGAGCGCACCAGCGCAGGCGCTGTCGGCGCCCCGCCGTAGCCGACCCACCGCACCCCGCTGACGTCGACCCCGGCGAACTCGGGATGCCGCAGCAGCAGCGCGTAGATCGCCGGCACCGTCACCATCGATGAGATCCGTTGCGCGGGCAGCGTTGCGATCAACTCGGGAAGATCCAGCGCCCCCATGATCACCGCCGTGCCGCCGGTGTACGCGGCGGCCAGCAGTTGGGAGTTGCAGCCCGTCACATGAAACAGCGGCACCGTGATCAGCGTGCGATATTGCTCGCCCAATGCCCGTGACTGGCCCAGGACACGCATCATGTTCTCGGCGTTGGTCACAAACGCCTCGTGGCTGGTGGGCACTCCCTTGGGACTGCCGGTGGTGCCGGAGGTGTAGAACAGCGCCGCGGTGTCGCCGGCCTCGAGTCCGTCCACCACATAGGGTTGGCCATCGGGCAGCGCGGCACCGGGCGCCAGGTCCACCTGCACCCCGGCATCGGTGAGCACGAAGTCGACTTCCGGTGCGGCCGAACGGGTGTTGACGGCCACCGGTATACCACCGGCCATCAACGCGCCCCAGAACCCCAGCACCCAGTCCAATCCGGCTGGGTAGCGCAACGCGACCCGGTCACCGCGCGCCAGTCCGCCTGCCCGCAGCCCACCGGCCACCCGGGCGGCACGCTCCCACAGCTGCCGGTAGGTCAGGCCGTCGGCGCCCAGTTCCACCACGGCTTCACTGTCCGGTCGCTGTTCGACCTGCTCGGCCAGCACATCGAGCAGTGTTGCCGGCAACTGCTCGTAGTGTGCGACACCGTCGCGATCGCGGATCACCCCGGTCACCGGAAAAGGGTTGTGCTGCCGCGCTATTTCAACGACGTGTGTCATGAGTGGCTCGTCATCGCCGGCGTCGTCGCCAGCTGTGAGTCACCACCCGGAATGTCCCGCGCAGGGCGTAGATCGCCGACACGATGCACGCGAGGATCAGCACGACGAACATCGGCAGCCAATTGCCGCGCTCGTGGTTGATGTGCCACCAGACGTAGGTGAACAGCACCGAGGAGACGAAGAAGATGATGTCGCGCCAGTTGCCCTTGTAGGACAGCGCCGCCTCGCGCAGCGCTCTGGTGCGATCGGAGGCCATCACCAAGTCGTCGATGCGTTCGTTGATGGTGCGCTGGAGATCTGCTCGGCGCTGCGTCTGCTCGGCGGGAAGCCTGTCGAGCAGGTCGAGGTCCTGTTTGATCAGGGCGCGTGCATCCGGGCCTCTGAGCTGTCCGGCTGCCGCCGTCAGCAGGGCTCCGCCGAAGATCGGTGCCGCGCCCAGCGCCGCATTCAGCAGTGTGGGCATCGTGGTGCCGTTCCTTTCCCGTTATTCCCGGCCACCCTACGACGTCAGCCGAGACTTACCGTGCCATCGGGCGCAATCCGCCAGCCGGGATTATGGGCGATCTCCCAGATCAGTCCGTTGGGGTCTTGGACGTGGGCGTGGAACACGCCACCGAACTGGCCGGGCTGGGGGGCCTTGAGCACGATGCCGCCCGCGTTGGCCATGGCATCGGCGAGCGCGCTGACGGCGTCGGGGCTGTCGACGTTGTGTGCCACGGTGACCCCGCAGACCCGAGAATGATCGCCGGGCAGCGCCAGGTCCTGGTTGAACTTGTCGGCCTGGAAAAAGCCCAGCACCTGACCGGGCGCCGCCTGGTAGAAGACGATCTCACCCTCGACGTCCAGCAATGACTGCCAGCCCAATGCGCCGTAGAAATACCTGGTCGCGTCCAGATCGGTTGCCGCGATGGTGACGAAGTGCACCTGTTGCTCCATGCAGCCGAGCCTAGGCTCAGCGCCTTGTCGGGACAGAGGTGTCTTGAGTCAAGTAGTTGGCAGGGTTTGGGGTGTGGGCGGGTTGAGGTAGGCCTGTTTGGGGGTGTGGTCGGCG
>NZ_LQPI01000035.1 GCF_002101775.1 Mycolicibacter nonchromogenicus | reverse complement strand
GGGGGTGGGGGCTAGGTGGTGGGGACGACGTCGGGGGCGTCGGCGATGTCTCCGGTCTCGTCGGCGGCCACCGCTTTGCGTCCGAAGTACACCACGTAGGCGATGAACGCCGCCTCGACCGCCACGCCGATCCCGATCCGCATCCAGGTCGGCAGTGGCGACGGGGTCACCCCCGCCTCGAGCAGCCCGGCCACGCCGAACACCACGATCAACCCCACGGCGACCGCGACGACGGCGCGGCCCTGCTCGGCGAGCGCCTGGGCACGCGGCCGATCACCCGGGGCGATCACCGTCCAGCCCAGCCGCATGCCCACCGCGCCGGCCAAAAACACCGCGGTCAGCTCCAGCAGTCCGTGCGGGGCAAGCAGTCCCAGCATGAAGCCGCCCCGCCCGGCGTGAAACATCAGCCCCAGGGCAACCCCGACGTTGGCCGCGTTGGCGAACAGCATCACCGGGATCGGCAGGCCCAGCAGCACCGAGAACGCGATGGCGCGAGCAGCCACCCAGGCGTTGTTCACCCAGACCTGCAGCGCAAAGGACGCGGCCGGATGGTCGCTGTAGTAGGCGGCGAACTCGTGGTTGACCAACCGCTCGATGTCCGCGGGTGTGCCGATCGCCGCCTGTACGTCCGGGCTGCCGGCCACCCAACAGGCGATGATCGCCGACACTGCCAGGAACACCGCAGCGGTGCCCAGCCACCACCGCCAGGCGCGGTACGCGACCACCGGAAAGGACACCGTCACAAACCGGATGAACTCCGAGGCCAACGGCGCATGCGCACCGGTGACCGCGGCGCGTGCCCGCGCCACCAGCGCGGAGAGTCGGCCGATGAGCGCCGCATCCGATGACGACGAGCGCAACACCGAAAGGTGGGTGGACACCCGCTGATAGAGGTCGACGAGCTCATCGACCTCAGCGCCGGAGAGCCGCCGCCGACGCTTGACGAGCGACTCCAGCCGATCCCAGGTCGGCCGATGGGTCAGCACGAAGGCGTCGACATCCACGTCGCCGAGCCTAGCGAGGACTGCGCGCCGGCGAAGCCGTTGCCGCCGGTCGCTTCACGCACGTTCCGCCGTGAGCGCCTCGATCGCAGCAGTTCAGCCGAGTAGCGTCTGACCTATGTCGAACCGCAGCCCCGAGCTGGTGACCGGCGACGCCGTCGTCCTCGACATTGCGATCGCGCAGCTGCCGGTGCGCGCCGTCAGCGCGCTGATCGACATCACCGTCGTGGTGGTGGGTTACCTGTGCGCGATCGTGCTGTGGGCCACCACACTCGGCCGGTTCGACGACGCGTTGACCACCGCCATCATGATCATCTTCGCGGTGCTGCTCCTGGTCGGTTACCCGGTGATCATGGAAACCGCCACGCGGGGTCGGTCGCTGGGCAAGATGGCGATGGGCCTGCGGGTGGTCTCCGACGACGGCGGCCCGGAACGCTTCCGGCAGGCACTCTTTCGGGCGTTGGCCGCAGTCATCGAGATCTGGGGACTGGCCGGTAGCCCCGCGGTGATCTGCAGCCTGCTGTCGCCGCGCGGAAAGCGTCTGGGCGACATCTTCGCCGGCACCGTGGTGATCAGCGAACGCGCGCCGGTTTCGACTCCACCGCCCATGATGCCGCCCGGGCTGGCCTGGTGGGCGTCGACGTTGCAGCTGTCGGGCCTGCGGGCCGAATCCGCCGAACTGGCACGGCAATTCCTGGGCCGCGCCGCGCAGCTTGACCCGCATACCCGGCAGATGATGGCCTACCGGATCTCCGGAGATGTGCTTGCGCATATCTCGCCACCACCGCCCCCCGACGCCCCGCCCGAGCTGGTGCTGGCCGCGGTGCTGGCTGAACGGCATCAACGCGAGCTGGCGCGGCTTCAGGTCGCGCCGCCCGGGCCGCATTTCCCGCCGCCTCCAACACCGTGGCCACCGCCGAATGCCGGCGGATTCTTTCCCCCGAGTTAGCGCGCCGCCGATACCAGCCGGTCCGTCTGTCGGTCCGGCTTATCGTTGCATCACGATAGTTCTCGATATATCGTGACTGTATCGGGAGCGAGGCACGCTCCCCCGTCCCAAACGAGGTACCCATGAACAGCTCCTTTGGTTCACCCAGCGGACACGTCAGCGCAGAGGCCGGCCACCACGTCGGCTTCGGTTTCGGCCCCGCGACGCCAGCGCAGCGCCGGGCCGCACATATCGCACGCCGGCAGGCGCGGCGCGAGTTCCGCAGGCAGTTGCGCGACCACGCCGCCGAGCACTGTGCGCCGTTCGGCTTCGGGTCCGGCCACGAGGCCACCGGCCCTGGATTCGGCCCGGATTGTCGGCACGGATTCGGTCCGGGGTTCGGCCCAGGTTTCGGACCCGGCGGTCCCGGCTTCGGGTTCGGTCCGGGCGGGCATCGGGGACACCGCCGCGGCAATCGCGGCCGGCGCGGCGACGTGCGCCTGGCCATCCTCGCCCTGCTTGCCGAGGGCCCGATGCACGGCTACGAGATCATTCAGCAGATCGCCGAACGCAGCCAGCAGCTGTGGCGTCCCAGCCCTGGATCGGTCTATCCGACCTTGCAGATGCTGGTCGATGAGGGGCTGATCACCGGCGCCGAAACCGATGGCAAGAAGCGGCTATTCGAATTGACTGAGGAAGGCCGCGGGGTCGCCGAGTCGATCGAGACCCCACCGTGGGAGCAGATCGCCGACGGCGCCGACCCGGGCCAGATCAACCTGCGAACCGCGGCCCGCCAGCTGTTCGGTGCGGTCACACAGGCGGGGCAGGCGGCCACGACCGAACAGCAGCAGCGCATCGTCGACATCATCAACGGCGCCCGCAAGGAGATCTACGGGATCCTCGGCGAAACCGACTGATCCCTACCGTCAACAGTGTTGAAGGACCCGGTGCATCGCGGTCTTCTCGTTCGATGAAACCCACAGTCCGTATGCGGTTTTGACGACGATCTGGCGGGCTACGAATTCGCATTCAAACGCGGCGTTCGCCGGCAGCCAGCCGGCGGCGTCGCGGAATGCTTTGTCAAAGTTGGCCTGGGCGCCGACCGCGAGCAGGTTGCGCGGGTCGTTGGCGAAATCGCGACGGCGCCTGTCGTCCCAGGCTCGCGCTCCCTTGTACCAGGCGTCGGCCAACGACACGACGTGGTCGACCTGTACGGCCTCGGACGTCTCCGGGCCACGGACAAAGGCGATGATCTCCCCGGAGTACGGGTCGTGCAGGACTCCGCGCTGGACCAGGCAGGTGCCGCGTCGCAGTTCAACCTGGGCCAGGTCGCGGCGCAGGATGTCGTCGCGGGTATTGCAGCCGTTGTGGCCGAATTCGACGTCGACGTCGTCGCTCCACCGCTCACCGAAGCGGTAGCGCTTGAAGTCCCTCTCGCGATCCCAGCCCTTGACCGGAAGCGCTTCGAGCATGCTCCGGGCGTCGTCATAGGAGTTCAGCGGTACCGCACTCGATGTCGGCGGCGGCACCGGCGCGGATCCCGACGACTGTGACAACGACTGCTGCCACCATGCCCAGCCCACGGCGGTCACCACGATCAACACCACCAGCGCGGCGGGCAGCAGCCACCCGCGTGCGGCCCTTCTCAGGGCAGCTCGACCCAGTCCAGCGTGCGTTGCACGGCCTTTCGCCACCCGGCATAGCCTTCGGCGCGTTGGTCTTCCGACCAGTTCGGGGTCCAGCGCCTGTCTTCACGCCAATTGGCGCGCAGATCCTCGGGCCCCTTCCAGAATCCGACGCCCAATCCGGCGGCGTACGCCGCGCCCAGCGCGGTGGTTTCGGGCACCACCGGCTTGACCACGTCGACCCCGAGCACGTCGGCCTGGATCTGCATGCACAGATCGTTGGCGGTGATACCGCCGTCGACCTTCAAGACGTCCAGGTGCACACCGGAGTCGGCCTCCATCGCTTCGGCCACATCGCGGCTCTGGTAGCAGATCGCCTCCAGGGTGGCCCGGGCCAGATGCGCGTTGGTGTTGAAGCGGGACAGCCCGACGATCGCGCCGCGCGCATCCGAACGCCAGTACGGCGCGAACAAGCCGGAGAACGCCGGCACGAAGTACATCCCGCCGTTGTCGGAGACCTGTCGGGCGAGGCTCTCGATCTGGGTGGCCCCGCTGATGATGCCCAGCTGGTCGCGCAGCCACTGCACCGCGGAGCCGGTGACCGCGATCGAGCCCTCCAGGGCGTAGACGGGCTTGGCGTCGCCGAACTGGTAGCAGACCGTGGTCAACAACCCGTTGTCGGAGCGGACGATCTGCTCACCGGTGTTGAGCAGCAGGAAATTTCCGGTGCCGTAGGTGTTCTTCGCTTCACCGGCCGACAAGCACACCTGGCCGACCATGGCGCTCTGCTGGTCACCCAGGACTCCGGCGATCGGCACCTCGCCGCGCAGCGGGCCGGTGCTCGCGGTCACCGCATGCCGACGTCGTATCGATGACGCGGTGATGCGAGGCAGCATCGCCCTCGGGATCGCGAACAATGCCAGCAGTTCGTCGTCCCAGTCCAGGGTCTCGAGGTTCATCAGCATGGTGCGGCTGGCGTTGGTGACGTCGGTCAGATGGACGCCGCCGCGCGGCCCCCCGGTCAGGTTCCACTGCACCCAGGTGTCGCAGGTGCCGAACAGCGCTTCGCCCCGTTCGGCATCGGCACGCACACCCTCGACGTTCTCGAGAATCCACCGCAGTTTGCCGGCGGAGAAATAGGTGGCCGGCGGCAACCCGGCCTTGCGCCGGATCACCTCACCATGGCCGTCACGCTCCAGGGCCGCGGCGATGGCGTCGGTTCGGGTGTCCTGCCACACGATCGCGTTGTGGTAGGGCTGACCGGTCTTGCGATTCCACACCACCGTGGTCTCACGCTGGTTGGCGATGCCCAGCGCCGCCAGATCCGAAGCGTGAAGTTTGGTGGTGTTCAGCGCCGAGACCAGCACGGCCGCAGTGTGGTTCCACAGTTCGAACGGGTCGTGTTCCACCCAGCCGGCCCGGGGCAGGATCTGTTCGTGTTCGAGCTGATGGCGACCCACCTCCGCACCATCGTGATCGAAGATGATGCAGCGGGTGCTGGTGGTGCCCTGGTCGATCGACGCGACGAAATCGGCCAAGTCTGACTCCTGTCCATACCGGTGCCGGTCGGTGCCGCGTCCATCATGGCGCACCTGATCGGCGCGGGGTGGCGCTACGCGGCAGGATCGTGACGCCGGGGCAGGTCAGTCCACAATATTAGACATTTTTCACGAATCCATCAGACGTTATTCATTCACTGTGCCGCATATTTGGAAGTATCGCGATTGGATCTCGTGATGGTGAACAAACGGTGTCGGAACGCCGCCGATGTCTGGACCCCCACCAACCTCCGTGGCCGACCACGTGCAGGTCAGAACTGAATCGGAGTAGCAATGGACGTCGTCCTCGGTGTGGCACTTGCATCGAGCGCACCCACCACCATCCACACCGTGCTGGTCTGCGGAGAGCGCGGGGACGGCGTCACGCTGGAGGAGCTCAGCTTTGATGTGCCCTCCGACGACTCCGTCGACTTCCCCGCCGTCGACGCGTTGATCGCGGCCATCCTGCGGGCGCGTGACGCCGCGCACTCCGCGGGTCTGAAGCTGGTGTCGACCGGTGTCACGGTCACCGACCCGCTCGACGAGGCCGCGCTGAGTTCGCGGCTGTCCGGCGGCGCCCTCGACAGCTTGAAGAACGTGACTCTGGTCTCCCCGACGCTTGCGGCGGCGAGCCTGGCCCACAACCTGGGACAGACGGTCGGATGCGACCAGATGGGGTTGCTGTCCGTCGAGTCGGCGACCGCCACACTCGCCGTGATCGACTGCACCGAAGGCACCGTCACCCGCATATTTCGGCAGACCCTCGATGACGGCGACGCCACCGCGGCGGTCGACACGGTCGCCGATCGGCTCCACGCCGCCCACACGGAGCCCGGCGGCCTGTTCCTGATCTGCTCTGAGGGAGATTCCACCGCGCTGCGGCCGCGGCTGGAGGCGACGACAGACCTCGAGGTGTGTGAGCCGACGGAGTCGCGCGCCGCTCTGGCCCGCGGCGCGGCGCTGGCATCGGCCCGCCTGGTCAGTGTCGACGCGGGGTCTGCCGCGCTGGCCTACACCCAGGAACCCGCCTCTGGGGCAATCGATCTGGGTTACTACGACGTCCCCACCTTTGATGCCGGCGATCTGGCCTACAGCGCCGTGCCCGACGAGGAGGCCGAGGCTCCCACCGAGATTTTCGCCCCGGCAGGGCAGCCGCCCCGGCGCCCGCTGCTGGTGGCCAGTGCGGCGCTGGCATCGGCCGGATTCGCCGCGGCGTCGGCGCTGATGGTGTCCATGACGTTGGACATCACCCCCAACCTGGTCGCGTTGCGGCCGGAACTGGGCCGCGCACTGACCCTTCCGCACCGGGCTCCGAACCTGCAGGTGCCCGCCGCGGAGCCGTACGGGGGAGAACCGCCGGTCATGGGGCAACCACCAACGGACTCGATTCCGCTGCCGCACTTGAACCTCCCCTCGGTCCCCGATCTGCCGGCGCCAGTACCGCTGGACCTCCCGACGCCTGATCTGCCGGCGCCACAGTCGGTTACGGTCGGGGCAGCTACCGGGCCGATATTCGTTCCCGCCCCGGTCTTCGCTCCGCCGTCGCCGCCCGTGCACCTCCCGGAGGCGCCGACGCCGTCGCCCCTGCTCTTGGCGCCATTCCTGGCCCCCGCCCCGCACCGGCCCATCCTGACGGGCCTGACCGAACTGTCCCGCCTGTGGGGAGTGCCCGGGAAACCGGCGGTGGTCAAGCCGCAGCCACCCGAAGTCAAACCCGAACCCCCGGTGGTCAATCCCAAGCCTCCCGTCGAGCTTCCTCATCCCCCGGTGATCAAGCCCCATCCGCCGATCGTGAAGCCCATACCGCCGGTGGTGAAGCCCCACCCGCCGGTCGAGCTCCCCGACCCGCCGGTGGTCAAACCTGAAGTCCCGGTGGTGAATCCCAAACCACCGGTCGTCAAGCCTGAGATCCCGGCGGTGAACCCGAAGCCCCCGGTCGTCAAACCTGATGTGCCGGTCGTGACTCCCAAACCACCGATCGTCAAACCCGAGATCCCGGTGGTCAAACCAAGCCCGCCGGTGGTGAAGTTGCCGGATCCGCCGGCCCAGGTGCCGGACCTTCCCGTCGTGAACCCCAACCCGGGCATCCAGCTGCCTGAGCTGCCGGTCAAGGTTCCCGACGCACCCGCCGTCAACCCCAACCCGGGGATTCAGCTGCCGAACCTGCCGATTCAGGTGCCGAATGCAGGACCGCCGGTCGGGCTGCCCGTTCCCGAAGCTCCGTCCCTGCCGGCACCGCAGGCACCCTGGCTGCCCTCGCTGCCGGCACCGCAGGCGCCGTCGCTGCCATCCCTGCCCGCACCGCAGGCACCGTCGCTGCCATCAATGCCGTCGCTACCCGTGCCGCAGGCTCCGTCGCTGCCATCAATGCCATCGCTGCCCGCGCCCCAGGCACCGTCGCTGCCATCAATGCCATCGCTGCCCGCACCGCAGGCACCCTCGATGCCCAAGATAGGCGGCGGCATCTTCGGAGGCGGCGGCAAGCCGGGCGGAATCTTCGGAGGTGGCGGCAACCCCGGCGGAATCTTCGGCGGCGGCAAGCCAGGCGGTGGCCTGTTCGGCGGCGGGGGCGGCGGCGGACTGTTCGGCGGCGGGTCCCGCGGCGGTGGCCTGTTCGGCGGCCGGGGCGGCGGACTGTTCGGCCACTAGCGTTCGCCGAGAACGGCTTTCATCGGCCGTGCGGCGCATCGGCCAACGCCGCGGCGAGCACCTCCAGGTCGTCTGAGGTGGTGTCGACGTGCGGTGAGATCCGCAGCACCGGCACGGTCAGCTCCAGCGGCGCGCGTTCGACACCGGCTGCGGTGGTGACGATGCCGTGCTCGGCGATCAGCCACGCACGCAGGTCCACCGGATCGATACCGGCCGGCGGGACCACGGTGGTGATGGCGCTCGGCTCGTCGGGCGGTTCGACCACCCGCCAGCCGGGCAGCTGAGCCAGCACCCGTCGGCTCCGGGCACCCACGCCGGCCAACGCAGCCCGAACCGCTGCCGGCCCTGCTGCCCGGTGCTCCCTCAGCGCCACGCAGAACCCCACCTGCGCAGCCACATTGACGTCACCGGCGGCCGGGCCGGGCGCCACCAGGTGAGCCCACTCCGGCCGGACCGCCAGCGCCCCCACCCCACGCGGCCCGGCCAGCCACTTGCGTGACGACGAGTAGACGGCATCGGCGCCGACGGCACAGTCGATCTGGCCCAGGGCCTGCGCCGCGTCGACCACCAGCGCAACACCGAGGTCGCGGCAGATATCTGCCAGCTGGGCCAGGGGCTGCACCAGCCCGCGGTGACTGCCGACCGGGGTCACGTGCACCAGGCTCGGCGGGTCAGCGGCCAGTGCGGTCGCCGCCTCGTCGAGCACCACGCGGCCGGTGTGGTCCACCGGCAGCGTGCGCCGGCTGAACCCATGAGCCGCCATCACCGCCAGGTTCGGGCCGTATTCGCCGGGCAGACAGGCCACGGTGCGCTGCGTTCCCGGCCATCGGGACAACAACAGGTCCAATGCATTCCGCGACCCGGTGGTGAACACCACGTCGGCTGCGGCCATACCGGTCAAGGCGGCGAAATCGGCGCGTCCGGCGTCGAGCACCGGCGCAGCGGCCTCGGCGGCGAGGTAGCCGCCGACCTCGGCTTCGCGACGAGCATGTCGGGCCGCGGCGTCGAGTGCCAGGTAGCTCTGCCGTGAGCAGGCCGCACTGTCCAGGTGCAGCCCAGCGGCGGGTGGGCGCGCGGCGCGCCAGCTGTCAGCGAGGCTCATTTGATGGCGAGTGACAGGCCGAAATCGCCTGCCGCGTCGGTCCACCAGCGTCGGAGCCGCAGACCTGCGGCCGCCAATTCATCGGCCACCTGCTCCGGACGGAATTTGCAGGATACCTCGGTCAGCATCTCTTCACCAGCCGCGAAATCGACAGCCAGGTCCAACTGGCCGATCACGACATGCTGGGCGCGGCCGGCCCGCAGCCACATCTCGATGCGCTGTTCGGCTGAATTCCAGCGCGCCACATGGGCGAACTCATCCAGGTCGAAGTCGGCGTCGAGCTCACGGTTCACCACCGCGAGCACGTTGCGGTTGAACGCGGCGGTCACCCCGGCCGCGTCGTCATAGGCGCGCACCAGCCTGCCGGTGTCTTTGACCAGGTCGGTGCCCAGCAGCAGGCCGTCACCGTCGTGCATCACAGCCGCGAGGTCGGCCAGGAACTCCGCGCGCGGGCCCGGCGTCAGGTTGCCGATGGTCGATCCCAGAAACACGAACAGTCGCCGGCCCCCGTCGGGGATCTGCGCCAGATGGTGCTCGAAGTCGCCGCAGACACCGTCCACCCGCACGCCGGGATAGGCGCGGGCGATCGCCTCCCCCGCCGTCTCCAGCACCCCGGCGTCCACGTCGAACGGGATGAACCGGCGCAGCGCGCCGACCTCCTGCAGTGCGTCCAGCAGCATCCGGGTCTTTTCCGAGGTGCCGCTGCCCAGCTCGACCAGGGTGTCCGCACCCGAAAGCTGCGCGATCTCGGCCGAATGCGCTCGCAGGATCTCCGCCTCGGCGCGAGTCGGGTAATACTCGGGCAGCCGGGTTATCCGGTCGAACAGGTCACTGCCGACGTCGTCGTAGAACCACTTGGGCGGCAAAGACTTCGGCTGCTGGCCCAGGCCGTTGCGGACGTCCTCCCGCAGTGCGGAGCGCGCCGCGTCGGCGGCCAGGTGATTGGCGATCGTCACCGTCATCGCGCCGCCCCCAACGCGGTGACACGGACTTCGCCGTCGTGCGCTTCCACCAGATGGCGATCTGGGATATCCACCCAGCGTGGGTCGTCATCGTAGGGCTCACTGGCCAGCACCACGCCATCGGCTCCGTGCAACATCGACAAGGTGTCTCCCCAGGTCGTCGCCAACATCCGGGAACCGTTGGCGGCCAGGATGTTCAGTCGAGCCGCCGGATCGGCGGCACCGATCTCGGCGATCACCTCACCCAACGACTCCACCCCGCGGGCGAAGAGGGCCGCGGCCAGTACGGCACTGTCACAGACCGATTCGGCACCCTCGGCGCCTTTCAGCACATCGCGGTTGACCACGCCGTTGTGGGACAACAGCCAACCGCCGTCGGTGAACGGTGCGGTGGCACTGGCCTCGATCGGCATCCCCACCGTGGCCGAACGCACCGCCGCCACCACGCAGTGACTGGAAAGCGCCGGGGCGACCGAGGCGAACGACCCGTCGCCCCACAGCGGCGCCGCGCTGCGCCACCGTCGCGGCACCTGGCCGTCGAAAAATCCTGCGCCCCAACCATCTGCGTTGAGCAGGCCGTGCTGCTGCCGGCGGGGCGCGTAGGACTGCACCAGCAGGCCCTGCGGCGGATCCAGCATCAACTCGGCCAGGGACCGCGGCCTGCCCAACCAGCCCAGATGCCGACACATCAGACGTCCCAGGCCAGTCGAACACCGGCGAAGATCTGCCGCCGATAGGGATGGTCCCAGTTACGGAAGCTGGGCCGCAGGATCTCGGGGGCGACAGCCCACGACCCGCCGCGCAGCACCCGATAGTCGCCGCCGAAGAACGGCTCCGAATAGCGTTGGTAGATCATCGGAGAAAAGCCCGGCCACGGCCGCAGGGGCGAACTCGTCCATTCCCAGACGTCACCGAGGAGTTGCTGCACGCCGTAGGCCGACGCCCCGTCCGGGTAGGCCCCGACCGGCGCCGGTCGCAGGGCGCCGCCGCCGAGATTGGCCAGGTCGGTCGACGGATCGGCGGCCCCCCAGGGATAGCGACGCCGCGCGCCCACGACCGGATCCCAGGCGCAGGCCTTCTCCCATTCGATCTCGGTGGGCAGCCGAGCGCCGGCCCATGCGGCGTACGCCTGTGCCTCGAAGTAGCTGACATGCTGCACCGGCTCATCGTCGGGCAGGTCCTCGACGTGGCCGAACCGGACCCGGGATCGATGATCGGGACCCCAGAACTGCGGCGCCGTCAATCCGGCCTGCACACAGTGACGCCAGCCGCGTTCACTCCACCACCGTGGCTGCCGGTAGCCGCCGTCATCGATGAAGTCCCGCCATTCGCGGTTGGTGACGGGCACCCGGCCGATCCGGAACGTGGCCACCTCGACGGTGTGCGCGGGGCGCTCGTTGTCCAGCGCGAAGGGCTCATCGGTGGCGTCGACGCCGAGCACGAATGCACCGCCCGGCACCAGCACCGAGGTGCCCGCAAGCTCCGGCTGCCCGGCCGGCAGGCCACCGCCCACGCCGAGCAGCGGTGGACCGGCACGGAGGTTCAGCGCCTGCAGGATGGTCTCGTCGTGCTGGTGTTCATGGCTGAGCACCAGGCCGAACACGAATCCGTCCCGCCGATCTCCCGCGGCACCGGACAGAGACTCCAGCTTGTCGAAGGCCTTGGAACGCACCGTGGCGCAATACTTTCGGGCCTGCTCGGGCGCCAACAGCGGCAGCTCTACGCGGCTGGCCCGCGGGTGGCTGAAGGCATCGTAGAGTCCCTCGACATCCGGGGGCAGCAGGCCGGGCCGTGCGGGATCCCCATCCCGCAACAGCCACAGTTCCTCCTGCTGGCCGATATGGGCCAGGTCCCAGACCAGTGGGCTCATCAGGGGGTCGTACTGGCGGTGCAGCTCTGCGTCGTCGAAATCGACGAGCGCCAGCGTGCGCCGGCGCGCCCGGGTCAGGTCGCGGGCCAGAATATCGGCTGTGGTCATAACTGCCTGCGCGCCAATCGGGTAACCATCGCGGTGGTGCCGACGCGGGCCACTTCTTCGGTGACGTCGTCGGCCGGGCAACGGCCTCGTTCGACCATGCCGGCCAGCCGATCCATCCCGTCGCGCAGGCATTCCGGGGCGCGGTCAGCGGCCAGGCCCACACACCGTTCGGCGGCAGCATGCAGGCGCGGGTCGGCCAGGCCGATCCGGGCGGCGACGTCCCAGGCGGTCGCGACGGGTGCGACGGCGTCGGCGGCGCTGTCGGCGGCGACCGCATCGTCCAGCAGGGTGGCCAGGGTGAAAACCAGTGCCGGCCAGAGGGTGTCATCGACGCAGTCCAGATAGCGGATCTCCAGCCAACCGCGCGGGCGCACCGGGGGAAACAGGGTGGTCAGGTGGTAGTCGAGGTCTTTCACCCCGGCGCGACGGCCGCCGAGCCGCACTCGACCATCGGCCCAGGCGGCGAACGGAACGTAGCGGCTGACCGGAATCGCTTCGGGCGTATGCACCAGCATGACCGGAGCTTTGAGCGCGTACCGCGCCCAGTCGGTGGCGGGGTCAGTGCCGTCGAGGCCCAGTACCGGACCGCAGCGCGCCGAATCCAGCCGGCTCCACACCCGCTGCCGGGTGGAGCGCCATCCGGAGGGTTCGCCGGCCAGCAGGGGGGAGTTCGCGGAAATCGCGACCATCGTCGGGCCCAGCGCGTGCGCCAGCCGGACCCGGTCGGCCCAACCGGAGCGTGTGCCGGCGTCCAGATTGAGCTGGACCGACGCCGTCGCCGTCATCATCGCCGCACCGGCCGAACCGGTGTGGCTGGCCGCGAAGAACTGTTCCATGGCCGCGTAGCGCTCACCGGGGTTGACCCGCTCGGTGGGCCGCAGCGGGTCGGCTCCCAGCTGCACCAGACCCAGGCCGGCGTCGGCGAAAGCCGCTCGCAATACCGCCTGGTCGGCCGCCATCGCGTCGATCGCGGCGAGGGCGCCTGTCAGCGGTGGGCCGGAGAGCTCCACAGCGCCGCCCGGCTCGACGGTGACGACGCTGCCACCCGGCAGGGCCGGCAGCGAGCGCAACACGTCACCGATCTCCGCCCAACTGGGCCGTCGATGCGGGTCGTTCGGGTCGAAGCAGTGCGCCTCGATCTCCAGGCCCACCCGGCCGTGCGGGGCGTCGGTGAGGCACCGTTCGGTGATGTAGTCGGCCGCCTCGGCAGCACCGGACAGCTCGGGGCCGCCCAGGCAGGATTCATCTCCGCGGGACAGTTGCGTCGCCGCGGCGAACCCCATATCAACCCCTCCGCCCGTCGATCTTTCCGACGCTACCGGAGAGGGGCGACACGAAGACCCAGGATCACTGACCCAAAGAGTTCTGCATCGCCCCTGCCAGCACATTCACCGCGGGGCCGGCGTTGCCGGACTGGCAGACCTTGGCCTGCAACAACACGTTCGCCCGCAGCCGGGTCTGGTTGAAGCAGCGCCGGTCGGTGCCGGCCTCCTGCTTGCTCCAGGCCAAGTCCGTTGCCGTGGCCGGCCCGCCGCTGAATTCCCAGACCTGCGTGGCTCCGTTGTCCAGGTGCATCGCGGTGGTGCGTCCCGAGCAGCCGACGGTGCGGTCGACGACACGGTGAAACGCCGCGCCGGCAGCTGCATCGGTGGCGAACACCCCCACCGCCTGCTTGACGAAGTGTCTCTGGTCGGTGGCTGATGTCTGGGTGACGGCGCTGTTGAACGACGCCAGGTCGGGGTCGTTGTAGACCTCGGGCAGGCCGATGTCGGCCCAGTTGTTGCATGCCGGCTCGTCGACCCAGAAGGCTTGATACGGCTCGCCGGAGACGGATTCAAAGCCCATCGGGGCGCCGACGATGTTGCCGACCGATCCCCTCGGCAGCACGGCGTAGGAGACCACGCCGGGTTCGGAGGGGCCTGCTGCGGCGACCGGCGCGACCGCTGCACCGGCAGCGGCCAGTCCCAGTCCCGCCAGCAGGGTTGCGGCGGCCCGTCGGCCGTCAGGCAAGGTTGGCCCGCACCCCCGCCTCCACCGCGCTGCCCAGTTCGGGGTCGACATTGCGCCAGTATTCGAACACTCGCGACAGCACCGGCTCGGTGACACCGGCCGAGACGTGTCCAACGATGTTGGAGACCAACCTCTTGCGCTCATCGTCGTCGAGGACATCGCGGTACAGGGTTCGCGCCTGGCTGAAGTCGTCGTCGTCCGGGCGCAGCGTGTACGCGGCGCGCACCATGTCTCCGTCGGCGTGCCAGCGCACTTCGGCGGCGCGGGCCGGGTCCGCCTTGGGACCGCCCATCGAGTTCGGCGCGTACACCGGGTCCGTCGCGTGGACGTACCGCATGGCACCGTCCTTGGAGTAACTGTGCACCTCTGATTTCGGTGCGTTGACCGGCAATTGGCTGTAGTTGGTTCCGATCCGGGCCCGGTGCGCGTCGGCGTAGGAGAAGCCTCGGGCCAGCAGCATCTTGTCCGGGCTCAGACCGGTGCCGGGCACCATGTTGTTGGGCTGGAACGCCGCCTGCTCGATCTCACTGTGGTAGTCGCTGACATTGCGATCAAGGGTCAGCTTGCCGACGTCGATCAGCGGGTAGTCGCCATGCGGCCAGACTTTGGTCAGATCAAACGGGTTGTACCGGTAGGTCTTTGCCTCCTCGAACGGCATGATCTGCATCTTCAGCGTCCAACTCGGATGCTCGCCACGCTCGATCGCCTCGTAGAGGTCCCGCTGGTGGTAGTCGGCATCGACGCCGGCCAGACGGTCGGCCTCCTCCTGGGTGAGGAACTCCACGCCCTGGTCGCTGATGAAGTGGTACTTGACCCAGAAGATCTCGCCGGCAGCGTTGATCCAGCTGTAGGTGTGACTGGAGTAGCCGTTCATGTGGCGCCACGTCTTCGGAATGCCGCGGTCGCCCATCAGCCAGGTGACCTGGTGAGCCGACTCCGGTGTGAGGCTCCAGAAGTCCCACTGCATGTTGTGGTCACGCAGGTTGCTGGCCGCGCGCCGCTTCTGGGAACGGATGAAGTGCTGGAACTTCAGGGGGTCACGGATGAAGAAGACCGGCGTGTTGTTGCCGACCAGGTCGAAGTTGCCCTCAGACGTGTAGAACTTCGTCGCGAAACCACGCGGGTCTCGCCAGGTGTCTGGGCTGCCGCGCTCACCGGCGACGGTGGAGAACCGCGTCAGCGTCTCGGTCCTGGCGCCCGGCGCGAACACCGCAGCCCTGGTGTACCGGGTGACGTCCGCGGTGACCTCGAAATGCCCGTATGCCCCACCACCCTTGGCGTGCGGCTGGCGTTCCGGGGTGCGCTCCCGGTTGAACATCGCCATCTGTTCGATCAGGTAGTGGTCCTGCAACAGAATGGGGCCATCCGGGCCGATGGTCAGCGACTCACCGTCGCTGGGCGCCGGGATTCCGGCATCGGTGGTGGTGTGGCGCTCGGTCATCTGCGTGTCTCCTCTTGTACTCAAGAGCTTGGGTCTCAATGCGTTTGACTCAGACCGCCGACCAGCGTGCAGGCAGCGTCACAGCGGAGGCCGCATGCTCGGCAGCTTGGAAAGATCAGCGGTGCGGTGGCGCCGTCGGCGGAGTGGGTGGCGGCGGGGGCGGCCCGCCGGGCCCGCCGGGACCGTTACCCGGCCCGGGTGTCCGGAAGCCCGGCCACTCCGGTCCCTCACCGAATCCCGGGCCCATCGGGGGACCGTGATGCATCATGCACGGCCCGTGGTGGTGACGCCCGTGCCAACCACCGTTGCTGAGGTAGACCCCGGTGCCGAAGATGACGGCGGCCACGAAGACGGTCCCGGCGATGATCACCACCCAGGCCGCGGCTTGGTACAGCCGGTTCGGTGGTGGCGGAGGTGGTGGAGGAGGCGGTGGGTTGGGAACTGGCGACTCGCTCATACCGATCCATCATGCCCGACAACGACGCCGGCCGCCGCCCTTCGGGAGGGGCGGCGGCCGGTTGCTCGTGGCCGGACCGGGTTACCGGCCGGCTGGGGGTGGTGGCGACTGGGTGCTCACCGAGGGCGGCGGCTCACCGGGTCCGCGCTGCTCAGGTCCGGGCCACATCGGCCCTGGTCCGCGATGGGGGCCCTTGTGGAACATCGCGTGCTGGCCGAAGTGCCCGTGGGGCCCGTGCCAGTGGTGATGTCCGCCCGGTCCGCCGCGGCTGAACCAGACGCCGGCGAAGAAGATCGACGACACGATGAAGACGACTCCGGCGACGATCGCGACCCAGGCTGCGAGCCGGTAGAGCCAATAGGGCTTGGCCTCACCCGCCGGCGCGGGAGGGGTGGGTGGGGTGGTTGTGATCTCAGATGGTGCGCTCATATTTGGCATGCTCCGGGGGCAACACCAGACACCGCTAGGTCCTGGCTATGCATCAGCTATGAGCCCTTTCCCGGTAGAACGTGCGGCCCGACGTGGCGACCGTCCGCCGATCATCCTATAAGAAAAAAGTGAGAATTGCCATGGAAAAATCTCTATATATGACATGGCATTCCCGATAGCATCGGCGCCACTACCCGCCCAATCATGGCTTAACCAGCAGGAAAGGCACGATCATGAGAGACCTGAAACGTGTGGGAAACCTGAGTGTATTGGTTGCGGGCATGGGGATCGGAGCCGCCTTGGCGACCGCGCCACTCGCCGCCGCCGGCACCCAGTCGGCCGATGGTGGCGCCGGTGCACTGGGCGTCGCCGCCGCGTGGGCCGCAGCCGACATCGGTGAGGCGGTCGCCACGGTGGGCACGGCAGAGGTATCGCTGCCCACGCTGCCGGACGGCTTCAACGTCGCGCTCTCGATCAGCGGCATCGACTTGTTGAGCCTGGGCACCGCGACGGCGTCGTCGAGCTTCGGCAACTTCGCCTTCGCCTACGGCGACCTCGCCGACGCCAACGCCATGAGCGGTTTCTTCAACTACGCCTCCGCCCAGGGCGACGACGCCATCGCGCTTGCCGGAGGCGCCGGATCATTCAACTACGCCTCCGCCCTCGGCGACCACGCCAGCGCGACGGCGGCCTGGGGCAACGGCAATGTGGCCACCGCGACCGGCGACCACGCCGTCGCCTTCGCGGGTGCCTCCGAGTCGTGGGGTGTCTACGACAGCCACTACAACACCGCCACCGCCGAGGGGCTGCATGCCTTGGCGTACGCCGGCTGGGACGGGAGCAGCAACAACACCGCCACCGCGATCGGCGACTACGTCCAGGTTTACGTGCCGGAGGGCAACCCGTACGGCCCGTCCGACGCCGACGCCAACCTCTTCGACGACGGCGAGGGCCTGGCCGACTTCTGGACCGGCCTGTGGAATCTGTTCACCGGTTAATCAGTTGACCAGGGCTTGAACGGGTTCACCGCGAACTGAATCACCCGGTAGGGCGCTCGGTCTCGCGGCTGGGTGTTCCACTGGCTGACGAACACCCGCAGTTCGTCGAGCGTGGAGCCCGGTGAGATGTAGCCGCCGTAGGGCTGGGCCAGCCGGTTGTCCAACGGCGAGGGCAGGGTCTCCACGGGCACCGGAGGGTCCGGCCACTCGGCATGCTGCACCACCGTGGTCACCGGGGCGGTGCCCAAGCCGGTCGGTTCGTAGGCCACCCGGACCTCCATGTTCCCGGTGGTGCCGTTGAAGTACGACAACACCGGCCTGCCGTCGATCTGGCGCAGGCTGAGCTCACCGATCTGGTCGTTCCACAGCGGCGTGGGCGGGTGACCCCACCCCGCGGTGGCCGACCAGCCCTGCCAGGCCGACCGGTCGGTGAAGTCTCCCGGGGCGACACGGTAGAGCGTCACCGGCGCACTGCGGTCAAAGTTGTTGGCCACCAGGTAAACCCAGCCGGTGGCGGAGTCCGGCGTCGGAATCGGGTCGTAGTAACCACTGATCTGGGACTGACCGTGATCCTGGTAGGAGGCGGGCCGCGCCGATCCGGGCACCGTCTGCCAGCCCGGTTGCGCGGGATCGGCTTTGACCAACCGCGAGCTCTCGGGCACCAGCATTGTGGTGGTGGTGACCATCAGATAGTTGGTCCGGTTGATCGAGACGATTCCGGCCGGCAGCTGGGTAGCGCCCGCCGGCGACGGGTCGGCCAGCAGCGGCCTGTCCACCCCGAGCACCCCGGTGTAGCGCACCCCGTCGGGGTCGTCGACCGAATCGGGGTCCAGCCGCAGCGCGATCGGCGAATACCAGCCGCCGTACCCGACCCCCTGGCCGGCGAAGCTGTCCCCGCAGATCTGCAGCACCGCGCTGGGGAATTCCATGAACTCGCACAGGTCGGTGGCGCCGATACCGTAATCGCCGGTGGGCGTTCCGGTTCCGGCGCTGGGACCGATCCGCACCACCTGGCCCTCCGCCAGCGGCCACAGCACCGGACGCGGAAACGGCGCGGGCTCGGCGTGCGCCACCCCGGGGAGAGCCACCAGCAGTGCCGTCACCAGACTGCCCGCCGAGCGTGCATGCAGACCGAAAAATCTTGGAGATTTTCGAGCTGAGTGCACGTTCGGCACCGTGGCAGGGCGTCAGGACCCGGAAGATCCCGCCAGCAGCTCGGCGATCTGAATCGTGTTGAGCGCCGCGCCTTTACGCAGGTTGTCCCCCGAGACGAACAGCGCCAGACCACGCCCGTCGGGAACACCCGGATCCACCCGGATCCGGCCCACCAGCGAGTCGTCGGCGCCGGCGGCGGCCAACGGGGTCGGCACGTCGGTCAGCGTCACGCCCGGGGCGTCGGCCAGCAGCTCAGCGGCCCGTTGCGGCGACAGCGGCCGAGCGAACTCGGCGTTGATCGACAGCGAGTGCCCGGTGAACACCGGCACGCGAACGCAGGTGCCGCTCACCAACAGCTCTGGCACACCCAGGATCTTGCGGCTCTCGAAGCGCAGCTTCTGGTCTTCGTCGGTCTCGCCCGAGCCGTCGTCGACCAGCGAGCCCGCCAGCGCGACCACGTTGAACGCGATCGGCGCGACGTACTTGTTCGGGGCCGGGAACTCGACCGCCCCACCGTCGTGCACCAACTCCTCGGCACCGTCGAGCACCGCACGAACCTGCGTCGCCAGCTCCTGCACTCCGGCCAGCCCGCTGCCCGAAACCGCCTGATAGGTCGAGACGATCAGGCGGGTCAGCCCGGCCTCGTCGTGCAGCGGCTTGAGCACCGGCATGGCCGCCATGGTGGTGCAGTTCGGGTTGGCGATGATGCCCTTGGCCAACTTCTTCCCGCGCACGTCGCGGTCGAAGTTCACCTCCGAGACCACCAGCGGGACTTCGGGATCCTTACGCCACGCCGACGAGTTGTCGATCACCGTGACCCCGGCGGCGGCGAACCGCGGGGCCTGCACCCGCGACATGGTCGCCCCGGCGGAGAACACCGCGATGTCCAGCCCGGACGGGTCCGCGGTCTCGGCGTCCTCGACCTCGATCTCGGCGCCGCGGAACTCCAGCTTGCGCCCGGCCGAACGCGCCGAGGCGAAGAACCGCACCTCGTCGGCCGGGAAGTTGCGCTCCTCCAACAGGGTGCGCATCACCTGGCCGACCTGGCCGGTCGCACCGACCACACCGATGGAAACCATTCAGCGCCCCGTCCCGCCGTAGACCGTGGCCGTCTCCTCAGCGCCGAGGCCGAAGGCCTCGTGCAGCGACACGACAGCCTTGTCCAGATCGTCTTCGGCGCACAGCACCGAGATCCGGATCTCGGAGGTGGAGATCAGGTCGATGTTGACCCCGTTCTCGGCCAGCGTCTCGCAGAAGGTGGCCGTCACGCCCGGGTGGCTGCGCATCCCGGCGCCGATCAGCGACACCTTGCCCACCTTGGCGTCATAGAGCACCTCGGCGAAGCCGATCTCACCCTTGAGCGACTCCAGCTTGGCCACCGCGGCCGGGCCGTTGTCGCGCGGGCAGGTGAAGGTGATGTCGGTCTTGCCGTCTTCGATCTTCGAGACGTTCTGCAGCACCATGTCGATGTTGATGTCGGCGTCGGCGACGGCGCGGAAGATCTTGGCCGCGTAACCGGGCAGGTCGGGGATACCGACCACGGTCACCTTGGCCTCACTGCGGTCGTGTGCGACTCCGGTCAGGATGGCGTCTTCCATGGGGATGTCCTTGATCGATCCGGAAACGATGGTGCCGGGCTTGTCCGAGTAGGAGGACCGGACGTGGATGGGCAGGTGGTAGCGGCGGGCGTACTCCACACAGCGCAGCATGAGCACCTTGGCGCCGCACGCGGCCAGTTCGAGCATCTCCTCGAAGGTGACGGTGTCCAGGCGCTTGGCGTTGGGCACGATGCGCGGGTCGGCGCTGAAGATGCCGTCGACGTCGGTGTAGATCTCGCAGACGTCGGCCTTCAGTGCCGCGGCCAGCGCCACCGCTGTGGTGTCCGAGCCGCCGCGGCCCAAGGTGGTGACGTCCTTGGTGTCCTGGCTGACGCCCTGGAAGCCGGCGACCAGCACCACCTGGTCTTCACCGAGCGCGGCCTGCAGCCGTCCCGGGGTGACGTCGATGATCTTGGCCTTGCCGTGCGCGCCGGTCGTGATCACGCCGGCCTGCGATCCGGTGAACGAACGGGCGTTGCAGCCCAGCTCCTCGATGGCCATCGCGACCAGGGCGTTGGAGATCCGCTCGCCGGCGGTCAGCAGCATGTCCAGTTCACGGGCCGGCGGCGACGAACAGACCTGCTGCGCGAGGTCCAGGAGGTCATCGGTGGTGTCGCCCATTGCTGAGCAGACCACCACGACCTCGTTACCGGCTCTTTTGGTCGCGACGATGCGCTCGGCGACCCGGCGGACCCGGTCGGCGTCGGCCACCGACGATCCGCCGTATTTCTGTACGACGAGCGCCACGGTCGTCCTTTCCGCCGATCTGAACTGATCGGGCCTCTATAGAACCTCAACAAGGATAGGGGAAGGATCTTCCTGGTTCACCCGGCCTCCGGGCGACAACGTGGGAGGACATCGCGGCGCGGCTGCCGAAACGGCGTGTAAGCTTCTCCACGTGCAGCGCGCGCTCCTGCTCGGTCGCCGCGACGGGGTCTGACCAGGACCGGCTCCCCGTCGCGGGTTTCGCCGATGCGCCGGTTCTTGAGTCCACTGGACAATTCCTGACAAGCCGGAGCGAAAATCGTGACTACCTATTCCACTTATTCCAGCCCTTCCAGCCCGGACGCCTTCACGTCCGCCCGGGCCATCACCAAGCCCGCGGGGCCGCCTAACCCCGGCCAGCCCGTCTGGAATCCCCAGCGCGGCTCGGCAATGCCGGTCAAGCGGTACCGCAGCTTCGCCGACGAGGTGCCGGGCGGCAGCCCAGCACTGGGCGCGGCGGTTCCGTTCGACCGCACCTGGCCCGACCGCGTCATCGACCGCGCCCCGCTGTGGTGTGCGGTGGATCTGCGCGACGGCAACCAGGCGCTGATCGACCCGATGAGCCCGGCCCGCAAGCGGCGGATGTTCGACCTGCTGGTTCAGATGGGCTACAAGGAGATCGAGGTCGGCTTCCCGTCGGCCAGCCAGACCGACTTCGACTTCGTCCGCGAAATCATCACCGACGGCGCCGTCCCCGACGACGTGACCCTGCAGGTGCTGACCCAGTGCCGTGACGAGCTGATCGAGCGCACCTTCGAGGCCTGCGCGGGCGCCAAGAACGTGATCGTGCACTTCTACAACTCGACGTCGGTGCTGCAGCGCCGGGTGGTGTTCCGCGCCGACCGGGAAGCGGTGCAGGCCATCGCGGTGGCGGGGGCGCGCAAGTGCCTCCAGGAGCAGGCCAAATACCCGGACACCCGGTGGCGTTACGAGTACTCGCCGGAGTCCTACACCGGAACCGAGCTGGAGTACGCCAAGCAGGTCTGCGACGCCGTCGGCGACGTGATCCAGCCCACGCCGGACAACCCGATCATCTTCAACCTGCCGGCGACCGTGGAGATGGCGACCCCGAACGTCTACGCCGACTCGATCGAGTGGATGAGCCGCAACCTGAAGCGCCGCGACTCGGTGATCCTGAGCCTGCACCCGCACAACGACCGCGGCACCGCGGTCGCCGCCGCGGAACTGGGCTACCAGGCCGGCGCCGACCGGATCGAGGGCTGCCTGTTCGGCAACGGCGAACGCACCGGCAACGTCTGCCTGGTGACGCTGGGTCTGAACCTGTTCTCCCGCGGCGTGGACCCGCAGATCGACTTCTCCAACATCGACGAGATCCGCCGCACCGTCGAATACTGCAACCAGCTGAACGTCCCCGAGCGTCACCCCTACGGCGGCGATCTGGTCTACACCGCCTTCTCCGGCAGTCACCAGGACGCCATCAACAAGGGTCTGGACCAGATGAAGATCGATGCGGACGCCGCCGATTCCGACGTCGACGACATGCTCTGGCAGGTCCCCTATCTGCCGATCGACCCCCGCGACGTGGGCCGTACCTACGAAGCGGTGATCCGGGTCAACTCGCAGTCCGGCAAGGGCGGCGTGGCCTACGTGATGAAGACCGACCACGGGCTGGTGCTGCCGCGGCGGCTGCAGATCGAATTCTCCAAGGTGATCCAGCAGCTGACCGACGGCGAGGGCGGCGAGGTCACCCCGAAGGAGATGTGGGACGCCTTCGCCGACGAATACCTGAACCCGATCACGCCGCTGGAGCGCATGCACCAGAAGCTGCTGGCCGCCGAGACCGATGACGGCACCGACCGCATCGAGGCCGTGGTCAAGATCGACGGCGTGGAGACCGAGATCAGCGGGGCGGGCAACGGTCCGCTGGCTGCGTTCGTCGACGCGCTCAGCCACGTCGGGGTGCAGGTGCACGTGCTGGACTACTCCGAGCACGCGATGAGCGCCGGCGAGGAAGCCAAGGCCGCGGCCTATGTGGAGGCGAGGATCGACCGGCCGATCGCGAGCGCGGCGGAGCCGGGCGAAGCGGGTCGGACGCATGAGCAGAGCAACGTGGTCTGGGGCGTCGGGATCGCGTCGTCGATCACCACCGCGTCGCTGCGGGCGGTGGTCTCCGCGGTGAACCGGGCGGCTCGGCTCGGCTGACGCGGCGCTAGAACAGCGAGATCTGCTCGCCCGCCGGGCCGGCGTCGACGAACTCCTCGATGCCGGTGCCTTGGACGATCCCACCCACCCGGTCAACGCACGCCATGAAGTCGTGATCGGAGACCGTCGGCACACCCAGCTCGTGAGCCAGGTAGCCCTTGCCCTGTTCGGGACGTTCCTCGTTGCAGATCACCAGTGACGTCTGGGCGTCGACGACGTCGCTGTAGGCCAGCCCGGCGTGCAGGATGCGTTCGACGAGCTCCTCGTGGGTGCGGGTGCACTCCGCCGACAACGCCACCCGCATGCCCTGCACCAGCGGGCGTCCCCGCACGTAGCGGCCCGGGTTGAGGTAGGCGCACGGCATCCGCGACGCCAGCGCCTTCAGCGGCCGCAGCTCCTCGTGGGTGATCCGGCCGTTGGGCCAGCGGCGCCGGGTCACCGGCCGCACCGGCAACCACACGTCACGTTCCCGGGCGCGCTGCAGGGCGGGCTCCAGGACGCCGGCCAGTACGCGGGCGTCATCGAGTGCGTCGTGCGCCCGGGTCTGGACCACGCCCCAATGCGCGGCCAGCGTCTGCAATCGCAGATTGGGCAGGCCCAGGTCCAACCGTCGCGCCAGTTCCAGGGTGCACATCACCGAATCGACGGGCAGGACGGCGCCGGCCATCTCCGCCTCGGCCGCCAGGAACGTGTAGTCGAACGCCACATTGTGGGCCACCAGGGTGCGTCCGGGCAGCAGCGCGGCAACCTCGTCGACGACATCGGCGAACTGCGGCTGCCCGGCCAGCATCTCGGCGGTCAGCCCGTGCACGTGCGTGGGTCCCGGGTCGGTACCCGGGTTGACCAGGTGCGACACCGCCTGCTCCACCCGACCGTCGGGGTCCAGGGCCAGCGCGGCGACGCTGAGCACCCGGGCCTGCCCGGGCCGAAATCCCGATGTCTCGACGTCGACCACGACCCAGCCGTCGCCGGTTTCGCGGGCCGGGCGGCCCCACCGAGCACTCATGTGTTTGAGGATGGCACGCCGGGGTGACGGAATCGGGGCGCCACCGCCCGTGTCGCCGCGCCAACTGCCCGCCCTAAACTCACGGCCATGATCACCGCCCGCGGACGCCTGGCGCTGGCCGCCGGTGCCAGTGCCCGATGGGCGTCGCGGGTGACCGGCCGCGGCGCCGGCGCGATGATCGGCGGCCTGGTCGCGATGACCCTGGACTCCTCGATACTGCGTCAGCTTGGAGCCGGGCGGCGCACGGCCATCGTCACCGGCACCAACGGCAAGTCGACCACCACCCGCATGCTCGCGGCCGCGCTGAGCGACCTCGGTGCGGTGGCCACCAACGCTGAGGGCGCCAACATGGATGCCGGACTGGTGGCGGCGCTGGCCGCTGACCGGACCGCGCAGCTGGCGGCGCTCGAGGTCGACGAGATGCATGTCCCGCACGTCGCCGACGCGGTGGCGCCGGCGGTGGTGGTGCTGCTCAACCTGTCCCGGGACCAGCTGGACCGGGTCGGCGAGATCAACGCCGTGGAGCGTGCGCTGCGCACCGGCCTGGCCCGTCATCCGCAGACGGTGGTGGTCGCCAACTGCGATGACGTGCTGATGGCCTCGGCCGCCTACGACAGCCCCAACGCGGTCTGGGTCGCCGCAGGCGCCAGCTGGTCCGGCGACTCGGTCAGCTGCCCGCGCAGCGGCGAGGTGATCGACCGCCACGAGGGCCGCTGGCGCTCCACCGGATGCGAATTCAGCCGCCCCACGCCGCAGTGGTGGTTCGACGACGACGCGCTGTACGGGCCGGACGGTCTGGTGCTGCCGATGCGGCTGGCCCTGCCCGGCGCCGTCAACCGCGGCAACGCCGCGCAGGCCGTCGCGGCCGCCGTCGCACTGGGAGCGGATCCGGCCAAAGCGGTGGCTGCGGTCTCGGCGGTCGACGAGGTGGCCGGTCGCTACCGCAGCGTGCGGGTCGGCGACCACACGGTGCGGATGCTGCTGGCCAAGAACCCGGCGGGCTGGCAGGAGGCGCTGTCGATGGTCGACAAGCATGCCGCCGGTGTGGTGATCGCCGTCAACGGGCAGGTGCCCGACGGCGAAGACCTGTCGTGGCTGTGGGATGTGCGTTTTGAGCACTTCGAGGACACCACCGTGGTGGCGGCCGGCGAGCGCGGCACCGACCTGGCGGTGCGGCTGGGCTACGCCGGCGTGCAGCACACCCTGGTGCACGACACCCTCGCCGCGATCGCGTCCTGCCCGCCCGGGCCGGTCGAGGTGGTCGCCAACTACACCGCGTTCCTGCAACTGCAGCGGAGGTTGGGCAATGGCTGATCCGGTGCGGATCGGGCTGGTGCTGCCCGACGTGATGGGCACCTACGGGGACGGCGGCAACGCGGTGGTGCTGCGTCAGCGCCTGCTGCTGCGCGGGATTCCCGCCGAGATCGTCGAGATCACCCTGGCCGAACCGGTGCCGGAATCCTTAGACCTCTACACCCTGGGCGGCGCCGAGGACTACGCCCAGCGACTGGCCACCCGTCATCTGATCCGGTATCCGGGACTGCAGCGCGCGGCCGAACGCGGGGCGCCGGTCCTGGCGATCTGCGCGGCCATCCAGGTGCTCGGGCACTGGTATGAGACCTCGGCCGGTGAGCGGGTCGAAGGGGTCGGGCTACTGGATGTGACCACCTCCCCGCAGGAGTCGCGCACCATCGGCGAGGTGGTCGCCACACCGCTGCTGGCGGGGTTGTCGGCGCCGCTGACCGGTTTCGAGAACCACCGCGGCGGCACCGTGCTGGGGCCGGACGCCTCGCCGCTGAGCGCGGTCACCAAGGGCGCCGGCAACAAGGCCGGCGACGGCTACGACGGCGCGGTGCAGGGCAGCGTGGTCGCCACCTACCTGCACGGGCCGTGCCTGGCCCGCAACCCGGAGCTGGCCGACCTGCTGCTGTCGAAGGTGGTCGGCGACCTGCCACCCCTGGAACTGCCCGAAGTCGACGAGCTGCGCCGCGAACGACTTGCCGCACCACGACGGATCTAAGGCCACGACGGACTACGGTCGGGCTATGGGCGACCCACGCGTGACCGACGAGGCGGGCGTCGCCGAGGCCGCGATCGAGATCTCCCAACGCCTCTACGATCGCCTGGGCGAGACCATCGCGGTCATCGAGGATCTGGTCGCCAAACAGTCGCCGGACCTCACCAGCGATTCCGCTCTGCTGCAGCTGCTGCACGAAACGGTCTCGGCCAACGTCGACACGTACTTCTCGGCGATCCGCCACAACATTCCGGTGGCCGACATCGCGGCGCCGCCGGTCGCCCTGGAGCACGCCCGCCGGCTGGCGCAGCGCGGGGTGCCGGTCAACGCGCTGGTGCGCGGCTACCGGCTGGGCCACTCGGTGGCACTGCAACTGGTGCTGGCCGAGATCCGTTCCGCGGAACTGGAACCCGACCTGAGCCTGAGCGTGCTCGGCGCCATGTCGACGCTCATGTTCGGCTACGTCGACGAGATGTCGCAGCAGGTGTCGGCGGTCTATCAGGCCGAGCGGGAACGCTGGCTGGAGAGCCGAAACGCGGTGCGTGCGTTGCGGGTCCGCGAGATCCTCGCCGACGAGAGCCTGGACGTCGATGCGATGACGACCGCGATCCGCTACCCGCTGCGGCGCACCCACGCCGCCGTGGTCGTGTGGTATCCCGATTCGGCCGGCGACCGGCTGGCCGCCGCGGAGGGGTTCGTCAAGCACCTCGCCGAAGCACTGCCGGTACACGGTGCGCCGTTGTTCGTCCCGGCCGACAGCGCATGCGGGTGGGCATGGCTTCCGCTGCCCTCGGGCGCCGGAGACGCTGTGGTGGAACAGATCCGGGCCTGCGCGCTCGCCGCCGACGGTGAGCCGTGGGTGGCGATCGGTCAACCGCTGCCCGGCGTCGAGGGTTTCCGCCGATCCCATCAGCAGGCACTGGCGGCGCAGACCCTGGCGACGTCCTCCGGAGCGGTCTCCAACCGGGTCAGTGCGGCAAGCGATCCCGGACTGTCCGCGGCGGCGCTACTCGGCGGTGACAACCTGACCGCCGCCCGGGCCTGGGTCGCCGAGGTGCTCGGCCCGCTGGCCTGCGCCACCGAGAGCGACGACCGGCTGCGCGACACCCTGCGGGTGTTCCTGCGCAGCGGATCCAGCTTCAAAGCGGCCGGCGAGCAACTGCACCTCCACGTCAACACCGTCAAGTACCGGGTGCAGCGAGCGATCGAGCGCCGCGGCCGCCCCATCGCCGACGATCGCCTGGACGTCGAGATCGCCTTGCTGCTGTGTCAGTGGTACGGGGCTGCGGTGTTGTCTTCCGGAGACGAATAGCCGGCCGAATTCCAGCCGCGCGGGACGAGCGGCGGAACTGTTGCGCTGCCTAACGTCAGACACATCCGAAGACGACCAAGGCAAGGGGTTGACAGCGATGAGCATCGAGATGGCCGGCGAACCGACGCTCTGGCAGGACAAGAAACGTCACCTGTGGCTGCTGGGCCTGGTGGTGCCCACCATGCTGTTCCTGATGCTGCCGCTGGTCTGGGCGCTGAACCAGGCCGGTCTGCACACCGCGGCGCAACTGCCGCTCTACATCGGGCCGATCCTGCTCTACGTGCTGCTGCCGGCGCTGGACTTGTGGATCGGCGCCGATGGCCAGAACCCGCCGGATGAGGTGATGGCGGCGCTGGAGAACGACAAGTACTACCGCTACGCCACCTACGCCTACATCCCGTTCCAGTACGCCAGCGCCATCTTCGGCGCCTACCTGTTCACGGCCTCGGACCTGGGCTGGCTCGGCTTTGACGGGTCGCTGGGCTGGCTGGGCAAGATCGGGGTGGCGCTCACCACCGCGATCGTGGCCGGGGTGGGCATCAACACCGCCCACGAGCTGGGCCACAAGAAGGAGTCCCTGGAGCGGTGGCTGGCCAAGATCACCCTGGCCCAGGTCTGCTACGGCCACTTCTACGTCGAGCACAACCGCGGCCACCACGTTCGGGTGGCCACCCCGGAAGACCCGGCGTCGGCCCGCTTCGGTGAGACTTTCTGGGAGTTCCTGCCCCGCAGCACTTTCGGCGGTATCCGATCTGCGTGGGAGCTGGAGGCCCAGCGTATCCGCCGCACCGGCAAGAACCCGTGGAACCCACAGACCTGGGCGGACAACGACGTGCTCAACGCCCTGGCGATGTCGGTGCTGTTCTGGGGCGTGATGATCGCGGTGTTCGGCGTGGCGCTGCTGCCCTACGTGCTGATCAACGCCGTCTACGGCTCGTCGCTGCTGGAGGCGGTGAACTACCTGGAGCACTACGGGCTGGTGCGCCAGAAGCAGGCCAGCGGCCGCTACGAGCGCTGCACACCGCAGCACAGCTGGAATTCCGACCACATGGTGACCAACCTGTTCCTCTACCACCTGCAGCGGCACAGCGACCACCACGCCAACCCCACCCGCCGCTACCAGACCCTGCGCAGCTTCTCCGACTCGCCGAACCTGCCGGCCGGCTACGGGGCCCTGATCGGGGTGACCTACTTCCCGCCGCTGTGGCGCAAGCTGATGGACCACCGCGTACTGCAGCACTACGCCGGGGACATCACCCGGGCCAACATCTCGCCGCGCCGCCGGGAGAAGATCCTGGCCCGCTACCAGGCGGTGGCCTGATGGCGCGGTACGGATGCCCGGGCTGCGGGTACGTCTACGACGAGGCCACCGGTGAGCCCCGGGAGGGGTTTCCGGCCGGCACGCCCTGGCCACAGGTCCCCGACGACTGGGCCTGCCCGGATTGTGCGGTACGCGAAAAGCTGGACTTCGAAGGAGTGAACTGATGAGCGACTACAAACTGTTCCGGTGCCTGCAGTGCGGCTTCGAATACGACGAGGCGCTGGGGTGGCCGGAGGACGGCATCGAGCCCGGCACCCGTTGGGCCGACATCCCCGAGGACTGGAGCTGCCCGGACTGCGGCGCCGCCAAGGCCGACTTCGAGATGGTGGAAGTGGTCCGGCCGTGACCGGAGTGGTCATCGTGGGGGCGGGCCTGGCCTCGGTGCGCACCGCCGAACAGCTCCGCCGCAACGGCTTTGACGGCCCGATCACGATCGTCGGCGCCGAGGAGCACCCGCCCTATGACCGTCCGCCGCTGTCCAAGCAGATGCTGCGCGGCGAGGTGGATGACGTGGCGTTGAAACCGGCGAGCTTCTACGACGACAACGGCATCACCCTGCGCCTCGGCTGCCCCGCCCTCGCCGTCGACGTCGCCGCCCACACCCTGACTTTGGCCGACGGGCAGGTGCTCGGCTACGACCAGCTGGTGATCGCCACCGGCCTGGTGCCCAACCGGATCGCGGCGTTCGGCGACCTGGACGGTGTCTGCGTGCTGCGCTCGCTCGATGACTGTGTGGCGCTGCAGCGCCGGGCCGCGAGCGCGCGCCGCGCCGTGGTGATCGGTGCCGGCTTCATCGGGTGTGAGGTCGCCGCGAGCCTGCGCGGCATGGGGGTGCAGGTGACGCTGGTGGAGCCGCAGGCCGCGCCCCTGGCCGGCGTGCTGGGCGAGCAGGCCGGGGCGTTGATCGCCCGGCTGCACCGCGACGAGGGCGTCGATGTGCGCACCGGCGTGGCGGTGAGTTCGGTCTCCGGGAGCGAGTCTGTTGAGGCGGTGACGCTGTCCGACGGTTCAGTCGTTGCGGCCGAGCTCGTGGTGGTCGGTGTCGGGTCGCGGCCCGCCTGCGACTGGCTGGCCGGCAGCGGCGTCGAGGTGGCCGACGGCGTGGTCTGCGACGCGGTCGGACGTACCAGCGCTGCCGATGTGTGGGCGATCGGCGACGTGGCGGCCTGGCGCGATGCGACCGGGAGCCGGGTCCGCGTCGAGCATTGGAGCAATGTCGCCGATCAGGCGAAGATCCTGGTGGCGGCGATGCTGGACTCCGAGGCAGTGATCAGCCCCGGCGTGCCCTACTTCTGGAGCGATCAGTACGACGTCAAGATCCAGTGCCTGGGCCGGCCGAAGGCAAACGACACCGTGCATCTGGTCGACGATGACGGGCGCCGCTTCCTGGCCTACTACGAGCGCGATGGGGTGCTGGTCGCGGTGGTGGGTGCGGGGATTCCGGAAAAGGTGCGGACGGCACGGGCCAAGATCGCCGCCGGGGTGGCGATCGCCGAGGTGCTGCAGCCGGTTTAGCTGTACTCCACTTCCGCGAGTTCGGGCTCACGCAGGAAAAGGTCGAGAAGACTCCTGCGTGAGCCCGATCTCGCGGGGAATGGATCAGGCCATGGCGCGGCGGCCGGTGAAGGCCCGGCCCAGGGTCAGCTCGTCGGCGAATTCCAGGTCGCCGCCCATCGGCAGCCCCGATGCCAGGCGCGTCACGCTGAGCCCGGGGATGTCGCGCAGCACCCGCACCAGGTAGGTGGCGGTGGCCTCGCCCTCGGTGTTGGGGTCGGTGGCGATGATCACCTCGCTGACGTCGACCCCGTCAACCCGCTCCCCGACCCGATTCAGCAGCTCACGCACCCGCAGTTGCTCAGGGCCGATCCCGGACAGGGGATCCAGCGCGCCGCCGAGCACGTGATAGCGGCCGCGGAACTCGCGGGTGCGTTCGATGGCCGCGACGTCCTTGGGCTCCTCGACCACGCAGATCTGAGCGAAGTCGCGGCGAGGATCCCCGCAGATCCGGCACCGCTCCGCGTCGGAGACATTGCCGCACACCTCGCAGAACCGCACCCCGTCGCGGACCTTGGTGAGCACCGCGGTCAGCCGATCGATCTCCGGCGGCTCCACCGACAGCAGGTGAAACGCGATCCGCTGGGCGCTCTTGGGGCCGATGCCCGGCAGCTTGCCCAGCTCATCGATCAGGTCCTGGACCGGACCCTCAAACACCTAAACTCCCGGCATGCCGAGCGCGCCGCCCATGCCGCCGGCCAGCGGCGACAACCGCTGCTGAGCCAGCGTCTGCGCCTTCTTCGAGGCGTCCGCGAGCGCTCCCACGAGCAGGTCCTGCAGGGTCTCGATGTCCTCGGGGTCGACGACCTTGGGGTCGATGTGCACCGCGAGCACCTTACCGCTGCCGTTGGAGGTGACCTTGACCAGGCCGCCGCCGGCTTCCCCGTGCACCTCGGTGACGGCCAGCTCCTGCTGCGCCTGCAGCAGTCGCTGCTGCATCTGCTGAGCCTGGGCCAGCAGCGCCGACATGTCGGGCGGGCCTCCTGGTTGCATGACACTCCCCTTGCGTTGTCCTGCGCGTGGTCTCGACAGGGTTGCGGCTTGGTTACAGCTGGAGAGACCTGGCGCGTGTGAGAAGTCCAGCGTAGTCGGCCCCGGCCTACGTTGGCGGTGTGCGCGTACCAGTTCCCATCCGTGTCGGTATCGCGATCACCGCCGGCCTGGTGGTGGCCGCCGCAGTGCCGAGCGCCCCGCTGTCCTCGGCCGCACCCGGCGGCATCGCCGGCATGATCGTGTTCCTCGACCCCGGGCACAGCGGCGGAGGCGACCCCGCCACGCTGTCCCGCCAGGTGCCCAACGGCCGCGGCGGCACCAAGAACTGCCAGACCAGCGGTACCGCCACCAACTCCGGGTATCCCGAACACAGCTTCGCCTGGGACACCACGCTGCGGATCCGCCAGGCCCTCAACTCCGCCGGGGTGCGCACCGCGATGTCGCGCGGTGACGACAACGGGCCCGCCCCGTGCATCGACGCACGCGCCGCGGCGGCCAACGCGCTGCACCCCAATGCGATCGTGTCCATCCACGCCGACGGGGGCCAGCCCGCCGGCCGGGGATTCCACGTCAACTACTCCGCGCCTCCGCTGAACCCGGCGCAGGAGGGCCCGGCAGTGCGGTTCGCCCAGATCATGCGCAGTCAGCTGCAGGCCGCGGGCATTCCCCCGGCCAACTACATCGGCACCGACGGGCTGAAGGGGCGCGCCGACCTCGCCGGGCTCAACCTGGCCGAATATCCGTCGATCCTGGTCGAGCTGGGCAACATGAAGAACGCCACCGATGCGGCCCTGATGGAGAGCCCGGCGGGCCGTCAGCGCTACGCCGACGCGGTGGCGCGCGGCATCGCCAGTTTCCTGAGCAGTCAGACGCAGCTGCCCTGAGCTGCGGGGCTGGACCGCCGTGCTTGACCAGACCCGACACGCCGTTCCGTGCAGAACCGCCGATCCGCCGTTAGCGTGGAAGGTGATGTCCGTTCGGCCGGCCGATACTCCGACATCCCACACGCGGGGGGTGCGGCGGCTGCTGGACAGCTACGGCAACATCCCCGCCGACGAATCGGTCCGGCTGGCCAAGCCCACCTCCAACCTGTTCCGGGCGCGAGCGAAACGCCAGGCGCCCGGCCTGGACACCTCGGGTCTGGTGAGCGTGATCGGCGTCGACCCGGAGAACCGCACCGCCGACGTCGAGGGCATGTGCACCTATGAGTCGCTGGTCGCCGCCACACTCCCGTACGGGCTGTCGCCGCTGGTGGTCCCGCAGCTGAAGACGATCACGCTGGGCGGTGCGGTCAGCGGCCTCGGGATCGAGTCGGCGTCGTTCCGCAATGGACTTCCCCACGAGTCGGTGCTGGAGATGGACGTGCTCACCGGCGCCGGCGAGCTGCTGACGGTATCGCGCGACCAGCACGAAGACCTGTTCCACGCGTTTCCGAATTCCTATGGCACGCTCGGATATTCGACGCGACTGCGGATCGAGCTGGAACCCGTGAAGCCCTTCGTCGCGCTGCGGCACATCCGCTTCGACTCCCTGGATGACCTGGTGTCGACGATGGATCGCATCATCGACACCGGCGGGCTGGAGGGTGTCCCGGTGGATTACCTCGACGGGGTGGTGTTCAGCCCCCGCGAGAGCTACCTGTGTGTGGGCATCGCGACCGACTCCCCCGGCGCCGTCAGCGACTACACCGGCCAGCAGATCTATTACCGCTCGATCCGGCACGCGCACGGCATCAAAGACGACCGGCTGACCATCCACGACTATCTGTGGCGCTGGGACACCGACTGGTTCTGGTGCTCACGCGCCTTCGGCGCGCAGCGTCCGCTGGTGCGTCGGTATTGGCCACGGCGCTACCGGCGCAGCAGCGTGTACTCGAAGCTGATCGCCTACGACCAGCGCTTCGCCATCGCCGACCGGATCGAGAAGCGGCATAACCGCCCGCCACGCGAACGGGTGGTGCAGGACATCGAGGTTCCGCTGGAGCGCTGCGGTCAATTCCTGGACTGGTTCTTCGCCAACGTCCCGATCGAGCCGGTGTGGTTGTGCCCGCTGCGGCTGCGCGGTGACGAGGAGTGGCCGCTGTATCCGATCCGGTCCAATCGCACCTACGTCAACGTCGGGTTCTGGTCCTCGGTCCCGGCCGGCGCCACCGAGGGAGCCACCAACCGTCTGATCGAGGCGAAGGTGAGCGAGCTCGACGGCCACAAGTCGCTGTATTCCGACTCCTACTACACCGCAGCGGAGTTTGATGAGCTCTACGGCGGTGAGACCTATCGCCGGATCAAGAAGATCTACGACCCCGACTCGCGGCTCCTGGACCTCTACGCGAAGGCGGTGCGACGACGATGACGCTCGACAGCGCACGGGTACGCGCTCCGGCCGGCCGGATGACCCTGGCCCAGGTGCTGGAGACGCTGGCCACCGACGGTCACCTGCCGCTGCGATTCACCGCCTACGACGGCAGCAGCACCGGCCCCGACGACGCACCGCTGGGCCTGGATCTGCTGACCCCGCGCGGCACCACCTATCTGGCCACCGCACCCGGCGACTTGGGGATGGCCCGGGCCTACATCGCCGGCGACCTGGGGCTGCGCGGCGTGCACCCGGGCGACCCCTATCGACTGCTCAAAGCACTGGCCGATGAGCTGCACTTCAAACGGCCCTCGCCGCGAGTGATGGCCAACATCGTGCGCTCGATCGGGATCGAGCATCTGGTTCCGATCGCCCCGCCGCCCCAGGAGATACTCCCCCGCTGGCGGCGTATCGCGGAAGGACTGCGGCACAGCAAGTCTCGGGACGCCGAGGCCATCCACCACCACTACGACGTGTCCAATGCCTTCTACGAGTGGGTGCTGGGGCCGTCGATGACCTACACCTGCGCGGTATACCCGTCTGCGGACGCGACGCTGGAGCAGGCCCAGGAGAACAAGTACCGGCTGGTCTTCGACAAGCTGCGGTTGTGCCCCGGCGACACGTTGCTCGACGTGGGCTGCGGCTGGGGCGGCATGGTGCGCTACGCCGCACGACACGGGGTGCGCGCCATCGGCGCCACACTCTCGGCCGAGCAGGCCCGGTGGGCGCAGCGCGCGATCGCCGAGGCGGGCCTGTCGGACCGAGCTGAGGTGCGGCACTGCGACTATCGTGACGTCGGCGAGTCCGGATTCGACGCGGTGTCCTCGATCGGGATGACCGAACACATCGGCGTGACCAACTACCCCGCTTACTTCGGCTTCCTCAAGTCCAAGCTGCGGCGCGGCGGTCTGCTGCTCAACCACTGCATCACCCGGGCGGACAACAAGGCCAGTGCGACCGCGGGTGATTTCATCGACCGCTACGTGTTTCCCGACGCGGAACTGGCCGGATCGGGCCGCGTCGTCAGCGAGATCCAGGACGCCGGCCTGGAGGTGCTGCACACCGAGAACCTGCGCAACCACTACGAGCTGACGCTGCGCGATTGGTGTGCGAACTTGGTGGCGCACTGGGACGAGGCCGTCGCCGAGGTGGGGCTGGCCACCGCCAAGGTGTGGGGCCTGTATATGGCCGGTTCCCGACTGGGCTTCGAACACAACGGGATTCAGCTGCATCATGTGCTCGCGGTCAACGGCGGTGACGGGGCCTGCCTGCCACTGCGGCCCTGGTGGCGGCCCTAGCGAACCTAGCGGCTCTGGCGGCGCGCGAAGTCCGGCGCCCGCTCCGGACGCACCCCCACACCGACCAGGTAGGCCGGTATCCCCGCCAGCCACGGCAACACCGCGAACACGGTGCCCACGCCCGCCGGCGGGCTGAGGTTCCCCCCGCGCAGGATCGGGTTCAGCGCCCGGTGCGCCACCCGCTGGATCGACTGGGTGACGACGGTGGGCAGCTCCCGGCGTCGCTGCACGGCGGCCAGATCCCGGCGGGTCACCCGCCGGTGTCGCAGCGGCTCGGCCAGGATTCTCGCAGCGGCCACCGCGTCCTGCACCGCCAGGTTGATGCCGACCCCGCCCACCGGCGACATGGCGTGCGCGGCGTCGCCGATGCACAACAGCCCGTCGATATGCCAGCGCCGCAATCGATTCACCCGCACATCAAGGTGTTTGACGTCGTCCATGCTCTGCAGCGCCGCCACCGAGTCGGCGGCTTCGGGAATGAGCTCGAGCACGTCTTGGCGGAACGCCTCGATACCGCGCGCCCGCCGGTCTGCGTCGGTGCCCTTACGGCCCAGGTAGGCGACCTGAAAGTAACTGTCGCGCGGGATCATGATCGCGGCGCGGCCCGGCCCCAGACGCGGCAACAGGGTGGGCTGCGCGGCGCGGGGGTTCGCCAGTCGGAACCACCAGACGTCGAAATTGACCGGAAACTCCCGCGAGTGCAGGCCCGCCTCGTGGCGCGCCACCGACCAGCGCCCGTCGCAGGCCACCGTGAGATCGGCACGCAGTTCGCCGCTGCCGTCGGCATCGCGATAGCGCACTCCGGCCACCCGGCCTTCCTCGTGCAGCAGCCCGGTGACCTCGGTCTGCATCCGCAAGGAGAACGTCGGCTCGGTCTGCGCGGACTCCGCGAGCAGATTGAGCAGGTCCCACTGCGGCACCATCGCCACGTACGGGTGCGGCTGGCGACGCAACCGGCTGAAGTCGACCACCGTGACGCCGCGCCCGGCCACATCGAGGCTGACCTGGTGGATCTCGCTGTGCGCCAGCCCCGCAAAGCGCTCCCCGAGCCCGAGCTCGTCGAGCAGCCGCAGGGTGGTGGGGTGCACGGTGTCGCCGCGGAAATCGCGCAGAAAGTCTGCGTGCTTCTCCAGCAGTGTCACCTCAACGCCGGCGCGGGCCAGCAACAGTCCGAGCACCATGCCGGCGGGTCCGCCACCGACGATCGCGCACGTGGTTGCTTCGGTCGTATCGCCCATCGCGGTGCAACGCTACGCGGGTTTGGGATGCCAGCCGGCCGGTTATCCGCATCTGGGCAGGGGGGTTACATCATGACGGCCAAAACACTCACCAAAGGCACAAAGACCACCACGAACGGCAGGCTCGGCTTGGCCGAGGTGTTGATGCTTCTCGCGGGCGGAGGTCAGCCACCGCTGAAGATTTCCGCCTACGACGGAAGCAGCGTCGGGCCCGAGGACACAGAGCTGGGCGTTGACCTGCTCAATCCCCGGGCCACCGCCTATCTGGCGACGTCCCTGGGTCAACTCGGGATCGCCCGCGCCTACGTCGGCGGCGACCTCGCGCTACGCGGCGTCCATCCCGGGAATCCCTACCCGGTGCTCAACGCCATGGCGGATCTGGAGTTCAAGCACCCCTCGCCGCGCGAGCTGGCCAACATCGTCCGGTCCGTCGGGCTGAAGAACCTGAAGCCCATCTCGCCGCCGCCGGAGGAAGCTCCGCCCCGATGGCGCCGGACCGCCGACGGGCTGCGGCATTCCAAGGCTCGCGACGCCGATGCGATCCATCACCACTACGACGTGTCCAACACCTTCTACGAATGGGTGCTCGGTCCGTCGATGACCTACAGCTGTGCGATCTACCCGCGCGCCGATGCTTCCCTGGAGGAAGCGCAGGAGAACAAGTACCGGCTGATCTTCGAGAAGCTGCGCCTGCAGCCCGGCGACCGCCTGCTGGATGTGGGCTGCGGCTGGGGCGGCATGGTGCGCTACGCCGCCCGCCGCGGCGTGCAGGCGCTCGGGGTGAGTCTGTCGACCGCACAGGTGGAGTGGGCGCGCAGGGCGATCGCCGATGAGGGGCTCGCGGGTCTGGCCGAGGTGCGGCACTGCGACTACCGCGACATCCGCGAGGACGGCTTCGACGCCGTTTCATCGATCGGGGTGAGCGAGCACATCGGGGTGAAGAATTACCGCTCCTACTTCGGCTTCCTGAAGTCGAAGCTGCGCACCGGTGGGCTGCTGCTCAATCAATGCGTGACGCTGCCGGACAACTCGATCTACCGCGGTGACGCCTTCACCGATCGCTATGTATTCCCCGACGGGGAGATCACCGGCTCGGGCCGCGTGATCTCCGACATTCAGCAGACCGGCCTCGAAGTGCTGCACGAGGAGGACTTCCGTCACCACTACGCGATGACGCTGCGGCAATGGAGCCGCAACCTGGTGTCGCACTGGGACGACGCCGTCGCCGAGGTCGGGCTGGGCCGGGCCAAGGTGTGGGGCCTGTACATGGCCGCGTCCGTGCTGTGCTTTGAACGCAACCTGTTCCAGCTGCATCAGGTGCTGGCCAGCAACGTCGACCGTGGTGGCGACGACGACCTGCCGCTGCGGCCCTGGTGGCGCCCTTAGTCAGTCGCCGCTGATCCGGCGGGCGCCCAGCTCGTTCTGCAACAACTCCAGGGCCACTTCTTCGGGGTCGCGGCGCGGCGGCGCGTCAGCGCCGGCGTCCACCGCGGCCTCGGCCAGCATGGCCTCCTCGTCGGCGCGCCGGGCCGATTCCGCGTCGACCTGGACGGGCGCAGCCGACTGGCCCGCGTCCGGGGGCGGTCCGCCGACCTCACAGCGCACCCGCCAGTTCACCCCGAGAGCATCCTTGAGCGCCTCGACGATGACGTCGGCGTTGCGCTGCTCGCAGAGCCGCCGGGCCAGCGGCGCCGACTCGTGGCTGAGCACCAGCGTGTTGCCGTCCACGGTGCGCACCGTCGCGCCGGCCAGCATCACCTCGGTGGTGCGGCTGCGCTGGCGCACCTTCTCGCGCACCGTCGTCCACATCGCGCGGACCGCCGCGGCGTCGGGTTCGCCCGGGGTCACCGCCGCAGCGGGTGCCGGCGGCGCCGGTGGGGGCTTCGGCGCAGGGGCCGGAGCGGGGGCCGGTGCGGGCGGTTTGGGTTCGGGTGCGGGCACCGCCGCGGCGGGTGGCGGCGGTGCCCGCACC
>NZ_LQPI01000034.1 GCF_002101775.1 Mycolicibacter nonchromogenicus | reverse complement strand
AACCGCCGCCTGCATGGCAGGTGGGTGAGCTTCCTGGAACGACGTAAGCGACCTGTGACGGCCAATGTCGCGGTCGCGCGTGAACTGGCCGGCTGGTGCTGGTCGCTGGCTGTCATGGACGACTGACCGCCACCTAATCTGCTTCCTCACGAGGTCCGTGGTGGCAAGCGCGTGGATCGACCCGCGACACACCTATGAGCAGCCCTCTGCGGCGACGCTCGATGCTAGACACGCGGATGCGATCCAGCCGAAACACCGTCCTGCGGTAGCCAATCCGCGTATATCAGTCTGACCGCGCGTCGCCAACGACACGCTCACCACACAGACTCGCTGAAGAAGCAACGAGGCGCCGTCGGGGTAGCTCCCCGGCGGCGCCTCACCCTGCCCCCTTGACAAAGTTCTCTACATATCAGGTGTACTGACCTGAGAGGTTAGGTACGCGGCTGGCGGGTGGTTGGCCGCCGAGTGCGGTGTGGCCGCGTTGGTGATTGTAGGTGTGGAGCCATCGGGGGAACTCGGCGCAGCGTTCGGCGTCGCTGGTGTAGAGCCGGGCGTAGGCCCATTCGTCGGCCAGGGTCCGGTGAAATCTCTCCACTTTGCCGTTGGTTTGCGGGCGATAGGGTCGGGTCCGGCGGTGCTCGATGTCGCCAAGGGCGTCGTTGAAGGCGTGTGATCGGTAGCAGGACCCGTTGTCGGTCAAGACCGTTCGCACCCTGAATCCGCCGGATTCGTTGAACCAGGCGTTGGCCCGCAGCCAGAACGCTGCGGCGGTGTCTTTGCGCTCGTCGCCGAGTAATTCGGAGTAGGCCAATCGTGAGTGGGCGTCGATCGCGGTGTGCAAGAAGTGGTAGCCGCGTAGTGGATGGTGGTTCTTGTTGCGCTGCCCTGAGCTCTTATCGGCTTGGGCGTTGCGGTTACCGATGGCGCGGCCGAGCATGCGCCAGCCGCCACCGGCGGGGATCTTGCCCAGTTTCTTGACATCGACGTGGACCAGATCGCCGCAGTGCGCCGATTCCATTCGTCGGATAACACGCCCGGTCGCGCGGTCGAGCCACGTGAGCTTGGCTGTCCGTGGCCATGAAAAAGTACCCACTGGTGGCCACGTAGAAGTCCCCGCTGGTGGCCAGATAAAAGTACCCACCC
>NZ_LQPI01000033.1 GCF_002101775.1 Mycolicibacter nonchromogenicus | reverse complement strand
GGGTGGGTACTTTTATCTGGCCACCAGCGGGGACTTCTACGTGGCCACCAGTGGGTACTTTTTCATGGCCACGGACACGATGCAGCAGGGCCCGGTGTTCGACGGGCAGCCGAGCCAGTGCGGCCGCGACCATGGCCCGGCTGGATGCCATGTTGGGGTGCATGGCGTGGGGACCGCTGCTGAAGCGGGCCCGGGCCTGGTCGTCGGTGGTCATGGTGGGTTCAGGACCTCTCGGTCCACGCAGACGTGTCCGGCCGCGGCGCTGCCGCGGTCGAGTGTCGATCTTCCGCTGGTTTTCCTTTGTCCATGCACCAGCCTCCCGGTAGTGACACGGAGCAGAGTCCCGTCCGGTTCACCGCTTCGGCCCGTTAGTTCAGTGTGGCGCGCACCGGGCAGCGGCGGTAGGGGCTTTTTACGTGGTGACCAGCGTCAACTGCCAGGCCTGCAGCCACGGCTGGATCAGCTGCGCGACCGAGGACTCCCGCGGAGCCGCGCACGCCGTCGCGGGATCCTCACCGTCGGACTCTGCGGCGAGGATGCCGACGGCTTCGGCGGTGCCGTCGGGGCGCATCCGGTAGGCCGGGCCGCCCGCGTCGCCGCAGGTGGTGGCCGCGGCGAAGCGGAGCTTGTCCTTCTCGCGGGCAATCACGGGACCGCACATCGGCTCGCCGCTGCGGACTCCCAGATGGCAGAGGGTGTCGCCGATCTCGACGCGCTCGGCCACCCCGCTCACCGGATGTCCATCGACCTCGGAGGTCAGCGGGAACCTGTCCGGGCTGTCCAGGGTGATCAGCCCGATGTTGTGGCCGTCCGAGTCGTCGTAGACGCTCTCGGTGAACGCGCCGACGGTTGGGTAGAGAGCGCCGTGGTGGATGGCCACACTGCCCGAGCCGCCGGGCTTGTTGCAGTGCCCCGCCGACAACAGGCCCGGCCGGCCGTCCTTGCTGCGTACCAGGAAGCCCGCGGTGCAGCTGGTGGCTTCGGGGCTGCCGGGGGAGGAGACGTTGATGCCGACTCCGGGGCCGATCGCCTCGACCGGCGGTTGCGGGATGAGCTGCTGCACCGGCTGGGCGCGGCTCACCCAGACCATTCCGGCCAGGACGGCTAGGACACCGGCCGCGATGGACAGTCGTTTGAGCAGGGGTTTGGGTGGGGGGCGTTTTGAGGGTGGCACTTAGGCGAGGGTAGCGGGGGGTGGGGGGTGGGGTGTGCTGCCTACTACGCCGACGAGGAGACCCAGCGGAGGAAAGGGCTCCCGGCAAGATGCTGATCGAGCCGACCGTCGGGTGCTTCAAACACGTCCTCGGCGTCATCAAGGAATTGGCTAGCAACTCCGCGCAGTTGCGGTGCCGAGTGGGCGGCATTACCGTCGCTGCCGCGTTGACGACAGGCGATGACCCCGAATTTCGACTTTTGCTTCGGCTACTGCCAGCTGCCAGCCGCGTAACGTTCCAATGCGTTCAGGATGTTCGTACAAGCCGGCTCGACGCTCAGCTCGCGTCAATCGCCCGTATAGCTGTCGGCGTGGATCGTCGAGCGCAACAAACTCCTCCTTGCGGTGCAGCAACGGCGGATTGTCCGACTCGCTATAGTCGCGCCAGTCAACGCTGAGCCGCTTGAGATTGACGGTCACCGCACTTGCCAGTGTGGGGTGCGCATCGCGCTCGAAGCGCGGATACGAAAGATAGGAGACCTGCGGCTCCGTGACGGACAGCTTGATCATGTTGGCATGCTCGACTGTCCCGGCTAGGACGTGACCGCATGCTTCGTATATCCGCAGAATAGGCGGCAGATGAGCCACGGCATTGCGGTGGACATATAGGGCTGAAGGCGTCTGCTTGCCGACCTTGCTGCTGCGAGCGGAGACAAGCACAATCGCAGGGTCCCCACAGGCCAAGAGCATGCGATCAGCCTGGATGCACGCCGACTGGTACGTGCCGAAGTTGGCTTTTATATCGCCGGCGAGAGTCGGCCCGAGCTGACTGAATCGCGGCCGACGTCCGAAGCGTGACATTGCGATGTAAACCAGCAGCTCGCTGCGGCGCTGGATCCGGATCTGTTCCCAAGCCTCGGCTTCTGTCACCTGGTAGATCAAGCGAACAGCTCTGCCTATCGTATTGAAGATCTCGCGGATCGGTTCCGACGCGGCGGGATCAAGCTCACCGCTGCGTGGTGGGCGGGCGTGCAGGGTGAGAAACTCCAATAACGGGGCCAGAACAGCCTCGTGTGTCTCGTATACGGCGTGCGGATCAACCCGAAGCCGGGGCCGGTAGGTGTAGGCGCGGTTCGCGAGAAACTGCTCGGCATCCATTGGATCACGGAACACATAGAAGATGCCGGGCGCCGCGGCTACCGGTTTGGTTCCAAGCACATCGTGGATCCAGCTAGATAATTCGCTTTGCTCGTAGAACTTTTGGAACGTTCCGGTCCGGGTGACCACACCGTCCCCGTGAGGCCGGCCAGCCAGGTCGCGTCCATCCCAGGTGAGGCGACCCGCCACGACGAGCACCTTCTTCGTAAGGGTCCAAGCTCGCTGTATGGCGGCAGCACGCTCGCGTTGATCCTCAATGACGTTTACCACGTAGCCGATATTCACCACATCGGACGGTTGACGCTCTGCGCTAGGCCGGAATGCCGGGTCCCAGCCGTTAGCCTCGTAGCCCAGAGCAGCAAGGTTTCTGAGGTCGTCGCCCTTACCGCAGCCGTAGTCGAACACTGATAGTCCAGGTGCAAGCACACCATCCGCCAGTGCAAACGAAACCGGACGCGACAACGCAGCCCGCGTCATCGCCGTCCGGTGTCGTGCGATCCCGTCAGTCATGCCGCGGGGGCTTCACCTACCCCGAGGGAAATGAGGCCAACGATGTCGGTGACCCGGGGATCTCCAACGAGATAACCGATGCCGCGGTGCAGGTGCAGCCGCAATTGCTGGCCGACGGCTTCGTCGTCCAGCGGCAAGCCATCGAGATGGCAGCGATAGCGCATGAGGGCCCAGAGCTGGTCGCCGTAGTCACCGGCGAATACCCGCCATGTCATCTCTACGTTGCTGTCGTAGACCAGTTTGGCAGCAGGCGGCGGTGCTGGCTCAGCCAGCGAGCGGCAGAGTCCCCACCGACAGAGGATGTTCCATTGGGCGATTCCGGTTCGGCGCTTGAGCGTGACAAGCTGGTCGCGGGCGGTCTGGGTGAGGCGAATGTGTTCAATCATGTTTTACTCCCAGAAGTAGCCCGGCTCCACCGTTGTTGCGTTTCTTGTTGTGTCGAAGTCCAAACGGTACGCGCGCCCGACCTGCGGCTTGAGCGTTTTGTACGCCCCTTCATCAATCTCAGTGTCGGTCGACAATAGGACGACCTGATGTGAGGCACGTGGGAAGTACCGGGTGATCAAGTGCTGTCGGTGAGATCCGTCGAGCCGGCCGAGCGGCGTGTCAATCACCATGGGCAGTGGCTGGCCGGCCGCGCGCGCTAGGCCCCAAAGCAACGCCACAGCCAGAAGCTGTCTTTCGCCTGCGGAGAGCGCCGTGGCATGTAGCGGGCGTCCATCTGCGCCGGACAGCTCAACCGTGCACGAGACCGGGTCGATGCGGACATCTTTGACCAGATCGTCCTTGCGCAGGAGCTGGTTGAGCGCGTCCAGGATTAGCCTCGAGATCTTGTCGACGTGCCGCTCTGCCGCCCGAGTCTTCAGCCGTTCTAATGTTTCACGCACCCGGTCGACATGGGCGACCAATCTGCGATCGTCATCAACCGTCAGACTGGCCTGGGCTGACTTGTCCAGAGCCGCCTCGTATGCGGTGTCGGCGCGGGCGCGATCCTGTCGGAGCGCATTCAACTGATCCTCGGCCTGGGTCCGCCGGGCGTGACACCGCATCGCATGTTGCGTTGCTTTCTCTCGCTCCTCCTTGAGGTCAGTGAGGGCCTCGGGATCGGGAATCGCCACCAGTGTTCGTTCTGCTTGGTCGAGTTCAGCGCGCGCCGCCTGGCGGCGGTCGATCAACGCTCGGAGCCGCCTTTCTGTCGAAGGGAGGATGGTCGTACACAGTGCCTCGAAGGGGGCGACTTCTCGAACGGCGGTGATTCGCGGAATGTCGGACGACGCTTGCCTGGCAGCAGAATCGGAGGCCAGAAACTCCTCGATTGAGGCGATAGTCGTGGCCTGAACATCGGCCGAACGTAATTTGTTGAGAATGGCGCGATCGCGTTCGGCAACTGCGTCGAGGAGCAGTTGGTTCTGGTCCGCGACGTGTTCTTCAGCCGCCTGCTGCGTGAGTCCCTTGAGTAGGTCGGCGACTAGTACCAGCGGCGCGACATCTGCGCACTCACGCCGCAGCTCGTCGTCGAAATCCTGAACCTGCTGGCGAACCAACGCGACTCTCGCCTCCGCAGCGTCGCGTTGTTCCAGCAGATCTCCGCCCGCTGCGCGGTACCGCTCTGTCACCTCGTGAAGCAGCTTGTCGGCTCGTTCGGCCTCAACCCGAGCGTTTGCCGCTTCGGACTGGGCTATCTCCTCGGACTGTCGCGCTAACGTGGCTTGTTTCTGGCGTTCCTCGAGGTTCCGTCGCAGCTCTTCTGGAACTTCGGTGCTACGGTGCCGCCGGCGAAGAACGACGAGGTCAGTGCTGAGTTGGTCGATGAGGTTAAGACCGAGTAGTGCTGACAAGGCTGAACGTAACACCTCGCGGGAACGCTCTAGGTCCGCCAGAGCCTCAATTTGCTCGCCGTCAAAGAAGAACAGCCCGGCGATCCCGCGCGGCAGGAAATTCTCAACGTGTTCATTCCAGCTCGACGTCAGCGCTTCGTCGTGCAAGCCGTCCACTGACACAAGTAGTGACTGCCGGAGGGAGGCGCCTGTGGTGCGCCACCGACGTCGCACCCGGTAGGTGTGTTTCTGACCCTGCTGGTAGACGTGGAAAGTAAGGTCAACGGCAGCGCCCTCCGAGTCGGCGATGCCGTTATGGATCAGGCCGCGGAGGTAGCTTTCGTAACTACCGGAACGACGCCCCGTTGCTTGAGCCAGCGGACCGTAAAGGGCGAGGTGGATGGCTTCGAGGATCGTGGTTTTCCCTGCACCGTTGAGACCGCCGATCAAAATGACAGGCTTTTTCGGCGATGGCGGCGTCAAGGTGATGACATGCTTGCCCCGGAATGTGCCAACGTTCTCAAGGATCAGCTTGTCGAGAATCATGAGACGATCTCACCCTGCGCCGGACGGACATACCCGTCTGCCAAGTCGAGTGGGTCCGGCTCGTTGCCGGGAGATGTCGCTCGATCGAGAGTTGTCTTGCGGTGGTGCGCTCTGTCGGTCGCGTCTTCCTCGTTGTCGTAGAAAGCACGCCGAATAGCCTTCTCTAAGGACTCGAACAGCCCAGCGCGTCGCGCCTGTGCGCGGTGACGTTGCTCGGCGTCGAGAAGTTCGCGCACCATCTCAAAGTGCAGGCGATCATCGCCCGCAAGCTCTCTCAGAGTCTCGATCATCTCGGTGCCTAGCGGAAGGTGTTCGTCTAGGGGGCGTCCAGGGTAGGGCTCACCGGTGACTTGTTCGTAGATTCCGGGCAAGTGGTCTTCGAACTCATGCTTCTCGACTACCCATAGCCGACGGATCTCTTCTAGCTCAGGGAGAGTGATGAGCTCCAAATTTCGTGTGTATTCGGGCCCCTCATTGCGGATGAAGACTTGCGCCTCAAGAAGCTTTTTGAGCCAGTCTTCGCGGGCGACCTGTGTGTAAGGCCCGGGGATCGTCTTGCCATGGAAGAGCTGAACTGATCCATTCATACGCCGAAAGTCACGCAGATGCCGGTCATCTTGAACGTCTAGCTCGTTGCGCAGTTCTAGGAGTGGCAGCATCCACGTTTTTTCTTCGTCATTCTGGATCATCGCCGTCATCGACTTGTCTTTCTCGACGAGTGTGCATGTCCAGCAGCCGAATCTACTGTCGCCGCAACTCGGGGTGCTTGCGTCGACGACTAGGGGACACTCACCGTCTGGTGAGGCGCCCTGGTACATGGTCAAGAGATCCTTGTTGGAGTAGCCCCATGGGTTGGTGACCTGCATCAGGAAGGTCCATACGTCATCGTTGGTCCAGTTCTCGACCGGTGAGTACACGAGGCAGTTAGGCAATGAAGCGTTGGGACTCAAGAGATTGCGTACACGCTGCGTTTCCAGTTCGGTCATGCGGTGCGCGCGAACGGAACTTTCCGCTTTGCGTGTTCCTAGCACCAGAATTGCTTCGCCGTGGCTGCGGACGACGCTACGGATGAACCCATTGGATGGCTTGATCTTGAGTCGTTCAGTGCACCAACGGAATTTGGGCCGAGGTGCGGGGTAGCCGCGTCCAATCAGATTGACCCAGAATGTATCGGCAACGGCGGGGGTAAGCCGATGCGGGTTGATCGGCAACCCTTCCTTTTCCGCAGCTCCTCGGAGGACGTCTAGCGACCGAGCTACCCACCCGGCGACAACCGGGTTCTCCACCATCGTGTCAGTTGTGATGACGTGTACTTCCTTGTGGCGTTGGGAAGCAGGTATGCCTGCGAGCGCGAGCCATACGATCTGTAGGACCGCCGTTGAGTCCTTACCTCCCGAGTAGCCGACTACCCAGGGCACCTGGTCTTCAAGGTATAGCTGTTGCGTTTGAGCCACGAGGGCATCGATTGTGGCCGCGAAGCCGGATTCTTCAAAGGCGGATTTCCGCTTGAGTGCGGGGGCTGCACTCTTGGTCATCGTTCTCCTCCTTGGAATGCGTCTTCAGCTCGTTGCTCGTCAGGAAGCAGCGGCAAGCCAACTGTTTTGCGGATTATCGCGGTGGTAAGCAGGACGTTCGCCGCGCTCTTCGATACGCGGCCACCGATCACTGCTCTGCCGTCCCACGTGTTACTCGATCGATGCCAGTCCAGTTTCTTGAGCTTGCGGAGGGGGGCGACCCAGGTTGTTGGGTCCGGGTTTTCCTTGACCAGGCTGTGGCCAACTTTGCCTAGGGCGTGCAGCACGATGCCGTGGGTGTGGATGAAGTCTTGACGCACTTCGCCGGCAGTGATCTCACGTTTGAACACCTGGCCCCATTCCGGGAACTGGTCAGCAACCAACTCCCAGTACCGCGTAGCTAGATCGACCCGCCGCTCGAACGGCTCGTCTTCGGTGCCCTCCAGGAGAGCCTTGTTGGCGGTGTAAAGCGCGGACAGGGTAAATAACTTGCGAGATCGTTGCGCGAGATTGGATGTCTCGGCTTCAGTGAGATCCTGCAGGAAGGGAGATCGTAGGACTACCAACCGAGTGAGCGCTGATAGCTCGTCGCGGTGATCATAGAGAACGCCAATCGATTTGGCTGGTCTTACGGCGTGTCGATTAAGGTCAGCGAACATCTGCTGACTGCGGTCGAGCCCGACATCGAGAAACAGCACTATGGCTATGCTTTCGTCACCGATATCTGGGTTCTCGGCGAGCGCTTGTTGGATGCCAGCGCGGCGATGTTGGCCGTCATTGATGACGAATCGTGCGGACATTGGGATGGTGAGCGTGCCCACGCGCTCACTCGGGCCCTGTGCCTGGATCGGTTCGAAGTGTACTTCGGCGTCCACCGAAGCGGTTAGCGCGGAGAAGACGTAGCTGTCGGTGTTATCGATGATGTACCTGGCTATTTCGGGAACCCGTGCCTTGTTTAGTGTCCGTTGTGCGCGCATCTCCGGTGCCAGCTCTTCCTCGTCGAAAAGGAAGATTCTGGGGATCAGCCGGAGCGGGCACATCGTCACGTAGTACTCACGGCCGGCCTGGACTCCGCGGATGGCCGGAAAAACGTACTCAAAAGCGCCTGTCCGTGCGCCGTCTCGAGCTTCTGGTGCGGCGCGCTTAGACGCTCCGACTTCTGTCACGATGTCATCCTTACACCCCGTGTACGGAATATCAATCCGTACAAGTTGTCGCTATCCTCCGTACATGTGTCGGTTTGGACGCGTACTCTCTGGCGTATGACTCTAGGCGCACGGTCCGACAGTGACAGCGAGATCAGCTCGATTTATCCACAGGACGGGCAGCGCCCCGTCTACCTGGACTGCAATGCGACCACGCCAGTGGACCCTCGGGTTGCCGATGAGGTCCTGACGTACATGGCGTACGAGTTTGGGAATGCGGGCAGTCGCACGCATGAGTATGGCCAGGTGGCCAAGGCCAGGGTGACTCAGGCGCGGGAGGAGCTCGCCAGCGTCGTTGGGTGCGAGCCGGCCGAGGTGCTCTTCACGAGCGGTGCAACCGAGAGCGACAATCTGGCCGTCTTGGGGTTGGCCGCGACGGGTGAACGGATCGGCAAGAAGCACATCGTCGCGACCCAGATCGAACACAAGGCGGTCCTCGAGCCGCTGGAAGCGTTGCAGCGTAGAGGTTTCGACGTCACCTTGGTGGCACCGACCGGGGGCGGTTTCGTCGAGCCCGAGACCATACGTGACGCCCTCAGGCCGGACACCCTTCTAGTGTCCGTCATGGGTGTCAACAATGAGACTGGTGTCATCCAGCCGATCGAAGCTATCGCCGAGGTGCTTCAGGAGCACGAAGCTTACTTTCACGTCGATGCGGCACAAGCTTTTGGCAAGATTATTGAGCCGCTACGTTCTCGGCGCATTGACCTAATTAGCGTCTCGGGTCACAAGATCTTTGCACCCAAAGGAGTTGGCGCCCTTGTAGCAAGGCGGCGGAGGCGTCACCGTGTGCCACTCGAACCAATCATGTTTGGTGGTGGGCAGGAGAGGGGGTTGCGGCCCGGTACGCTTCCAGTGGCGCTGGTCGCAGGACTGGGTACCGCCTCTGCGCTCGCATTGCGAGAGCATGCAACCCGCGCCGAACGGGCTGCCGAGATCAAACGAGACGCGCTCGCCGCGCTGGATCCATTAGGGATTGTGCTCAACGGCGACAAGACGCGAACTGTTCCACACACGTTGAATTTCTCGGTTCCTGGCATCGACTCCGAGGCGGCTCTGGTAGCGCTCAAGGATATTGTTGCCATCTCGAATGGGTCGGCATGCACATCGCAGAGTTACGACCCGAGTCATGTCCTGGTGGCTGCGGGTCTCCCCCGGCAGCAGATCGATGGGGCGCTGCGATTGTCCTGGAGTCACCTCACCGGCGAGATACCGTGGAACCGCATCGTGGAGCGACTCGGCGGTATTCGCCGCGTCGAGAATCTACAGATCTAGCCTCCGCCGACAGCGTAAAACGACTATATGCCCCTTGGCCATGAACGCCGATGCACACGTACCGAGTCCGTGGACTTTGACCGGCATCGGGGGCGGGCAAACGATATCCGATAAACCCCATTTACCATCTCGCGCCGCCAAGCAGTTCCTCGACGCTCATGGGCTTTACCCCGCCGTCCGTGGCGAATGCGGTGGTGACGAGGTCTAGCACTACCAGAGCTGCAGGTTGGTGGCGGGTATTGATCTGCTCTTGTATGTATTCAAGCCCCCCGTTGGCGTACTCCTCGAATACGCGGAGGCGCTCTTCGAGACGTGCTGCGTCGAGCACCTCCGGGTCGTTAGAGACGGCGTTGGCGGCGATCATGTTGATCAGTTCGTCACTGTAAGTCGGGCTGGTGAGTTGTTCGAGGCGGATGCTTTCTCCCGACACCGTAAAGGGAACACGACGATCCTGGGCGTAGCCCACCGCGGCAGCAAAGAGGATGACATCGCGAATGAAGGGAAAGCCCGCCTCGCTCTGAAGGGTCTCGATGAGCACGGCGTGATCTTGTGGTCGCCGAGCGCGGATTTGTGCTTGAGCATTAGTCATGGGATCGGAATCTCCTGCAATTTGGAGTACGTTGTCTGAGAGGGCCGGATATATGGGTAGATGGCGCCGTCGAACTCGATATCCTCGGCTACCACGTCGCTACCCGCCACATGACTCTCAAGTACCCCGAGATGACTCAGGTGCGGACGCAGCTCCGTCAGTACGGTGCCGAGTCCTTGACTCTTACTGACGAGCACTACCAGCTGTGGCGCCAGCTTTGCGAGTGCCCTGGCGACGTTGGTCTGGTAGTTCTCGTCGAGTGAGCCGAAGGCGGCGTCCATGACGATCGGATAGATGCCGGCGTCCCGTGTGCGCCCGCCATCGGCGGGCTGAAGGTCCTTGGCCTCTCGTGCCAATGTGGACACAGCCGCGACAAAACTTAGGCTAAGGATCTGGTTCTCTCCGGTCGATTTGCCTACCGGCAGCTTGGTCGCCTCGTCATAAAGCGACAATGTGAAATCTTCGCTCAGGACTGGGACGTTCGACTTCTTGAAGGTGATCGTCCTGTAGATCTCTTTGAGCTTGGCGTCCAAGTCGCGTCGCATCTTCGCTTCACGGATTGCCAGTATTTCGGTCAATGCCTTCCGAACATTCGTGACAAGCATCGACCGATTTAAGGCGCGCGCCGCCAGTTGGTCCTCGACCTGGGCCTTGTTGCGCTCCCGATTCTGATGCTCCAGATCGCGTGCGATGTTCTGAAGCTCGGCTTGGTAACCGCCGATTTCCTTCTGTCGGTCCGCCATTCGGCTATCGAGTTCTATGCGTTTACCCTCAAGGCCTGCGACCTCTTCGTAGCGGCTATCTCGCAGGATGTAGTCGAGTTCCGACTTTTCGGTTACCAGACTATTGATTCGGTCCGAACGGCCGTCTATCTCTTGGGAAAGCTCGGCCAGCGCCTCGCGAAGCTCGTCGCGGGCGCCACGGATTAGTTTGATTGTCCCGCGCAGCTGCTGCCAGGCGCTCTCGACTTCCTGTAGTCCCGCCTTCTGCCGCCACTCTTGGACCTGGTGCCAAGCGTGTGAGTGCTCGGCGAGCTCAGTGCCACAAATACAGCGGTTCTCCTCGAGTAGTTGATCGACAAACTCGCGTTTCAGCGGGGCTGGTAGCGCGCCACGTTGGTAAAGGGCCTCGGCCATGACTTCCGTCTTTGCACCTAGCTCATCGGTGAAGGCCAGAAAGCCACGGGTGGCGATGAGATTGGCGCGCTTAGCTTGGGCGGCTGCTAGTGCTGCCCGAGCCTCGTCTAGATCCTTCGTAACCTGGTCGCGGCGCGCCTGAATGGGCGCCGCCTTGTTGTGCTCGCGAAGGATGGCGAGTACACCCTCGCGCTCTTCCGCAAGATCCGCGAGCTGCCCCTCGGCCACCGCCAAGGCATCTTTTACTTCGGTCTCCCGCTCGTTCAGATTGTCAATCGCCTCCTGAATCTTCGAAAGCCCGCCGCCGCTTTTACGACGCAAGTCGGCTGTGACCTTCGTGTCAACCTTTTTGAGGTGCGTCAGAGCGCGCTCGACCTGCTCCAAGCCAAGGAGCATCTTGATGTCCTTCTGTGCCTCCGCATAGGCGCTGCCCTTAACTAGTTTCTCGATACGCTCGCCGTTGAAGAAGAAAAAGCGGCTGAAGCTCTCGGGCAGGATGCTCGATACCTTGGTCTGGGCTCCGTTAATTACCTCCGATGACCCGTCGGCATTGGTCACCCAAAGCTGGATCTGCGGTGCCCCCTTGGGCTGGCTGTCAGATTCCTTGCGCAGGCTCATCGAACGTAGTAAGCGATAGTTCAGGTCCTCATGGTCGAAAAAGATTTCGACGGAAACGGTTGCACTATCCCCGTGGGCGGTGCGGGCCCAGGTGCCATCGCTGATAAGGCGATCTTTTTGCTCGACATCGTCGGAGAGAGTCCCGTATAAGGCCCACGTGAAAGCATTGAGGAGGGTCGTCTTACCGGCACCGTTAGCACCGAAGATCATCGACACAGGGCGGAATGGGTGTGTAGTCAGGTCGAACGACTGCTCGCCCTCGAATTGGCGGAAGTTGGAAACGGCAATCGAATGTAGCCTCACGGGAGGATCTCCGCTACTACTGCGAGCAGGTCATCGGTACCGTCATAGGCCGAGAGGTGGAGCTTGGACCGCTCAATCTCCAGCACCCTCCGGAGCAGGTGTTGCTCGTCTCTCGTTAGCTCGTCTAGCACTTGGCGTTCATCGCGCGCCTCAGCCATGGCGCTCCTCCCTCTGGTCCTCTGCGGTCATCGATCTGGTTATCACATATCCATGAGGTGGTACCGGTCTTTCAAGGGACGCAGCACTCGCAAGGTCTCCTCGTAGTTCTCCGACGACTTGCCAAACTCGTTGGCGCGCTGCAATTCGCGGATGAGCAACGAGCGTTCGACCTCGAAGTTAACTGGTGCGTCGCCCGGTGGTACTGCGAGGTAGTCGTAGATGACCGCGTGAGACTTATTATTGGCCAGACGCAGCAGGCGGCCTCGTCGCTGAATAAATTGGCGAGGGTTGGAACTGCTGGCCAGTAGATAGCCGATCCGGGCGTCCGGGATGTCGACGCCCTCATCGAGGCATTTCATCGCCGCCAAGACCCGGAGGTCGTTACCGGTACTAAACCGTTGCAGGAGTTCCTGGCGCTTCCGGCGAGGCGTCTCTCCGATATACTCGTGCACCGAGAGGTGAAGCTTGTTGCCGATTAACTGGATGACGTCGGTGAGCTGTCGTGGCCCGGGCGGTTCCCCGAACGGTCGCGGTCGCCGACCCTCTCCACAGTAGACGAGCTGGAACCAAGTGTCGCGGTGTTCACGGAGGTCGGCTTCGAGCGCTGCAAGCTTGCCCTCGGCATGTCCCAGAATGTCGGCGCGGTCGCGTAGGAGGCGGCCCAATGGCGAGTCTTCGTTGGCGTCCTGGATGCTATCGCCGGCTGCGATCCGCTGGGCTATCTGTGCCGTGAGCTCGACGTAGAACGCGGTCTCATCGCGTGTGAGTTCCACTAGCCGTGGGTAGTAACGATAGGGCGTCAGCGCGCCCATAGTGATGGCTTCGGCCATTGGGAGTTCGAAAACGACTTTGCCAAAGTAGCTGATCAGATCGTCTGTGCCCTCAGCGTCGAACCATCGCTCAGGTGTCGCGGATAGCGCCAAACGGTAAGTTGCATTCTTTGGCAAAGTCGTCAGGTAGGCAGGCGACCCGAGGTTGTGTGCTTCGTCAGCAATAAGGAGCATCGGTTGAGCGATGCGGGAGAGGACTGATTGAAATTTCGTGTCTCCGAACGAATTTTTGGTCGCCACCATCACAACTAGTGGGCGCTTACCCAACCGGAGAGAGGTCAATTGGCCTTCAACTGCACTCTGCCACTTTCGGCTGGATTCGTAGACGGCAATAGGCTGGACACCAAATCCCTCGACTTCGACCATCCACTGGTCTACCAAATGCTTTAACGGCGCGACAATCACCACGAGCAGGGGCTGGTTCTTCTGGGCGTGCACGTCCGCTAATCGAGTGGCGGCGATCATCGCTGTCTTAGTCTTGCCGGTACCGGTCGCCATCTTGAACATGCCGTGCCCCTGATTTTGGAGCCATGCATGTACTGCCCGGTTCTGGTAATCGCGAATGGTCAGGCGATCGGGAACTGCCAGCTGTCGCGAGGAAGCGGTAAGCCGGGGAGGCGGCCTCAGTGCGTTGTCGGTGCCGACCAGCGTTGCTGTCGGGCGCTCGCGGGCCAGCTGCATCAGTCGGTCACGAGCGACCTCCGGAAAGCGGATCACGCGCAGATTAGGCGTTTCGTCTATCCACAATTTCTGGAAGTCAGCTTCGATGTCCAATGCGCGAATCCCGTCGCCTACCTCCCAGCCGCGATAAACGTCGATGGACTCGAAATTAGCCATCAGGCCGCCGAACGTCTCGTTGCTGCTGCCTGTGAAGGCTACTAGGTCGCCGAAGTCGTCGCGGAACAGGCCGATCTTCTCGTGGTATATGCCGACTTGTCCGTCCTTCTCCACAAACGCGAGCTTGATATCGAGTCGGCCCTCAGCGATGAGGCGCCCGACTATGCCGAGCCCGTCAAGGAGTGCGTCGTTTTCTTCGACTTGCAGCTCACGTAGTGTGGCGCGCTCGACCACCTCGCGAATCTCATACCCACGCTCGATGTCGAGCACATCGTCGTCATTCAGGTGAGGCGAGGCCACCAGACGCATCGAGCCTCCGAGGCCAGCAAATCTATCGATACCCCGGGCGTAGAGGGCCATGCTGGCAGAGGTGAAGTAGCCCACGGCGCGGCTGTAACTGCTGGCGACAGAAAAGCAAGGCACAAAGAAGCTCGCTACCACATCGTGCTCCGGGCTTCGAAAACGTCGCCGGGGATCAAGTGCTCGGAGACCGCCGTTATAGTTCGTCATAGCAAATCGAGTATCTCGTCGACTTGAGAATTTCGCTCTGAGGGCTGTGGTTTGTACCCCTTCTCCAGGTAGTCGCGGGCACTGGTGAGAAGATCCGCGATGTCGGCATCTCCGCGGTCGCGGCAAGCTCCGATCAGGCTACTGACGGGGGATTCCGCAGGCAGGGTTAGTGCTGTAGCGATGGCGGCTCGCGCTGTCTCAGGCTCAGCGCACATCGGTGCACCAATAAGACTCAGCGTATCTGCCAGTGGGTCACCAGTCAGAGTTCGGGCCGGTTCAAAGGAAAATGTTCCGTCATCATTGATCACGAGAAATGCCTCGGTGCCGGCAGCTATATCACCGTCCATCAAAAATCGCCGGATGGTACCGAAGGATGGCTGAGTGCCGGTCCAGGCGATGGACTGAGGACCGAGTGGCGACTCAAGTTGGAGGGTCTGCCCGAACCGCAGTTTAAGCACCATCGCTATGGCCATCGGCGCCGTTGAACCGCTGCCGCGTAAGTGATCCTTGGTGATGCGTACACGGTAGGCCCAGCCGTCTGGTCGCCTGAATAAGCGCCTTGTTCGAGCCGGCGCTTTCCCTACGCTGCGATCGGTACCGGCAAGGCGGACGATGCCATTGCGTTGTTCGAACGGCGGTATACTCGCGTAGCTGGCGACACTGTTGGCGCTAACGCTGTACCGGCCCGTGATGAACTCGATCAGATCGTTCAGCCGGATCTGGCCACCGTTTGTCGCTATTTGTTCGCGGATAAGAGACCGAATGCCCGAATACTTTTCCATGCCCCATTCCTTGAGTGCCCACCGGTCGCGGTCGACACGTTCAAAGCGGTCATCGGAAGCCATGGCGTTGCGAAGCGAGGTCGCACTACGTTCGAAAATAAAGCGATCGATGATCTCTTGTGCGCTCAACGGTGTTCCCGTCAGCGAAAGTACGGCAGCGGCGTAATCTCCCACGGAGCTTGTACGGGTTAGGACAAAGTCGCCGTCTACGACGTATCCGCATCGCGTCAGCCAGGAGGCAGTCAGTTCCGATCGCCTATTGGTATTGCTTTCTATCAGGGTCAGGTCCTCGATCCGAACTACGCCGTACTGATCAGCCTGCTCCTGGAGTTGTGTTTGGGTCATCGACTCGACGGCGGTCATCGTCGGAACAACGCACCACCCGTCTTCGATCTCGTAGGCGTCGTCAAGCCGGTCGAGTACTCGCCAGGCTGGCTGCGCCACGGACTCAACACGTTCGCCTAGCGAGGGGATCCGCCGCAGGAGCTCGTCGAGCGGCAGGATGAAGCCGATCTGAGCGCGGGCGGCTCGTGCGAGGGATGCTAGAGGGCCGTCTTCTGCAATGATGCTCGACATTGCGCCGCGTGCGACCGCTTCAATCTGTCGGACACGTTCACGGGTGACGTCGTAGCGCCGGCCGAGTTCATCGAGCGTGATTGGGTCGTCGGCGAAGAGTCGGGCGCTGAGGATCTCGGCTGCTCGCGAGTCGAGTTTCGCGATAGCATTCTCAAATAGCTGTGCGACGCTGGTTGCCTGGGGGTCTTGACCAAGAACGTCGTTAGCATTAAGGCAGGTAAGGCGCTGCTGAGCCGCAAGCACTTCAGCTGGTGCTCCGGTGGGGAGTTTTTGCTCAAGTAGTCGATGCTCTGGAACTCCGAGTGTCACGTACCAGCGAGCGATTTGGATCAGATCATCCACAACTTGGATTATCTGTTGGCTGGGCGGTGAGGGTGGCCGACCCGCGATGGATACTGGCCGTTGTAACCGAGTTACGAGCGGCGTCGGATGTTGCATCGCTGCGCTTGCAAGCGTCTGAAGGATTATGTCGATGGTGCTCGCACCCACGTTCCGCCAGTCGGTCATCTCGTCAAGCGAGACGTCACGGAGGTCGGCTCCAGTGCGGTGACCCTGGAGCATGATTGCGTTGGCGGCGCGAGTTGGCAAAAATAGATTTGGGATTTCGATAGTGGGTGGGAGTCCTGGGAATACCTCGCCGATCGTCCACCTCGACAGCCTGCTAAGGGCGAGTTTCGAAATGGTGGCTAGATATTCATGCCGGGCATCGACATCCGCGTCGCTAATAGCATTGTTCCACCATGGCGTTGACGTCGGGTCGGCCGCTGCTGCCAGCCAAGGGAACGCATCCAGCCAAGTCTGTGGATGCGCGTCGTCGGGTGGGTAGCCCTGGGTCATGAGTTCGCTCCTTCGCTCGCGCCCGCCCTTTATAGCGGATGTTCCCGACAAGCAGCGCGCTTCTGCGGATTGACACACATTGCACATGGTTCCGACCATGAGCGACGCGCAGCCGATGGACTTAGCGGCTCAGCTCGATCGTGGGAATCCGACTGTGAAGTCTTGCGCCAGACCCACCGAGGTGGGACCGACCTGCCCCCCGATCAATCGTTGAGAATTCCCCTACGCCGCCTGGTGCGATGTCCAGGAAGGTCGGTGGCGGCGGCGTTTCGTAGTGCGGTGGATTCGCAGAACCGGGCGTAGGCCCACCGCCGGCCAGGGTTCGGTGGAGTCGCCCGACTTTGCTCTTGGTCGGGGTCCGGTTGGCGCGGGTACGCCCGTGTGTGATGTCCAATTGGGCCCTCTCGGCGGCGGCACCCACCGCTGCATCGGATCGGCATTTGCTACCGCGGCGATGAGGGTGATGCTGGCCCGCCTATTGACCAGAACCCGGCTGAGCCTGCCTGACCAGCGCATACGAGCTGGAGGTTACGCGGCGCTGCGGCCCCGCAACGGGCTGACCGTGCAGGTCGAGGAGCTCGACGGAATTTTCCGACTTTCCGGTGAATAGGACAGGACTGGCATTTTCCTTAGAGATATGATGTGGTGTAGACCACGCTAGAAACATCAATGTGATGTAGACCACAGGAGCGACCAATGACAGCTTTCCTGACCGGCTTGGGCGTCACGGCGGCCACCGCGACGATCGGCGCCGGGATGATGGGCCACGCCACTGTGGCGTTGTGTGTTGGCCTGGTGTCGGCGGCCTTCTTCGCCGGCCAGATCTGCTGATACGTCCTCACCGCCACTACGACGCCGAGCTTCTCGGCGTCGTAGTGATTTGTACGGAGCGCTACCTGGTCCCCGGCACATACGTCCGGCAGGAATAGCTCGCCGGATCGCACATCGCCGGAAGGGTGGTCTGGCCGCCGTAGACCCCGGGCAGATTCCAGGTCGGCATCAGCGGCCCGTCGTAGTACGGGTTGGGCATGTAGCGGCAGGTGTCGAAGGCCGCACACGGTGGCGACGCGTCGGCCCCCGCCGTCGACGGCACACCGAGTCCCAGACCGAACAGCACCGGCGCAATGAGAAGCAAGAGGTATCGCATACCCCCACCGTGGCAGGGGGTACCGACAACTATCGTCGAGCGATGACCGTTGAGGACCGGCTGACCGCGCTCGAACAGATCGAGGCGATCAAAGCCCTCAAGCACCGCTACTTCCGGGCATGCGACGCCAAGGACCCCGACGCCTTCCGGGCCTGCTTCATCGCCCGCGGCGCCGACATCCATTACGGACCGCTGGGCGGGTTCGACGACGCCGACCAGATCGCCGAAGTCTTCACCCGGATCGCGCTGCACAAGGTCGACGGCAAACCGGTGATCCTGGACATGCACCACGGCATGCACCCCGACATCACCCTCACCGGCCCGGACACCGCCACCGGACGGTGGACGCTGAAGTTTCGTCAGCTCAACATGATTGAGCGCACCGAACGCCTGCTCACCGGCGAATACGACGACGCCTACGTGATCGAGGACGGCACCTGGAAAATGGCCCGCAGCCACTTCCGCCAACTCTGGGCGATCACCCGGCCGCTCAGCGACGACACCATCGTGGAGATCTGAGATGAGCCCCCGCATCGCCTTGGTCACCGGAGCCAGCCGCAGCGTCGGCAAGGGAATCGCGCTGGCGCTCGGCTCGCACGGCTGGACCGTCTACGTCACCGCCCGCGGTGAAGTCGGCACCGACGGACCCTTGGACGAGACCGCGCGAGACGTCACCGCGCGCGGCGGGGCCGGCATCGCTGTGCAGTGCGACCACCGCGACGACGCTCAGATCGCCGAGCTGTTCGCCCGTATCGCCGACGAGCAGGGCGGCCGGCTGGATCTGCTGGTCAACAATGTCTGGGCAGCACCCAAGGGGTTCGCCGGGTTCACCGAGAAGTTCTGGGAACGGCCGCTGTCGGACTGGGACTCCCTGATTGGGGTGGGGCTGCGCGCCCACTATGTCGCCTCGGTGCACGCCGCGCAGCTGATGGTGCCGCGCGGTGCCGGCCTGATCGCCAACATCTCCTCGTTCGGGGCGCGCGGGCACCTGCACTCGGTGCTCTACGGGATGTCCAAGGCCGGGCTGGACAAGATGGCCGCCGACATGGCCGTCGAACTGACCGGCACCGGAGTCAGCGCGGTGTCGCTGTGGCCGGGCCTGGTGAAAAACGAAGTCATGCAGGGCTTCATGGCTCGCGGCCTGGACAACTTCCAGGGCTACCCGCTGGCCAATGCCGAAACCCCGGAGTTCATCGGCCGGGTGATCGCCGCACTGGCCGACGACCCGGACATTGCTGCCCGCAGCGGGCACACCCTGATCACCGCCGAGACGGCTCTCGACTACGGAATCACCGACATTGAGGGGAACCAGCCGGATTCGCACCGGAGTCTGTTCGGTGGCGGGCCGCTGTACTGACGGCTACCAGTTGCTCGGCGCGTAATCCTTCAGGAAGCAGCCGTACAGGTCTTCGCCGGCTTCCCCGCGCACGATCGGGTCGTAGACCCGCGCGGCGCCGTCGACCAGATCCAGCGGGGCGTGGAATCCCTCCTCGGCCAGACGCAGCTTGGTGGGATGCGGACGCTCATCGGTGATCCAGCCGGTATCGACCGCGGTCATCAGGATCCCGTCGGTCTCCAGCATTTCGGCGGCACTGGTGCGGGTCAGCATGTTCAGCGCGGCCTTGGCCATGTTGGTGTGCGGATGGCCCGGACCCTTGTAGCGGCGGCTGAACTGTCCCTCCATCGCCGAGACATTCACCACGTACTTACGGCGGGCCGGCGACGCCGCCATGGCCGGGCGCAGCCGGCTCACCAAGATGAACGGCGCCGTCTGATTGCACAGCTGCACCTCGAGCAGCTCCAGCGCGTCGACCTCGTGCACCCGCTGCGTCCAGCTGTTCACCGGGGCCGTGTCGGGCAGCAGTCCACCCGCGTCGATGGCGACGCCGGCGGCGATCCGCTGCGGCGAGGCGCTGCGGGCGGTCAGGGCCAACTCGGTGAGCGCATGGGGTTCCTGGTGCGCGGCGAGGCTGCCGGCCAGGGCCGCCGGGTGGGCGTCGCTGACATGGTCGAAGGTGATCACGTCAACCAGTTCATTGGAGGGGGTGCGCTCGGCCTCGACGAGGGCGGCATACGAGCCGGGTGCGCGCCGCACCGTCTGCGCGGCGTTGTTGATCAGGATGTCCAACGGGCCCTGGGCGGCCACCGTGTCCGCCAGCGCCACGACCTGGGCCGGATCCCGCAGGTCGATACCCACCACCTGCAGGCGATGCAGCCAGTCGGCGCTGTCGGGCATGGCGGCGAAGCGCCGCACGGCATCGTTGGGGAACCGGGTGGTGATGGTGGTGTGGGCCCCGTCGCGCAGCAGGCGCAGCGCGATGTACATGCCGATCTTGGCGCGCCCGCCGGTGAGCAGGGCACGACGGCCAGTCAGATCCGTGCGCGCGTCCCGTTTGGCCCGGCTCATCGCGGCGCAGGCCGGGCATAGTTGGTGATAAAACGCGTCTACCTGCGTGTAGTGGTTCTTGCAGATGTAGCAGGCCTGTGATCGCAGCAGTGTGCCCGCCGACGCCCCGGCCGTGGCCGATACCAGCGGAATGCCCTGCGTCTCGTCGTCGATACGGCCCGGTGCCCCGGTGGCCGTGGCGGCGATGACGGCCTGGTCAGCGGCGAGCACCGCGTCGCGTGCGGCCTTGCGCCGGACCTTCTTGAGTTGCTTGAACATGCGCGCGGTGGCCCGGCGCACAGTGACGGCGTCGGGGTGCTCGGGCGGCAGCGCATCGATCTCGGAGAGCACCTCTAGGCAGGTGGCGAGCCTTTCGGGGTCGATGGCAGTCACGCTTCGAAGGGTATCGGGCCAGGTGCTCGATTACCGATTTGCTCCAGGTCACCCATACACTCGCTGACGCAATGACCGACAACGCCCTGGATTCGCCGACGGTCGCCGCCGCCCCGCTCGCCAGCCGAATTTCCGCCGAAGCGGGCCGCCGCAGAACCTTCGCCGTCATCAGCCATCCCGACGCCGGCAAGTCCACCCTGACCGAGGCCCTGGTGCTGCATGCCAAAGCGATCACCGAGGCCGGTGCGGTGCACGGCAAGTCCGGCCGGCGTGCCACGGTGTCGGACTGGATGGAGATGGAGAAGGCCCGCGGCATCTCCATCACCTCGACGGCGCTGCAGTTCCCCTACCACACCGCCAAGGGGCAGGACTGCGTCATCAACCTGCTCGACACACCCGGCCACGCCGACTTCTCCGAAGACACCTACCGGGTGCTGACCGCTGTCGACTCCGCGGTCATGCTCATCGACGCCGCGAAAGGCCTTGAGCCGCAGACCCTCAAACTGTTCCAGGTGTGCCGGCATCGCCGGATCCCGATCATCACGGTGATCAACAAGTGGGACCGGCCCGGCCGACACGCCCTGGAACTGATGGACGAGATTCACTCTCGCATCGGGCTGCGCCCCACCCCACTGACCTGGCCGGTCGGTATCGCCGGCGAATTCGACGGGGTGCTCGATCGCCGGACGGGAAACTTCATCCGGTTCACCCGCACCGCCGGTGGCGCCACCGCGGCGCCCGAGGAACACATCGCCGCGGCCGACGCGCATGCCGCAGCCGGCGATGACTGGGACACCGCGGTCGAAGAGTGCGAGCTGCTTTCCGCCGACGGATCCGACTTCGACCGCGAGGCGTTCCTGGACTGCACGGCGACGCCGGTGCTGTTCACCTCGGCGGCGTTGAACTTCGGCGTGAATCAGCTGCTCGACGTGCTCACCGAGTTGGCGCCCGCACCCAGCGGGGCGCTCGACGTCGACGGCGTCCGGCGTGCCACCGACGCCCCGTTCAGCGCCTTCGTGTTCAAGGTGCAGGCCGGGATGGACTCCGCCCACCGCGACCGCATCGCGTTCGCGCGGGTGTATTCGGGCACCTTCGAACGCGGCGATGTGCTGACCCACGCCGCGACCGGCAAGCCGTTTGTCACCAAGTACGCCCAGTCGGTGTTCGGCCAGCAGCGCTCGACTTTGGACACCGCCTGGCCCGGCGACGTGATCGGGCTGGCCAACGCCGCCGCGCTGCGGCCCGGCGACACGCTGTACTGCGATGTGCCCGTGCAGTACCCGCCGATCCCGAGCTTCTCGCCCGAGCACTTCTCGGTGGCGCGCAACGTCGATCCCAGCAAGCACAAGCAGTTCCGCCGCGGCATCGAGCAGTTGGACCAAGAGGGCGTCGTGCAGGTGCTGGTCTCCGATCGTCGCGGTGAGCAGGCGCCGGTACTGGCCGCGGTCGGTCCGATGCAGTTCGAGGTGGCCGCCCACCGGATGGCCCATGAGATGGGCGCGCCGATCACGCTGGAACCGCTGCCGTATCAGGTCGCCCGGATCGTGGACGAGCGCGACGTCGACTTCGTCAACAAGCAGTCATTGGCCGAAGTGTTGACCCGCACCGACGGCGTGCACCTGGTGTTGTTCTCCAATGCGTGGCGCCTGCAAGGGTTCCAGCGTGACAACCCCGAGGTGCAGCTACGGTCCTTGGTGGCCGCGGAGGGATAGCGCGGCCACTAGGTGCGCAGTCGCACCATTCGCGTCGTTGAACTCTCGTCGAGTTCCACCAGGTCTGAGTAGGACCGCAGGAAGTCGCTGAACGACTTGTATCCCAGGGCTTTCTCGCTGAACGACGGATCCATGCGCTTCATCTGCGCTTTGACCGCAGAGTTGTGCAGCCACTCGACGTCGTCCTTCTCCAGACCGATCCGCAGCGCGCGCGTCAGCAGGGCGGTGGCGGTGTCCACCGGATCCGGCGCCGGTTCTTCGGGCTCTTCCTCCTTGGCCGGACGGGTGCGCCGCTTGGGCTCAGTCTCGTTTTCGGCCGTGGCCGGCGCCGGCTCAAATACCGGTACGCCGGGCAGTGCGTCGTAGGAGACGAAGTCGTCGCAGGCCGCGGCCAGCGCGCGGCTGGTCGAGCCGGCCACCCCGATCCCGACGACGTAGCGGCCCAAGCGTTTACAGCGCTGTGCCAGCGGGATGTAGTCGGAGTCGCCGGCCACGATCACCACGTGGGTCAGATCCGGCAGCCGGAACATGTCCTCGACCGCGTCGACCGCCAATCGGATGTCGGCGCCGTTCTTTCCGTAGGCGGCCGCCGGGAACAGCTGCACCAGGTCGACCGCTCGCCCCACCAACTGCGCGCGGTAGCCGGTGTTGACCTCGGCTGACCAGTCGGCGTAGGCGCGGGTGAGCACCAGGGTCCCGAACGAGGAGGCGAAGTCGATGATCGCTCCGACGTCGACGGTGGCCCGGGCGAGGCGCTCCGGCTGGTTGGCCAGGCCTTTGGACTTGTCCTTTTGAAACGAGTTGCGCCCGTTGACCTGGTCGTAGCGGGAGATCACGATGTTGTCGAAGTCGAGGTAGACCGCGACCCGGGTGTCGCCGGATTCCGTCATGGCTCCAGTGTGGCGCACCAATGGCCCCATCCATAACGGGTTGGCGGGGATGGGGGAGATGCCCGCCTCTGAGCGACAAACGGGGTGGGCGACGCGGGGTGGGCGCGATTTGTCGCTCAAAGGCGGGCAACAGTCCATATGGTCCGGCTCGGCGACACGCCGAACGGGCGCGACGACACGCCGAAAGGGCGCCAGGGCATGCCGAACGGGCGCGAGGGCATGCCGAGCGGGCGCGAGGGCATGCGGACGGGGCGCCGGCATGCCGAACGGGCGCGACGACACGCCGAAAGGACACGAGGGCATGCCGGACTTTGTCCGAACGGGCGCGACGACACGGCGGACGCGGCGCGAGGGCGTGCCGAACGGGCGAGCCGAACCGCCCCCGACCACGCGCCTAACCGGCGCGGTACCAGCGGGGAATCAGCTCCGGATCCGGCAGGGGGTACTGCCCGAAGAACCCGTGCGGGTCACCGCGCAACACCTGGGCGTTCTGAACATCGGCGCGCCACCGGATCTCGGCCAGCCGCTTCACCTCAGAGGCGCGGTACTCGGCGTAGCTGCGCATCAGCCGACGCGTGACCCACACGGCCAGGGCGATCACGGCGCCGGCCAGAATGAGCCAGCGCAGCCACCACAGCAGCGCGATGACCACGAGAATGGCGAAGCCCGTTCCGTTGCCGCCCGACTGCTTGCGAGTCCCCATGGTCGCGACGGTAATCCGGGGGTATGACAGCTCGGGATCCGAGAAACCTCACGCCTCCCGCAGGCGCAGCGCCAGGCCGGACGCCCGCACCACCCGGCGACCCAGCGCGGCCCGCACCGAGGCCTCCGACCCCACCACCCGCACCTTCGTCTTGGCGCGGGTCACCGCGGTGTAGAACAACTCCCGGGTCAACAGCCGCGACTCGACCGGCGGCATCAGCACCGTCACCTCCCCGGCCTGGCTGCCTTGGCTCTTGTGGATCGTCATCGCATACATGGTCTCGACCTCGGCCAGCCGGCTGGTGGCGAACTCCAGCGGCCCGGACGCCGTCGAGATCACCGCGCGCAGCCCCTCGTTGCGCACCACGACGGCCCCGGTGTCCCCGTTGCGCAGCCCGAGCCCGTAGTCGTTGGCGGTCACCAGCAACGGTCGTCCGGCATACCACTCGGTCCACATCGGGTCACCGGTCTGCTCGGCCACCAGGCGGCGGATCTGCTGATTCCAGTGCCGCACCCCGTGCAGGCCCTCTCGGTGCGCACACAACAACCGGTGCTCGTCCAACGTCGCCACCGCCACAGCGGCATCACCGAGCAGGGCGGCCTGACGCACCGCCAAGGCATGCGGCACCACCAGAGCCGCCAACCGCTCGGCCACGTCCGGTGCGTGGTCGGTATCGATCCACTCCACGTGCTCGCCGCCGGCAGTCAGCAGGGCGATCGCCGTATCGGCGTCGCCGTCACGGATCGCCACCGCCAGCGCGCCGATCGACTCCCCGAACCGGTGCGAGGTCCGCAGCGTCGCCACCCGGGTGTCCGGCCGCGCCGCCAGCCCGTCCACCAGATCGGCCAGCACAGCGCCGGCTTCCACCGAGGCCAACTGATCGGCGTCGCCCACCAGAATCAGCCGGGCATCCGGGCGCATCGCCTCCAGCAGCCGGGCCATCAGCGTCAGCGACACCATCGAGGTTTCGTCGACGACGATCGCATCGTGCGGCAGCCGGTTGGCCCGGTTGTGGCGGAACCGCACCGAGCTGTCCGGCCGCGAACCCAGCAGGGTGTGCAACGTGGTGGCACCCAGCCCGGCCAGTCGCGTCTGATCCACCGGATCCAGCGCGGCCACCTCCGCGGCGACCGCCTCGGTCAGCCGGGCTGCGGCCTTACCGGTCGGGGCGGCCAACGCGATCCGCAGCCGGGGCGTCCCGGACTGCTCGGCGTGCTCGGCCAACAGCGCCAACAGTCGCGCCACCGTGGTGGTCTTGCCGGTTCCCGGTCCACCGGTGAGCACCGTGACCGGCTGCGACAGCGCGATTTCGGCGGCCGCACGCTGCTCATCGAACTTGCCGGGCGGGAAGAGTCGCTCAAAGGCGGGCAACTGCGCCGGTACCGTCCCGGGCGCCGACAACGCCAGCAGGTCGGTGCAGACCTGCTCCTCCTCACGCCAATACCGGTCGAGGTAGAGCAGCCGGCCGTCATAGAGCCGCAACACCTGCGCCTGCACGAGGCGACTGTCGCGCACCGCGGTCAGCCACGCCTGCGGCTCCGGCCAGGACACCTCCGCGCCGTCGGTGTCGGCGGCCACCGTCGACAGGTCCAGACACACCGACCCGTGCCGCAGTGCGCGCACCGTCAGTGCCAGCGCCAAGCCCACCGTCTCGTCGGGTTCACCAGCCAATGCGGTGATGCGTTGGGCGGCATGGACATCGGCGGCATCGAGCACGCCCGCCAGGTTGAACTCCCGCAGCAGACCGGTGGCACCGGTGGCCACCCGCCACTCCAACAACTCGCTCATGCCGCCCGCCTTGCGTGCAACAGGTCCGACAACGCCACCACCAGTGCCGTCGGCGGCTTCCAGTCGAACACCCCGGCACGGTGCCCGTCGATGACCGGGGTGTCCGGTCCGCACATGCCGCGCACGAACAGATACAGCACCCCGCCCAGATGCTGCTCGGGGTCATAGCCGGGCAGCCGCCACCGCAGGAAGCGGTGCAGCACCGCGGTATACAGCAGCGCCTGCAGCGGATAGTCCGAATGCAGCATGGCCGCGGTCAACCGGTCGAAGCCGTAGTCGGCGGCGGTGTCGCCGAGCCGGTTGGTCTTGTAGTCGACCACCAGGAAGCGCTGCTCGGGCACCCGCAGCACCACATCGATCGACCCGGACAGATAGCCGCGCAGCGGCTGGCCGCCCAGCGCCTCGGTGGCCAGCCGGTCGGCGTACGGGGCGAATGGATCATCGGCGGGCAGGTGCTCGCGCAGCAGCGTCCCGACCTCGGCCAGGCGCACGTCGGCCGCCGCGTCGCGAACATCCCCGCCGGCCAGCGGTATCTCGAAATCCAGTTCCCGCAACCGGTCCCGGGTGCCGATGTCGCGCAGCGTCAGCCCGCCGGCCAGTGGACCCAGCGGGGTATCGTGCAGGGGCACCAGCGCCGCGGCCAGCGCGGCAGGCTCGGCGTCCACCGACCACCAGGCGGCGTGCAGGCGTACCTGGGCTTCCAGCTCGGCGGCCAAGTCGGCGGCGAACGGATCGGCCGTCTCCAACACGGCATGCACCAGTGAGCCGAACGCCGCCCCGGCGGGCAGCTCGGCCATCGGCGAGACCAGATCCGCCCCGACCGGCGGCGGCTCAACCGCCACCGGCACGTCGTCGGCCTCGTCGTCGCGGGCGGTCAGCTCCGGCTCGCTGTGCACCCCGGACCCGTCCGCGCCGACCTCACTGGCATGGCGGATCAGCCCCGAATACGAGGTGCGCCGCCAGCCGGTATCGATGTGCCGGTGGAAATGCCGTGCCTGCAAGTCATCCGGGGCTGGTGCCGGGGCCACCGGGGCCAGCGGGGCGATCACCGACTCCTCGATCACCAGACCGCCGGCGGCCTCCCACTCCCGGAAACAACTCAGCGCCTCGTCATCCGACGGCTTGGGCTCGCAGCGATCCGGCACCGGAGCCTCGCCGCGGCAGCGGCCCCGCAGCAGCCGGGACAGGCCGCCGTTGGGTTCGTCGTAGGACGCCGACCACCACGCCACCACCTGTGACTGCGCGCGGGTCAGCGCCACGTAGGCGAGCCGAATGTCGTTGCGGGAGGCCTCGGCTCGGCTCAGCCGTTCCACTTCGAAGTGGTCGGCACTGTCCGGCCCGCCGACGTGCCGGCAGCGGGCCCCGTCATCGTCGTGGTAGAGCGGGACGACGTCGTCGAACATGTGCCGGTTGAACGCGAACGGCAGGTACACGATCGGGAACTGCAGACCCTTGGAGCCCCACACCGTCAGGATCTGCACGGCTTCGGCGTCGGAGTCCAGCCGACGATTGTGCTGCCCACCGCCGGTTCTGTCGCTGCACTGGCGGCGCAACCAATCCCGCAACGCCGGCAGGCCCAGCCGCTCGGCGTGCGCGACCTCATGCAGCAGCTGCGCCACATGCGCCAAATCGGTCAGGGTGCGCTCGCCGCCGTACTCGCCCAGCAGTCGGCGCTTGAGACCGGCCAATTGCGCCGCCTCGAACACTGCCGCCGGTCCGTACAACCGCAGCTCATCGGCCCAGTCCCGCAAGGTGGATGCGACCTTGTCGGTCAACGCATCCCCGCCCTCTGCCAGCGCGGCGGCGGTGTGGCCGAAGAACACCGTGGCCGCGGCGGCGCGCACCAGCCCGCTGCGATGCGTGGCGTCGAACGCCTCCAGCAGACACAACCAGTCGGCGGCCGCCGCCGAGGCGAACACGTCGGCGTCGCCGGTGAACACCGCCGGAATCCCGGCCCGCAGCAGGGCTTCTTGGCAGGCGGTCGCGTCCTTGCTGTTCTCGACGATCACCGCCACGTCGCCCGGGCTGATCGGCCGGCCGTCGAAGGTCGCGCCGCTGGCCCACAGCGCGGCGACGTCGGCGGCCAGATCGTCGGGGATGTGACGGCGCAGCTTGGGCATCGGGACGTAACGGTCGGCGCCGACGCCGAAGGTCGCGCGGCCCACCACCCGCAGCCGAAACGGCGCGGTGCTGGGCGCCCCGGCCAGGCGCGTTCCGGCGACCGCGGCCTCGACGTCGTGCACGACGATCTGCGGATCACCCAGCGCCGCACCGCCCATCACCGTCTGCAGCGCATCGACCAGCGCCGAGTCGCTGCGCCAGTTGACCGCCAGGGTGCGCTGCTGCCCGGCGGTGCGCGCCGCCTGCAGATAGGTGTAGATGTCGCCGCCGCGGAAACCGTAGATCGCCTGCTTGGGGTCGCCGATCAGCACCACCGCCGAATGCCCGACGAACCCGCGTTCGATCACCTGCCACTGGATGGGGTCGGTGTCCTGGAATTCGTCGACCATCACGATCGGCCAGCGTTGCCGCATCCGTTTGCGGGCCGGTGAATCCTCGGGCTCCAGCGCACCGGCAAGCCGGCGCAGCAGGTCGTCGTACCCCAATACCCCGAGCTGGCGTTTGCGCAGCTCCAACTCGGTGCAGACCGCGTCGATGAAGCGCAGCCGCACCTCGGCCACCGTGTCGGGTTCGGGATCCTGCGGGCGCAGTTGGGCATACGGGTCGGCGACCACCTCCCGCGCGAGTTTCAGCGCGTCGGCATAACTCAGTGCCACCTCGTCGCGCTCCGCGCCGAACTTCGCCAGGTACAGGTCGTCAACGACCCGGACCACCAGGTCGTCAAGGCTTTCCACCAACTCGACACCGACGCCGGTGTCACCGGCGATGCCCAGCGACTTGAGCACCAGATGACAGAACTGATGGGTGGTGGCGATGGTCGCCGCGTCGAAACCGGCCAGCGCGTCACGCAGCCGGCGCCGGCGCTGCTGCCGATCCTCGGCGCTGCCGCTGCACAGATGCTCGACCAGCTCATTGGGCTGCTGCGTGCCGGTGCCGTCGAGGGCGGCCAACGTCTCCACCAGTTGGCGACGCACCCGGTCCCGCAGCTCCCGGGTGGCCGCGCGGCTGAACGTGATCAGCAGCATCTCGTCCAGCTTGGCGTCGCCCTCCGCCAGATAGCGGGTCACCAGACCGGCCAGCGTGAATGTCTTACCGGTGCCGGCGCTGGCCTCCAGCACCGTGGTGGTGCCACGGGCCGGCAGCGGGCCCAGCAGATTGAAGCGTTCCATCAGCGCACCCGCCGTTCCGCGCGCAGCAGCGGTAGCCACAACCGGGCCGCCAGCGCGCCCAGTCGGGTGTCCTCACCATCGATCTCCTCACCCGGACGTGGCGGGCCCAGCAGCACGTCGAACGGTGCGCGCGGGCCCCACACCCGAACACTGGCGGGCTCGGCGTCCTCGGCGGGGTAGCGATTGGTGGTCCATTTACTGCTCGCGTACGACACCGGGTCGCGGCCGGCGTGGCGTTTCTCGGCCCACGCGAACGAGGTCTTGATCGGCAGCGGCAGTGGCTCGCAGCGGCCGATGTCGTAGAGCCACACCAGCTCCCGCAGGATGTCGATCGGCTTGGGCGGCGCTTCGAGCACCCGCTGCAGGGCACGTTCGCCGCCACGGTCCCGGCCGATGCAGCGCGCGGTCCATTCGACACCCGGACGCTGAGCAGCCAGCGCCACCAGCGGGATCCAGGCCTGCAACAAGTGGGTGTCCCGCAGTTTGGAGTAGTTGACCGACACCGTGGTGGTGTCGAAGACCGGGGTGACGGTGCCGGTCAGCCGGCGCCCGCCGCCGAGATCCAGATCGATGTCGTAGGTCGACGGCGCACCGTGGCGATATTCGAGCGCCGCGGCCGCCAACTGAACGACGCGGTCGCGGATCTGTTTGGCGGTGCGCCAACCCAATTGGCCGGGCGGCAGGCTTCCGCGGCGCCACTCGGCTGCTATGGCGTTGGCCGGATCGGCGCCCAGCAGCATGTCGTGCAGCATCCGATTGCCGACCGCCCATTCGCCCAGCGCGTCGATCTCGACGGGCATGCCGTCCTCGACCTCGTCGACCTCCCACGGCAGCGTGTAGTTCAGCGCACTGAAAAAACCCTTGACCGGGTCCTTGAGGAATTTCAGCAGGTCGACGAGTGAAACGTCTTCCGGCGGCGGTGCGGGCAGCGAGTCGGTGATGAACCGCGTTGCGGCGCGGCGGGTTCCGGCGGCCGTTCGGGCGGCCAGCGGCACCGTCGGGTCGAAGGTGAACGGCACCTCGGGGATCAGCCGGCCAGGTTCGACGTTCTTGACGTCAAACGGCTGCAGCGGATGCTCCACGACCAGGTGCTCACGTACCGGTTCGGGTGTGGTCTGGTCCAAAGTGTCGATCAACTCGGCCAGCGGGACGGCGGGCGGGCGGGGGTGGCCGCTGTGTTCATCGGCGCCGGTGTAGGTGATCACCAGCTTGTCGGTGGCGGCGGTGATCGCATCCAGCAGCAATTGGCGGTCCTCCGAACGGATGTCACGCTCACCGGTCATCGGTCGCCGCGCCAGCACGTCGTCGCCGTCGGGCAGGTCCAGGCGCGGGAACACCCCGTCGTCGACACCGAGCAGGCACACCACCCGGTGCGGCACCGACCGCATCGGCACCATGGTGCACACCGTCAGCGTGCCGGTGCGGAAGTTGGCGCGGGTTGGGCGCCCGGCCAGATGCCCGGCCATCAGCACGCGCACATCGGGCAGTCGCAGTGCGGTACCGCGGCGCATCCCGGCGTCGTCGAGCACCTGCGCCAGCTCCCGCTGCAGATGCGCGCTCTGCCAGGCCTCACTGCCGGGATCGGCCAGCTCAGCGACTCCCTCGCGCAACGCGGTGATCCACTCCTCTAGTGGCCGGGTGCCCTCCAACGTCTCGACCGCCGACTGCAAGCGCGCCACGAACTCGGCGAGTTTCCCGGCCAACTCCACCTGACTGCTGCCGACGTCGTCGAGGGGCAGTGCGGTGTCCAGCCAGGCCTGCGAGTCGTCGGACATCGCCACGCCGGTCAGGATGCGGTCCAGGCCGAATCGCCAGGTGTTGTGCACGATGTGTGACAGCCCGTAGCGCTCACGGGTGTGCGGATCAAAGCCCCAGCGGATGTTGGCGGTACGCACCCAGGTGGTGATCTGGTCCAGATCGTTGTCGGTGAAGCCGAACCGCGCCCGCACCGGGTCGGCGTGGGCGAGGTTGAGCACGGCGGTGGCGGTGGCGCGGCTGTCGGCGATCTCGAGCAGCTCGGCGGCCACGGCCAGCAGCGGATTGGTCTGGGTCAGTGCCCGGTCGGCGAGCTGCACCCGCAACCGGTGCGCGGGGTGGGTGTCGCCGACCAGCTCGCCCAGACCGAAGTCGGCGACGATCAACGGCGCATAGGTCTCGATGTCGGGGCACATCACCACGATGTCGCGGGGCTCCAGCGTCGGATCGTCGTGCAGCAGGCCGAGTAGGACTTCGCGCAGGACGTCGACTTGACGGGCCGGGCTGTGGCAACTGTGCACCTGTACCGAGCGGTCGGCTGGGGTGTGGCGGCGGCCGTCGGGGCGCAGCGCATTGGCGCTCAGATCGGACTGCAGCCAGCCCAAGAGTGTGTCCGGTCGCATTGCGGCGCCCAGGTATTCATCGCTGTCGGGCGCGGCGGGCAGGCCGCGCTGCAGCTCACGAAGGTCGCGACCGAGGGTTTCCAGTAGGGGGTGGTGGGCGCGATGCCGGGTTTGGTCGTCGGCACGCGCGACGGCGCCGTGCACGTCACTAAGTGCGTGCCACAGCGCATCGGAGGGGTGCGGCAGCCACAGGTGCAGGTCGTGATGGGTGGCCAGCGCCTGCAGCAACTCGATGTCGGTGCACGCCAACCGGGTGTGCCCGAACAACGACAGCCGGGCCGGCAGGGTCTCGGTCGGTGCCTGGCGCAGCCGCGTGAGGGTCTCGCGATGCCGGATGTGCGGGGGATCGATTCCGATGGCGGCCACCAGCGCCCGCCACAGCGGGGGCTGCCAGGCCAAGTCGTCGTGCAACGGCCCGCCGGCGCCGTCGGTGGCCTGCCCGGCGCCCCAGTCGACGAGCAGCTGCGGACGCTGGCGGGCGTATGAGGCGAACAGTCCGGCCAGCCGGCGTGCCACCGCATAGCGCCGGCCGCGGCGCAGCTCCCCTTCGGGGGTGGAGTCGCCGTGGCCCAAATGCTTTGCCAGCGTGGCACACCACGGCGCATCCAGATTCGCGTCGATAACCGCCAGCAGGGGCCAGGTCATGGCGTCCGGGGACCACGGATCGTCGTCGCCGGCTCCGGTGATCTCGGCGATTAGCGAGGTCGGGTTGCGAAACTGGACACCCGCGCACACCCCGTCGCCGTCGGGCCCGGCACCCAGCACGTGTGACAGGCGCTGGGAGAGCCAGCGCTCGACCCCGCGCGCGGGCACCAGCACCAGCTCCTGGGCGAACGGGTCGGCCGGCGGCGTCGCCAGCAGCGCACCGAGGCCGTCGGCGAGGACGTCGGTGCGCTCGGCGCGGTGCAGGTGCAGTCCCATCGCGGCCACCATAAACCGCCGCACCGACACCCGGCGGCGCGCCGCACGCCCCGGCTGCGGGTGAACCATTGGCCGGTCGTGATCGTGGTGCCTTATATGAGGATCTACACGCTGATCGTTTCCGCCGTCGCCGCGCTGGTCGTCGGGCTGGGCTGCCCGCCGGCCGCCACCGCCGCCGATGACCGATTGCAGTTCACCGCCACCACCATCGACGGGACCCCGTTCAACGGCGCCAGCCTGCAGGGCAAGCCCGCGGTGCTGTGGTTCTGGCAGCCGAGCTGCCCGTTCTGCAACGCCGAGGCGCCGTCGGTCAGCCAGGTCGCGGCCGCCAACCCCCGGGTGACGTTCATCGGGGTGGCGGGACGCTCGGATGTGGCGTCGATGCGCGCCTTCGCGGCCAAGTACCACCTGAACTTCGCCAACCTCAACGACGCCGACGGTTCCATCTGGACGCGCTTCGGGGTGCCGTGGCAGCCCGCCTACGTTTTCGAGCGCTCCGATGGCACGTCGACATTCGTGAACAACCCGACGTCGGCGATGTCGCAGCAGGAGCTGTCCGACCGCGTCGCGGCGCTGACGTAGGTGAACCAGAATCTGCCGGCGCTGGCCTTCGCTGCAGGGCTGGTGGCGGCCCTGAATCCGTGTGGGTTCGCGCTGCTGCCCGCCTACCTGGCATTGGTGGTGCGCGGTGAGCGGACCGGCGGGTGGGACGCGGTGGGCCGGGCGTTGGCGGCCACCGCTGCGATGACCGTGGGCTTTCTGGCGGTTTTCGGCGCATTCGGGCTGCTCACCATCACGGTGGCGACACGGGTGCAGCGCTACCTGCCGTATGCCACGGTGGTGATCGGCATCGTGCTGGTCGTCCTGGGTGTTTGGCTGCTGGCGGGTCGGCGGCTGGCGGTTGCGACGTTCGGCGGACGGTGGGCGCCCACCGCTCGGATCGGGTCGATGCTCGGCTACGGGGTGGGCTACGCGTGCGCGTCACTGGGCTGCACGATCGGCCCGTTTCTGGCGGTCACCGGGGCGGCATTGGGCGGTGGCCGCGAGGCGGTGACGGTCTATCTGGCGTATGCGGCCGGGTTCGGGCTACTGGTCGGGGTGCTGGCGATCGCGGTCGCGTTGGCGCGTTCCGCGCTGATCGACAAGATCCGGCGAATCACCCGCTACGCCAGCCGGATCAGCGGTGCGCTGCTGCTGGCTGTCGGACTCTATGTCGGCTACTACGGCTACTACGAGGTCCGCCTGTTCGCCGGCGACGTCAGCCCGGATGATCCGGTGCTGGCCGCGGCGGGACGGTTACAGGGGACGCTCGCCGGGTGGGTGCATCAGCACGGCGCCTGGCCATGGCTGGTGGTGTTGCTGTTTCTGCTGCTGGGCGCCCTGCTGCGGGCTCTTCGCCTGGCTCGTCGACGCGACACCGACCGGGCGCCCTCGTAGTCTTGAAATTGTGAAAGCCGCCAATTGCAACCGCAGTGAGGTCCCTGTTGAGAGCGCGGTGCCGGAGGTCCGGGAGTGACGGCGGGCATCAAGCGCATCGCGATCAGCACCGGTGGCGGTGATGCGCCCGGCCTGAACGCCGTCATCTACGCCGCCACCCTGGCCGCCCGGCGCCGGGGCTGGGATGTGGTCGGGATCCGCGACGGCTACAACGGTCTGTTGCGGGGCGAGGACTATCCCGGCGGCGGGCTGATCGAGCTGACCCGTGACCGGGTGCGCGGCATCATCCACCAGGGCGGCACCATTTTGGGCAGCACCAACCGCGGCAACCCGACCGCCTACCCGGTGCAGCAGCCCGACGGCACGTGGATCGAACAGGACCGCACCGACGAGCTGCTCGAGCGCTTCGCCGAGCACTCGATCGACGCGCTGATCACGATCGGCGGCGACGGCTCCCTGGCGATCGGCAATCACCTGCACAAAGCCGGTCTGCGACTGGTGGGGGTGCCCAAGACCATCGACAACGATCTGGAGGGCACCGCGGCGACGTTCGGCTTCGACAGTGCGGTCGGCTTCGCCTCGGAGTGCATCGATCGGTTGTTCTCCACCGCGACCTCGCACAGCCGGATCATCGTGGTGGAGGTGATGGGCCGCTATGCCGGCTGGATCGCGCTGCATGCCGGGTTGGCCTCCGGGGTGCATGCCATCCTGCTCCCGGAGATCCCGTACCGGCTCGAACCGGTGGCGGCGTTGATCAACGAACGCGCACAACGTGGTTCGACGTACTCGATTGTCTGCGTCGCGGAAGGCGCCAAGCCGGTGGGCGGCGAGCTCACGGTCGCAGGCAAGGCGGTGGGCCAGGCCGAACGCCTGGGCGGTGTGGGCGTCAAGGTTGCCGCCGAACTCGAGGTGCTCACCGGCCGCGAGTCGCGTGCCGTGGTGCTCGGGCACCTGTTGCGTGGCGGTTCGCCGACGTCGGTGGACCGGCTGCTGGGCCTGCGGTTCGGCGCTGCTGCGGTGCGGGCCCTGGACGAGGGGCGCAACGGGGTGATGGTGGCGCTCAACCCGCCGACGGTCGATTTTGTGCCGTTGGCGGAGGCCACTCGCCAGATGAAAACCGTTGCTCTGGACTGTGACTCGATCCAGACGGCCCGCGACCTGGGAATCAGGTTCGGGGATGAGGATCTGGCTGACTGAGGCGGCTTCCCGGTAGCGCGGCTCTGGCATGGATTGGGCGCAGTCACGTCCGTCTCAGGCGTCACGGGGAGGTAGGGGTGTGGTGTGTGCCCGCCTCTGAGCGACAAGCGATGTTATGTCAGGCGGTGAAAGGGGCCGCCGGCGAGAAGGGTCCCGGGGGAGGGCCCGGCGAGAGCCTCCAGGAGGCGCCTGGCGGGAAATGGGCCTGGCGGGAAATGGGCCTGGCGGGACCGGGGCACCGGCGGTAAGCGGATGGCGGGGAATTAGGCCTGCTGAAAGGGTTCGGCGGGAAATTGGGCCGGCTGAAAAGGGTTCGACTGGATATTGGGCCGGACTTGAAAGGTTCAGCGGAAAGTGGCGCTTGGCGGGAATTGGGCGCCGACGGAGGCCCCAGCACGCCAACATCAGTTGACATAACGGAGTTTGTCGCTCAGAGGCGGGCACATGCGCACATCCTCTGAACTCGTGAGGCGTGGGGCGCGTGTGGTTATCCAAAAGTACAGCGGCCTCAGTAGGTGACGGTAAACCCGTGCCGCAGCACCAGATCCGCGGTGATATCCGGGCGTTCGCTCAGCGGCCAGTGCTCAACGGTGAACGCCCCAACATCGAAGAACGCGTAGTTGACCGACGTCTCCGGGGTGGTGCGTGAGCGGTAGACGATCGCATCCGGGCACTCGTCGGGCTCGGGCCACCAGCGGCGCACCGCGTCTGCCAACTGTTGGCAGGTGGCCCACACCATCTCATGCTGGCCGGTGCTGATCTGGTCGTCGACGCCGAGCGCATCCAGGTTGCGCTCCGTGCGCAGATCGAGCACCCGCAGGTGTCGAGCCGCGGACAGTCGCACCAAGTGGTGGCGGGCGTGATCGGAGGGGATCATCAACCCGGTCAGTCGGTAGCGCTCCCGGAACGCCCCGACGAGATCGGTTGCCGCGTAACGGGTACGGAAGGCCCCCGACGGCGGATCGAACCGATATCGCGGCCGGTCGAAACCGCCCCAGGCCCACCGGTCAGGTTGCTCGGCATCCAGGCGCCACAGCTGTGTTCCGGCGGGGATCCGTCGGCGGCGCAGTCCACTGGGCCGGACATCGGGCAGCGGCGCCCGATAGCCGGCGGGAAGGTCAGGCACCGAGCGAAGTCAGCAGTCGACGTGCAGCCGACGCGGTCTCGCTGTGGCGCAGCGCCTCGGCGATCGAGACTCCGCCCAATTCGGCATGGGTGAGCCGCATGATGCGGTCGGCGGCCAGCGGGTCGCTGGTGAATCGGCCCAGCAGCTCCAGGATCTCGGGCAGTTCGGGGCGCAGTCGGGCGTCCTCGAATTGCCATGCCGGGAACCAGGTCTGGTTTCCCACGGCCGCGCCGATGATCTTGCCCCGGCTGCGCAGTCGATGCACCGCCTGCGGGGTGCCCAGCCGCAGTAGATCTTGGACCTTCGGGGTGGGCAGCGCCCCGGCGACGAAGTCATCGACGAGGGCGGCGCGCCGCTGGTCGTTCAGTGCGTGGGCGGCGATGCGTTCGAGCGTGCCCTGGGGTGCGGTGGGTGCTTCCAGAAGTGCGTCGAGGACCAGGGCGAACCCGGCGTCGGTGCGCGCGCGTTCGGCGACCTGACGGGCGATCGGGGCGACGGCGGTGGGCATGCGTCCAATACTACCCGCCGCTGCCCAGGATTGAAACAATCGAAACAATCATTCCGGAGCGGGCCCAGATCGGCGACTCAGCGCGCGCCGGCCCAGCACGCCGGCCGTCAGCGCACCGATCGCGCCCAGCAGCGGCCACACTCCCAACGCCTCCACCTGGTCGGCCACCCACGACTGCACCGCAACCACCGCGCCGACCACCGGATCATCAGCGTCGCCCCCGGCGAAGTACAACCGGATTTCGTAGTAGCCGTAATAGCTGACATACAACCCGGTCACCAGCACGATCAGCCCGGCGATGCTTCCCACATACGGCAGCACCCGTCGCAACGCGGAACCGGCAGTCGAACCCGCCACCGCCACCGCCAGTGCCGCAACGCCGACGGTGATGCTCATGCCCGCCGCGTAGGCGATGAACGCCAGCACACCGGCCACCGTCGACCCCTGCCGGAAGGTCGTGCTGATCACCGCCAGAAACGGCGCGATGGTGCAGGACAGCGACGCCACGGCGTAGCCGACGCCGTAGCCGTACATCGAGCTCAGCCGTGCCGTGGGCGTGCCGCCCGTGCTCGGCAGCAGCAGTGAGATTTCGCGGCCGGCCAACAGCCAGACGCCCATCGCCAGCAGCGCCACACCGACCACCACGGTGGCGAACGGCAGATACCTCTGCGCCGACGCGATCAACGGTGAGACCGCCAACCCGAAGATCGCGAACACCGTCAGGAATCCGGTAGCCATCACCACGGTGGCCACCGCGGCTCGCACCAGCGCGACCGGACGTGAGGTGTCTCGGCTGGCGGCAATCACCAGCCCCAAATAGCCCGGAAGAAAAGCGAACCCACACGGGTTCAGCCCCGCCACCAGCCCTGCACCCAGGGCGAAACCGAGTGCGGCGGCGTCGATCACGAACCCGTCAGGGCCTGCAGCCGCCTGGTGAGCTCGGCTTCGGCGAGTGAACCCGTCACCACCTCGACCCGCCCATCGGGCTTGATGAAGGCGTACGCGGGCTGCCGTGTCACCCCGAACCGGGCCCATATCGCGGCGTCGGTGTCGGCCAACTCGGTGAACTCGTCAACGCCGTACCTGGCGACGAACGCCCGCAACGCGTCCAACCGGTCCTGCGCACCCACGCCGACGAACGTCACCTTGGGGTGTGCGGCGGCCAGTCGGGCGACCATCGGTGCATCCCGTTGGCACAGCGGGCACCAGGGCGCCCAGAACCACAGCACCGCCGGCCTGCCGAAAAGGCTTGCGCCGGAAAATGGTCGGCCGTCCAGCGTTTGCCCGGCGAAATCAAGTTGGGTGTCCTCGGCCTGGGTCTGCGATCCACAGCCGAAGAGCAACACGGCTATCGCTGCCACCGCCATGAGCAGTACGGCCAATTGGCGACGCCCAGCGGCCCTGTCATGCGGCATACCGGGGAGTATGCCATCGCCCCTGCGTCGCTGTTTCGGACAGTGAGCACGGCAGGCATGCTGGAAGCCATGAACCGTAGCCAGATAACTGAGCAGATCATCGCCGCCCGCCTCGCCAAGGGACTTACCTGGCAGGAATTGGCCGACGCGATCGGCAAGCCGGTCGTGTGGACCACCTCGGCGCTGCTGGGCCAGCACCCCATCCCCGCCGAGCTGGGCGCCACGCTGGCGGGCCTGCTGGGGCTGGACCCGGCGGTGGTGCCGGTGCTGGCCGCGGTCCCGGTGCGCGGCGGTCTCACCCAGCCGCCCACCGACCCCACCATCTATCGGCTCTACGAAGCAGTGGGTGTTTACGGCCCGGCGATCAAGGAATTGATCCACGAGCAGTTCGGCGACGGCATCATGAGCGCGATCAACTTCAGCCTGAACCTCGAGCGCAAGCCGCACCCGGGCGGCGACCGGGTGGTCATCACCTTCGACGGCAAGTTCTTGCCCTACGAATGGAACTCAGCGGACTGAGAAGCCTGGAGATGGCCGCGCGCAGCACCCAGCCACTGACCGCCGATCTGGTGTTGTCCGGCGGGGGAGTGCGCTTCATCGGGCTGGTCGGCGCGGTGGTCGCTTTGATGGACGCCGGCTACTCGGTGCAGCGCATTTCCGGGGTGTCCGGCGGCTCGGTGGTGGGCACGATCCTGGCGGCCGCCGCCCAGGGCGATCAGTTGACCGCGGCGCAGGTCAAAGATCTGGCGCTGTCGGTACCACTGCACACCTGGCGTGACGCGGGGCCGATCCCCCTGGTCGGTCCGGTGTGGGGGTTCCTGCGCGACAGCGCCCTCTATCGCGGCGACGTCGCCCATGAGTGGATCCGCGGGGAGCTGGCGAACCTGGGCGTGCGCACCTGGGGAGATCTGGCCTACCCGGCCGACAACCTGATGCCCGAGCGGCGCTACCGCGCCGTGGTCACGGTGACCGACGTGACGACCGGGCAGCTGGTCCGGCTGCCGTGGGACTACCGGCGGGTGTACGGGCTCGATCCCGACGAACAGCCCGTCGCCGACGCGGTGCGCGCCTCGATGGCGGTGCCGTTCTTCTACCGACCGGTGACGCTGACCAGCGCCGGCGGGCTGCGATCCACCCTGGTAGACGGTGGGGTGCTGTCGAACTTCCCGATCTACACCTTTGACCGGCTCGACGGCCGGCCACCACAGTGGCCCACCTTCGGCGTCACGGTGGTCCCGGAGCTCTCCGACGGCATCGGCGCCATGGTTCCGGTGTTACGGCCGCTGCGATTGTTCGGGCAGTCGCTGCTGCTGGAGAACCTGATCAGCACCATGCTGGTCGGGCACGATCAGACCTACCTGAACCAGCCGTGGGTCAGTGTGCGGGCCATCAGGGTCCATTCCACCGATGTCAGCGTGCTGGACTTCGACATCTCCCGAGACCGGCTCGAAAAGCTCTACGACAACGGCTACACCGCCGCGAACGAGTTTCTGTCGACCTGGGATTGGGAGTCCTACCTGCAACGTTTCCGGGCGTCGCACTACCCCACCGAGGACACCCCCGGCAGCGACTGACGCCGGGCCTTTAGTTGCGGTGTTTGCCCAGCTCGGCGCTGGCGTCGCCGAGTCGCACCGTGATGTCGGTGTTGCCCGAAGCCTCCAGCTGCTCGCGGCCCCGCAACCGGTCCTGGATCTCGCGGGCCGCGCCGTTGATCCGCTCGATCTCGGCGCGGAAAACATCAGGCCGGGTCTCTTTGCTGGCGTAGTGGAAGTAGCTGAGCAGACTGCGCAGCAGCTCCAGCTTCTGCTTCTCGCGCTTGGCCAGGTCGTGCGTCGTCATCAACTCGACCCGGCGCACCGGGGGCAGATCGCCCCAGTCGAGGACCACTTTGTTCTCGTAGCGAGGCTGCTTGCCACGCCGCCCGAACCAGCCCTTCGGCTCGCCGGGGCTGTCGGCGTAGCTGATCGTCCCGGTGAACCGCGACTCGATGCCCTCACCGAGTTCGGCGCGGTCGATCGCCGAGTCCCACACCGTTCGCCATTCCTGATTCGGCGCCAGCACCGTCAGTTCTTCGGGCAGCTGCAGCGCGACCACGTCCGCGTAGCCGTCCGAGGCGGTCTCGTAGCGGGCCACGGTCGGCGGCTGGTCGAAGGAGAACCGGATGTCATAGGCGGCGGTCTTGCCGAAGTTGCGGACCACCAGCTCGATGACGTGCCAGTCGGCGGCGTGCGGCTCCATGAACATCGCCACGTGCGGGCGGGTCTGCTCGGTGGCCAATCGACGGTTGCGCTGCAGTTGACGGTGCAGATAGAACAGCGCCAGCACGGTGATGGCGATGGCCAGCCAGGCCGCCCAGGCCAGCCAGGCCTCCGCACCGGCGTGCGCGACGTCGTACAAGCGGTCCTCAACTGATTCCATCAGCTATCCCCTCATCCGCCCATCAGCATGCGCCACCTGTCCAGACTTCCGGCGCTGAATACGTAGTTGGATCGCTTCACTTCCGAAAGTGCCGCGCTCGGGTCGGCCGAATACCAGTGGCCGGGGAACACCGTCGGGTCGCCCGGCAGTGCGGCCAACTGCTGCAGGCTGCGGTACATCTCGTCGGAGTCGCCGCCCGGGAAATCGGTTCGCCCGCAGCCCTCCAGGAACAGGGTGTCGCCGGCGACCAACCGCCCGTCCAGCAGGAAGCACTGGCTGCCCGGGGTGTGGCCGGGTGTGTGCAGCAGCTCGATGTCGATGGCGCCGACGCTGACCTTGTCGCCGTGATCATGCGCGGTCAGGTCCGTCAACGGAATTTCGGTGACCCGCGAAACCCACTGTGCTTCATGGGTGTTGACGTGTACCGGAACGCTGACTCGTTCCAGCAGCTCGGCCAGGCCCTTGAGTTCGAAGCCCATCATCTTGCCGCCGACGTGATCGGGGTGGTGATGGGTGACCAGGACGCCGGACAGGTGCATGCCGTCGGCCTCGAGCGTGTCGAGCAGATCGCCGGCGGCGTAGGCCGGATCGACCACGACGGCGTCGCCGGTCTGCCGGTCGCCGATCAGGTAGGCAAAGTTGCGCATCTGGGCCGCCATCGGGTCACCGGCCGCGAAATCGCGTCCGGAGAGCAGCTGGCGGAAATACAGCCGGTCGGATTCGGGCACGCTCCCCAGCCTAGAGCAGCGCCGATTGCCGGCGCGTCCAAGCCGCGAGCAGACGCGAAGGCCCCCGTTTCGGCGTGAAAATGGGGGCCTACGCGTCTGCTCGCGCAAAGAGGGCGCGCCGCTGAAGCCTCATCGGGCCCTGCGGTCTCAGGTCGGGGTCTGCCGTCGCGGTTTGGAGACCTCGTGGGCGAGGTTGTAACCTTCTACAGGCTTGCAGCGCCCACAGGGGTCGCTGCGGGTGAAGGCCCCCTTAGCTCAGTCGGCAGAGCGTTTCCATGGTAAGGAAAAGGTCAACGGTTCGATTCCGTTAGGGGGCTCGGTGGACGCCAGTCGGTGCGCCGACTAGCGCCGATCGGGGCGGTGTAGCTCAGCTGGTTAGAGCGCACGACTCATAATCGTGAGGTCGGGAGATCGAGCCTCCCCACCGCTACTGCAAGCAATACGACATGTGAAGAAGGACGACAGACGTGGCCTCCAGTACTGATGTGCGGCCGAAGATCACCTTGGCCTGTGAGGTGTGCAAGCACCGTAACTACATCACCAAGAAGAACCGCCGTAACGACCCCGACCGGCTGGAGCTGAAGAAATTCTGCCCCAACTGCGGCAAGCACGAGTCGCACCGCGAATCTCGCTAAGGTAGGCCGAGTCGTGTCGTTGGCAGACCGTCTCGCTGGGAAGCAGTATCGGTATCCCGACTTCTACGAGGTCGACCGGGAGAAGATCCGCGAATACGCACGTGCCGTCAAGGCGACCGATCCGGCGAGCTTTGACCTTCGGGCGGCCGCTGAACTCGGCTACAAAGGCCTGGTCGCCCCCCTGACCTACATCTCGGTCTTCGGGCACATGGCGATTTCGAGCTTCTTCGAATACTGCGGCGTCGCGGTTTCTGATGCCCAGATCGTCCAGGTCGATCAGAGGCTGGAGTTTCTTCAGCCGATCAAAGAGGGCGACCGGCTGTTCTGCGATGTGTCGGTCGAGTCGATCCGTCGCGCGCATGGTACGGACATCATCATGACCAAGCAGGTCGTCACCAATGACGCCGGCGAGATCGTGCAGAAGACGTATACGACGCTGGCGGGTCGCGCCGGCGATGGAGATAAGGGTTTCACCGATGGCGCTGCGTGAGTTCAGTTCGGTCAAGGTCGGCGATCAGCTGCCCGAGCGGGTCATCCCGCTGTCGCGGCAGGACCTGGTCAACTACGCCGGCGTGTCCGGCGACCTGAACCCGATCCACTGGGACGACGAGATCGCCCAGCAGGTGGGCCTGGACACCGCGATTGCCCACGGGATGCTGACCATGGGTATCGGCGGCGGCTACGTCACGTCCTGGGTGGGGGACCCGGGTGCGGTGACCGAGTACAACGTGCGTTTCACCTCTGTGGTGCCGGTGCCCAACGACGGCAAGGGCGCCGAGATCACCTTCAGCGGCCGGGTGAAGTCCGTGGACCCGGAGACGAAGACGGTGACCATTGCGCTGACCGCCACCACCGGTGGCAAGAAGATCTTCGGGCGGGCGGTTGCTTCGGCCAAGCTGGCTTAGGGGAGAGCGCAGCTATGGCTATCAAAACTGACATCAGGGGGATGATCTGGCGGTACCCGGAAGCGTTTGTGGTGGGCCGCGAAAAGATCCGCGAGTTCGCTCGTTCGGTCAAGGCTGAGGACCCCGCCTACTACGACGAGGCGGAGGCTGCGGAGCTGGGCCACGACGCACTTCCGGCGCCGCCGACATTCGTGGCGACGTTGGCCAAGCTGGTGCAGTCGGACTTCTTCCGCCATGTGGACACCGGCTACACCACGATGCAGATGGTCCAGGTGGACCAGGGCTTCAAGTTCCTCAAGCCGATCAAGGCCGGCGACAAGCTGTACGCCCGGATGGAGATCGCCTCGGTGGTTGAGCGGTTCGGCGCCGACATCGTCACAACCCGCAACATCTTGACCGACCATAACGGTGACACCGTGCTGGAGGCGTTCACCACGATGATGGGTCACGACGGCGACGCTTCGGTCAATCTGCGCTGGGACGCGGAATCCGGTCAGGTCGTCCGAACAGCCTGATTGGTAACTGGCCATACCGGCGAGGTACACTCGGACTTCGGGGTTTTCCCAGCATTAGCGCGCTTTCCGTGAGGCGAACGGGGGGCGCGCGAATTGTGTGAGCCGGAGACGGCGCACAGGTAAAGCTTCCGAACCCGCAGGTTGGTGCGCCAACCGCGAAGGGGCGTAGCTCAACTGGCAGAGCAGCGGTCTCCAAAACCGCAGGTTGCAGGTTCAAGTCCTGTCGCCCCTGCAGACGTGTCATGGTGGACACTGGACACCATGGCCCATACGGCAATGAGGTAAGCGCGAACAACGAAGGAGCATGCGGTGACCGACGAGCTCGACCGTCCCGACGCCGCAGGCGACGGCGATAGCGATGCCGAATCCGGCAGCAGCAGTCGCACCGCCGTGGTGAGCCGGCAGGTCGGCGAACCACTGCGGCCCACCGGCAAGCGTTCGCGGCGTCGTGCCACCGGTGATGGCGCCGAAGACGTGGAGTCGACGGCTACCGAATTGGACGCGGAAGACGCCGCGGACGCCAAGAAGGCCAAGAAGAAGGCGAAGAAGAAGGCCGAAGGGCCTTCGCGTAACCCGTTCGTCTTTGTATTGAACTTCCTCAAGCAGGTCGTCGGCGAACTTCGCAAGGTGATCTGGCCGAACCGCAAGCAGATGGTCACCTACACCGCGGTGGTGCTGGCGTTCCTGGTCTTCATGGTGGCCTTGGTCGCCGGGGCAGACTACGGATTCGCCCGGCTGGTGCTGCTGGTGTTCGGCGAGTGAAGTTATAGGAAGGACTGACAACCGTGACTACCTTCGACGGCGACACGCCCGCGGGCGAGCCGGTCGACGTGGCGGACGCCGCTGAGGACTCCGCGGTGGAGGCCACCGAGTCCGCGGAGGCCGAGACCACCCCGGACGCTGACGCACCCGAGGCCGCTGAGGCGGCCCAGGAAGAGCCGGCCGAGGAACTCGACCCCGCGGTGGCGCTGAAGGCCGAACTGCGCTCCAAGCCGGGCGACTGGTACGTCATCCACTCCTACGCCGGGTACGAGAACAAGGTGAAGGCCAACCTCGAGACCCGTGTGCAGAACCTCGACGTCGGCGACTACATCTTCCAGGTGGAAGTGCCCACCGAAGAGGTCACCGAGATCAAGAACGGCCAGCGCAAGCAGGTCAACCGCAAGGTGCTGCCGGGCTACATCCTGGTTCGGATGGACCTGACCGACGACTCCTGGTCCGCGGTGCGCAACACCCCGGGCGTCACCGGGTTCGTCGGCGCCACGTCGCGGCCCACCTCGCTGCCACTGGACGACGTGGTCAAGTTCCTGCTGCCCCAAGGTGCGGCGAAGAAGCAGGCGCGGGGCACGGCGAGCGCCGCGGCGGCCGCCAACGAGGGCGGTCTGGAGCGGCCGGTCATCGAGGTCGACTACGAGGTCGGCGAGTCGGTGACCGTCATGGACGGCCCGTTCGCCACGCTGCCCGCCTCGATCAGCGAGGTCAACGCCGAGCAGCAGAAGCTCAAGGTGCTGGTGTCCATCTTCGGGCGCGAGACACCCGTGGAACTGGCCTTTAACCAGGTCTCCAAGATTTAGTACGTAGGAAAGGAAACACCCTCTCATGGCCCCGAAGAAGAAGGTCGCCGGGCTGATCAAGCTTCAGATCAAGGCGGGCGAGGCCAACCCCGCGCCGCCGGTCGGACCCGCACTTGGTCAGCACGGCGTGAACATCATGGAGTTCTGCAAGGCGTACAACGCTGCGACAGAAGGCCAGCGCGGCAACGTCATCCCCGTGGAGATCACCGTCTACGAGGACCGCAGCTTCACCTTTGCACTCAAGACCCCGCCCGCGGCACGGATGTTGCTCAAGGCCGCCGGTATCGCCAAGGGTTCGGCCGAGCCGCACAAGACCAAGGTCGCCAAGGTGACCTGGGACCAGGTGCGCGAGATCGCCGAGACCAAGAAGGCCGACCTCAACGCCAACGACATCGAGGCCGGCGCCAAGATCATCGCCGGTACCGCCCGCTCCATGGGCATCACCGTCGAGTAGTAGCAGTAACCCGTGGGAGGGCCAGCTTCGGCCCGACGTCACCACAACCAACCACTGAGATTGGATAACCAATGAGCAAGAACAGCAAGGCATACCGCGCCGCCGCCGAGAAGGTGGACCGCGACAACCTCTACACCCCGCTGCAGGCGGCCAAGCTCGCCAAGGAGACGTCCTCGACCAAGCAGGACGCCACCGTCGAGGTCGCCATCCGCCTCGGTGTCGACCCCCGCAAGGCCGACCAGATGGTCCGCGGCACCGTCAACCTGCCGCACGGCACCGGTAAGACCGCCCGCGTGGCGGTGTTCGCGGTCGGCGAGAAGGCCGAGCAGGCCGTGGCCGCCGGCGCTGACGTGGTCGGCAGTGACGACCTGATCGAGAAGATCCAGGGCGGATTCCTCGACTTCGACGCCGCGATCGCCACCCCGGACCAGATGGCCAAGGTGGGTCGTATCGCCCGCGTGCTGGGCCCGCGTGGTCTGATGCCCAACCCCAAGACCGGCACCGTCACCCCCGACGTCGCCAAGGCCGTCGCCGACATCAAGGGCGGCAAGATCAACTTCCGTGTCGACAAGCAGGCCAACCTGCACTTCGTGATCGGCAAGGCCTCGTTCGACGAGACCAAGCTGGCGGAGAACTACGGCGCCGCCCTCGACGAGGTGCTGCGGCTCAAGCCGTCGTCGTCCAAGGGCCGTTACCTCAAGAAGGTCACCATCTCGACGACGACCGGCCCCGGCATCCCGGTGGACCCGGCCGTCACCCGTAACTTCGCGGCCGAATAGCGCATACGCGAAAAGCCCCCGTCACGCGTCAGCGTGCGGGGGCTTTTCGTTGTGATCGGGTCAGACGGGTTGCTTGGTGTAGGTCACCAGGCTGACGTCGAGCGACTCGTCGGTGAAGTAGTACTCGCAGCCGCGCAGGTACTTCATGTACCGCTCGTAGACCTCTTCGGACTGGATCTCGACGGCCTGGTCGTGGTTGGCCTCCAGAGCGTCGCCCCAGAGCTTGAGCGTCTTGATGTAGTGCGGCCGCAGCGAAAGCGCCTCGGGCACAATGAAACCGGCCTTTTCGCCGTGCTCCACCATCATCTTGGTGGTGGGCAGCCGGCCCCCCGGGAAGATCTCGGTCAGGATGAACTTGATGAACCGCGCCGTCTCGAACGTCAGCTTCTTGCCGCGGGCATTGAGCTCATAGGGGTGGAAGCTCACGCTGCTCTGGATCGTCATCCGGCCGTCTTCGGGCAGGATGTCGTAGCTGTTCTTGAAGAAGTCGTCGTAGTTCTCGAAACCGAAGTGCTCGAACGCCTCGATCGACACGATCCGGTCCACCGGCTCGTGGAACTGCTCCCAGCCCTGCAGCAGCACCCGCCGCGTTCGGTCGGTGTCGAGGCCGTCCAGCAGGGCCTGCGAGTAGGCGTGCTGGTTCTTCGACAGGGTCAGGCCGATGACGTTGACGTCGTACTTCTCGACGGCGCGCTTCATGGTCGCACCCCAGCCGCACCCGATGTCCAGCAGCGTCATGCCCGGCCGCAGGTCCAGTTTGTCGAGATTGAGATCCAGCTTGGCGAGTTGAGCTTCTTCCAAGGTGGCGTCCGGCGTCTCGAAATACGCGCAGCTGTACATGCGAGACGGGTCTTGGAACAGCGCGAAGAAGTCATCGGACAGGTCGTAGTGGGCCTGAATGTTCTCGAATTTCGGCCGCATATCTGCGGTCCGGGTCGATTTGTCCACCATCTGTGACTGATTGCCTTCCTGATGAAACCCGCTGTGACCGGACGGGGAAACCGCCTCGTTGTCCGTGCCGGTCAACTGTTGCAGCTTAGCGGGTCGAGGGTGAAACGGTTGACGTGAAATTTAGCCAAGCCGGAAACCCGCGGCAGGCCGATCCTCACTATTTCTGCAGGGTGTACTGGTGGACGCTGGTGTTTCCGTTCTGGAACAGTTCCACGCAGCCGTTGAGGTACTTGTCGAAGCGGTCGTAGGCCTCCTGGCCCTGCACCTCGATCGCCCGCTCCTTGTTGGCCGCCAACATTGCCGCCCAGTCCTGCAGGGTGCGTGCGTAGTGGAAACCGATCTCGTCGTCGCGAGTCACGGTGAAACCGGCCTCGGCGGCGAACTTGCGGGGCAACCAGGCCGACGGAAGCTGCCCGCCGGGGAAGATCTCCCGCATGATGAACAGCGTGAACTTGGCCAGCGACATGGTCATCGGAATGCCCTTGGCCTGCGCCTCGTCCTGACCGCTGATCGCGGTGATGGTGTGCAGCAGCATCCGACCGTCTTCGGGCAGCGCGTTGTAAGCGGTCTCGAAGAAAGCCGGCCAGCGGTCGCGGCCGAAGTGCTCGAACGCGCCGATCGACACGATCCGGTCCACCTTGTCGGTGAACTCCTCCCAGCCCTGCAGCCGCACCTCGATGTTGCGGTTGGTGTCCAGCTTGGACAGCTTGTCGATGGCGTACTCGCGCTGCTCACCACTGAGCGTGAGGCCGATGACGTTGACATCGTACTTCTCCACCGCCCGCTGCATGCAGGCCCCCCAACCGCAGCCGATGTCCAGCAGCGTCATGCCGGGCTCCAGGCCCAGCTTGCCCAGTGCCAGGTCGAACTTGGCGATCTGCGCCTCGTCGCAGGTGGTGTCCTTGTGCGGGTAAAACCCGCAGGTGTAGCCCATCGTCGGACCCAGGAACAGCTCGTAGAACTCATTGGAGATGTCGTAGATCGACTGCAGTTCCTCGTACTTCGGTTCCAATTTTGGCATGGCTCAGTTTGCTCGCGATCTTCTCGAAAGGGGGGAGAGAGTGTGCACAGACTACCGTTGTCGGACTGTTATAAGCACTTCGGTGTGGCTTTGGCCGCTGCAAAACCACCCGAGAGCTAACTGCCGGTGGCGAACGTAGTGGTCAGCTCGCTGATCACCGGATCCCACAATTCTTCGGGCAGGTCGTGGCCCATGCCGTCGAAGAGCACCAGTCGGGCGCGATCGATGGCACTGGCGACCGCCCGTCCGCCCGCGGGCCGCATCAACTTGTCGGCCAGGCCGTGGATGACCACCGTGGGCGTGGCGATCAGCTGGTCATAGGCGGTCAGGCTGCCGGTGGCCAGGATGGCGCCGAACTGCCGAGCGACGCCCCACGGGTAGTAGCTGCGTTCGTAGGCCTCGATGATGTTGGCCCGGAGTTGTTCTTCCGGCGTCGGGTAGCGCGGACTGCCGATGATTCGGCTGGCCCGCACCGCGTTGTCGATGATCACCTTGCGGGGGGAATCCGGTGACGGCCCGGTCAGCAGCGCCATCAGCGCCCGGGGAGCGGGTGGCGGCAGGAAACGCTGGTTGGTGCTGGAGAAGATGACGGCCAGCGAGCGGGTCCGGTGTGCGAACCGGGCGGCGAACACCTGCGCGATCATGCCGCCCATCGATGCGCCCACCACGTGCGCCTGCTTGATGCCCAAGTGATCCAGCAGCGCGGCGGCGTCGTCGGCCATGTCCTCCAGGGAGTAGACCGCCGGGCTGGGCTTGCCCAGCCAGAATCGCGCCATCCGGGGCACCAGTGCGCCACGGGCATGTTCGCGGCCCAGCTTGCTGGACAGGCCGACGTCGCGGTTGTCGAAGCGGATCACCCGCAACCCCTGGGCGACCAGCTTCTCGCAGAACCCGGTACGCCACAGCAGCAGCTGCGCGCCCAGCCCCATCACCAGCAGCACGGCCGGATCCCCGGGGCTGCCCATGTCTTCGTAGAAGATCTCCAGATCGCCTGAGCGGGCCGTGCCACTGCGTATCTCCACCACGGTCAGACTCCCAGGTCGTCGTTCGCTATGTGCTCGTTGTCCTTGTGCTCGCGGCTGACGTCGACCATGAAATTGGCGAAATAACCGGTCAGCTGCGGGTCGGACATCATCTGCCAGCGCGGCGCCAGCAGCTTCATGTAGCGCTCCACGTACAGGAACTGCTTGCCGATCAGCACCAGCTCGCGCGGCAGCTTGACGTCGTAGGCGTCGGCCAGCGCTCCGAGCTGCCGGCCGATCTCGGCATAGGACATGTCGCCCAGCGACTTCATGGTCAGCGGGGTGGCGAATGCCTCGAGATCCTTGGCGGCCTGACCCTCGGGCTTGACGGTGCCCACCGCGCCCATCAGCACCACGATCTTGCCGGCCGCGGCGTGGTCCTTTTTGACCAGCAGCGCGTAGACCAGCTCGCGCAGCAGCCAGCGGGTGCGCGGGTCGATGCGGCCCATGATCCCGAAGTCCAGGAACACCACCCGGCCCTGGTCGTCCACCAGCAGGTTGCCGGCGTGCAGGTCGCCGTGGAACAACCCGTGCCGCAGCCCGCCCTCGAAGGTGGAGAACAGCAGCGCCTTGACCAGTTCCACGCCGTCGAAACCGGCCTTGCGGATGGCCGGGGCGTCGTCGATGCGGATGCCCGACACCCGCTCCATGGTCAGCACCCGCTCGCTGGTGAAGTCCCAGTGCACGTCGGGGACCTTGATGTTCTTGCCGAGCGGGGAGGCGTGCAGGTGTGACACCCAGGTCTGCATCGACTGGCCTTCGATCCGGAAGTCCAGTTCCTCGGCGAGGTTGTCGGCGAAGTCGGCGACCACGTCACTGGCCGACAGTCGCCGGCCCAGCTTGGCCAGCTCCACGAGCTGGGCGAAGCGTTTGAGGATCTGCAGGTCGGCCGCCACCCGTCGGCGGATGCCCGGCCGCTGGATCTTGACCACGACCTCCTCGCCGCTGTGCAGGGTGGCGAAATGCACCTGAGCGATCGAGGCCGACGCGATCGGGGTCTCGTCGAACTTCGCGAACAGCTCCTGGGGTTCGGCGCCCAGTTCCTCGAGAAAAAGGGCATGGACCTCGGCCGGGTCGGCCGGCGGCACGGAGTCGAGCAGGCCGCGGAACTCCCGCGACAGCGGTTCGCCGAACGCACCGGGGCTCGAGGCGATGATCTGACCGAACTTCACGTAGGTGGGGCCCAGGTCGGCGAACGTCTGAGGCAGCTCGCGGATCACCTTCTGCTGGATCGGACCGGGGCCGAGCAACCGGGTGAAGACTCGGCCGGCGGCGCGGGTGAGCTGCCAGCCCGTTGCACCGATACGGGCCGCCTCAACCGGCAGAGGCACCCGGTCCAGCTGGGCCACCTGGCGGGGTGGGGTCGAACTCATTGCTGCAGTCTGCCAAATCACCGGCAGAAGTTCTCCGCCAGCGCACTTCAGCTACGCCGTGGCGCCCGGTCGCCAGGGGGTCAGCCAAGCGGTCGGTTCCCAGCCTTCGACCCCGGCGATCAGTTCGTACATGGTGGCGCCGTCGATGTTTTCCCGGATGATGTCGGCGTGCCCGGCATGCCGCGCCAGCTCGTTGATCACGTGATGAAAGACCCAGCGCACCGTCCACGCATCGATGTCGGCGGGAAACCACGGTGCGTCACGCGGCACCGGCACCGCGGCGTCCAGGTCGGCGGTCTCCAGCAGGCGCAGCGTCTCGGCGTTCTGCGCCGCGAACGCCTCCAGCGCTCCGGGCAGGGTTTCGTCCTGGCGCAATACGTACTGGTCCTGGTACTCGTGGGCCCGCTCCTCGAGTGATCGGCCGTCGGCGGCCGGTGCCGCCGGCGCGGCGGCGACGCGGGCCATCCAGCTGTGTTGCATACCGGTGGCGTGCTTGATCAGCGCGCCGATCGACAGGGCACTGGCGGTCGGGGTGGCGCGGGCCTGCTCATCGGACAGGCCGTAGGCCACCGCGAAGTAGGCGCTTTGGTGATAGGCCACGAATTGGCGCAGCGCGTCACGTTCGTCGGTCACCGGTGGGGCAAGCCCAGGCATGCTCTAGTCCTCTCGATCGAATCGGTGTGCGTAAAGGTCGCGCAGGCAGGCGATCTCTGCGCCGTGGTGGATGACTTCGCGGTTGATGTGCAAGACCAGCTCCGCCATGGTGCGGTCGGCCCACGGCCCCTCCGACGCGCCGATCGGCCGGTCCAGCGCGGGCTCGTCGAGGCCACGTACCCCGGCGATCCAGCCCGCGTAGGCGTCGTCGAGCTGGCGCAGCGCGGTGGCGGCATCGAGGGCATACGGCCAACTTCGGTAGTCGGCCGGCGGCCCGCCGAAGTGGTGATGGTTGCGCACGGCGAACACACCGACGATGACGTGCGCCATCCGCCAGGCGATCGTGGTGAACGGTGCCGGCTCGGGCGGCGGGTCGGCATAGTCGATGCCGCCGCGGCGAACGGACCAGCAGTTCACCGGCTCCCACAGGTATTCGTCGTCGGTGAGGCCGTCCAAGCGTGGGCGCAGCTGGCCCTGCCAGTGCCAGTCGAGCTGGTCGGCCAGCAGGTCAGGTGAGACGGGCATGACTCGAGCCTGCCAGCCCGGTCGGACAATTCCCACGTCCGGCCGAAAGGCTCCGCGCGGCGGGCGCGCATCCGTAGGTTTGGGGGATGCGGATCCTCGACGTCGAGTCGACCGAGAAGTTCGTCGGACCGTCCGACGCGCCCGCACAGCTGGTCCGGATCGACTACCGCGACGCCGATGTGGCGACCCCGCTGCGGATCGACGGGGAGGGCCTGGCCGGCCAAGCCGTAGCCGAGCCCGGCGGCGGTGTCCTCGAGGTGCCGGTCACCGTCGAGCACCCGGTGCCCGGGCAGCAGCGGGCCGCGCAGGTCAACGGCAGCCCTTTCACGTTCACCGTGGCCGAGCCGGGCTGGACGATGTTCATGGTCGGCCACTTCCACTACGACCCGGTGTGGTGGAACACCCAGGCCCACTACACCAGCGAGTGGACCGAGAGCCCGCTCGGCGCGTGCCGGCAGACCAACGGCTTCGACCTGGTACGCGGCCACCTGGACTGGGCCCGCGACAACCCCGAGTACAAGTTCGTGCTGGCCGAGGTCGACTACCTCAAGCCGTACTGGGACACCCACCCGCAGGATCGTGGCGAGCTGCGCCGGCTGATCGCGCAGGGCCGAGTCGAGGTGATGGGCGGCACCTACAACGAGCCGTCGACCAACCTCACCGACGCCGAGACCACCATCCGCAACCTGGTGGCCGGGATGGGGTTTCAGCGCGACATCATGGGCGCTGATCCGGCCACGGCGTGGCAGCTCGACGTGTTCGGCCACGACCCGCAGTTCCCCGGGCTGGTCGCCGACGCCGGCCTGTCCTCCAGTGCCTGGGCGCGCGGACCGTTTCACCAGTGGGGCCCGATGGCCGACGGGGGCGATCCGCGCCGCATGCAGTTCGCGTCCGAGTTCGAATGGATCGCGCCGTCCGGGCGCGGCCTGCTGACCCACTACATGCCGGCGCACTACGCGGCCGGCTGGTGGATGGACGGCAACGCGACCCTGGCCGACGCCGAGGACGACGTCTACCGGTTGTTCACCGAGATGAAAAAGGTCGCCGCCACCCGCAACGTGCTGCTGCCGGTGGGCACCGACTTCACCCCGCCGAACCGCTGGATCACCAAGATCCACCGAGACTGGAACGCCCGCTACACCTGGCCGAAGTTCGTCTGCGCCCTGCCGAAGGAGTTCTTCGCCGCGGTGCGCGCCGAACTGGCGCAGCGCGGCGCTCATCCGAGCCCGCAGACCCGCGACATGAATCCGATCTACACCGGCTGCCACGTCTCCTACATCGACACCAAGCAGGCCAACCGGGCCGCCGAACAGGCGGTCCTGGGCGCCGAGCGCTTCGCGGTGTTCGCCGCGGCGCTGACCGGCGCGGACTACCCGGAGGCGGCACTGGCCAAAGCCTGGGCGCAACTGTCCTACGGCGCCCACCACGACGCCATCACCGGCTCCGAGGCCGACCAGGTCTACCTGGACCTGCTGACCGGCTGGCGCGACGCCTGGCAGCTGGGCGCCGACATCCGCGACAACGCGCTTGCGGTGCTGTCGGGTTTGGTCGACAGCCACGCCGACGCCGGCGTCGTGGTGTGGAATCCGGTGGCGCGTGATCGCAGCGACATCGCCACCGTGCACCTGGCGACCCCGCTGGCGGCCGGGGCGCGCGTGCTCGCCCCCGACGGCACCGAACTGCCCACCCACATCGAGCACGGCGGCAGCACCGTCCGCTGGCTCGCCCACGAGGTGCCGTCCCTGGGCTGGCAGGCCTACCGGCTTACCCCCGCCCCGGACGCGCACGGCTGGCAACCGGTGACCGGCACCCGCATCAGCAACGAGCACCACCAGCTGACCGCGGATCCCGATCGCGGCGGCGGAATCTGCTCTTGGCTCCGGCAGGGCCGCGAAATGATCATCGAGGGAGGCTTGGGCAACCAGCTCGCCGTCTACGACGAATACCCCAAACACCCCCAATCCGGTGAGGGCCCGTGGCACCTGGTGCCCAGCGGCAACCTGTTCACCTCCGCGGTCGCCCGCGACGTGATGGTGCAGGCCTATCGCGGCCCGCTGGGGGAGCGGCTGGTGGTCTCCGGGCGCATCCGCGGCGTGCTGACCTACACCCAGACGCTGACGCTGTGGCACGGCGTGGACCGGGTGGACTGCTCCACCACCATCGATGAGTTCACCGGCGCCGACCACCTGCTGCGGCTGCGCTGGCCGTGCCCGGTGCCCGGCGCGCTGCCGGTCGCCGAGGTGGCCGGCGCCGTGATCGGCCGCGGCTTCGGCCTGCTGCACGAGCCCAGCGGACGCTCGGTGGACACCGCGCAGCACCCGCGCACCCTCGACACCTCCGCCCACCGCTGGTTCGGGCTGTCGGCCACCGCGCGGATCAGCGTCGGCGACGCCGGCCGAGCGGTCTCGGTGGCCGAAGTGATCACCGCGGCCGCCCCGTCCGCGCGGGCATTGATGGTCGCGCTGGTGCGTGCCGGGGTCACCGCGACCTGCTCGGACGCCGACGGCCCCCGATACGGCAACCTCGAGGTCGACTCCAACCTGCCCGACACCCGCATCGCGCTGGGAGGGCCGGACCGCAACGCCTTCACCCGCGCCGTGCTGAACGCCGCCGATCCGGCCTACACCACCGAGCTGCGGCGCCAGCTCGACCGGCACGGCCGGGCCCGGGTGTGGGTGCCGGCGGACAAACCCCTCGCCGAGGTCTGGGTTCGCGGTGCGGACCTCACCGGTCCGCGGGCTTTGCCGGTGCTGGTGATCGCCGGCCGCGACGACGACGCCCTGGCCGCCGAGATCGCCCGGGTGGCCGACGATCTGGCCGACGCCGAGATCACGGTGGCCCAGGACGTCCCCGCCGAGATGGAGCCCTTCGAGGCGCGCACCGTTGCGCTGATCAACCGCGGGGTGCCCAGTTTCGCGGTGGATTCCGCAGGCACGCTGCACACCGCCCTGATGCGATCCTGCACCAGCTGGCCGTCGGCGGCCTGGGAAGACGACCCCCGCCGCACCGCGCCCGACGGCAGCGCCTTCCAGCTGCAGCATTGGACGCACACCTTCGACTACGCGCTGGTGGCCGGCGACGGCGACTGGCGCCAGGCGCAGATCCCCGAGCGCAGTGCGGAGTTCGCCGACCCGCTGCAGGCCGTGGCGGTGACCGGGGGGCCGGGTCCGCTCCCGGCGAGTGGTTCGCTGCTGCGCATCGACCCCGGCGACGGGGTCGCCGTGGGGGCGCTCAAGGCGGCCGGTAACCCCACGGCGTGCGGCAGCGCACGGCCCGTCGACCCGAACACCGTCACGCTGCGTTTGGTGGAGACCCGCGGCTCCGACGTCGCCGTCACGCTGCGCAGTGACCTGGGGCCGGTGACCGTGTCGGGCCGGGCCGACGTGCTGGAACAGTCGCGCGAGCATCCGCACCCCGATCGGCTGCACGGCTACGAGATCGCCACCGTCACCGCTCGCCTCGACGTGGCCACCCTGGGTGCCGGTAGCTCCTTGGGTCCCGAACGCGAGGCGGCACAACCGCTCTACGCCCGCTACTGGCTGCACAACCGCGGCCCGGCGCCGCTGGGCGGTCTGCCGCTGACCCCGGCGCTGCATCCGCACCGGCTCGACGCGGATGCGGGCGCCGAGCTGAGCCTGGAGCTGACCGTGGCCAGTGACTGCGTCGACGCAGGCGTCTCCGGTGCGGTGACGTGGCAGTGCCCGGTGGGCTGGGCGGTCGCGCCGGCCGAACAACCGGTGCGGTTGGCGGCCGGGGACCACCTGCGCGTCCCGGTGCGGGTGACGGTTGCGGCCGAGGCCGCTCCGGGGCTCTATCCACTGCGCGCGCGACTCGAGCTGTCCGGCGATGTGCCGCGGGCCTGGCGCCAGCCGGTCGAAGACGTGGCGGTGGTGCGTGTCGGCGATCCGGGGCCCGACCGGCTGCTGTACGTCGAGGACCCGTCCGGGATCGAGGTCGCCGCCGGGCGCTCCGCCCGGCTGACCGTGCGGGCCGGCACCGACGCACACGCCGACCTGGCGGTCGAGGCACACCTGGTCAGCCCCTGGGGCACCTGGGAATGGGCCGGGCCTCCGGCGCAGGGTGCCGTGGTGCCCGCGGGTGGTCACGTGGAGCTGAGCTTCGACGTCGCTCCGCCGGTGTGGGCGACACCAGGCACCTGGTGGGCGCTGGTCCGGGTGGGCGGCGCGGGCGTGCTGGCCTATTCGGCCGCGGTGCCGCTGGCGGTGCGCGAACCCGTGGAGGTGATCTGATGGCCGCGGTCCTGGCGCTGGATGTGGGCGGCACCAAGATCGCCGTCGGCCTGGTCAATCCCGACGGAACGCTGACCTACACCCTGGCGTTGCCCACGCAGGCCGATCAGGGCACCGAGGTGGTGTGGTCGGTGGTGGCCGAGCTGATCGAGAACGCCCTGGAGCGGGCCGGCGGGCGGGTGGCGGCGGTGGGCATCGGCTCGGCCGGGCCCATCGACGTCGCAGCCGGAACCGTCAGCCCGGTCAACATCGCGGGCTGGCGCGGGTTCGCGCTGCGCGACCGGGTGGCCGCCGCGGTGCCCGGGGCTCCGGTCCGACTGGGCGGGGACGGCGTCTGCATGGCGCTCGGCGAACACCGGCACGGCGCCGGGCGTGGCACCCGATCCATGCTCGGCATGGTGGTCTCGACCGGTGTGGGCGGCGGCCTGGTGCTCGATGGCGCGCCGCTGCACGGCCGTACCGGCAACGCCGGCCACGTCGGGCACGTCGTCGTCGATCCCGACGGGCAGCGGTGCCGCTGCGGGGGCCGCGGCTGCGTAGAGGCCATCGCCTCCGGCCCGTCGATGGTGCGCTGGGCGCTGGCCAACGGTTGGACGCCGGAGGCCGGCGGGGCAGACGCCAAGGCGCTCGCCGCGGCCGCCGACGCCGGCGACCCCGTGGCGCTGCGGGCATTCCGGCGCGGCACCGATGCGCTGGCGGTGATGATCACCTCGGTGGCGGCGGTGTGCGACCTGGATCTGGTGGTGATCGGCGGGGGAGTCGCCCGCTCCGGCGCCTTGTTGTTCGACCCGCTGCGGGCAGCACTGGCCGAGCGTGCCGGGCTGGACTTCCTGGCCGGGCTGCGCGTGGTGCCCGCCGAACTCGGCGGAGACGCCGGCCTGGTGGGGGCGGCGGTGCTGGCCACGCTGCCGTGACGCTGGGGTCTCAGCGAGCGAGGTGAATGCGGCCCCACTCGCACAACTGGGCCAGCACGGGGGCCAGTGTTTGCCCGTATTCGGAGATCGAATAGTGCACACACGGCGGAATGGTGCCGGCGTCGTGGCGGTCGATGATGCCGTCGGCGACGAGCTCCTGCAGATGGCGGATCAGCATGCGTTCGGTGATGCCCGGGATGCTGCGCCGCAACTCCGCGGTGCGCATGGGTCCGTCGGTCAGGCGCCACAGGATGGTGCCCTTCCAACGGCCGTTGATGACCGACAGCGCGGCATCGATCGGGCAGTCGCTCACGGTCGTCTTCGATGCTGCCACCAGCGCTCCTTATGCTGACTAATTTGTCAGTACCTTGTTTTTTGTCAGCATAACCATCACAGTGGCTGCTGTGAAGCAGAGTGTGGAGTTGGTTGCGTTGGTGGTGGTGGGGACCCTGGTGGGTGCCGAGTTCGCGGTGGCGGCATTTCTTCGGCCCATCTTCGATCGGCTGCCCGACGATGCCTTCCGGGTTGCGCGTGGCGGCGGCGCCGGGCTGATGGGCAAGGTGATGCCGTTCTGGTACGTGGCCTCATTCGCGCTGCTGGCGGTGCTGGTCGCCGTCGTGGGCTCACAGCGCTGGCTCATCGGTGCCGGCGTGGCACTGATGGCGGCCGTCGTGGTGCTGTCGGTGGCCGTGCTGGTGCCGATCAACAACAAGATCGCGGCGTGGCGCACCGCCGACGATGTGTCGCGAGCGCTGGCCGCGCGCTGGGACCGGCTGCACTGGGTGCGCGTGGCGATGCTGGCGGTGATCTTCGTGTTGCTCGCGGTCGGTGTCGTGAACGTCTAGCCCGGTTGACGCCGTTTTGGCTGATCGGGCCTTGTCAGGCTATGGTGTGTGGCGATCCACCAAAGACCGTCGGTCACCGAGCAATCGGTTGAAGGTCCGGGAATATCCCGGCGGCCCACGCAGGAGGACGAGGCACCGGTTCCACCGGCACGCATTGTGACGCCCCGACCGCATCCTGCGTCGGGGCGTTCGTCATTTCCGGGTGGGACAACGTGAGACGACAACAGAGACACCGAGGAGGTATGCATGGCGCGGGCTGACAAGACCGCCGCCGTCGCGGAAATCGTCGAGCAGTTCAACGGCTCGACTGCCACCGTGATCACCGAGTACCGCGGTCTGACGGTTGCGAACCTGGCGGAGCTGCGGCGTTCGCTCAGCGGTGCGGCAACCTACGCGGTGGCGAAGAACACCCTGGTCAAACTGGCCGCGGCCGAGGCCGGAGTGGAAGGGCTCGACGAGCTGTTCACCGGCCCGACGGCTATCGCCTTCGTCCAGGGTGAGCCGGTCGACGCGGCCAAGGCCATCAAGAAGTTCGCCAAGGACCACAAGGCGCTGGTCATCAAGGGCGGCTACATGGACGGTCGCGCGCTGACCGTCGCCGAAGTGGAGCGCATCGCCGACCTGGAGTCGCGCGAGGTGCTGCTGGCGAAGCTGGCCGGTGCCATGAAGGGCAACCTGTCCAAGGCTGCCGGTCTGTTCGCCGCCCCGGCGTCGCAGATGGCCCGCCTGGCAGCCGCGCTGCAGGAGAAGAAGCCCGCCGAGGCAGCACCTGCCGCCGAGGCCCCGGCCGAGGCTCCCGCGGAGGCCGAGGCTCCGGCCGAAACCGAAGCTGCGGCGGAGACCGCCGACGCTCCGGCCGAAGCTGCCGAATAACTAGGTACAACCCCAACCAACTTCCCTAATCCGGAATCAGAAAGGACCGAATCATGGCCAAAATTTCCACCGAAGAGTTGCTGGACGTCTTCAAAGAGATGACCCTGCTGGAGCTGTCGGAGTTCGTGAAGCAGTTCGAGGAGACCTTCGACGTCACCGCTGCGGCTCCGGTCGCCGTGGCCGCCGCCGGCGGCGCTGCCCCGGCCGCCGCTGAGGCCGGCGAGGAGCAGAGCGAGTTCGACGTCATCCTGGAGTCGGCCGGCGAGAAGAAGATCGGCGTCATCAAGGTCGTCCGCGAGGTCGTGTCCGGCCTGGGCCTCAAGGAAGCCAAGGACCTGGTCGACAGCGCGCCCAAGCCGCTGCTGGAGAAGGTCGCCAAGGAGGCTGCCGAGGAGGCCAAGGCCAAGCTCGAGGCGGCCGGCGCCACCGTCACCGTCAAGTAGTTCGTTCTACGGTCGAAGCCCCCGGAACCCACGAGGTTCCGGGGGCTTCTGCTGTCGCGGGGCTGTTCGGCTCAGCCGTGGCGCCCGGCGACCCTTCGGCCCCCAGCGGAGTGTTCCTCGGGGCAATCAGCAGACCGCGACAGACCTCCACGCGGTGACGGTGGACCTGCCGCAACGGGTTCCGATCGACTTTCATCGCAATTGGACACCCACAGACTGAGGCGGACCGCCGATACGCGCCGCACCTGTGCGCTACAGTGGCCCAAGCCACAAGCCAGTCGTGGCACGAACAGACGTTGCGGAAGGACCTCACTAATGGGCGTCGCCATCGAGGTACAGGGGCTTACCAAGTCCTTCGGATCGGCCCGGATCTGGGAAGACGTCTCCATGACGATTCCCGAGGGAGAGGTCAGCGTTCTGCTCGGCCCCTCCGGTACCGGCAAGTCCGTGTTCTTGAAGTCGCTGATCGGCCTCCTGCGCCCCGAGCGCGGCTCGATCGTGATCGACGGCACCGACATCCTGCAGTGTTCGGCCAAGGAGCTCTACGAGATCCGCACCCTGTTCGGCGTGCTGTTCCAGGACGGCGCACTGTTCGGGTCGATGAACATCTACGACAACACCGCCTTCCCGCTGCGCGAGCACACCAAGAAGTCCGAGAAGGAAATCCGTGACATCGTCATGGAGAAGCTCGAGATGGTCGGTATGCCCAACGACGGCTACAAGTTCCCGGGTGAGATCTCCGGTGGTATGCGCAAGCGTGCCGGCCTGGCCCGCGCGCTGGTGCTCGACCCGAAGATCATCCTCTGCGATGAGCCGGACTCCGGTCTGGACCCGGTCCGCACGGCCTACCTGAGCCAGCTGCTGATCGACATCAACGCTCAGATCGACGCCACCATCCTCATCGTCACGCACAACATCAACATCGCGCGCACCGTGCCGGACAACATCGGCATGTTGTTCCGCAAGGAGCTGGTGATGTTCGGGCCCCGCGAGGTGCTGCTGACGTCCGACGAGCCGGTGGTCCGCCAGTTCCTCAACGGGCGGCGTATCGGCCCGATCGGCATGTCCGAGGAGAAGGACCAGGCGACCGCGGCGGCCGAGGAGGCCATGATCGCCGCCGGCCAGAGCGACGGCGGCGTCGAAGAGATCGAGGGCGTGCCGCCCCAGCTCAGCGCGACCCCCGGCCTGCCGGAGCGCAAGGGTGTGGCGCGCCGCCGGGCTCGGGTGCGCGAGATTCTGCACACCCTGCCGCCCAACGCGCAGGCGGCCATCCGGGACGATCTCGAGGGCACTCACCGCTACGCCGTGCACGAGTTCCCGGCCGACGAAGACGCCCCCACTGCGTCGATCCCGACCCCGCCCGGCTGAGTCTTCGCAGGTTCACGACGTGTCAGCTCTTGACGGACGGACCTAAACGGTTCAATCTGTTCACCAGCACATGTGCGGAGAGCCCGGCGGAGGTAGCCAGCATCGGCAGGGCCCCGGGGCATCGCAGTTGAGGATTGCGTCAGCCTGCGCTATTGTTGGACGTTGCGCTGGCTTCCTCCTGCCCATCCCTTACTCGCACCCGAACACCGCAGTTCCAGCCCGAGTCACGTTAACGGCTCGTTTCGGCTTGTTACGTCGTGGTTTGGTTGTGCGTGAGACCGGACAGTGCGTTCGCCAGCCGAACCAACGGTCGAATATTCGCAGCGAACGGAGCCCGGTTAGCCGGAATCCGCTGGCCGCATTAGGTGCTGGAAGGATGCATCTTGGCAGTCTCCCGCCAGAGCAAAAAGAACGCTTCAGGTACTACCACCCAGAATTCTCCCAATAGTTCCGTGCCCGGAGCCCCGAACCGGGTCTCCTTCGCCAAGCTGCGTGAACCTCTCGAGGTTCCGGGTCTGCTCGACGTGCAGACCGACTCGTTCCAGTGGCTGATCGGGGCGCCGGAATGGCGCGAGAAGATGACCGAGCAGACCGGCTCGGCGCCCAAGGGTGGCCTCGAAGAGGTTCTCGAAGAACTGTCCCCGATCGAGGACTTCTCCGGCTCGATGTCGCTGTCGTTCTCCGACCCGCGGTTCGACGAGGTCAAGGCCCCGGTCGAGGAGTGCCGCGACAAGGACATGACTTACGCGGCCCCGCTGTTCGTCACCGCGGAGTTCATCAACAACAACACCGGCGAGATCAAGAGCCAGACGGTGTTCATGGGTGACTTCCCGATGATGACCGAGAAGGGCACCTTCATCATCAACGGCACCGAGCGGGTGGTGGTCTCCCAGCTGGTGCGTTCGCCCGGTGTGTACTTCGACGCCAACATCGACAAGTCGACCGAGAAGACGCTGCACTCGGTGAAGGTGATCCCGGGCCGTGGTGCCTGGCTGGAGTTCGACGTCGACAAGCGCGACCTGGTCGGTGTGCGTATCGACCGCAAGCGTCGCCAGCCGGTGACCGTGCTGCTCAAGGCTCTGGGCTGGACCTCGGAGCAGATCCGGGAGCGCTTCGGCTTCTCCGAGATCATGATGTCGACGCTGGAGAAGGACAACGCGGCCAACTCCGACGAGGCGCTGCTGGACATCTACCGCAAGCTGCGTCCGGGCGAGCCCCCCACCAAGGAGTCCGCGCAGACGCTGCTGGAGAACCTGTTCTTCAAGGAGAAGCGCTACGACCTGGCGCGGGTTGGTCGTTACAAGATCAACAAGAAGCTGGGCCTGACCGCCAACCCGGGTGAGGCGCAGCCGACCACGCTGACCGAAGAGGACATCGTGGCCACCATCGAGTACCTGGTGCGCCTGCACCAGGCCGCTCAAGAGGGCGTGTCCACCACCATGACGGTGCCGGGCGGCGTCGAGGTTCCCGTGGAGGTCGACGACATCGACCACTTCGGCAACCGGCGTCTGCGCACCGTGGGTGAGCTGATCCAGAACCAGATCCGGGTCGGGCTGTCCCGGATGGAGCGCGTGGTCCGCGAGCGGATGACCACCCAGGACGTCGAGGCCATCACGCCGCAGACCCTGATCAACATCCGCCCGGTGGTCGCCGCCATCAAGGAATTCTTCGGCACCAGCCAGCTGTCGCAGTTCATGGACCAGAACAACCCGCTGTCAGGTCTGACCCACAAGCGGCGTCTGTCGGCGCTGGGCCCCGGTGGTCTGTCGCGTGAGCGCGCCGGCCTGGAAGTTCGTGACGTGCACCCGTCCCACTACGGCCGGATGTGTCCGATCGAGACGCCGGAAGGCCCCAACATCGGTCTGATCGGATCGCTGTCGGTGTACGCGCGGGTCAACCCGTTCGGTTTCATCGAGACCCCCTACCGCAAGGTCAACGACGGTGTGGTCAGCGACGACATCGAGTACCTGACCGCCGACGAGGAGGACCGCCACGTCGTGGCGCAGGCCAACTCGCCGCTGGAGGACGACGGCCGCTTCTCCGAGGACCGCGTTCTGGTCCGCCGTAAGGGTGGCGAAGTCGAGTACGTGTCGTCGTCCGAGGTCGACTACATGGACGTCTCGCCGCGCCAGATGGTGTCGGTGGCCACGGCCATGATTCCGTTCCTCGAGCACGACGACGCCAACCGTGCCCTGATGGGTGCCAACATGCAGCGCCAGGCGGTTCCGCTGGTGCGCAGCGAGGCACCTCTGGTGGGTACCGGCATGGAGCTGCGCGCCGCGATCGACGCCGGCGACGTGATCGTCGCCGACAAGACCGGTGTCATCGAGGAAGTCTCCGCCGACTACGTCACGGTGATGGCCGACGACGGCACCCGGCAGACCTACCGTATGCGCAAGTTCAACCGGTCCAACCACGGCACCTGCGCCAACCAGCGTCCGATCGTCGACGCCGGCCAGCGTGTCGAGGCCGGCCAGGTGATCGCCGACGGGCCGTGCACCGACAACGGTGAGATGGCCCTGGGCAAGAACCTGCTCGTGGCGATCATGCCGTGGGAAGGCCACAACTACGAGGACGCCATCATCCTGAGCCAGCGGCTCGTGGAGGAGGACGTGCTCACCTCGATCCACATCGAGGAGCACGAGATCGACGCCCGCGACACCAAGCTGGGCGCCGAGGAGATCACCCGGGACATCCCGAACGTCTCCGACGAGGTGCTGGCTGACCTCGACGAGCGCGGCATCGTCCGCATCGGCGCCGAGGTCCGCGACGGCGACATCCTGGTCGGCAAGGTCACCCCCAAGGGTGAGACCGAGCTGACCCCCGAGGAGCGGCTGCTGCGGGCGATCTTCGGCGAGAAGGCCCGCGAAGTCCGCGACACCTCGCTGAAGGTGCCGCACGGTGAGTCGGGCAAGGTCATCGGCATCCGGGTGTTCTCCCGCGAGGACGACGACGAGCTGCCCGCCGGCGTCAACGAGCTGGTGCGCGTCTACGTCGCGCAGAAGCGCAAGATCTCCGACGGTGACAAGCTGGCCGGTCGCCACGGCAACAAGGGCGTCATCGGCAAGATCCTGCCCGTCGAGGACATGCCGTTCCTGCCGGATGGCACCCCGGTCGACATCATCTTGAACACCCACGGTGTGCCGCGACGCATGAACATCGGTCAGATCCTGGAGACCCACCTGGGCTGGATCGCCAAGACCGGTTGGAACATCGATGTGGCGGCCGGCGTGCCGGACTGGGCGGACAAGCTCCCCGAGGAGCTGTACTCCGCCGGGCCCGACACGCGCACCGCGACCCCGGTGTTCGACGGTGCGCGGGAGGCCGAGCTGCAGGGCCTGCTGTCCTCGACGCTGCCCAACCGCGACGGCGAGGTCATGGTCAACGGTGACGGCAAGGCCACGCTGTTCGACGGCCGCTCCGGTGAGCCGTTCCCGTACCCGGTGACCGTCGGCTACATGTACATCATGAAGCTGCACCACCTGGTGGACGACAAGATCCACGCGCGTTCCACCGGTCCGTACTCGATGATCACCCAGCAGCCGCTGGGCGGTAAGGCGCAGTTCGGTGGCCAGCGGTTCGGTGAGATGGAGTGCTGGGCCATGCAGGCCTACGGTGCGGCGTACACGCTGCAGGAGCTGCTGACGATCAAGTCCGATGACACGGTCGGTCGCGTCAAGGTCTACGAGGCGATCGTCAAGGGCGAGAACATCCCCGAGCCGGGTATCCCGGAGTCCTTCAAGGTGTTGCTCAAGGAGCTGCAGTCGCTGTGCCTGAACGTGGAGGTGCTGGCGAAGGACGGTGCGGCGATCGAATTGCGCGAAGGCGAGGACGAGGACCTGGAGCGGGCAGCCGCCAACCTGGGAATCAACTTGTCCCGCAACGAATCCGCTTCGGTGGAAGACCTCGCTTAATTACCAGCTACTAAACCCGCAAGGGGAAAGGGAGTTACGTGCTCGACGTCAACTTCTTCGATGAGCTCCGCATCGGCCTGGCCACCGCGGAGGACATCCGGCAATGGTCCTACGGTGAGGTCAAGAAGCCGGAAACAATCAACTACCGCACGCTCAAGCCGGAAAAGGACGGCCTGTTCTGCGAGAAGATCTTCGGACCGACTCGCGACTGGGAGTGCTACTGCGGCAAGTACAAGCGCGTGCGCTTCAAGGGCATCATCTGTGAGCGCTGTGGCGTCGAGGTGACTCGCGCCAAGGTGCGTCGTGAGCGGATGGGCCACATCGAACTGGCCGCCCCGGTCACCCACATCTGGTACTTCAAGGGCGTGCCGTCGCGCTTGGGCTACCTGCTGGACCTGGCGCCCAAGGACCTCGAAAAGATCATCTACTTCGCGGCCTATGTCATCACCAGCGTCGACACCGAGATGCGCCACAACGAGCTGTCCACTCTGGAAGCCGAGATGGTCGTCGAGAAGAAGGCTGTCGAGGACCAGCGGGACGCCGACCTGGAGGCCCGCGCCCAGAAGCTCGAGGCCGACCTGGCCGAGCTCGAGGCTGAGGGCGCCAAGGCCGATGTGCGCCGCAAGGTGCGCGACGGCGGCGAGCGCGAGATGCGTCAGCTCCGCGACCGTGCCCAGCGTGAGCTGGACCGTCTCGACAACATCTGGGACACCTTCGTCAAGCTGGCTCCCAAGCAGCTGATCGTCGATGAGACCGTCTACCGCGAGTTGGTGGACCGCTACGGCGAGTACTTCACCGGTGCCATGGGCGCCGAGTCGATCCAGAAGCTCATCGAGAACTTCGACATCGACGCCGAGGCGGAGTCGCTGCGCGACATCATCAAGAACGGCAAGGGGCAGAAGAAGCTTCGCGCCCTCAAGCGCCTCAAGGTTGTTGCCGCGTTCCAGCAGTCGGGCAACTCCCCGATGGGCATGGTGCTCGACGCGGTGCCGGTGATCCCGCCGGAGCTGCGTCCGATGGTGCAGCTCGACGGTGGCCGGTTCGCCACGTCGGACCTCAACGACCTGTACCGCCGGGTCATCAACCGCAACAACCGCCTCAAGCGACTGATCGACCTCGGTGCCCCCGAGATCATCGTCAACAACGAGAAGCGGATGCTGCAGGAGTCCGTGGACGCGCTGTTCGACAACGGCCGTCGCGGCCGGCCGGTCACCGGACCGGGCAACCGTCCGCTGAAGTCGCTGAGCGACCTGCTCAAGGGCAAGCAGGGCCGGTTCCGTCAGAACCTGCTCGGTAAGCGTGTCGACTACTCGGGCCGTTCGGTGATCGTGGTCGGTCCGCAGCTCAAGCTGCACCAGTGCGGTCTGCCCAAGCTGATGGCGCTGGAGCTGTTCAAGCCGTTCGTGATGAAGCGACTGGTTGACCTCAACCACGCGCAGAACATCAAGAGCGCCAAGCGGATGGTGGAGCGGCAGCGTCCCCAGGTGTGGGACGTCCTCGAAGAGGTCATCGCCGAGCACCCGGTGCTGCTCAACCGCGCACCCACGCTGCACCGCCTGGGTATTCAGGCCTTCGAGCCGCAGCTGGTGGAAGGCAAGGCGATCCAGCTGCACCCGCTGGTGTGTGAGGCCTTCAACGCCGACTTCGACGGTGACCAGATGGCCGTGCACCTGCCGCTGAGTGCTGAGGCGCAGGCCGAGGCCCGCATCCTGATGCTGTCCTCCAACAACATCCTGTCGCCGGCCTCGGGTCGTCCGCTGGCCATGCCGCGTCTGGACATGGTTACCGGGCTGTACTACCTGACCACCGAGATCGAAGGTGACACAGGCGAATACACCCCGGCCGCCAAGGACCGCCCGGAGACCGGCGTGTACTCCTCGCCGGCCGAGGCGATCATGGCCGTCGACCGCGGTGCGTTGAGCGTGCGGGCCAAGATCAAGGTGCGTCTGGACCAGCTGCGGCCGCCGGCCGACGTGGAGACCGAGCTGTTCGGCGAGAACGGCTGGCGTCCGGGCGGGGCCTGGGTCGCCGAGACCACGCTGGGCCGGGTGCTGTTCAACGAACTGCTGCCGACCGGGTACCCGTTCGTGAACAAGCAGATGCACAAGAAGGTTCAGGCCGTCATCATCAACGACCTGGCCGAGCGCTACCCGATGATCGTGGTCGCCCAGACCGTCGACAAGCTCAAGGACGCGGGCTTCCACTGGGCCACCCGTTCGGGTGTCACGGTCTCGATGGCCGACGTGCTGGTGCCGCCGCGCAAGAAGGAGATCCTCGACTCCTACGAGGAGCGTGCCGACAAGCTGGAGAAGCAGTTCCAGCGTGGTGCCCTCAACCGCGAGGAGCGCAACGAGGCGCTGGTGGAGATCTGGAAGGAAGCCACCGAGGAAGTGGGTCAGGCGCTGCGTGACCACTACCCGGCCGACAACCCGATCATCACGATCGTCGACTCCGGTGCTACGGGTAACTTCACCCAGACCCGGACGCTGGCGGGCATGAAGGGTCTGGTGACCAACCCGAAGGGTGAGTTCATCCCGCGCCCGATCAAGTCCTCCTTCCGTGAGGGCCTGACGGTGCTGGAGTACTTCATCAACACCCACGGTGCTCGAAAGGGCTTGGCGGACACCGCGTTGCGTACCGCTGACTCGGGTTACCTGACGCGTCGTCTCGTCGACGTCTCCCAGGACGTGATCGTGCGCGAGCACGACTGCGGCACCGAGCGCGGCATCGTCGTCGACCTGGCCGAGGTCCAGGCCGACGGATCGCTGATCCGCAACCCCTTCATCGAGACGTCGGCCTACGCCCGCACGTTGGCCGTTGACGCGGTCGACGAGAAGGGCAAGGTCGTCATCGAGCGCGGCCATGACCTCGGCGACCCGTCGATCGAGGCCCTGCTGGCTGCCGGCATCGCCAGCGTCAAGGTGCGCTCGGTGCTGACCTGCGCCACGGGAACCGGCGTGTGTGCCACCTGCTACGGCCGCTCGATGGCCACCGGCAAGCTGGTCGACATCGGTGAGGCGGTCGGCATCGTCGCCGCCCAGTCCATCGGTGAGCCCGGTACTCAGCTGACCATGCGTACCTTCCACCAGGGTGGTGTCGGTGACGACATCACCGGTGGTCTGCCGCGTGTGCAGGAGCTGTTCGAGGCCCGCATCCCGCGCGGCAAGGCGCCGATCGCCGACGTCGCCGGACGGGTGCAGCTCGAAGAGGGCGAGAAGTTCTACAAGATCACGATCGTGCCGGACGACGGTGGCGAGGAAGTGGTCTACGACAAGCTGCCCAAGCGTCAGCGGCTGCGCGTGTTCAAGCACGAGGACGGCTCGGAGCGGTTGCTGTCCGACGGCGACCACGTCGAGGTTGGCCAGCAGCTCATGGAGGGCTCGGCCGACCCGCACGAGGTGCTGCGTGTGCAGGGCCCGCGCGAGGTGCAGATCCACCTGGTCAACGAGGTCCAGCAGGTCTACCGGGCCCAGGGTGTGTCGATCCACGACAAGCACATCGAGGTGATCGTCCGGCAGATGCTGCGGCGGGTGACCATCATCGATTCGGGCGCCACCGAGTTCCTGCCCGGTTCGCTGACCGAGCGGGCCGAGTTCGAGACGGCGAACCGTCGTGCGGTGGCCGAGGGCCTGGAGCCCGCGGCCGGCCGTCCGGTGCTGATGGGTATCACCAAGGCGTCGCTGGCCACCGACTCGTGGCTGTCGGCGGCCTCCTTCCAGGAGACCACCCGCGTGCTGACCGATGCGGCGATCAACTGCCGCAGCGACAAGCTGCAGGGCCTGAAGGAGAACGTGATCATCGGAAAGCTGATCCCGGCCGGCACCGGCATCAACCGGTACCGCAACATCGCCGTGCAGCCCACCGAAGAGGCCCGGGCCGCTGCGTACACGATCCCGTCCTACGAGGATCAGTACTACAGCCCGGACTTCGGCGCCGCCACCGGTGCCGCGGTGCCGCTGGACGACTACGGGTACAGCGACTACCGGTAGTCCGGTTTCCTGCGCGAGCAGACGCGAAAGCCCCCATTTCGAGGCCGAAATGGGGGCTTTCGCGTCTGTTGGGCGAGGTTGGTGACCCGTCGGGTGGTGAGCGTGGTGACCCCTTGCCGGGGAGTTATCCACAGGGTGACTTTCCCGTCGGGCGGGTCTGCGCCAACCTCGGCTCGTGTCACCTGAGCAGGTTTTCGCAGCCAACGGTGGTGTGGCAACTACCCGGCAACTCCTCGACGTCATCAGCCGAAAGGCGCTGGCCTGTCACGTGCGAGAGGGCCGCATGGTGCGGTTGCGCCGCGGCGTCTACGCGGCCGCCCCACCCGACGTGTTCGGTCAGCTCGCCGCGCTGGACCTTGCCACCGGTGCTCGGATCGTCGCGTGCATGGGCACCGCAGCAGGCCTCTACGGCTTTGACACCGAACCCGATTCCCGGTTGCACGTGCTGGACCCTGGCATCCGGCTACGGCCCTCGGCCGATGTCATGGTCCACCAGCGTCTTGGCGCCCCGCTGCGGCCGGTCGCGGGGCGCCTCGCCACCGCGCCGGCGTGGACAGCCATCGAGGTGGCGCGGACGCTATGGCGGCCCGTGCCTTGGCGACCCTCGACGCCGCGGTACGTGTCGGGGCGTGCACGCCGTCGGAGTTGGCCGACGCAGTCGCGGAGCAGAAGGGCCGCCGGGGCATCGTCAAAGTCCGTGAATTGATCGGCCACATCGACGGGCGTTCTGAGTCCGCGATGGAAAGCGAGGCTCGGCTGGTGTTCATCGATGCGGCCCTGCCCCAGCCGGAGCTGCAATACGAGATCGTGGACCGATGCGGTGACCGCTGGCGTACCGACTTCGCCTGGCCGGAGGCGCGGCTGGCGGCCGAGTACGACAGTGTCGACTGGCATATGGGGCCCCAGGCCCTGTTGCATGACCGGTTGAAGATCGCGCGCTTACAAGAGTGCGGCTGGCTGTCGGTTCCCATGACGGTCAGCGACGTCCGCGGCGATCCGTCGCGACTGGTCGCCCGGATCGCAAGGCACTTGAACCAGCGTCTGGCCGCGTGATTTCTCCTGCGCGAGCAGACGTGAAAGCCCCAATTTCGAGGACAAATTGGGGGCTTTCACGTCTGCTCGCGGGGGGAAACAGCACGCACCAGGTTGCGGCGGGGCGGCAGACCGGGTTGCATCGTGGGATGGGGGACGAAATCAGCCGCACCACCTACTCCCGCAGCCAGCGGCGCCAATACCGGCACAAGATTCAGCAGTGCCTGGATGTGTTCGAGACGATGCTGGCGCAGGCCAGCTTCGAGTGTGAGCCCCCGCTGACCGGTATGGAGATCGAGGGCAACCTGATCGGCGACGACTATCGGCCGGCCATGTCCAACGCCGGTGTGCTGTCCTCGATCGACGACCCGGCGTTTCAGCGCGAATTGGGTTCCTACAACATCGAGTTCAACGTTCCTCCCCGTCAGTTCACCAAGCGTGCCGCACTGGATCTGGAAGCCGAGGTGCGCGCCAGCCTCAACGACGCGCAGGCCAAAGCCCGCACACACGACGCCGGCATCGTCATGATCGGCATCCTGCCCACCCTGATGCCCGAGCACCTGACCGGTGACTGGATGAGTGATTCGGCGCGGTACGCGGCTCTCAACGACTCGATCTTCGCCGCGCGCGGTGAAGACATCGACATCGACATCGACGGCCCCGAGCCGCTGAACCTGCATGTGGGCGACATTGCGCCGGAATCTGCGTGCACCAGCATGCAACTGCACCTGCAGGTCTCGCCGGCCAACTTCGCCAACCACTGGAACGCCGCTCAGGTACTGGCCGGCCCGCAACTGGCGATCGGCGCCAACTCGCCGTACTTCTTCGGCCATCGCCTGTGGGCGGAGACCCGCGTGGAGCTGTTCGCTCAGTCCACCGACACCCGCCCCGACGAACTGAAAAACCAAGGGGTGCGGCCCCGGGTGTGGTTCGGCGAGCGGTGGATCACCTCGATCTTCGACCTGTTCGAGGAGAACGTGCGCTACTTCCCGTCGCTGCTGCCCGAGGTGTCGGAGGAAGATCCCGCCGCCGAACTCGCCCAGGGACGCACCCCGCAGCTCTCGGAGCTGCGTCTGCACAACGGCACGGTGTACCGCTGGAATCGGCCGGTCTATGACGTCGTCGACGGTCGGCCTCACCTGCGGGTGGAGAACCGGGTCCTGCCGTCGGGCCCGACGGTGGCCGACATGGTGGCCAATGCGGTCTTCTACTACGGCCTGCTGCGCAGGCTGGCCCGTGACCAGCGCCCGTTGTGGACCCAGATGAGTTTTGCGGTGGCACACGACAACTTCCGCCGGGCGGCGCGCCTGGGTATGGATGCCCGCCTGTTCTGGCCGGAGCTGGGCGAGGTGAGCGTGGCGGAACTGACCCAGCGCGAACTGCTGCCGCTGGCCCGCCAGGGACTCGAGGAGTGGGGGGTGGCCACCGAGGTGATCGACCGGTTCCTCGGCATCATCGCCGACCGGGTGGCCACCGGACGCAACGGCGCCACCTGGCAGGTGTCGACGGTCCGCGCGCTGCAGGCGCAGGGCCTGAGCCGGTCGGCCGCGCTGGTGGAGATGCTGCGGCGCTATTGCGCGCACATGCACACCAACGAGCCGGTGCACACCTGGCCGACGGAGGGGTCCGGCTCGGACTAGGCTGGCCGCCGTGTTGATCGGTTCCCATGTGCGCCCGCAGAATCCGCTGGCAGCCGCTGAGGCCGAGGGCGCCGACGTGGTGCAGATCTTCCTCGGCAACCCGCAGAGCTGGAAGCCCCCCAAACCCCGCGAGGACGCGGCGGAACTTCGCGCGGCGGCGCTGCCGATCTACGTCCACGCGCCGTACCTGATCAACGTGGCCTCCCCGAACAACCGGGTGCGCATCCCGTCGCGCACCGTGTTGCAGCAGACCTGTGACGCTGCCGCCGACATCGGCGCGGCCGCGGTGATCGTGCACGGCGGGCACGTGACCGCCGACGATGACGACCCGCAGGCGGGGTTCGCGCGGTGGCGCAAGGCGCTGGATCGCTTGGAGACGACTGTCCCGGTGTACCTGGAGAACACCGCCGGCGGTGACTATGCGATGGCCCGGCACTTCGACACCATCGCCAAACTGTGGGACCACATCGGTGACACCGGTGTGGGGTTCTGCCTGGATACCTGCCACACCTGGGCGGCCGGGGAATCCCTGCCCGACGCCGTGGAACGCATCAGGGCGATCACCGGACGCATCGATCTGGTGCACTGCAACGACTCCAAGGACGCGCCCGGTTCCGGCCGGGACCGCCACGCCAACTTCGGGACCGGCCAGATCGACCCGGACCTGCTGGTCGCGGTGGTCGCGGCCGCGGGCGCTCCGGTGATCTGCGAGACCGCCGAGGAGGGCCGCGCGGCCGACATCGCGTTCCTGCGCGAACGGCTGGGCTGAGGCACGCCGACCCCGCCAAAAACATCCGTTTTGACTGATTTGTTCCTCAGTAGGCGACATTGAGTTGGTTGTGTGCTACAACTGTATGCAGGCGCCGTGACCGTGGCGGCTACGCACGTCTCAGGACTGGAGGGGGTCCATATGCCTGAGCAACACCGGATTCGGTGTGGGGGGAGTGCGTAGCGCCCAGTCCGGCGCCCCAAAAACGACGACGGTCACAGCCCGGAACCTCCCGACCCCGGGCCGTGACCGTCGTTTATGTCTGCCGGAAGTTCGGCACCAATGTGATTACACCTATTGTTCGTGCGTGCAAAAACTGTAATATTCGGTTATGGCTGACACGCACATCGTCATCAACCAGGTCCAGCCGCTGGAGGACTACAACCCGGCGTCCTCCCCGGTCCTTGTCGAGTCGCTGATCCGCGAGGGCGGGCAATGGGGCGTCGACCAGGTCACCGACCTCGGGGCCCTGTCCGGGTCCAAACAGGTGCAACGCTGGGGCGAGCTGGCCGCCCGCAACAAGCCGGTGCTGCACACCCACGACAAGGTCGGCAATCGGATCGACGAAGTCGAATACGACCCGGCCTACCACGAGTTGATGCGCGCCGCGATCGCCCACGGCCTGCACGCCGCGCCCTGGGCCGACCCGCGGCCCGGTGCGCATGTGGTTCGCGCCGCTCAAACCGGGGTGTGGACCGCGGAGCCGGGCCACATGTGTCCGATCTCGATGACCTACGCGGTGGTCCCCGCGCTGCGCAACAACGCCGAACTCGCCAAGATCTATGAGCCCCTGCTGACCAGCCCAGTCTACGACCCCGAGCTGAAGGTGCCGACCGCCAAGGCCGGCATCACCGCGGGCATGTCGATGACCGAGAAACAAGGCGGCTCCGACGTGCGCGCCGGAACCACCCAGGCGGTGCCGAACGCCGACGGCAGCTACACCCTGACCGGGCACAAATGGTTCACCTCCGCGCCGATGTGCGACGTGTTCCTGGTGCTGGCGCAGGCGCCCGGAGGCCTGAGTTGCTTCTTCCTGCCCCGGATCCTGCCCGACGGCACCCGCAACCGGATGCGGCTGCAGCGGCTCAAGGACAAGCTCGGCAACCACGCCAACGCCTCCAGCGAGATCGAGTACGACGGCGCGACCGCCTGGCTGGTGGGGGAGGAGGGCCGCGGGGTCTCGGTCATCATCGAGATGGTCAACCTCACGCGCCTGGACTGCGCGCTGGGCAGTGCCACCAGCATGCGGATGGGCCTGGCGCGCGCCACCTACCACGCCCAGCACCGCAAGGCATTCGGCGAGTACCTGATCGATCAGCCACTGATGCGCAACGTGCTGGCCGATCTGGCCGTGGAAGCCGAGGCCGCCACCATGGTCTCGATGCGGATGGCCGGTGCCACCGACAAGGCGGTCCGCGGCGACGAACGGGAGGGGCTGCTGCGCCGGATCGGGCTGGCGGCCACCAAGTACTGGGTGTGCAAGCGCGCCACCCCGCACGCCGCGGAGGCCATGGAATGCCTGGGCGGCAACGGCTACATCGAGGACTCCCTGATGCCGCGGCTGTACCGGGAGGCGCCGCTGATGGGCATCTGGGAGGGGTCGGGCAACGTCAGCGCCCTGGACACCCTGCGCGCCCTGGCCACCCAACCGCAATCGGTGGCCGTGCTCCTCGACGAGCTGGCCCAGACCACCGGGCAGGATCAACGGCTCGACGCCCACGTCGAGGCGTTGAAGACCCAGCTGTCGGGCCTGGGCAGTGACGTGGCCGCCGCCCAATACCAGGCCCGCAAGGTCGCCGAGGACATCTGCCTGGCACTGCAGGGCGGGTTGCTGGTGCGCCACGGCCACCCCGCCGTCGCTGAGGCGTTTCTGGCGACCCGGCTCGGCGGCCGATGGGGAGGGGCGTTCGGCACCCTGCCGGCCGGCCTCGATCTCGGACCCATCCTTGAGCGGGCTCTGGTCAAGGGCTGAGGTCAGCGCAGGCCATGCGACACCACATCGCCCCGGTCGAATTCGACAACCTGCGGACGATGACCTACGAGGTCGCCGACCGCGTCGCCCGCATCACCTTCAACCGCCCAGAGCACGGCAACGCGATCACCGCCGACACCCCGCTGGAACTCTCAGCACTGGTGGAACGCGCCGACCTGGATCCGAACGTGCACGTGATTCTGGTGTCGGGCCGCGGCGAGGGGTTCTGCGCCGGTTTCGACCTGGGTGCCTACGCCGAAGGCTCGTCGTCGGCGGGCGGAGAGCACAACCGGGGCACTGTGCTCGACGGTAAGACCCAGGCCACCAACCACCGCTCGGATCAGCCGTGGGACCCGATGATCGACTACCAGATGATGAGCCGATTCGTTCGCGGCTTCGCCTCGCTGATGCACTGTGACAAGCCCACCGTGGTCAAGATCCACGGCTACTGCGTGGCCGGCGGCACCGACATCGCCCTGCACGCCGACCAGGTGATCGCGGCGTCCGACGCCAAGATCGGCTACCCGCCGATGCGGGTGTGGGGGGTGCCGGCGGCCGGGCTGTGGGCGCACCGGCTCGGCGATCAGCGTGCCAAACGCCTCCTGCTGACCGGAGACTGCATCACCGGAGCCCAGGCCGCCGAATGGGGTCTGGCGATCGAGGCCCCCGACCCGGCTGATCTCGACGAACGCACCGAGCGCCTGGTCGCCCGGATCGCCGCGATGCCGGTCAACCAACTGATCATGGCCAAACTCGCGCTCAACACCGCCCTGCTGCAGCAGGGTGTGGCCACCAGCCGGATGGTCAGCACCGTGTTCGACGGGGTGGCGCGGCACACGCCGGAGGGGCACGCCTTTGTCGCCGACGCGGTGCAACACGGATTCCGCGAGGCGGTGCGACACCGTGACGAGCCGTTCGGGGATTATGGCCGAAAGACCTCGGGGGTTTAGGCGGAGACCGGATGGCTGACACAGTGCGTATGACGGCCCGCTCGGTAGTCCTGTCCGTGCTGCTGGGGGCCCACCCCGCGTCGGCCACCGCGGGTGAATTGCTACGACTGACAACAGATTTCGGCATCAAGGAGACAGCCCTGCGGGTGGCGCTGACCCGACTGGTGGCGGCCGGAGACCTGGTCCGCTCAAGCGCGGGGTACGGGTTGTCCGAGCGTCTGCTGGAGCGCCAGCGCCTGCAGGACGCGGCACTGAATCCGCAGACCAGAGCTTGGGACGGCACCTGGCTTGCCGTGGTGATCACCAGCATCGGCTGCGACGCGCGAACTCGGGCCACCCTGCGTTCAGGACTGACCGACCGGCGGTTCGCCGAGCTGCGCGAGGGATTCTGGATGCGCCCGGACAATATCGACGTCGAGCTGGGCGAGGGGCTCGAGCTGCACACCCGGTTGCTCACCGCGCGCGATGAGCAACCGGCCGAGCTGGCCGCCACGCTGTGGGATCTGCCGGGGTGGGCGCAGACCGGCCACGAGCTGCTCGCCGCGATGGCCGACGCCGAGGACGTGCCGAGCCGGTTCATCGTCGCAGCGGCCATGGTTCGCCACCTGCGCCGCGACCCGGTGCTGCCACCCGAACTGCTTCCGGCGGACTGGCCGGGGACGCGAATCCGCAGTCGCTACGCGGAATTCGCCGATGAATTAGTCGCGCGACGCGACGCTGACCGAGAGGGGGTGCTGCGATGAATGCGGTGCGTGTGGAGCGCAGTGGGCCTGTCACCACGGTGATCTTGGATCGGCCGCACGCCCGAAACGCCGTCGACGGCCCGACGGCCGCCGCGCTGTATCAGGCCTTCGACGAATTCGACCGCGATGCAAGCGCATCGGTGGCCGTACTGTGGGGCGACCACGGAACCTTCTGTGCGGGAGCTGATCTCAAAGCCCTGGGGACGCCGAATACCAATAAGACCCATCGCAGCGGGCCGGGACCGATGGGTCCGACCCGAATGGTGTTGTCCAAACCGGTGATCGCCGCGGTCAGCGGCTACGCGGTAGCCGGTGGCCTGGAGTTGGCGCTGTGGTGCGACATGCGTGTGGTCGAGGCCGACGCGACCTTCGGCGTCTTCTGCCGACGCTGGGGGGTTCCGCTCATCGATGGTGGCACCGTGCGGCTGCCCAGGCTGATCGGCCACAGTCGCGCCATGGACATGATCCTCACCGGCCGTGCGGTGGACGCCGAGGAGGCGCTGGCGATCGGGCTGGCCAACCGGGTGGTCCCCACCGGGGAGGCGCGCCGCGCGGCCGAGCAACTGGCGCTGGAACTGGCCGAGTTGCCGCAGGGGTGCCTGCGCGCGGATCGGCTGTCCGCGCTGCGGCAGTGGGGCCTGACCGAAGCCCATGCGATGGACGCCGAATTCGAGAGCATCGAGCGGGTGGCCGACGAGGCATTGCGCGGGGCGGGCCGATTCGCTGATGGGGCCGGCCGCCACGGCGCTAAGGCTTGACGCCGGCGGGCGCCCGGCGCCCGGCTGCGCCGCGCTTGCGACCGCCGGGAAGTGCTTGACGCCGGCGGCCAGCCTGACCCGCTCAGCGCTTGTCGGCGACGGTGTTACGCACCCCGCGGTCGTCGACCTTGGGATCGCCGCCGTAATAGGTGACGGTGTTGTTGAGTCCGCTGAGCGTCAGCGTCTTGTCGATGCGCTCGATCGTGATGCGGTTGTCGGCACCGGCCACGTTCACCGCCTCGCAGCGGCCGCGGACCGTCAGCTTGTTGTTGGAACCGAGCACGTGCAGCGACTTGCCGTCGGCGCAGTCCAAAGCCGAGGTCGCGCCGAACGACTCATATCGGATCGTGTTTGCGAACCGGCCGTCGTAGTTCTGGGAGATCCGCGAGGACTTAGCAGGCGGCGCTTGCGACTCGCAGCCGGCGAGCACCGCTGACAGCAGCGCCGTCGCGGCGGCCATCAGCGAGCAGAGGTTTACCCGGAGCCTGCGAGTCACGCCGGTACGCGTTGGAGCCGGTTGGTCATCCCCAGCTCGCGTCCGCGGTCGAACAGCAGCGGGTCGCCATTGTGGTAGTACACGGTCGTGTCGTAGCCGTAGACGGTCACATCGTTGAGGATGGTGTCGGCGATCACGGTGTTCTGCGAGCCCTGCGTGGTCACCGCATAGCAGGTGCCCATCGCGTGGATGGTGAGGTTGACGCCGTTGATGAACAGGGTCCCGCCGTTGCAGTCCAGAACGTGGGTCTCGTGCACCCCGTAGATGTGAATGTCGCCGGGCACGGCGTGCACGCTCGCGGCTGCTCCCAGTGAACCGGCGCCCAGACCCAGCAACACACCAGCCAGCGCGGACCACTTCATCTCCGAGCCCCTCTCACCGGACGCAATCTCGGCAAAGCTTACGTCGCACCCGGCGGCGCGTACTCGGGTTCCCCTCCTAATCGGTCCACTAGAGTTCAGTGCTGATCTCATCCTGCTGTGCAATACGAAGGGCCCACGCCATGTCAGCTCGACCAGACCCGTCCGCAGCGGCGGGTCGCTCGCGCAACAACGGCAAATCGGGGGCGCGACCGGTCAAGCTCAGCCGCGAGGTCATCGTCAACGCCGCACTGAATTTCTTGGACCGTGAGGGCTGGGATGCGCTGACCATCAATGCGTTGGCCACCCAGCTGGGCACCAAGGGGCCGTCGCTCTATAACCACGTGCACAGCCTGGGCGATCTGCGCCGCGCCATGCGGATGCGGGTCATCGACGACATTCTGGAGATGCTGACCCAGGTCGGACAGGGCCGCGCGCGCGACGACGCAGTGCTGGTGATGGCCGGCGCCTACCGCAGCTATGCCCACCACCACCCGGGCCGGTATTCCGCCTTCACCCGGATGCCGCTGGGCGGCGACGACCCGGAGTACACGGCCGCGGCCACCCGCGCCGCCGCCCCGGTTATCGAGGTGCTGGCGTCCTACGGGCTCGAGGGAGACAAGGCGTTTCACGCCGCGCTGGAATTCTGGGCGGCGATGCACGGATTCGTGCTGTTGGAGATGACCGGCGTGATGGATGACGTGGACACCGACGCCGTCTTCGCCGACATGGTCCGCAGGCTGGCATCGGCTATGGACAACCGCAGCCAGTAGGTGGCGGAGGGGGTCAGGGGGCCCGCTTCGACGCGCTTTGACCTGCCGGAGTGCTGACGGGTATTGTGGTAGCTCGTGCCTGGCCACTGATGCGCGTTTGGTGACATAACGCGCGCGCTTGGCCTAATTCGCATGTCCATTATGCAGCGGAGTGATCCGCGGCGGTCCATGCGACACGCCCGACCGCGGGGTAGCGGTAGGGCACAGACCTGCAGGATTTACAGAGTTTGAACAGCGATACAGGAAGCCGGTAGATGCCAACCATTCAGCAGCTGGTCCGTAAGGGCCGCCGCGACAAGGTCGCCAAGGTGAAGACCGCGGCCCTCAAGGGCAGCCCGCAGCGACGGGGCGTGTGCACCCGCGTGTACACCACCACCCCGAAGAAGCCGAACTCGGCGCTTCGCAAGGTGGCGCGCGTCAAGCTGACCAGCCAGGTGGAGGTGACCGCCTACATCCCGGGTGAGGGTCACAACCTGCAGGAGCACTCGATGGTGCTGGTGCGTGGTGGTCGTGTGAAGGACCTGCCGGGTGTGCGCTACAAGATCATCCGCGGCTCGCTGGACACCCAGGGAGTCAAGAACCGCAAGCAGGCCCGCAGCCGCTACGGCGCGAAGAAGGAGAAGAGCTAATGCCGCGCAAGGGCCCCGCACCCAAGCGTCCGTTGGTCAACGACCCCGTCTACGGGTCCCAGCTGGTCACCCAGTTGGTCAACAAGGTGCTGCTGGACGGCAAGAAGTCGCTGGCCGAGCGCATCGTCTACGGCGCTCTCGAGCAGGCTCGGGAAAAGACCGGCACCGACCCGGTCGTGACGCTCAAGCGCGCGATGGACAACGTCAAGCCGGCCCTCGAGGTCCGCAGCCGCCGCGTCGGCGGTGCCACCTACCAGGTGCCGGTCGAGGTGCGGGCCGAGCGGTCCACCACCCTGGCCCTGCGCTGGCTGGTGAGCTTCTCGCGGGCGCGCCGGGAGAAGACGATGATCGAGCGCCTGGCCAACGAGATCCTGGACGCCAGCAATGGCCTGGGCGCTGCAGTCAAGCGTCGTGAAGACACCCACAAGATGGCCGAGGCCAACCGGGCGTTCGCGCACTACCGCTGGTGATCACGTCGGCGGACTGACCGCCGAAGCACCTGCGACAACAAGCAATTGAAGTAACCGAAAGAGTGGGAAGACTGCTGTGGCACAGGATGTGCTGACTGACCTGAACAAGGTCCGCAATATCGGCATCATGGCGCACATTGATGCGGGTAAGACGACGACGACCGAGCGGATCCTGTACTACACCGGCGTCAACTACAAGATCGGTGAGACGCACGACGGTGCCTCCACGACCGACTGGATGGAGCAGGAGCAGGAGCGCGGCATCACCATCACCTCCGCCGCGGTGACCTGCTTCTGGAACAAGAACCAGATCAACATCATCGACACTCCGGGCCACGTCGACTTCACCGTTGAGGTGGAGCGCTCCCTGCGGGTGCTCGATGGCGCCGTTGCCGTGTTCGACGGCAAGGAGGGCGTGGAGCCGCAGTCCGAGCAGGTGTGGCGGCAGGCCGACAAGTACGACGTGCCCCGGATCTGCTTCGTCAACAAGATGGACAAGCTCGGTGCGGACTTCTACTTCACCGTGCGCACCATCGAAGAGCGCCTCGGCGCCCGTCCGCTGGTGATCCAGCTGCCGATCGGTGCGGAGAACGACTTCGAGGGCATCGTCGACCTGGTCGAGATGAAGGCCAAGGTGTGGCGCGGCGAGACCAAGCTCGGCGAGACCTACGAGACCATCGACATCCCGGCCGATCTGGCCGACAAGGCTGACGAGTACCGGACCGCCCTGCTCGAGGCCGTCGCCGAGAGCGACGAGGCCCTGCTGGAGAAGTACCTCGGGGGCGAGGAGCTCTCCGTCGAGGAGATCAAGGCCGGCATTCGCAAGCTGACGGTCACCTCGGAGCTGTACCCGGTGCTGTGCGGCAGCGCGTTCAAGAACAAGGGTGTCCAGCCGATGTTGGACGCCGTGATCGACTACCTCCCGTCGCCGCTGGACGTCGAGTCGGTGCAGGGCCACGTGCCCGGCAAGGAAGACGAGGTCATCAGCCGCAAGCCCAGCATCGAGGAGCCGTTCTCGGCGCTGGCGTTCAAGATCGCGGTGCACCCGTTCTTCGGCAAGCTCACCTACGTCCGGGTGTACTCGGGCAAGGTGGAGTCCGGTGCTCAGGTGGTCAACTCGACCAAGGGCAAGAAGGAGCGGCTGGGCAAGCTGTTCCAGATGCACTCCAACAAGGAGAACCCGGTCGAAAGCGTTTCTGCCGGCCACATCTATGCGGTGATCGGCCTGAAGGACACCACCACCGGCGACACCCTGTGCGACCCGAACAACCAGATCGTGCTGGAGTCGATGACCTTCCCGGCTCCGGTCATCGAGGTGGCCATCGAGCCCAAGACCAAGAGTGACCAGGAAAAGCTGAGCCTGGCGATCCAGAAGCTGGCCGAAGAGGACCCGACGTTCAAGGTCCACCTCGACCAGGAGACCGGCCAGACCGTGATCGGCGGCATGGGCGAGCTGCACCTGGACATCCTGGTGGACCGCATGCGCCGCGAGTTCAAGGTCGAGGCCAACGTCGGCAAGCCGCAGGTGGCCTACAAGGAGACCATCCGCCGCAAGGTGGAGAAGGTCGAATACACCCACAAGAAGCAGACGGGTGGCTCGGGCCAGTTCGCCAAGGTCCTCATCGACCTCGAGCCGTTCACCGGCGAAGACGGTGCCACCTACGAGTTCGAGAACAAGGTCACCGGTGGCCGCGTGCCTCGCGAGTACATCCCCGCGGTGGACGCCGGCGCCCAGGACGCCATGCAGTACGGCGTGCTGGCCGGCTACCCGCTGGTCAACCTGAAGGTCACCCTGATCGACGGTCAGTACCACGACGTCGACTCCTCCGAAATGGCCTTCAAGGTGGCCGGCTCGCAGGCGCTGAAGAAGGCTGCCGCTGCCGCGCAGCCGGTGATCCTGGAACCGATCATGGCCGTTGAGGTCACCACGCCCGAGGACTACATGGGCGATGTGATCGGCGACCTGAACTCCCGCCGTGGCCAGATCCAGGCCATGGAGGAGCGCAGCGGTGCACGCGTCGTCAAGGCGCAGGTGCCGTTGTCGGAGATGTTCGGCTACGTCGGAGACTTGCGGTCGAAGACCCAGGGCCGGGCGAACTACTCCATGGTGTTCGACTCCTACGCCGAAGTGCCGGCGCAGGTGGCGAAGGAGATTATCGCGAAGGCAACGGGCGAGTAACCAGCTTCCCGCCCGTGCCGCTACGGTGGCACAAACCCAAAAAGATCAATCCTGCTGTAACCCAGCACCAACAAGTCCAGGAGGACAAGAAGTGGCGAAGGCGAAGTTCGAGCGGACGAAGCCGCACGTCAACATCGGGACCATCGGTCACGTTGACCACGGCAAGACCACGCTGACCGCGGCTATCACCAAGGTTCTGCACGACAAGTACCCGGACCTCAACGAGTCGCGTGCGTTCGACCAGATCGACAACGCTCCCGAAGAGCGTCAGCGCGGTATCACCATCAACATCTCCCACGTGGAGTACCAGACCGAGAAGCGGCACTACGCCCACGTCGACGCTCCTGGTCACGCTGACTACATCAAGAACATGATCACCGGTGCCGCCCAGATGGACGGCGCGATCCTGGTGGTCGCGGCCACTGACGGCCCGATGCCGCAGACCCGCGAGCACGTGCTGCTGGCCCGCCAGGTCGGTGTGCCCTACATCCTGGTGGCGCTGAACAAGTCCGACATGGTCGACGACGAAGAGCTCCTCGAGCTCGTCGAGATGGAGGTCCGCGAGCTGCTGGGTGCCCAGGAGTTCGACGAGGAGGCCCCGGTGGTTCGGGTGTCGGCTCTGAAGGCGCTCGAGGGCGACGAGAAGTGGGTCAAGTCCGTCGAGGAACTGATGGAGGCCGTCGACGAGTCCATCCCGGACCCGGTTCGCGAGACCGACAAGCCGTTCCTGATGCCGGTTGAGGACGTCTTCACCATCACCGGTCGTGGCACCGTGGTCACCGGTCGTGTCGAGCGCGGCGTGATCAACGTGAACGAGGAAGTCGAGATCGTCGGCATCCGTCCGGAGACCACCAAGACCACCGTCACCGGTGTCGAGATGTTCCGCAAGCTGCTGGACCAGGGCCAGGCCGGTGACAACGTCGGTCTGCTGATCCGTGGTGTCAAGCGTGAGGACGTCGAGCGTGGCCAGGTTGTGGTCAAGCCCGGCACCACCACCCCGCACACCGAGTTCGAGGGTCAGGCCTACATCCTGTCCAAGGACGAGGGTGGTCGCCACACGCCGTTCTTCAACAACTACCGTCCGCAGTTCTACTTCCGCACCACCGACGTGACCGGTGTGGTGACCCTGCCGGAGGGTACCGAGATGGTGATGCCCGGTGACAACACCGAGATGACCGTCAAGCTGATCCAGCCTGTCGCCATGGACGAGGGTCTGCGGTTCGCCATCCGTGAGGGTGGTCGTACCGTCGGCGCCGGCCGGGTGACCAAGATCATCAAGTAGTACCTGCGCGAGCAGTTCCTGCGCGAGCAGACGTAAAGTCCCCCTTTTCCTCCGGGAAAAGGGGGATTTTGCGTCTGTTCGGCCGTGTGGTGTTAGACCCTGGTCACGTGATGTTGTGGCGATACGTCAAGGCGCAGTTGCTCGTCCTGCTGTGCGGCGGCATGGTCGGGCCCATCTTCCTGATCGCGTACTACGCGATCGGCGAACTTGATGTGACGCGGTGGATGTTCTACACCGGCATCGCGATCACAGTGGCCGACGTACTGGTGGCCCTCGGCCTGGTGTATGTCGGGACGAAATCGGCCAGCGACGCCGCGGATCTCGAACGCGACGGGATCCTGGCGCTCGCCCAGATCCACGGCATCACCGAGACCGGCACCCGGATCAATGACCAACCGCTGGTCAAGTTGCGCCTGCACATCACCGGCCCGGGTCTGGCGCCGATGGACCGCGACGACCGGGTCATCGCCAGTGTCAGCCGATTGGGCAATATCACCGCCCGCAAGCTGGTGGTGCTGGTGGACCCGGTCAGCGGCAAGCACCGCATCGACTGGGAACGCAGCGCACTGGTCAATGGCCTGGTGCCCGCGCAGTTTGAGATTGCCGAAGACGGCCGGACCTACGACCTGAGCGGCCAATCCGGTCCGCTGATGGAGATCCTGCAGCTGCTGAAGTCCCATGGTGTGGGGCTGAACCAGATGGTGGATGTGCGGGCGAATCCTGCACTGCGGCAACAGATCAGCGCGGTGGTGCGCCGAGCAGTCGCGCAGCCGGCAGCCAACCCGGCAGCCGCCCCGGACGGTGAGCAGCCGTCGGTCGGGGAGCGCCTGCAGCAGTTGTCGGCACTGCACGCGTCCGGGGCGGTGACCGACGAAGAGTACGCACGCAAGCGCGCCGAGATCATCGCCGACCTCTGAGGCCTCGGATTAGAACACGTTCCATATACAGCTGCTAGCCTCGTCGAGTGAGTGAGAGCCAGAACCACAATCTGCAGGGCAAGGTGGCCTTCGTCACCGGTGCGGCGCGCGGCCAGGGCCGTTCGCACGCGATCCGGCTGGCGGCCGCCGGTGCCGACATCATCGCCGCGGACATCTGCGCGCCGGCCTCGGACTGCATCACCTACCCGGCCGCCACGCCCGAGGAACTCGCCGAGACGGTCAGTGCGGTTGAAGCGCAGGGCCGCAAGGTGCTGGCCCGCGCGGTCGACGTGCGCGACGACGCCGGTCTGCGCAAGCTGGTCGACGACGGTGTCGAGCAGTTCGGACGCCTGGACGTGGTGGTGGCCAACGCCGGCGTGCTGAGCTGGGGCCGGCTGTGGGAGCTCACCGACGAGCAGTGGAACACCGTCATCGACGTGAACCTGACCGGCACCTGGCGGACCATCCGGGCGGCGGTGCCGGCGATGATCGAGGCCGACAACGGCGGCTCGATCGTGATCGTCAGCTCGTCGGCCGGCCTGAAGGCCACTCCCGGCAATGGCCACTACGCGGCGAGCAAGCACGCACTGGTGGGTCTGACCAACACGCTGGCTCTCGAGGTCGGGGCGCACCGCATCCGGGTCAACTCGATTCACCCCTACTCGGTGGACACCCCGATGATCGAGCCGCAGGTGATGGCCGAGATCTTCACCGAGCGCCCGGAATACCTGCACGCCTTCCCTCCGATGCCGTTGCACCCGCAGTCGTTCATGACCCCTGACCAGGTCTCCGACATAGTGGTTTGGCTGGCTGGCGATGGCTCTGGAATCCTGACGGGAGTTCAGATCCAGGTGGACAAGGGCGCGCTCAAGTACTGATCGCCCCTGGCCGGAAGAAACAGGGAGATCGTGGTGCCCGACAACGGGATCGTTATCGTCGGCGGCGGCCTGGCGGCTGTGCGCACGGCCGAGGAATTGCGGCGCGAGGAATACGCGGGGCCGATCACGATCGTCTCCGACGAGACCCGCCCGCCGTATGACCGGCCGCCGCTGACCAAAGAGGTGCTGCGCGGCGAGCGTGACGAGACCACGCTGGAGCCCCCGGAGTTCTACGCCGAGCGCAACATCACCCTGCGGCTGGGTTCCGGTGCGCGCAGCGTGGACACCGCCGCGCAGTCGGTGACGCTGGCAGACGGCAGCGTCCTGGGCTACGACCAGCTGGTGATCGCCACCGGTCTTGTGCCGCGGCGCATCCCGAGCTTCGGCGATTTGGACGGCATCCGCGTGGTCCGGTCGTTCGAGGACAGCCTGGCGCTGCGCGACGACGCGGCCGGAGCCGACCGTGCGGTGGTGATCGGCGCCGGATTCATCGGGTGTGAGGCGGCAGCCAGCCTGCGCAAGCTGGGCGTGGATGTCGTGCTGGTGGAGCCGCAGCCCACGCCGCTGGCCGCCGTGCTCGGTGAGCAGATCGGCGAACTGGTGGCGCGGCTGCACCGGGCCAACGGGGTCGATGTCCGCAGCGGTGTGGGCGTCGCCGAGGTTCGCGGCTCGGGCCGCGTCGAGACCGTGGTGCTCTCCGACGGCACCGAGCTGGCCGCCGACGTGGTGGTGCTGGGCGTCGGTTCGACGCCGGCGACCGAGTGGCTGACCGGCAGCGGGGTTGAGGTCGGCAACGGCGTGGTGTGCGACGCGACCGGGCGCACCAGTGTGCCGAACGTGTGGGCCGTCGGCGACGTGGCGTTCTGGCGGGGCCGCGACGGCCACCAGGTGCGCGTTGAGCACTGGAGCAACGTGGTGACCCAGGTCCGCGTGATGGTTCCGACCATGCTGGGCCGGGAGTCCCTGCATGACGTGGCGGTGCCGGCGTACTTCTGGAGCGACCAGTACGACCTGAAGATCCAGTGCCTGGGCGAGCCGGAGGCCACCGACACCGTGCACCTGGTCGAGGACGACGGTCACAAGTTCCTGGCGTATTACGAACGCGACGGTGTGCTCGCCGGCGTGGTGGGCGCGGGTCGCCCCGGAAAGGTGATGGGGGCGCGGGCCAAGATCGCCGCGGGAGCCCCCATCTCCGACGTGCTGGGCTAGTTTTCCTTGGCGCGAGCGTGCGTGTCTGCTCGCCGACACGCCGTGTAGCGCGTACAACCATGCACGCTCGCGCCAGTAGGCGAGGGCTTCCCAACCCCCGGATCTCGCTCAAACCGCCCAATCTCCGGGTGGAGAACGCTATTCTCCACCCAGAGATTGCGAGGTGCCGGCGATGGCGGATGAACAGACAGCACGGCTCGACAGCAGCGCATTGGGCCGCTGGCTCGACGCCCATGCTGCCCCCGACACACCCGGAAAAGGCGAACTGCCAGTGCTGGAACCGCTCAGCGGTGGCTCGCAGAACACCCTCTACCGGGTACGCCGGGGCGAGGCCACCGCGGTGCTGCGGATGCCGGGCCCCCGGGCGGACGCCGCCCGCATCGATGGGCTGCGTCGGGAGATCCGCCTGGTGCGGGCGCTGTCGGGCACCGACGTCCCGCACGCGCAGTTGATCGCCGCCGACGACAACGGCGAACTGCTCGGCACACCGTTCTACGTGATGGCCGAGGTGGACGGCTGGAATTCGACCGGCAACGCCTGGCCGGCTCCCTTCGACACGGACCTGGAGACCCGCCGCGGCCTGGCTTTCGAGCTGGTCGAGGGAGCGGCCCGACTGGGACGCGTGGACTGGCGCGCGCGGGGGCTCGACGGGTTCGGCCGCCCGGACGGATTTCACGAGCGCCAGGTGGACCGCTGGCTGGCGTTCTTGGACAGCTACCGGGTACGCGACCTGCCCGGCCTGGACGAAGCCGCGGACTGGCTGCGCCGCAGCCATCCGGCGCACTACACGCCGGGAATCATGCACGGCGACTACCAGTTCGCCAACGTGATGTACGCCCACGGCGCACCCGCGAAACTGGTCGCGATCATCGACTGGGAGATGACGACCATCGGCGATCCACTTTTGGACCTGGCCTGGGCGCTGCTCGGCTACGACGGCGAGAATCCGCGAACCCAAGGCTATTACGCCGACCTCGCGGGCATGCCGACCCGCTCGGAGCTGCTGGAACGCTACGAACAGGTCAGCGGATTGTCCACCGAGAACATCGACTACTACCTGGTGCTGGCCAACTGGAAGCTGGGAATCGTGCTGGAGAAGACCTACGCGGCCTCGGTCACCGGCGGCCGGGTCGACCCGCAGATCGCCGCCGCGATGGGCCCGATGATCCCGCAGTTGATCAGTGCCGCAGCCGAACTCGCCCGCTCGCTACCGGTGAAGCGAGGCTGAGATGGGTTACGCGGATTCGCTCTTCGACCTGACCGATCGGGTGGTGCTGATCACCGGCGGTAGCCGTGGCCTGGGCCGCGAGATGGCGTTCGCGGCGGCCCGGTGCGGTGCCGATGTGGTGATCGCCAGCCGCAAACTCGACGCCTGCCAGGCCACCGCCGCCGCGATCGAGGCCGAGACGGGGCGCTCCGCGATGCCCTACGCGGTGCACGTCGGGCGCTGGGAGCAGCTCGACGGATTGGTCGGCGCAGCCTACGAGCGGTTCGGCCGAGTGGACGTGCTGGTCAACAACGCCGGCATGTCACCGGTCTACTCCCGACAGACCGACGTCACCGAGAAGATGTTCGACGCCGTGGTGAATCTCAACCTCAAAGGCCCATTTCGCCTGTCGGCGTTGATCGGTGAACGGATGGTGGCCGCGGGCCGCGGATCCATCATCAACGTCAGCACCCACGGTTCGCTGCGCCCGCACCCCACCTTCGTCCCGTATGCCGCGGCCAAGGCCGGGCTCAACGTGGTGACCGAAGCGCTGGCGCAGGCGTTCGGGCCGACGGTGCGGGTTAACACCTTGATGCCCGGGCCGTTCCTCACCGATATCTCCAAGGCGTGGGACTTCACCGAGGCCGACAATCCGTTCGGTGCCGCCGCACTGCAGCGCGCCGGGGATCCGTCGGAGATCGTCGGCGCAGCACTGTTTTTGATGTCGGACGCGTCAAGTTTCACCACCGGCTCGATCCTGCGGGTCGACGGCGGCAGTGTCTGACCCACTGAAAGGGAGCGAAAAATGGCGTGGGACTTCTCAACCGAGCCGGAATTCGAGGCGAAGCTTGAATGGATTCGGGAGTTCGTGCGTGACGAGGTGGAGCCGCTGGAGGTGCTGTTTCCCGGCTGCGAATATCTGCCGCTGACCGAGGAACGCCGCCGGATAGTCGACCCGCTCAAGGCCCAGGTACGCGAACAGGGCCTGTGGGCACCGCATCTGGGGCCGGAGCTCGGCGGCCAGGGATTCGGGGCGGTCAAACTGACCCTCATCAATGAGATCCTGGGCCGGTCCAGTTGGGCGCCCATCGTGTTCGGCACCCAGGCCCCCGACACCGGCAACGCCGAGATCCTGGCACGGTTCGGCACCACAGAGCAGAAGGACAGCTACCTGGCCGGTCTGCTGTCAGGGGAGATCTTCTCCTGTTTCTCCATGACCGAGCCGCAGGGCGGAGCCGACCCGCGGGTGTTCACCACTCGGGCGGTCCGCGACGGTGATGACTGGGTGATCACCGGGCGTAAGTACTTCTCCTCCAACGCGTCGGTGGCGTCGTTCTTCATCGTGGTGGCCATCACCGACCCGGATGTACCGGTGCACCGCGGGGCGTCGACGTTCTTGATCCCGGCCGGCACCCCGGGTCTGGTCATCGAGGCCACCCATCATCTGGTGGGGTCGCATCCTCACGAAGCCGGTCATTCACTGGTCCGCTACGACAATGTGCGGGTGCCGGCCGACGCGATATTGGGCGAGCCGGGTCAGGGCTTCCTGATCCTGCAGAGCCGTCTGGCCGGCGGGCGCCTGCATCACGCCATGCGCTCGATCGGGGTGGCCCAGCGGGCTGTCGACATGATGGCCCGCCGCGCGAAAAGTCGCTTCACCCAGGGCAGTTCGTTGGCCGACAAGCAGCTGGTGCAGGCTTTCATCGCCGACTCCTACGCCGAGCTGATCCCGTTTCGGCTCACGGTTCTGCACGCGGCGTGGCTGATCGACTCCGGCGACGAGAAGGCGGCTCGCGCCGAAATCGGGGTCTGCAAGATCCTGGCGTCGCAGGTGCTCAAGTCGATCGGTCTGCGGGCGATCCAGGTGCACGGAGCGATGGGCCTGACCGAACAGCTGCCGCTGACCAACGTGCTGTTGGGCGGGGTGGCGCTGGGCCTGGCCGACGGCCCCACCGAGGCGCACAAGGTGAACCTGGCCCGGCTACTGCTCAAGGACTACGACGCCGAGGACCCGGAGTGGCCCAGCGAATTCCTGGACAACCGCATCGAGGCCGCGCGCGCCAAGTACGGCGACCGCCTGGACCGGATCCCGGCAGTGCCATGACCTCACGTGTCGATGCCGCGGTGCACCGCGCCCTCGACGAACGCCAGCGCGAGGCCACCGCCGAGGTGGAACGGATCCTGGCCGCGACGGTGACGGTGCTGCAGCGCAGTGCGCCCGATCCGCCCCGGGTGAGCGACATCGTTGCCGAGGCGGGCACGTCGAACAAGGCGTTCTACCGCTACTTCGCGGGCAAGGACGACGTGATCCTGGCAGTCATGGAGCGTGGTGTCGCGATCGTGGGGTCTTACCTGGAGCATCAACTGGCGAAGGAGCAGACGCCTGCAGCTGAAGTCGCGTGCTGGATTCGCGGCATCTTGGCGCAGCTCTCCGACCCGCACCTGCTGAGCCTGAGCCGCGCCGCCAGCACGCAGCTGCCGGTGAGCACCGACCGGCAGCGCTCCGACGAGGAGATTCTGGCGCCGTTGCGTGAGCTGCTCACCGGTCCGATCAGCGCGCTCGGCGGCGACGACCCCCGCCGGGATGCCGATCTGGTGTTTGGCGCTACCTTGTCGACCATGCGTGGCTACCTCAATGCCGGCCGGCGACCGAAGCAGGCCGATGTGGATCATCTGGTGTCGTTCTGCCTTCGCGGGCTGGGGGTGGCCTGATGCGCGCGATCGTCTGCGAGCGCTACGGCCCGCCCGAAGATCTGGTGCTGCGCGAGCTGCCCGACCCCACACCCGCGCCCGGCACGATGGTGGTCCGGGTGCACGCCGCGGCGGTCAACTTCCCCGACGTGCTGATGATCGACGGCAAGTACCAGCTGAAGATCCCGGTGCCGTTCACCCCCGGCAGTGAGCTGGCCGGCGAGGTGATCGCCGTCGGCGACGGCGTGCCCTACGCTCCCGGCGACCGGGTGGTCGGAACGTCGTTCGTGGGCGGCTTCGCCGAGCAGGCGCTGGTGCCCGCCGCGGTGGCCACCCGCATCCCCGACGGCATCGACTACGCGGCCGCGGCCGGCTTCGGCGTCACCTACCGCACCGCCTATCACGCCCTGCGCTCCATTGCCCAAGTGAAAGAAGGCGATTGGGTGGTGGTGCTGGGTGCTGCCGGGGGAGTCGGGCTGGCCGCGGTCGACCTGGGGGTGGCGTTGGGCGCCAAGGTGCTTGCCGCGGCGTCGAGCCCGGAGAAGCTGGAGGTGTGTCGCCAGCGCGGCGCTGCCGCGACGGTGGACTACGACCGGGAGGACCTCAAGACGCGGATCCGCGAGATCACCGGCGACGGCGCGCAGGCCGTGCTCGACCCGGTCGGCGGCTCCTACGCCGAGCCGGCACTGCGCAGCCTGGCCCGCGGCGGGCGGTTCATCACCTTGGGGTATGCCGCCGGCGCAATTCCGGCGATCCCGCTGAATCTGGTGATGCTCAAGGGCATCACGGTGCAGGGCATGGAGATCCGGACGTTCGCCACCGACTTCCCGGCCGAGAATGAACGTGACCTCGCCGAACTGCAGCAGCTGTTCGCCGAGGGCAAGGTCAGCCCCTACATCGGCGCCCGCTTCCCGCTCGCCGAGACCGCCACCGCCTTGCGCTACGTCGCCGAGCGCAAGGCGGTCGGCAAGGTGATCATCGACGTCTGACCCAGACCAGGGTGCTGCGCGTCGTCACACCGTCGTTGGTGGTCGTCGCCGACAGCGTCAGCCGGTCGCCGTCGACGCGTGCCTGCCGGAGCTGCGGGGCCGTCAGCAGCTCCGGCAGTATCGAGATGCTCACTTCGTGGTGCACGGTGGCGGTGTCCTCGTCGACGCGGAATCGGCCACCGTAGGCGATGTAGGCGGGCAGGGTCTCGTCGGGCGGCGCGGCGTCGGCGCTGCCGGTCAGCTGCGCGGACATGAACCCGTCGGCGGTGTAGAGGATCAGTCCGCGCGGCGCTGTGCCCATGGGGTGTGACAGCGCGCCGGTGACGACGTCGACCGAATCGAACGTCGACAACTCCCAGCCGCCCAGCAGCGCCTCACGCAAAGTGCCCGTCAGGGCATGATGACGGTTCGGGTCACCGGCTCGGCGGCGGCCTGGCGGCTGTGCAGCCCGCGTTGCAGGGCGGACAGCAGCGCGTCACGGGTCTCCCGGGGATCGATGAGTTCATCGAAGCCGAGCTGGTGGGCAGAGTGATACGACGCCTGCAGTTCGGTGTCGCGCAGCTTGGCGGCCAGATCTTCCCCGGCATGCGAGGCCGCGCTGAGCGCGGCGGCACTCATCGCGCCCATCGTCGCACCGGGATAGGCGAACGTGGCCACCTGGGAGTCGAATCCCAGCAGCGACATCACCATGGAACCGAAGCCGTAGGCCTTGCGCAGCGTCAGATGCAGTTTCAGGGTGGTGGCCGCGGTCTGAGCGGCGAACATCCGGGCGCCGGCCCGCAACACCCCGGCTCGCTCGGAGCGGCTGCCGGGCAGCATGCCGGGGTTGTCGGCCAGGAACACGATCGGCAGGTGGAAGGAGTCGGCCACCATGATGAAGTGCGCTGCCTTGTCCGCGGCGTCGGTGTCGATGGAGCCGGCCAGCACCTGCGGCTGATTGGCCACCACCGCCACCGGGTGGCCACCCAGGTGGGCCAACGCACAGATGATCGCCCGGCCGAACCGCGGCTGCACCTCGAACCAGTCGGGCCGGTCGAAGACGACGTCGAGCACCGACCGCATGTCGTAGACCCGGCGATTGTCTCGCGAGACGATGTCGAGCAGTTCGGGAGTGGGCCGCGATTGCGCAGCCGCATCCGGCGTCAGCGCCGTGGGGTAGGACCACGCGCTGGAGGGGAAGTACGACAGGTACCGGCGGATGTCGTCGAGCACCGTCTCGTCGTCGGCGCCGAAGTTGTGCACCACACCGCTGTTCAGCGCGACCTCGGGACCGCCCAGGTCCTCCTTGGAGATTTCTTCGCCGGTGGATTCTTTGACCACCGGCGGGCCGGCCGTGAAGATCGCGCCGTGCCGGCTCATGATCCGGAAGTCGCAGACCGGACCCACCAGGGCGCCGTGCCCGGCTGAGGGACCCAGGACCGCGGCGACGGTCGGCACCTTGCCCGAGCATTGCGCCTGGGCCAGCAGGTCGGTCGGGGTGCGCCCGTAATGCTCGCCGGTGGGACGGAATCCGGCGCCCTCCAACAGCATTACCAACGGGATCTTGTCGCGCAGCGCCAGCTCGGCGATCCGGTAGCGCTTGGCGTTGCCGCCGGGGCCGATGCTGCCGGCCAGCGTGGTGAAATCTTCGGCGCCCACCATCACCGGAGAGCCATTGATCAGCCCCGAGCCCACCACGATGCCGTCCGCGGCGATCTGCCCGCCGACCATGGTGCCCAGTTCGCGGAAGCTGCCCGGGTCCAGCAGGTGTGCGATTCGGGCACGTGCGTCGAGCTTGCCCTTGTCGCGGTGCTTCGCGACCCGCTCCGGGCCACCCATGGCCCACGTGTGTCGACGGCGGCGGTCGAGGTCCTCCAGGGTCTCCTGCCAGCCGTTCGTCATCTGCAGCGCCTCGTTTCGTTGACCATACTGAAATTCTTACTGTAGCGTCACCCGGCGTGGGTGGAATTGGCTGCCCGGACGGGCATTGACTATGAGTTCCCTTGCGCCTGAGCGCGACCGATGACTCCCGTGCAGATACCGCGCTATCCGCATGACGTGACCAGTCAGTGGCTGTCGGCGGTGTTGAGCGCTCGGGGTGAACCTGTCGAGGTGGCCTCGGTCGACGTCACTCCGGTCGGCACCGGCCAGACCGGGGCCACCTATCGGGTGGCGGCCCGCTACGCGGGCGACCCGGGGGATCTGCCGGCCAGCTTCGTGATCAAACTGCCCGCCGGCGACGACGCCGTCCGCGACCGCGTGGTCCTGGGCTATCGCAGCGAGTGCGCCTTCTACCAGGAGGTGGCCGACGGCGTCCAGATCCCGATACCGCAGTGCTTCCACTGTGAAATCAACGATGACGCAACCGAGTACGCGCTGCTGCTCTCCGACCGGGCGCCCGCGGTCCAGGGCGATCAGATCGCGGGTTGCGGTGAACGCCAGGCTCGGCTGGCGGTGCGGGCGCTGGCCGGCTTGCACGCTCCCACCTGGTGCGATCAGCGATGGCTGACCTTCCCCGGACTGGCCATGACCCAGCTGGACGAGGCCGGCGCCAAGGGCATGGGTGACATCGCCCGGATGTGCGCGCAGACCTGCGTGGAGCGGCTCGGCGCCCAGCTCGGTGACACCGACTGCGCGACATTGACGGCGGCGCTGGACGTGGTCACCCCGTGGGTGTCGGCGCGGTTGGGCCGGTTCGCGTTGATCCATGGCGACTATCGACTGGACAACATGCTGTTCAGTCCCGACGGGGAACAGATCTGGGTGGTCGATTGGCAGACGCTGGGTGTCGGGCTGCCGGCCCGGGACCTGGCTTTCTTCACCGGCACCAGCTTGACGCCCGAGCTGCGCAAAGACATCGAGTCTGACCTGGTCACCGAGTATCACAACGCGTTGCTGGGTCACGGTGTGCGCGATTACGACCGCGAAACCTGTTGGCAGGACTACCGGTTCGGTGCGCTGCAAGTACCGTTGATCTGCGCGCTCGGCTTGGTGTTCGCAACCGATACCGAGCGCGGCGACGACATGTTCGTCACGATGCTGCAGCGCGGGTGTCAGGCTATCCGCGATCTGGGCACGCTGGAGTTGGTGGGCGAGCTGGCCGGCTGAGCCCGGTCGTGCACGAAGAAGAGAGGCCGGGGTTCGATGGATGCTCATGCGCAGGGGCCACGGCCCCCCGAGGGGGACTGGCTGGGAACGCCGTACCTGACGTTTCGGCGTGAGGGGCCGATCGCGGTCTGCACTCTGGACCGCCCCGAGGCCCGCAATGCGATGACGCCGGCGATGTACTTCGGCCTGCGCTATGCCGTGGGCCGGGTCAATCAGGATCCGGACCTGGCCGGGCTGTTGATCACCGGGACCGCAGATGTGTTCGCCCCCGGCGGGGACATGGGCGGGGGCGGGGCGGACGACTGGCTGACGTTCGGGGCCGCGTTGGGTATGGACATCACCCCCTTCGACACGCTGCGCAGTTCGGTCAAGCCGGTGGTCTCCGCGGTCAACGGGCTGTGCCAGGGCGGCGGGTTGCAGATCGCACTCTGCAGTGACGTGGCGGTGGTCAGCGACCGGGCCACGTTCCGGGTGCCCGAGCTGTTCCGCGGCATCGCCGACACCTACTACAGCCAGATGCTGGCGCGGGTGATCGGCCCGGTCCGCACCCGCGACCTGATGTTCACCGGCCGCACCTTCGGCGCGCAGGAAGCTCTCGACTGGGGCATGGTGGCACGCGTGGTCCCGCACGAGGATCTGGCTGATGCCGCCCGCGATGTGCTGGCGCAGTGCTGTCGTACCGCCCCGGCAGCGCGCGCCGTGGTCAAGTCCAGCCTGGACTCCTACCTCGGGCTGTTCGACCGGATCGGGATGAACACCAGTCTGGGTGCGCCGGAGGCCGTCGAAGGATTCCGCGCCTTCAAAGAGCGCAGGTCACCGGAGTGGGTGCACCCTGATCTGCGCGTCGACGGTCGGCTGTGACGGGCCTCGAAGGCATTTGCCTCAGATGAGAATGGGTGTGCATAGAAATTAGAATCGAGTATCGCAGAATGTATTAATCGGATAGGATTCACGCGCACTGTCTCGGGAGGAGCCTGATGGGGATGAAGGACCTGATCCACTGGTCCCCGGGTTCGGCGATGGCTCGCCTGGCGGGTCCCATGGAGGCGGTCGGGGGCCTGTTCACCATGTCGGTGGACGCTGTCAGGTTCTTGTTCAAACGGCCCTTCCAGGCCCGCGAATTCATCGAGCAGTCCTGGTTCGTGGCGCGCGTTTCGCTCGCGCCCACCCTGCTGGTGGCCATACCGTTCACGGTCCTGGTCAGCTTCATCCTCAACATCCTGCTGCGCGAGCTCGGCGCCGCCGACCTGTCTGGCGCCGGCGCGGCGTTCGGTGCCGTGACCCAGGTCGGGCCGATGGTGACGGTGCTGATCGTGGCGGGAGCCGGTGCCACCGCGATGTGTGCCGACCTGGGGTCGCGCACCATTCGCGAAGAGATCGACGCCATGGAGGTCTTGGGCATCAACCCGATTCAGCGGCTCGTGACGCCGCGGATGCTCGCTGCGGGCCTGGTGGCGCTGCTGCTCAACAGCCTCGTGGTGATCATCGGAATCCTCGGCGGCTACGTCTTCTCGGTCTTCGTCCAAGACGTCAATCCGGGCGCGTTCGCGGCCGGAATCACCCTGCTGACCGGGGTTCCCGAGCTGATCATCTCCTGCGTCAAGGCGGCGCTGTTCGGACTGATCGCCGGCATGGTCGCCTGCTACCGCGGCCTGACCATCTCCGGCGGCGGCGCCAAAGCCGTCGGCAACGCGGTGAACGAAACCGTCGTCTACGCCTTCATGTCACTGTTCGTGGTCAACGTTGTCGTCACCGCGATCGGCATCAAGATGACGGCGCGCTGAGCCGTGGCGCTTCGAGCTCTGACCGCGGTCTATCCCGGTGTCGCCCGGCAGCTTCGGCGACCGATCGCCGCGATGAGCCGCATCGGGGACCACACGCTGTTCTACGGCAAAGCGATCGCCACGACCCCGTTCGCGTTCGCCCGTTACCGCCGGGAGGTCATTCGGCTGATCGCCGAGATCAGCATGGGCACCGGCACGCTGGCGATGATCGGCGGCACCGTGGTGATCGTCGGCTTCCTGACCCTGGCCGCCGGCGGCACGCTGGCGGTGCAGGGCTACAGCTCATTGGGCAACATCGGCATCGAGGCCCTGACCGGATTCCTGGCGGCCTTCATCAACGTGCGCATCTCGGCCCCGGTGGTCGCCGGCATCGGCCTGGCCGCCACCTTCGGCGCCGGGGTCACCGCACAGCTGGGGGCCATGCGGATCAACGAGGAGATCGACGCGCTGGAATCGATGGCCATCCGACCGATCGCCTACCTGGTCAGCACCCGGATCGTCGCGGGACTGGTCGCGATCGTTCCGCTGTACGCCATCGCGGTGATCCTGTCGTTCATGGCCAGCCGCTTCACCACGGTGTTCTTGTTCGGGCAGTCGGCCGGACTGTATGACCACTACTTCCGTACGTTCCTCAACCCCATCGACCTGCTGTGGTCGTTCCTGCAGGCCTTTTTGATGGCCATCACCATCTTGTTGATCCACACCTACTTCGGCTATTTCGCCGCCGGCGGCCCGGCCGGGGTCGGCGTCGCGGTGGGCAACGCGGTGCGGACCTCGCTGATCGTCGTCGTCTCGGTGACGCTGTTGGTCTCGCTGTCGGTCTACGGGGCCAGCGGCAACTTCAACCTCGCCGGGTAGCTGCAGGCATTCGCGCACGTCGCGCGGGGTGGTATTGGCATTCTCATTTCTTGCAAGTACCGTATCCATCGATGAGCGACCCAGTGCAGACCTCCTCAGGTATCCCGCTGAAACCGGTGTACGGTCCCGAAGACCGGCGTGAAGAGCCGCCGGCCCCCGGCACGTACCCGTTCACGCGCGGAAACTTCGAATCCGGCTACCGCGGACGGTTATGGACGTTCCGTCAGTACTCCGGCTTCGGGACCGCCGAGGAGTCCAACCGCCGATACCAATACCTGCTGAGCCAGGGCGGCACCGGACTGTCGGTGGCGCTGGACCTGCCGACGCAGTGTGGATATGACTCCGACGACCCCGAAGTCAGCGAGGAGGTCGGCCGGGTCGGTGTCGCGGTGGACACCCTGGCCGACGCCGAGATCCTGTTCGACTCCATCCCGCTGGACAAGATCAGCACCAGCTTCACCATCAACGGCACCGCGGCCATCCTGCTGGCGTTCTACGTGGCGGCCGCCGAGCGTTCCGGGGTACCGCGGGCCAAGCTCACCGGCACCATCCAGAACGACATCCTCAAGGAGTACGCCTCCCGCGGCACCTGGATCTGGCCGCCGGAACCGTCGCTGCGGCTGATCGCCGACACCATCGAGTTCTGCGCCGCCGAAGTGCCACGCTTCAACGCGATCTCGGTGGCCGGTGCGCACTTCCGCGACGCCGGCGCCAACGCCGTACAGGAGATGGCCTTTACGCTCGCCGACGGCGTCACCTACTGCGACACCGTCGTCGAGCGCGGCCGGATGAGCATCGAGCAGTTCGCCCCGCAGGTCTCGTTCTTCTTCTACACCCACGGCGACTTCTTCGAGGAGATCGCCAAGTACCGGGCCGGCCGACGGCGGTGGGCCACCATCGTGCGGGAACGCTATGGCGCCCAGGCCGACAAGGCATCGATGTTCCGCTTCGGCTGCGTGGCCGGCGGCGCGTCACTGTTCGCCCCGCAGGCCCAGAACAACCTGGTTCGGGTGGCCTACGAGTCGATGGCCGCGGTGCTGGGCGGGGTCCAGTCGATGTTCACCGCCGCCTGGGACGAGCCCTTCGCCCTGCCCAGCGAGGAATCCGCGACGCTGGCGCTGCGCACCCAACAGATCCTGGCGTATGAGACCGGGGTGACCCGGGTGGCCGATCCGCTCGGCGGCTCCTACTTCGTCGAGGCGCTCACCGACGCCACCGAAGAACGCATCATGGAGATCATGGCCGACCTGGAGAACCACGGCGGCATGGTTCGCGCCATCGAAGACGGCTACCTGCAGGGCCTGATCGCCGACGAGGCGTTCAAGATCCACCACGAGATCGAGTCGGGCACTAGGCCGGTCGTCGGCGTCAACAAGTTCACCAGCGACGAGCCGCCACCGGAGATCGCCACCTACGAACTGGACGCCGAAGGCCGTGACGTCCAACTCAAGCGACTGGCGCGGGTCAAGGCCGAGCGCAACGCCGACGACGTCGCCGCCGCACTCGCGGCGCTGTCGCGCGCCGCCGAGGGCGACGTCAACCTCATGCATCCCCTGATCGACTGCGCCAACGCCTACTGCACGGTGGGTGAGATGGTCTCGGCGCTGAAGAACGTCTGGGGCGAGTTCCAGCAACCGGTGGTGTACTGATGACCTCTCCGCAATCTCCCTCCGCCGGCGTCCCGGCCCGTGTCCTGGTCGCCAAACCAGGCCTCGACGGCCACGATCGCGGAGCCAAGATCGTCGCCCGCACCCTGCGTGATGCCGGGTTCGAGGTCATCTACACCGGTATCCGGCAACGCGTCGAGGACATCGTCTCCACCGCCCTGCAGGAGGACGTGGCGGTGGTGGGCCTGAGCATCCTGTCCGGCGCGCACGTCGCGCTGACCGGCCGAATCGTTGAGGCGCTGCGCGCCGCGGACGCCGGCGACATCGCCGTCGTGGTCGGCGGCACCATCCCGCAGGGTGATGTACCCAAGCTGTTGGAAGCCGGTGCCGCAGCGGTCTTTCCCACCGGAACTCCGCTGGAGGACCTGGTGACCGGGGTGCGCGAGGTGATCGAGAAGGCGGAGGCGGGCTAGCCATGCGACTTGGAGTGATGATCGGCGCCGAACGCGGCGACATGGCGCGCAAGGTCGCCAAGCTGATCTCCGACATCGAGTGGGCCGACACGGCGGGCCTGGCCACCGCGTGGATGCCGCAGGTGCCCGACGATTTCGATCTGCTCACCATGGTGGCGCTGATGGCCGCGCACAGCACCCGGATCGAACTCGGCACCGCCGTGGTGCCCCTGCAGGCACAGCACCCCATCGCCCTTGCCCGCCAAGCGCTTTCGGTGCACGCCATCTCCGGTGGACGGCTGGCGCTGGGGGTTGGACCGTCGCACCACTGGATCATCCGGGACATGCTCGGCCTGCCGTACGACAAGCCTGCCGCCTACACCCGCGACTACCTGCAGGTGCTCAACGCCGCGCTGGCCGGCCCAGGGCCGGTGGACGTGGAGAACGAGCACTTCGCCGTGCACAACCCGACCGCGCTGGGCGCAGAGACCCCCATGCCGGTGCTGGTGGCCGCTCTTGGCCCGGTGATGCTGCAGATCGCCGGCGAGCATGCCGACGGCACGTCGTTGTGGATGGCCGATGAGAAGGCGATCGCCGAGCACATCGCCCCGAAGATCAACAAGGCGGCGGCCGCCGCGGGCAAGCCGCAACCGCGCATCGTCGCCGGCATCCCCGTCACCCTGTGCGCCAACTCCGAGATCGAGGCCGCCAAGGAACGCGCCAACCGCATCCTGGCCGAAGCGGAGACCTCACCCAACTACCAGCGGCTGCTGGACCGCGGCTCGGCCCGCAATGTGGGTGATCTGTGCGCGGCCGGCGACGAGGAGTCGATCCTGAAGCGGTTCAAGCAGTTTGCCGACGCCGGCGTGACCGACCTGTCGGTGCGGTTGCTGCCGATCGGGGACACCCGCGACGAACTGATCGCCTCCAAGTACCGCACCCGTGAAGTGATCGCCGCGCTCGCTAAGGAGGTTTAGGTGAGCGGACCGCTGTCGGGGATCCGCATCCTCGAGGTGGGGGTGATGTTGGCCGGCCCGTACGCCACCATGCTGCTGGCCGACCTCGGTGCCGAAGTCATCAAGATCGAACCACCGGGCGGGGAGATCTCCCGCCAGGTCGGCCCGAGCTACTTCGCCAGCCTCAACCGCAACAAGACCAGCATCCAGCTGGATCTGGCCTCCGAGGCCGGGCAGGCGAAGCTGGGCGAGCTGGTCGCCGATTCCCATGCGCTGCTGGTCAATATGAAGCCCGCGGTGATCCGGCGACTCGGACTCACCTATGACGCACTGTCACGGTTCAATCCGCGGATCGTCTGTGTTGCGCTGACCGGGTTCGGCCTGGACGGCGGTGACGAACCCGCCTTCGACTACGTGATCCAGGCGGCCACCGGGGTTGCTGCGATGACCGGCGATCCGGATGCGCCGCCGACCCTGCCGGGCTACTCCTCGGCGGACAACTCCACCGGGCTGACCGCGGCATTGGGTCTGCTGGCGCAGATCGTCAGCGGCCGTGGCGGGCAGGTGGAGGTATCGCTGCTGGATGTGATGCTGTCGCAACTGAATTACCGCGCATCGGCCTACCTCAACGACGGTGTCGAACCCAAGCGGTACCCGAACGGTGCGCATTCGTATTACGTACCGGCCCAGCTGTTTCCCACAGCCGAGGGATACCTGGCGTTGTTCGTCACCCATGACGGCTTCTGGAAGGCGTTCGCCACGGAGGCCGGAATCGACGGTTTCGCGGCGATGGCCGAGCGGGTGGCCCGCCGGGACGAGGTGCTGGCGGTGGTCACCGCCGCGTTGGCCGGCGACACCGCGGCGGGCTGGGAGGCGCGGCTTCGTCCGTTGGGTATTCCCGCGGCGGCGGTGCGGACATTGCCCGAAGCGCTTAAGGAGCACCCGGAAATGGTGGTCACCGCAGGCGATTTCCGCCTGGTGGGCAGCCCGATCCGCATCGCCGGATATGAGCCGGTGTACTCACCGCCGCCGGGGTTGGGGGAGTAGCGCGCTTACGTTGGCGGGTCTGGGGCGTCAGCCACACTCGCCGCAGACGCCGGTGAGCGGCAACTGGACGAAGCACGTGCTGCAGAATCCAGACTCGCGTCGAACATCGGCAGACCGTTTGCTGCCGCTGCGCACCTGATTCGTCGGGTGCGCTACATACCAGGTTCCCTTACGTGAACTGGTACCTCGACCGGCGGCGCTGCCCGCGAACCGGATGACTTCTTCCTCGGAAGCGAACCCGTTGGTATAGCCGTAGTAGATATGCAGATCCGGCAAGCCATCTTGCCGCCTGGCTCGTACGTACGGCTTATCGACATTCGCCACCGCCTGGTATCCGGCTATCCCCACCGCGGTGGTCAGACGCCGGATGAACTCATGGTTCTCCGCCGGAACCCGAGCCTTGCTCAGCGCCCCGACGAGGGAGTCGGGCAGGTGATCTGCACTTGTCATCGTTGCTTGAGGATATGCGCCGACCACCCGCGTGAGGCGATACCTGGCATTCCGACTGGTGTCGAGGAGATCAGGTCGCGGTCGCTGACGTGTTGGCGATTGCCTCAGATCGTGACGATCGATGCCGACGCCGTGCCGGGAGCTCCGTAGACCTGTGCGAACCCCACCTTCGGGCCGCCGGGCACCTGACGGTCACCGGCCTGGCCGCGCAGTTGCAGCACCAGCTCGTGGATCTGGCGCAGCCCCGACGCGCCGATAGGCTCGCCGTTGGCGATCAGCCCGCCGTCGGTGTTGACCGGCAGCGACCCGCTGATCTCGGTCGCCCCGTCGGCGAGCAGCTTCTCCTGGTCGCCGTCGGCGCAGAAACCGCACTCGGCCATGTGGATGATCTCGGCGCCGGCGTCGGTGTCCTGCAACTGGACCACATCGACGTCGTCGGGTGTGATGCCGGCCTTCTCGAATGCGGCGCGCGCGGCGTAGACCGTCGGCGCCACATCCTCCTCGATCGGGGCGGAGGTGGCGTGCACTTCGTAGGCGCCGTAGCGGCGGGTGCGGATCTCGGTGGCCTGCAGGTAGACCGGTTTGCCGCTGAAGCGGTGTGCGATGTCGGCGCGGCACATGATCACCGCGGCCGCGCCTTCGTCGGGGGCGCAGAACATGAACTGGGTGAGCGGGTAGTTCAGCGCCGGCGACTCCAGGATGGCGTCCTCGGACATCGGCTTACGCCGGAATGCGTTGGGGTTCAACGCGCCGTTGCGGAAGTTCTTGGCGGCAACCTTGGCCAGCGTGCGCTGCGAGATGCCGTGGTCATGCAGGTAGCGGTTGGCCTTCATGCCGAAGAACTTGGTGGTGACAAATTGGCCGTTCTCGGCGTACCAGGCCGGCAGTGCGAGCTTGGCCGGGTCGTCGGTGAACGCGCCGCGGGGGTGCTTGTCCATGCCGATCGCGATGCCGATGTCGTACTTGCCCGATCGGATGTTGTCGGCGCAGACCTGGGTCGCGGTGGCCGCGGTGGCGCAGGCGTTGAAGACGTTGGTGAACGGAATGCCGGTGAGACCGACCAGGCGCGTCACCGCGTCGGGGTTGGAGATCTCGTAGCTGCCGCCCACGCCGAACTGGATGTCGCGCCACTCGGCGCCGGCGTCGGCCAGGGCCAGGTGGATAGCCTCGGCGCCCATCTGCATCGCGGACTTGTCGAATCGGCCGAAGGGGTGCAGTCCGACGCCGATGATCGCCACATCGTTGTTCGTTACGGTCATTTTCCAGGTCTCCTTAGACGGGCTGGAATGCCCAGGTGAGGATCTCGGTCCCGTCGTCGTCGACATAGAACGGCACCATGGTCAGTTCGACGTTCATGCCGAATTGCAGCTTGGCGGGGTCGGATTCGGTCAGCCGGGCCTCGACCTGGACCACATCGCCGAGTCGGACCAGTCCGACCCCGTACGGAGTGAAGCCCTCAGCGGTCTCACCGCCGGCGTAGGGCAGCTTCGGGACGAATCCCTGAGTGGTCCAGGCTTCCAAGGTGCCTTGGCGGGGCAGCAGGAGATCCTGCATCTGGGGTCCGCTGCATCGCGGGCAGTGATCCTGGCGGGGCCATACCGTTGCTTGGCATTCCGCGCATTGACTGCCGATCAGAGCGAGGTTCTCGTCGGGCCAGTTGGTGACGTCGGGAGCGAGGGGCTTACGCATCGGCGCCGGCCTTTCGGCCAGGCACGCACCATGTGGAAATCACATTCTCGATTAGAGCATATGCCAATACGGAGAGGGAAGCCCGGAGGAACCCTCGGGGCCTGCGGCGGTGGTACTGGCGGCGCGAGGGTGCGTTGAATGTCACTATTGCGCGGCGTGTCGCGTGCAAACGCGCACGCTCGCGCCAAAAGGGCGGGGCTACTTGGCGAGGCCGTGGGCGCAGAAGTCCCAGACCTCATCGGCGCTGATGGGGTTGGCCGCCGGGTCGTCGGTTTCGGCGCTGGACTGGGCCACGAACATGACCGTCTGCATGACCATGGCCGCCATGCGGCGGGCGTTGACGCCCTCGCGGAGTTCGCCGGCCTCGTCGGCGGCCTCCATCAGCTCGGTGAGCAGGGTCAGCAGCGGGGTGAAGGCCACCCGCACTTCCGTGGGGTGCGAGACCAGCAGCCGCGGCGCGAAGTCGGTGAACAGCGGCCGCTTGGCCGACGGGTCCGGGCGAGACAACTCGAAGAGCAGTTCGACGGCGACTTTCAGGCGCTCCAGCGGCTTGGTGTGGCCCTCGGTGGCGGCACGGATCTGGTCGGACGTGCGCACCAAGGCGTCTTCGAAGAGTGCCAGCAGCAACTCGTGCTTGCCGTTGAACTGCAGGTAGAAGCTGCGCAGCGACTGGCGGGAGCGCTCGACGACCTCTTGGACGGTGAAGTCGGTGCTGCCCTTTTCGATGATGATGGCCTGGGCTGCGTCCAGAAAGCGCTGAACGCGCTGGGCGGCCCGCAGTCGTGCGGTCTTGATCGACCGCTCGACCGCCCGCTGCTTCCAGACGGGCTCTTCTTCCGGGTTACTCACCAGCGGCTCCAACGGTTGCCTTTTTGGGAGAACACGAATGCACCCTACCGGAGAACAGGCCCGGATCCATGTCGCCTTTCGCGACGCTGCCATCCCGTTTGAGAAGATGGTAACTTTCCCAGAATGAGAAGGCGCTTCTCGCGCGGTGTCGTCGCAGTCGCAATCCGCGGCGTTGCGGGGCCCGCGCGGCCACATCCGCGCCCAGCCCGGCAATGACCATCGACGCCTTGCCGGCCGCATGTCCAGCCACTGCCCGCCACTGATTCCCGCAACTGCTGAAGGACGCGCATGTACATCGACTACGAGGTCGCCGACCGGATCGCGACGATCACCCTGAACCGGCCCGACGCCGCCAACGCCCAGAACACCGAGCTGCTCGACGAGCTCGACGCGGCCTGGACCCGCGCCGCCGATGACGACGACGTCGCCGTCATCGTGTTGCGCGCCAACGGCAAACACTTCTCGGCCGGCCACGACATCAAGGGCGGCGGCCCGGTGCCGGACAAGATCACCCTGGAGTTCATCTACAAGCACGAATGCAAGCGCTACCTGGAGTACACCTTGCGGTGGCGCAATGTGCCCAAGCCGTCGATCGCAGCGGTGCAGGGCCGCTGCATCTCCGGTGGGCTGATGCTGTGCTGGCCGTGCGATCTGATCATCGCCGCCGACGACGCCCAGTTCTCTGACCCGGTGGTGCTGATGGGCATCGGCGGGGTCGAATACCACGGGCACACCTGGGAATTGGGTCCGCGCAAGGCCAAGGAGTTGCTGTTCACCGGCCGGGCGATGACCGCGCAGGAAGCCGAGCAGACCGGCATGGTCAATCGCGTGGTCCCACGTGAGCAGCTCGATGCCGAGACCCGCCAACTCGCCGAACACATCGCCACCATGCCGTCGTTCGCGCTGCGTCAGGCCAAACGTGCGGTCAACCAGACCATGGACGTGCAGGGCTTCCATTCGGCGATCCAGTCGGCGTTCGACATCCACGAAACCGGTCACGGCAATGCGCTCTCGGTGTGCGGATGGCCGATCCTGGTGAACCTAGACCAGATGAAGTCGCAGGTCACGTAGCGAGACGGCCCGGCATGGCCGGGCGCTTATGTTCTCGGGGAATCTAAGGGTTGAGTCGGCCGACGCCATAGGGCAGCGTGGTACGCGCATGTACCGCGGGGTGTTCGAAAGGTGTTGGAGTGGCCGAGAAGACTAGTGATCCGGTGCTGCTGCCGCCGGTGGTGCCCATCCCCACCTTCTTGACGGTGCTGCTCTTCCTCTTCGGCCGCAAGGGCGCCTTCCGGGCGGTGCACCGCCGCTACCGCGGTGCGTTCACGGTGCGCCTGCCGGTCGTCGGGCAAGCGGTAGTGATCAGCGACCCGGCGTTGGCGAAGAACCTGTTCACCACCAGCAGCGACCTGGCGGCCCGGGCCAACAATCTGGGGGCGGTGCTGGGACCCGGATCGACGTTCAGCCTGGCGGGCGCCGAGCACCTTCGCCGGCGCAAGCTGCTGGTGCCGCCGTTCCACGGCAGACGGATGACCGGATATGAGTCGATCGTCGAGGAGGAGACGCTCCGCGAGGTTGCGACCTGGCCCGAGGGGCGGGAGTTCGCCACCCAGCCGTCGATGATGCGCATCACCCTCAACGTGGTCCTGCGGGCGGTCTTCGGTGCTGAGGGCGCCGAGTTCGACGAACTGCGCAAGATCCTGCCCTCACTGGTGGAGCTGGGGTCACGGTTGGCGGTACTGCCGCCGCGGATCCGCCGCGACTACGGTCCGCTCAGCCCCGGGGGGCGCTACGGCTTCTACCGGCGGCGATACGACGCATTGATCGAAAGACTGATCGCCCGAGCACGCCAGGACCCCGATTTCGCCGAGCGCACCGACGTGCTGTCCCTGCTGTTGGCGGCGCGCTACGACGATGGGGAACCCATCAGCGACGCGCACATCGCCGACGAGCTGCTTACTCTGCTGGCTGCGGGCCACGAAACGACGGCGACCACTCTGGCGTGGGCGGTGGAGCGCATTCGCCGTCACCCGGACCTGTTGGAGCGTCTGGCGGCAGAGGCCGACGCCGGCGGCTCGGAGCTGCTGCAGGCCGTGGTGTGGGAAGTGCAGCGGACCCGTCCGGTGGTCGAGGGAACCGGGCGCCTCACCCACGCACGGATCAGGCTGGGGCCGTGGGTGATCCCCGAGGGACGCATGGTGGTGGTGCCCTTCCGGATGCTGCACCTCTCTGCGGAGCACTACGAGGATCCTGAGCTGTTCAACCCGGACCGGTTCGTGGGCAACCCGCCCGACACCACCTTCTGGGTTCCCTACGGCGGCGGGGTGAACCGTTGTGTCGGAGCGGCATTCGCCAACATGGAGATGCTGGTGACGCTGCGCACCCTGTTGCGCGAGTTCGACTTCGTCACCACCACCGCACCAGGAGAGCGCAACCGCTCCCGGGGTGTGACCACCGCGGCCGCGCGCGGGGGCCGAGCGGTGGTGCGGCGGCGGCGCACCGACGCCCGCCTCACCCCAGTAGGCAGCGCAGCTGGCGTTTGAGCACCTTGCCGTAGCTGTTCTTGGGCAGCGCGTCGACGAACTCGTAGCGCTTGGGCCGTTTGAACCGTGCGATGCGTTCCAGCAGGTGACTGTCCAACTCGGCGACGGACGCGTTGCCGACGATGAAGGCGACCACGATCTCGCCCCACTCGGGGTCGGGTGCGCCCACCACGCCGGCCTCGATGACGCCGGGATGGCTCAGCAGTGCCTCTTCGACTTCGCGCGGGTAGATGTTGCTGCCCCCGCTGATCACCACATCCTTCGAGCGGTCCCGCAGGGTCAGACAGCCGCGGGCATCGAATGAACCCTTGTCGCCGGTGAACAGCCAGCCATCCCGGATGGCGTCAGCGGTGGCGTCCGGGTTGTTCCAGTAGCCGGCCATGACGACATCGCCGCGGCAGACGATCTCCCCGACCTCGCCGGCGGGTGCTCGGGTGCCGTCGTCGCGCAGCACCGCGACCTCGACCCCGGTGCGCGGCCAGCCGACCGAGCTCAGGGTCGCGTCGTCGCCGAGGTGATCGGCGCGCGCCAGGCCGGTGATCGTCATGGGTGCCTCGCCCTGGCCGTAGAGCTGGGCGAACACCGGGCCGAAGGCGGTCATCGCCCGCTTCAGGTCCTCGAGATACATCGGCCCGCCGCCGTAGACGATGGTGCGCAGGTTGGCCGGCCGTTGCCGGCCGGTGGCCACCAGGCGGCCCACCATGGTCGGCGCCAGGAACGCGGAGGCCCCCGGATGGTGGTCGCACAGGTCGAGGAACTCCGAGGCGTCGAACGAGCCCGATGCCGGCACCACCTGGCGGGCTCCGCGCGCGACGTAGGGCGCGATGTAGAGCCCCGATCCGTGCGACATCGGCGCGCCGTGGATCAGGCTGCAGTCGGCGTCGGGGTCATCCAAGTCGGCCAGATGCGCCACCGTCATCGCCATCAGGTTGCGGTGGGTGAGCATGGCGCCCTTCGAGCGCCCGGTGGTGCCGCTGGTGTAGAACAGCCACGCCAGCCGCGACGGATCCGGGTTGGCCTCTGCCGTGGGCGGACCCGAGAACCGGTCCAGATATGCGGCACCGCCGATGGTCTCGACGGGGGCGGCGACGGCGGCGGTCAGCCCCTCGGCCAGCTTCGGTGACGCGAAGACCAGCGCGGCACCGGCGTCGTCGATGATCTGCGCCATCTCGCGCGGGTGCAGCTTGTAGTTGAGCGGAACCACCACGCAGTCGGCGGCCCAGGTGGCGAACATCAGCTCGATGATCTCCGGCCGGTTCTCGCTGGCGATCGCGATCCGCGCGCCGGCTCCCGCCGCCCCGCGCAGCGATGTGGCCAACCGTCGTGCGCGATCGGCCAGCTCGCTCCAGGTGTGCAGTCGGCGCTCGCCGAGATAGACCGCACCCCGCTCACCGAACCGGGACGCGGCCTGGTCCAGCAGCGTGAACAGGTTCACGGTGCCACCCAGTCGGAGTCGAGGCCGAAGTCGGACAGGTATTTGGTCGAGCTCCACCCGCCGTCGACGACGATGGTCTGCCCGTTGATGAACGAGCCGGCCTCCGAGCACAGGAAGGCCACCGTTGCCGCGATGTCATCCACCCGGCCCAGCCGCGGAGACGGCGTCATCTCGGTGTTGAGCTTGCGGAACCGGTTGTCGGTCAGGCGTTGTTCGACCATCGGGGTGACGGTGACACCGGGGGCCACGGCGTTGCACCGGATGCCCTGGGCGCCGTACTGGCAGGCGATGTGGGTGGTCAGCGCGGTCAGCCCGCCCTTGGCGGCCGAGTACGCCCCGCCGCGCAGCCCGCCCACCACCGCGAAGGTGGAGGTGATGTTGATGATCGCCGACCCGGGCTGCAGGTGCGGCAGCACGTCCCGCGCCAGCCGGAACGGTGCCCGCAGCATGAGGTTGAGGAAGTGGTCCAGGGTCTCGTCGTCGGTTTCGTGCAACGGCTTGGGGCTGCCGATCCCGGCATTGTTGATCAGGTAATCCACCCGCCCCCACCGGGACAGGGCGGCGTCGACGATCTGCTGTGGTGCGGCGTCGGTGGTCAGATCGACCGCCAGCGTGGCGATCCGGTCGGGATCGACACCCGCGGCCGTCAGTGTCTGCGTCAACCCGGCCAGGCGCCCCTCATCACGGCCGGTCGCCAACACCGCCATACCGGACTCGGCAAGCTTTGCCGCGCAGCCGAACCCGATTCCGCTGCTGGCTCCGGTCACTATCGCCACCTGCATGATCTACTCACCTACCTCTGCGCGGGACAGCTCCGCCCGGATCTGCTGTTTGACCACTTTGCCGGCGTCGTTGCGGGGCAACGCATCCCAGATCAACACCTGTTCGGGGGTTTTGAACAGTGCCACGCCGTGTTCGGTCAGCATGGCGCGCAGCTCGGCGACATCCGGTGGGGCCGGGCCGGCCGGCACGATCACCGCGCAGGCGCGCTCGCCGGTGCGCGCATCGGGGATCCCGACCACGGCGACCTCGGCGATCTGCGGATGCCCGATCAGGATGTCCTCCACTTCCCGTGCGGAGATGTTCTCGCCGTTGCGGATGATCACGTCCTTGAGCCGCCCGGTGACCAACAGATAGTCGCCATCGACCCACCGGCCCAGATCGCCGGTGGCGAAGTAGCCCAGTTCGTCGAAGCAGCCGTGTTCGTCGTCGCGGCGTTGGTAGCCCACCAGCATCTGCGGCCCGCGGACATAGATCTCTCCATCGCCCGGCGGGGCAGCGGGGTGCGGGACCAGCTTGATGTCGGCGATCCCGGCCCGCCCGTCGGTCTCGGCGGCGTGGGCGAGGTCATCGGAGTCCAGCGACCCGACCGTGCTGACTGGAACCTCGCTGGATCCGTACACCCGGGTGATAACGGCGGTGTGAAAGTAGCCGGCCGCTTCGCGGATCAACGATGCCGGAACCGACGCGCCGCCGCAGATGAACAGCTTGAGATCGGGCAGGCGGGTGCCGGTATCGCGGGCGGCGGCAAGTAACTGGGTCAGAAACGGCGTCGCCCCCGCCACGTGGGTGCAGTGCTCGGTGAGCATGAGCGTTATCGCCGCGTCGGGGTTCCAGACATCCATCAACACCGCGGTGGCGCCCAGCAGCAACGGGGCCTCGAACGCATAGATCGATCCGCCGATATGGGCGATGGGGGAGGGCACCAGAAAAGTGGAGCCCGGTTCGATCATCCAGTGCCGGCCCAGCTGGCGGATCAAGGCGTTGATCGAGTTATGAGTGTGGAGAACACCTTTCGGATGCCCCGTGGTGCCCGATGTATACAGCAGTAACCGGACGGCGTCGGCATCCACCTTGGGCAGCGCAGTGGGCTGCCCGGCGCCGTGCATCAGGGTGCGGTAGTCGGTGTGGCTGCTCGCGGGCCCGCGAACCACCACCACCTCGGGTGCCTCGCGCAGCGACGCGGTCACCCGGGTCAGCATCGCCGCGTAGTCGTGACCGCGGAACTGCCCGGGTATGAACAGCATTCGGGTGTCCGAGTCGGCCACGATGAAGGCAAGTTCCGCATCGCGCAGCGACGGCAGGATCGGGTTGACCACCATGCCGGCCAGCGTCGCGGCCAGATACACCACGGCGGCCTCATGCCAGTTCGGCAGCATGAACGACACCACGCTGCCGGTGGGCATCCGCGCCAGCAGTGCACCGGCCAGGGTCGCCGCCCGGGCGTGCAGCTCCCGGCAGGTCAAGCGGGTGTCACCGTCGATCAGCAGGACCCGGTCGGGGTTCTGCTCGGCGGCCTCTCGCAACGTATCGGCCAGTGTGGTCGAAACCCACAGGCCCGCAGCGTAAGCGTCGGCGGCCTGTTCGGCGGTGAGGCGGGTTGTCACGGGCCGCTCGGTCCCGGCACCCGGTGCAGAGTCATCGAGTAGCGGTAGTCGTCGCCGGCATGGGTGTTCACCGTGACCTGTGCGATCTCACCCTCGGAGGTGGTGTAGCTGCGCTGCATCTGCAACCCCGCGGTGCCGGGCTCGACGGCCAGCGCGGTGCTGAGTTCGGAGGAGAGGATCACCGCCCGGATGTGCTGGCGGACTTCGACGACGCTGACCCCGAACACATCCTCGATCAGGGGAAAGATCGGGCCGGTATGCCGCTGCAGCAATCGGCCCACTCCGGCGAACGCGCGATTGATGTAGTACTCGGTCGCGCAGATCGGTGCGGCCTGGCCCTGGGCGCGGCGGTTGCCCCGCACCGCCAGCCACTCGGTGCCCACCGGCAGACCGGTGCGGGCGGCGGCATCCGCGTCGAGGGTGACCATGGCATTGGAGTCGATCTCGAACTGGGCGCCGGCCGCGAACGCCACCAGGTCATCGATCGAGACCACGTCTTGGGCATAGCAGTTGGTCGCGGTGCGGGGGATCACCACGGTGCCCGCGCGGGGACGCGAGACCACCAGGTTGTCCTCGCGCAGCCGCCGCAGCGCTTCGCGGACCGTGTAGCGACTGACGGTGAACCGTTCGCACAGTTCGTGTTCGGTGGGCAGCTGCGAGCCGATCGGATAGACGCCGTCGGCGATCTCCTTGCGCAGCGTCCGCGCGACCTTCAGGTAGCGGTGGTCGGTCACGGGCCGACCGGGTGCAGAGCCAGCACGCTGCCATCACCGTCTGCCGAGACGAACAGGGTGCCGTTGCGGCTGCGGGCGATGCCGGCGAACGGGCCCTGGGGGCCGGAGAACGGCGGCATTCCGTTGAGCGGCTTGGGTGTCACGCCCGGCGGCGGACCGATCGGCAGCCCCTCGGCGATCACCTGCTGAGTCCCGGTGTCGAGGTCGACGGCCAGCACTTGGCGGGTGCCGGCGTCGACGACGTACAGCGTGCGGCCTGCCCGCGTGATCCCCTGCGGCCGAACGAGTCCCTCGATCACCGGCTGGACTTCCGAACCGCTGATGCGCACTACCCGACCGGCGCCGGATTCGGCCACCAGATAGGTCCCGTCACCGGCGCTCTCGATCCCGACCGGACCGGCCAGGTCGCGGGCCAGCACGTCCACCGCGCCGGCGCGCACCCCCAGCACCCGGCCGGTGCCGAACTCGGTGACCGCGATACCGGCGGGGCCCACCGTCACCCCGTAGAGCTGGTCGAGGCCGTCGGCGAGCACCTCGCTGGACGACTGCGCCGGCAGATAGCGCGTCACCTGGCCGCCGGAGGTGGTGACGACGAATTCGCCGGTACCGACGGCGACCACGCCCCGTACGAATCCGGGGTAGCCGGGGCTGAACAGCATGCCCAGGGTTTCCAGCCGGCCGCCCTCGCCGACGGCGTAGAAGTAGGTGCCGTCGGCGACGTAGAGCCGCCCGGCGTCGTCCACGGTGAGATCCAGCGGCCAGTTCAGCCCGCCCGGCAGCACCGTGGAGGTCTGTCCCCCGCTGCTGATCTCGGTGATCTCGCCGGTGAAGTTGGAGACGAACAGCCGCCCGTCGATGATGGTGCAGTTGTCCAGGCCGGGATGCAGCTGCGCCAGCACGGTGGAGGTGCCGGTGCGCGGGTCGATGCGCAGCACCTGTCCGCTGGCGGCCTGGGTGGACACGATGAATCCGTCGGCGTCGAACTTCACCGAGTCCGGCACCCCCAGGTCGCCCGCGACCCGTTGTGGGGCCGCATCGGTGGCGAAGGGATCGATGCGCCAGATCTCGTTGGCGGTCATCACCGGGAAGTACAGCAGGCCGTCGGGTCCCACCTCCATGGCGTTGGGCGACGGCAGGTTCTCGGCCAGGATGCGTTGCGCCCCGGTGGCCCGGTCGAGTTCCATCAGGCGTCCGCCCTCGCGGCATTCGCCGACGAACAGCCGGTCTTGGTGCACGGTGACGCCGTTGGCGCAGGGCAGGTCGTCGCGCAGTACGCGGCTGCGGCCGGAGGCGTCGAGCGCACTGACCCGGGCGTCCATCACCTCGGTGGCGTACAGGGTGCCGTCGGCGTCGAAGGCGACATCGTCGGGGCCGACGACGTCGCCTCCGCGTGCGCTGACGACGGTCAGCTCGCCGCTGCTCACATCGAGTGCGCTGATCTGACTGCCGGTCACCTGCGCGATATAGACCCGGCCGTCCGGACCGGTGCGCAGCCCGTTGGCGCCGAACAGCCGGCTCGGCTCGGTGAGGCGTTCCAGCCGCCAGCCGGGTGCAGTGGAGGGGTTACCGGCCACCTCGCGGGGGAGCGGCAGGGAGGCAGTCATGACTCCGGACGTTATCAAGCCCAGTTAGTCCAGACAATAGTTCCCCGTAAGGGGTGAATCGGACCTTGACGCATGAATAACCGCTGCGGAATAGTGTTCTGCACTACGCAGAACGGAGTATTTTGTCCGAACAAATAACAGCGGCTGCCGGTGAGGCCGGTGGGAGGGCTCCGGCGCGCGGGCCGCTGCACGGCGTCCGAGTGGTCGATCTGACGACCATGGTGATGGGTCCGTACTGCACGCAGATCATGGCCGACATGGGGGCCGACGTCATCAAGGTCGAGCCCCCGGAAGGCGACGCCACCCGCTACATCTCGGCCGGTCCCGCACCCGACATGAGTGGGGTGTTCGTCAACGTCAATCGGGGCAAACGCAGCATCGTGCTGGATCTGCGCAGCGCGGCCGGGCAGACCGCGATCGCCGCGTTGATCGGTCGGGCCGATGTGTTCATTCACTCGATGCGGGCCAAGGCGGTGGCAAAGCTCGGCCTCGGCTACGCCGAGGTGGCCGCGCTCAACCCGGGGATCGTCTACACCAACTGCTATGGCTACGGGCGCCGCGGTCCGGCCGCCGACCGCCCCGCCTACGACGACACCATTCAGGCCCAATGTGGACTGCCCGCGGTGCAGGAACAACTCACCGGGCGCGCCGACTACGTCGGGACCATCATGGCCGACAAGATCGCCGGGCTGACCGCCCTCTACGCCACCATGATGGCGCTGTTTCATCGGGAACGAACCGGACAGGGCCAGGAAGTCGAAGTAGCCATGTTCGAGACCATGGCCTCGTTCATGCTCGTCGAGCACGCCAACGGCGCGATGTTCGACCCGCCGCTGGGCCCGGCCGTCTACCCGCGCACGGTGGCCCCCAACCGGCGGCCCTATGCCACCAGTGACGGACAGATCGCCGCGCTGATCTACAACGACAAGCACTGGAACGCCTTCATCGATGCGGTGCAGCCGCCCTGGGCATCCGAGCAGTACGCCACCCTGGCGCAGCGGGCCAGACAGATCGACACCATCTACGGGCTGGTGGCGCAGACCATGAAGGAGCGCACCACCGCCGCGTGGCTCGAGCTGTTCGCCGAGCTGGAAATCCCAGCGGCCCCGCTGAACTCGCCCGGGGCCCTGTTCGACGACGAGCACCTCAACGCCGTGGGCCTGTTCGAAACGGTGGACACCCCCAACGGGCCGGTGCGCTTCCCCGGGGTGCCCACCTGGCTGTCGCGGACCCCCGGCCGGGTCACCGGCCCCGCGCCGGAACTCGGCGCGCACACCGCTGCGGTGTTCGCCGAACTCGGACTCGAGCAGGGTGCGTCATGACGCCGCCGGCGACGATGCAGTGGGGGTGCCCCCAGGTGCGCAGCGCCGGGGACGGGGCTTGCGAAGCGATGCTGAGGAGTGGCGCATGACGCTGGACTTCGACATGGGGCCCCGTGCCGGCGAACTGCGGATCCAGCTGCGCGAGCTGATCGAACGGGAACTGCCCGAGCACTTCCCGGGCGCGTTCACCGACGACCCCGCAGACCTTGCTGCGGCGCAACGATTCTGCCGGGTGCTGGCGGAGCAGGACCTATTGTGCCTGTCCTGGCCGGAGGAATTCGGCGGGGCCGGCGCCTCGGTATGGGAGCAGACCGTGGTGCGCGAGGAGATGTGGGCTCACCACGAACCGCGCGGGGCGCAGTACATGGGGGTGAACTGGGTCGGGCCGATCATCATGCGGCACGGCACCCCCGAACAGCAGCGCCGTCATCTGCCACCGATCGCGGCAGGCGAGGTGATCTGGTGTCAGGGCTTCTCCGAACCCGAAGCCGGTTCCGACCTGGCCTCGCTGCGCACCTTTGCGCGCCGCGATGGTGACGGCTGGCTGATCAACGGCCAGAAGATCTGGACCTCCTACGCCACCATGGCTCAGTGGTGCTTCCTGCTGGTGCGCACCACCCGAATCGGGGAAGGCGCGGTCACCAAGAAACAACAGGGACTGACCGTGTTCCTGGTCCCGATGGACGATCCCGCCATCACCGTCCGGCCGCTGGGCACCATGATGGGCCCGCACCATCTCAACGAGGTGTTCTTCGACAACCTGCGTGTCACCGATGCCGACGTACTCGGCGAAGTCGACGCGGGCTGGTCGATCGTGGGCGACGTGATGGCCTTCGAGCGAGTCGGAATCGCCCGCTACGCACGCTGTGAGCGGTTGCTGGCCGCGGCGCCGCACGTCCTCGAGTCGCGCTGGGAGGCCCTGCCCGCCGAGGTGACCGCCCGCTGGGTGCGCATGCTCACCCACTGCCGGCGGGCCCGGCTGATGGCCTACCGGGTGGTGTCGCTGCAGGCCAGCGGCCGCATCGCCCCCGGTGACGCCGCTGCCTACCGGATCGCGGTCACCCGGCTGGACCAGGAAAGTGCTGAGGTGCTGATGGAGATCGCCGCCGAAGCCCCCGACACCCCGCAGGCGCAGTGGTATCGCCAGGAGGTCGAAGACCACTGGCGCTACTCGCAGGCGGCCACGGTGTCGTCGGGCAGCATCGAGATGCAGCGCATCCTGCTGTCCCGCGCGTTGCTGGCGGCGGGGCGATGAATCTCGAACTCGGCGCGGACGCGCAGGAATTCGGCCAGGCGGCGCGTCGCGCCTTCGAAGCGGCGGGCGGCGACGACTTGGTGCGGCGCGCCGATGCCGATCCCCGCCTGCGCGAGCAACTGGTGGAGCCGGTATTGCGTGGGCTGGGCGCCTACGAGCTCAAGCCCCGCGCCGACGCCGACGAACTCGAGGCCGCCGTTGCGCTGTGCCGGGCCGCCGGCTACTGGGCGCTGCCGTACCCGGTGGCCGAATGCCTTTCCGCACCGGATGATCTCGACGTGGACGGGCTGATCGTGGTCGCCGACCACGCTCCGGCCGGTGTGGTGGCGGGCCTGTCGAAGCGCTGGGCCACGGTCACGCTGGCCGGGGTGCGCAGCACCGTGGTGGGGCAGTCGGAAGCCGGGCCGGCGCTGGTGGCCGAGCTGACCCTGGCCGAAATCGACACCCTGGGCGCCGGTGACCTCGCGTTGGCGCTGGTGCTGCCCAGTTGGACGCTGCTGGGGATGCTCGACCGGGCAATGGATCTCACGATCACCCACGTCCGGTTGCGGGAACAGTTCGGTCAGGCGCTGTCGACGTTCCAGGGTGTCCAGTTCCAGCTCACCGACGCCGAGGTGGAGCGCGCCGGACTGGACATGCTGGCCAAGTACGCGCTGTGGAGCATCGCGACCCGGCGGCCCGAAGCGGTGGATGACGCGCTGGCACTGCGCTCGGCGGCGCTGGAGGCCGCCGAGGTGGTGTTCCGCATCTGTCACCAGCTGCACGGCGCCGTCGGATTCTGTGACGAGACCGCACTGTCGTGGCTGTCGCGCTACAGCCAGCCGCTGCGCCGCCTGCCGTGGGGGCTCTCAGCCACCCGCGACCGGCTGGCCCGCAGGGCCCACCGCACCGGCCTGACGGGACTCTACGCATGAAATACGACCTGCCCCAAGAGATCACCGTGACCGGCGACGGCCCGGTCCGCACCGTCACGATCAATCGGCCCGACGAGCTGAACAGTGTCAACGCCAACCTGCATTGGGGCCTGGCCAATGTCTGGCGCCAATTGGCCGCCGACAAGACGATCCGGGTCGTGGTGCTGACCGGCGCCGGGCGGGCGTTCTCCGCCGGCGGCGACCTGAACTGGATCACCACCTTCCTCGACGACGAAGTCGCCCGAGACGAGAGCATCCGCGAGGGGGCTCAGATCGTCGAAGAGATGCTGCGCTTCCCGCTGCCGATCATCGCGGCCGTCAACGGTCCCGCCGTCGGGTTGGGCTGCAGCGTGGCGGTGCTCTGCGACATCGTGTTGATTTCGCAGCAGGCCTATCTGGCCGATCCCCACGTAGCCGTCGGCTTGGTCGCCGGTGACGGCGGAGCCGCCCTGTGGCCGCTGATCACCCCGATCCTGCGATCCCGCGAATACCTCTACACCGGTGATCGCATCGACGCCGACACCGCCGTCGAACTCGGACTGGCCAGCCGCACGGTGGCTCCCGAAGAGCTGCTGCCGCAAGCACATCAGTTGGCCGCCCGCCTGGCGGCACAGCCGACCGAGGCGCTGCAGGGCACCAAGCGAGTGGTCAACATGTATCTGTCACAGGTGCTGGCCGGGCCGCTGCAAGCAGGGTTCGCCGCCGAGGTGGCGACCATGAAGTCCGACGAACACCGGCAGCGGCTGCTCGCCTTCGCAGAGCGGGCGAACCTGCGATGACGGCGTCCCAGGAGACCGCTGATTTCCGCGCGCACGTCCGCCAGTGGTGCCGCGACAACATCCCCGCAGACTGGCGCCGCGCCCAGACCGGGGTGAGCGATGCTGAGTTCGTCGACTTCCAGCGCCGCTGGTTCGCCACCCTGCACAGCGCGGGCTTCGCGGTTCCGCACTGGCCCCGCGAGTGGGGCGGTGGGATGTCTGTGGCCGATCAGGCCGTGCTGTACCAGGAACTCGCCGCCCACGACGCGCCCCGGCTGGTGCTGGCCTTCGTCGGCATCCACCACGCGGCGGCGACGCTGCTGGCCGCCGGCACCGACGAACAGCGCCGCCGGCACCTGCCGGCGATCCTCGAGGGCGAGATCTGGGTGCAGGGCTTCTCCGAGCCGGAGGCCGGCTCGGACCTGGCATCGCTGCGTACCACCGCCCGCCGGGTGGGCGACAACTATGTCATCAACGGCCAGAAGTTGTGGGCCAGCGGTGCGAGCCACGCGCAGTGGTGTCTGCTGCTGGCACGTACCGACCCGGACGCCCCCAAACGCAAAGGGATCTCGTACTTCCTGCTGGACATGGCCACCCCCGGCGTGCAGGTGCGGCCGATCCGCAACGCCGTCGGCGACCAGCACTTCTGCGAGATCTTCCTCGACGACGTGGTGATCCCGGCAGCCAACCTGATCGGGGCGGAGAACGCCGGCTGGCAGGTGGCGCAGGCGACCCTGGGCGCCGAGCGCGGCATGACCATGTTCGAACTCGCCGAGCGCTTGGGCTGTGCCGGTTTTCGGTGGCTGGTGCAGGCCGCCCCGAGCGACGACCCGGTGGTGGCCGACCGGCTGGCGCAGCTGGAAACCGAGGTCACCGGACTGCGCGGCATGTGCCGTCAGCTGGTGCACGACGTCGAGGCCGGCACCGCCGGCCCGGCCGACGCGTCGATCGTGAAGCTCTTCTACAGCGAGCTGCTGCAGCGGCTCACCGACTTCGGTGCCGAGATCGGTGGGCCGGCAGCCCACACCGTGCTGGACAAACCCCTGTCCAGCGGCTGGGAATCGGGATCGTGGGTACTGGACTTCATCGGGTCCTGGGAATGGACCATCCCCGGCGGCTCCAGCGAGATTCAGCGCACCATCATCGGCGAGCGCGGACTCGGCCTGCCCAGAGAGCCGAGCATGCCGTGACCCCCACCGATTTCGCCGAACTGCACGACGACCTGCGTGCGCTGGCCGCCGACGTACTGGGCCGTGACCGGGTAGTCGACTGGCCCACCGTCATCGAGGCCGGTTGGGTGGGCCTGGAGGTTCCCGAAGCCCTCGGCGGTGCGGGGGCCGGCTTCGCCGAAGTCGCGGTGATCTGTCAGGAGCTGGGACGCGCCGCGGCGCCGATACCCTATCTGGGCTCTGCGGTGCTGGCGGTGGGCATGCTGAACAGCTTGGCGGACAGTGCGATCCGGGATGGACTGCTGGCCGACGTCGCCGGCGGACGGGCCCGAGTCGCCGCAGTGATAGGGGGATCGTTCACCCTCGACGCCGATCAGCGCCTGAGCGGTCAGGCAGAATTCGTGCCGGACGCCGACGGCGCAGACCGGCTGCTGGTGGCGGCCACCGACGCGTCCGGGGCCGATGTCGCGGTCATCGTCGACACGCTCACGCTCACCGATCAACCGGTGCTCGACGAGACCCGCCGCGTCGCCACCGTCACCGCCGACGGAATCGAGGTGCCCGACGCCGCGGTGCTGCGGTTCACCGGCAGAACAGCAGACCTCGAACAGCGGGCGGCAGTCGCGGTGGCATGCGACAGCCTCGGCCTGGCCGAGGCCATGCTCGCCGCAACCGTGTCCTATGCACAGACACGGCAACAGTTCGGCCGGCCCATCGGCTCCTTTCAGGTCGTCAAACACGCCTGCGCCGACATGCTGGTGAAAGTCACCGTGGCCCGCACCCTGGTGCGCGACGCAGTCAACGCCGTGGCTGCCCACGCATCCGACGGATCAGACGTGGGCGCCGCCGTGGCCATGGCGAAGTCCTACACCTGCGCTGCCGCCGTCGATGTGGTCGGCAAAGCACTGCAACTGCATGGCGGCATCGGTTACACGTGGGAGAGCGGCATCCACGTCTACCTCAAGCGCGCCACGTTCAACCGGTCGTTGTTCGGATCCCCGGCAGCGCACCGTCGTCGGTTATCTCAACGTTATTAACAAGTCAAGCAAGGAGTTTCGACTGTGGGTGTGCCCGTTTATCGCCGGATCCTGGAACTGTTCGAGGCCGAAGGCGTCAACACGCTGTTCGGGATTCCCGACCCCAACTTCGTGCACATGTTCGTCGAGGCCGAAAAGCGCGGCTGGTCGGTGGTGGCACCGCATCACGAGGAGAGCGCCGGATTCATGGCCGAAGCCGCCTCACGGATGACGGGCCGGCCGGGCCTGTGCATCGGCACCCTGGGCCCGGGGGTGGCCAACATCGCCGGCGCCATGATGTGCGCGCGGGTGGAGAACTCCCCGGTGGTGTTCTTAGGCGGTCAGCGTGCCCGCATCACCGAGCGCCGGGTGCGGCGCGGGCGTATCCAATTCGTCCGCCAGGAAGAGCTTTTCACGCCGTCGGTGAAGTACAGCGCGTCGATCGAATACGCCGACCAGACCGATGAGATCGTGCACGAGGCCATCCGTCGTGCCATGTCGGGCACGCCCGGACCGGCCTATATCGAATACCCGTCGCACGTCATCCTCGAAGAACTCGACGTCGCCGAACCGCCGCAGCCGCACCGCTACCGGTTGGTGAACCAGCGGGCCGGCGCACCCGAGGTCGCGCAGGCCGCCGAGATCATCGCCCAGGCATCCAGTCCGATTCTGCTGGTGGGCCACGGGGTGCACACCTCGCGCAGCGCCGCCGCGGTCGCCGAGCTGGCCGAGCTGATGGCCTGCCCGGTGATCCAGACCTCCGGCGGTACCGCGTTCATCCCGGGCCTAGAAGATCGCACCTTCCCCTACGGCTTCTCCACCGCGGCCGTGGAGGCCGTCGTCGGCTCGGACGTCTGCGTCGCGCTGGGGACCGAGCTGGGCGAGCCGGTGCACTACGGCACCACCCGGCACTGGGCGGAGAAGAACGGCGAGCGCAAGTGGATCTACGTCGAGCAGGACCCGCTGGCGATCGGGGTGAACCGGCCGGTGGACGTGGCTCTGGTGGGAGATCTGCGGGGCATTGTGCCGCAGCTCGTGGAGGCACTCAAAGACCGTCCCCGCTCCGCGTCAGCCGACCTGGACCGGTGGATCAAACAGGACGCCGACCAGCTCGCCGAACTGGCCGAGACCGCACCGGCCGGTCGTTCCCCGGTGCACCCGGCGCGCTTCGTGGTCGAGGCCACCAAGGCGTTCCCCGCGGACGGCATCATGGTCCGCGACGGCGGCGCCACTGTGATCTTCCAGTGGACCTATTCACAGGCCAAGCCGCATGACGTGATGTGGAACCAGAACTTCGGGCACCTGGGCACCGGGCTGCCCTATGCCGTGGGTGCCTCGGTCGCCGAGGGCGGCAAGCGTCCGGTGATGCTGCTGACCAGCGACTCGGCGTTTCTGTTCCACATCGCCGAGCTGGAGACCGCGGCCCGGCTGGGCCTGCCGCTGGTCTGTGTGGTGGGCGTGGACCATCAATGGGGCCTGGAAGTCGGCGTCTACAAGCGGACGTTCGAGCAGCCCTCGCCGCAGCCCGGCGTGCACTGGGGCAAGGACGTCCGGTTCGACAAGATCGCCGAGGGCATGGGTGCTCGCGGGGAGTTCGTCGACGACGAAACGCAGATCGGGCCGGCCATCGAGCGGGCGTTCGCCGCCGGCGGGACGGCGGTGATCCACGTCTGTATCGACCCCAAGGCCAACTCCGAAGAGATGCCCAACTACGCCGAATTCCGTACCTGGTACGCCGAAGGAACGCAGTAGCGAGAATGTTATTCTCTTTTCCGGCTAACACCGTGCACAAGCTGATGGGCTGGAGGCGACCATGTCCGGCGGAATGAGCTTCGAACTGACCGAGGATCAGCAGCTGATCCGCCAGTCGGTCGCCGAACTCGCGGCGAAGTTCGACGACCACTACTGGATGACCAAGGACCAGGCGCACGAATTCCCGCAGGAGTTCTACGACGCCATCGCCGGTGGCGGCTGGCTGGGCATGACCATCCCCGAGGAGTACGGCGGCCACGGACTGGGCATCACCGAGGCCACCATCCTGGCCGAGGAGGTGGCGCGTTCGGGCGGCGGGATGAACGCCGCCAGCTCCATCCATATGTCGATCTTCGGCATGCAACCGGTGGTGGTCTTCGGCTCGGATGAGATGAAGGCCGAAACCCTGCCCCGCATAGTCAATGGCGACCTGCACGTGTGTTTCGGTGTCACCGAACCGACGGCGGGCCTGGACACTTCGCGTATCACCACGTTCGCCAAGCGTGACGGCGGCGACTACGTGGTCAACGGCCGCAAGGTATGGATCTCCAAAGCCCTTGAGTCCGAGAAGATCCTGCTGCTGACCCGCACCGAGTCACGGGAAGATGTGGAAAGGCGAGGCGGCAAGCCCACCGAAGGGCTGACGCTGTTCCTCACCGACATCGACCGCGACCACGTCGAGATCCGCCCGATCACCAAGATGGGCCGCAACGCGGTGTCCTCCAACGAGGTGTTCATCGACGACCTGCGAATCCCGGCCGAACACCGGATCGGCGAAGAGGGCAAGGGCTTCTCCTACATCCTGCACGGGCTGAATCCGGAGCGGATGCTGATCGCCGCCGAAGCGCTCGGCATCGGCCGGGTCGCGCTGGATCGTGCGGTCAAGTACGCCAACGAGCGCGTGGTATTCGACCGGCCCATCGGCATGAACCAGGGCATCCAATTCCCACTCGCCGACTCGCTGGCCCGCCTGGACGCCGCCGAACTGATCCTGCGCAAGGCCACCTGGCTCTACGACAACGGCAAGTCGTGCGGCCGGGAGGCCAATATGGCCAAATATCTGTGTGCCGATGCCGGTTTCGCGGCCGCCGACCGGGCGCTGCAGACCCACGGCGGGATGGGCTACTCCGAGGAATACAACATCTCCCGGTTCTTCCGCGAGTCCCGCCTGATGAAGATTGCCCCGGTCAGCCAGGAGATGATCCTGAACTTCCTCGGCTCGCACGTGCTCGGCCTGCCGAGGAGCTACTGATGGCCGCACCGCTGGCCGGCATCACCGTGGTGGCGCTGGAACAGGCGGTGTCGGCGCCGATGTGTACCCGGGCCCTGGCCGACTTCGGGGCGCGGGTCATCAAGGTGGAGAACCCCGACGGCGGCGATTTCGCCCGCTACTACGACGACGTCGTCAACGGCCAAGCGGCGCACTTCGTCTGGGTCAACCGGGGCAAGGAGTCGGTGACCCTGGACCTGAAAAGCGAAGCGGGCCGCGATGTCCTGCACCGCCTGCTGGACCGCGCCGACGTGCTGGTGTCCAATCTCGCGCCGGGCGCCACCGCGCGCCTTGGGCTGTCCACCGAGCAGATGGCGCAGCGGCACCCGAACGTGATCGCTGTCGAGATCGACGGCTACGGCACCGGCGGACCCCTGTCGCACAAGCGGGCCTACGACCTGCTGGTGCAGGCCGAGTCGGGGGTGTGCTCGGTGACCGGCAATCCGGGCGCCCCGGCCAAACCGGGCCCGCCGGTCGCCGACGTCACCACTGGCCTGTACACGGCACTGTCGATCATGGCTCTGCTAGTGGGTCGCAACGGAGCAGCGGCCCAACCGGATTCGCCGGCGCCGTCGATCAGCGTGAGCCTGTTCGACACCATGGCTGAGATGATGGGCTACCACCTGACCTACGCCCGGCACTCCGGGATCGACCAGCAGCCGCTGGGCATGAGCTCACCGGCGGTGGCGCCCTATGGCGCCTATCCCACTGCCGACGGTCACACCGTGGTGCTGGGCACCACCAACGACCGCGAATGGCAGCGGCTGGCCCGGGAACTGCTGGGCCGCAACGACCTCGCCGACGATGCCCGCTTTGCCGGCAACGCCGACCGGGTGGCGAACCGCGGCGTTCTGGACGAGGCGATCGCCGCGTGGTGCGCCCGTCACGACCTGGCCCACATCCAGGACGCCGCCGACGCCGCCGGGATCGGCAACGCCCGCTACAACACCCCCAGTGACGTACTGGCCCACCCGCAACTGGCCGAACGCGACCGCTGGCGCAGCATCGACACCCCGGCCGGACCGATCCCGTCACTGCTGCCGCCGCCGGTGATCTCCGGCTACCAGCCGCCGATGGGTGCCGTGCCGGGCCTGGGCGAGCACACCCACGCGGTGCTGGCCGAGCTGGGTCTGACCGACGAGGAGATCGGCGACCTGCGCGGCCAGGGTGTTCAACGGCAGGCCGGGCGCTGATGGCTGCCGACGAACCGGTGTTGCTGTGCGCCGACCGCGACGGCGTGCGAACACTGACGCTGAACCGCCCCGCACGCAAGAACGCGATCAACCCCGCGCTGTGGCGCGCGCTGCGCGACGCGCTGCGCAAAACCGCCGATGACCCCGCACTGCGGGCACTGGTGATCACCGGCGCCGGCGGGGCCTTCTGCTCGGGTGCCGACATCGGCAGTGGAGACGACGCCCACCCGGTGGAGAAGTTGCGTCGGCTCTCCGACGTCGCACTGGCCCTGCACGAGTTGACCATTCCCACCATCGCGAAAGTGACCGGAGTCGCGGTGGGGGCTGGCTGGAACCTGGCGCTGGGCTGCGACCTGGTGGTGGCGACACCGGAATCGACGTTCTGCCAGATCTTCTCCAAGCGCGGGCTCTCGATCGATCTGGCCGGATCCTGGTTGCTGCCCAAGATCGTCGGACTGCAGCAGGCCAAGCGGCTGGCACTGCTGGCCGAGACCATCGACGCCGGCGAGGCACTGGCGCTGAACCTGGTGACCTGGGTGGTGGGTGCCGGCGAGATCGACGCATTCGTCGACGACCTCGCCGACCGACTGGCCGCCGGCCCACCGCGGGCGCTGGCACAGACCAAGGCGTTGCTCAATCAGGGCGCCGACGCCACCCTGCCCGAAGCCCTGGCCAATGAGGCCCGGGCCCAGATCCTGAACTTTGCGGGCACCGACGCCGCGGAGGCCTATGCTGCGTTCGCCGAGAAGCGCCCGCCGCGCTTCACCGGCGGGTGGCCGCCGAAATCAACGAGATCGGAGTAGTCAGATGCGACCCACGGTGATCGTCGGAGCGGTGCGCACCGCTGTCGGAAAGCGCAACGGCGGGCTGGCCGGCGCGCATGCCGCGGACCTGTCGGCGATCGTGCTCAACGAACTGATGGAGCGCACCGGAACCGACCCCGGCACCGTCGACGACGTGGTGTGGGGTTGCGTGTCGCAGGTGGGCGATCAGTCCTCCAACATCGGCCGGTATGCGGTACTGGCGGCCGGCTGGCCAGAGCACGTCCCGGCGACCACGGTCAATCGGGCCTGCGGCTCGAGTCAGCAGGCGTTGGACTTCGCCGTGCAGGCTGTGATGTCGGGCCAGCAGGACATCGTGGTCGCCGGCGGCGTGGAGGTGATGAGCCGGGTTCCGCTCGGTGCCGCCCGTGCCACCGGTGAACCCTTCGGCCCGAAAGCGCTTGCCCGCTATGACGGTTTTCAGTTCAACCAGGGCATCGGCGCCGAGATGATCTGCCAGAGGTGGGCCTTTGACCGCACCAAGGTCGATGAATATGCGGCGCGTTCCCACGAGTTGGCTGCCGCCGCGCAGGATGCCGGTGCGTTCCGCGATCAGATCGTCCCGGTGGCGACTGACGGCGGTGTGGTCGACACCGACGAGGGCATCCGCCGCGGCACCACCGTCAGGAAGCTGGCCGAGCTCAAGCCGGCCTTCTGCCAGGACGGAGTGATCCACGCCGGCAACTCCTCACAGATATCCGACGGCGCCGCAGCGCTCCTGGTGATGAGCGAGGAGGAAGCCGCCCGGCGTGGGCTGACCCCGCTGGTGCGCTACACCGCCGGCGCGGTCACCGGCGCCGACCCGGTGCTGATGCTCACCGGGCCCATCCCCGCCACCGCCAAGGTGCTCGAGCGTGCCGGACTGAGCATCGACGAGATCGGCGTATTCGAGGTCAATGAGGCCTTTGCCCCGGTGCCGTTGGCGTGGCTGGCCGAGACTGGTGCCGACCCCAAGCGGCTCAACCCGCTCGGCGGCGCGATCGCGTTGGGTCACCCGCTCGGCGCGTCCGGGGCGGTGTTGATGACCCGGATGATTCACCACATGCGTGACCGCGGGATTCGCTACGGACTGCAGACCATGTGCGAGGGCGGCGGTACCGCCAACGCCACGATCGTCGAGCTGGTCGGTTAGGGGACTGTTCATGCGCCGCGACCTGTTCACGCAAGACCACGAGGCATTCCGGGCGTTGGCCCGTGACTTCGTCGAGAAGCACGTGGTGCCCGAATATCCCAACTGGGAGAAGGCCGGCCGGATGCCCCGCGAGGTGTTCGAGCATCTGGGTTCGTTGGGGATGCTGGGCATGGCCATCCCCGAGGAGTACGGCGGTGCGGGCGTCGAGGACTACCGCTACAACGTGGTACTGCAGGAGGAGGCGGCGCGTGCCCTGGTCACGCTGTCCACGGTGCGCACCCAACTCGAGGTGATCCTGCCGTACTTCCTGCACTACGCCAACGACGAACAGCGGGCACGCTGGTTCCCCGGCCTGGCGGCCGGCACGCTGCTGACCGCGATCGCGATGACCGAGCCCGGCACCGGATCGGACCTGGCCGGGATGCGCACCACCGCCGTGCGAGACGGTGACGACTACGTCCTCAACGGGGCCAAGACGTTCATCACCGGCGGCATCCAGGCCGATCTGGTGATCGTGGTGGCCCGCACCTCGACCGACCCCGACAACCGCCGCCGCGGCCTGACCCTGCTGGTGGTCGAGGACGGGATGCCCGGTTTCGAGCGCGGCCGCGAACTGGACAAGATGGGCTGCAAGGTCCAAGACACAGCCGAGCTGTCCTTCACCGACGTCCGGGTACCGGCGGCCAACCGGCTGGGGGAGGAGGGCGAGGCCTTCAGCTACCTGGGACACAACCTTGCCCAGGAGCGGCTCACGGTGGCCGTCGGATCGGTCGCGCAGGCCCGCTCGGCGCTGGTCGCCACCATCGACTACGTGCGCGACCGCAAGGTGTTCGGCTCGCCGGTCGCGGCGTTCCAGAACACCAAGTTCGAGTTGGCGGCGGTCTCCACCGAGATCGAGGCCGCCCAGTGCATGCTCGACCGGGCGGTCGCCGATCACGTCGAGGGAGTGTTGTCCGCAGCCGACGCCGCCCGCACCAAACTGTTCTGCACCGAGATGCAGGCCCGGGTGATCGATCGCTGTCTGCAGCTGTTCGGCGGCTACGGCTACATGATGGAGTACCCGATCGCCCGGCTGTACACCGACGCGCGCGTGGCCCGGATCTATGCCGGGACCAGCGAGGTCATGAAGATGATCATCGCCAAGTCGCTGGCGTTGTGAACTCGTAGCCAAAATTTGTCGGATGAGACCCTTGTCACAGTCGGCCTAACCAACCTACTGTGTGTTCACTTGGTTGGTTAAGCGAAGGAGACCGGTGACGTCACCGCGGCCATACGCCACCCTCCTCGCCAAAGGCGAGGACCGCAGACAGCGGATTCTGTTGGCGGCCGAACACCTATTGGCGCGCAACGGGTGGCGCAACACCTCGCTGGCGCAGATCGCCCGCAATGCCGGGGTCAGCGCGGCCGGCCTGTTGCACCACTTCGCGTCCAAGGAGCAGCTGCTGCACGCGGTGCTCGACGCCCGCGACGCCGACGACGACATCCACGCCGACCGCAGCGGCGACCTCATCGAAGAGATCCAGCGGGTGGCCGAGCGGTTCACCCGCGCGCCTGAGCTGGTCGGCACCTTCACGGTGTTGCTCGCCGAGAACGTCCTGCCCGAGGCGCCGCTGCATGACCGGATGCTGCACCGCTACCGCAGCGCGCTGGAGATCGTCGCCGACCTGATCCGGCGCGGCATGGACGAGGGCCGCTACCGCACAGACATCAACGCGACCGCCAAGGCCGCGGAGATTATCGCCTTTATCAACGGAATGGAGATGTCATGGCTGCTGGATCCATCAATACCCCTGACCGAAGTGTTCGCGGGGTACGCGGAAACACTGGCCCGCGATTTCGCTCCCCAGGAAAAGGACGGCCGCCGGTGACCGCGGAACAGGACATGCGCTACCGGTTCGACATCGTGGGCCGCAGCGTGGTCGACGTGGTGACGGCCGCCGGCGGCTGGCTCTACGACCGCGCGACGGCCGGTTGGGATGTCACCGTTTTGATCGACGACGCCGAGGACACCCGCCCCCTGGAGATCCTGGGGGCCAAGGTGCTCGACCTGCAGACGGTGCTCACCCAGTGGGAGCACTGGCCGCACCCCCAGACCATCGCGGTGTGCGCCGAGATGTTCGACGGCCACGCCCAGGTACGCCAAGGCGTGATCGACGCCCTGGAGCACAGCAGCACTGAGGTCACCCTGTGGGGCGACGTCCCGGCCGAGTTGGACAGCGACGTCGACGCCCGCCACCACCGGCTCAGCGCGGCAGCTCGCGCCTTCAAGGCGCAGGCGCTGCGCGCGGCCGGCATCGACCCGGCGAGTTTGCAGGCCCGGGACACCCACATCGAGACTTTCCGTTGCGGGCCGGCGGCGTGTACGTCGGTCGCGGCCGACCTGAGCCCAGCCAGTTGAGGGGCGCGGGCGGCGCGCGACCGACATGAGGCCTGACCCACCGGCACGCTCACTGGTGCTGGTGACCGACTATCGGGTGCCGGATCCGGCCAGGGTGTGGCCGCTGCTGCAGCGCCACCGCGACAACCTTGCCCGCCTGGGCGCCCATCACGTACTCGTCTATACCTCGACAGTGGATCCAGGCCGCGTCTTGGCGGTGATGGCGATCCACGCCGCGCAACCGGTGGTCGACCTGCTGCGCGATGAGGCCTTCATGGCCTGGTTCGACGCCGTCGGAGTCAGTGACATCCCGGCGGTGTTCGCCGGATCATTGGTGGAGCGCATCGATCTCGCCGATCCGGCGAGCCTCACCGAACCGGGCCTCACCGAACCGCCGGGTCCTTTCGGCGGTTCCGGTTTCACCTCGCCTCCGCCGGCCCGGGGGCCGACTCCGGCGAGCCTCACCGAACCGCCGGGCGTCGTCGTCGCGGCGGTGGCCGAAGTCGGCGACACCTCGGCGCTGATCTCCCACGTGCACGCCACCGAGAAGCACTTCACCGCAGCCGGAATCCGAAACATCCTGATATTTCAGGCCTTCGACAATCCGCGCGAGATCTTCATGCTGCAGGAGACCGACGACGAATTCGGCGCCGGACAGTGGATCAATGAGCCCGAGTTCGCCTCCGAGTGGATCACCCGAGCCGGCGTCGGGATCTATCCGCCGGTGTTCGTCGGCCGGCTGGCGCACCTGATGCGTGTCGGGCCCGAATCCGAAACGGCCGACGAGCCGGCGAGCTGAGCGCTCAGTCGCTGGCCGGGAGCGGCTTGGCTTCCTTGATGGTCAGCGGCACGGTACCGATGCTCAAGGTGCCGGCACCCGCCTTGGTCACCAGAACCTCGGCGCCGGCCTCGTCGACGTAGCGCTTGCCCATCACCGCACCCCCGGAGAAGTCCGGGTCCAGTACTGCTTCACTGGAAGCAGTGTCGTCCAGCGGCACCATCGGGGCGCCGCCGGCGCGCAGATCATCGAGGCTGTCGGCGGTCTTCACGACGATGACCTGGGTGTCGCAGACCTGGCTCTTCAGGCGGGTACCGGACTTGATCATTGCGCCCCTTCAGCATTGGTGTGCAGTGCTTCAAATTCAGTGACGAGTTCCCGGCGCAACACCTTGCCGGTCGGAGTGGTCGGCAACTCCGACCGGAAGACGATCCGGTCGGGGGTGCGGGATCCTCGCAACTGCTGCCGAACATACTCGCGCAGTGCGCCGGGATCCGGCGACACACCCGGTGCCGGCACCACCCACGCGACGATGATCTGCCCCCATTCCGGGTCGGGGGCGCCCACCACCGCGACGTCGTGCACCTCGGGGTGCTCGACCAATACGTCCTCGATCTCGGCGGGGGCGATGTTCTCCCCGCCCCGGATGATGGTGTCATCGGAGCGCCCGACGATGAACAGGTAGCCGTCCTCGTCAAGCACCGCGAGGTCGCGGGTGGGAAACCAGCCTTCGTCGTCGAGCACCGATCCGATGCCGGTGTACTTGCCCGAAACCTGTTCGCCCCGTACATACAACTCACCGGGCTGTCCGGCTTCGAGCACCCGGCCCTCGTCGTCACGGATGACGGCTTCGATGCCGGGCACCGGACGGCCGACCGAACCCAACCGCCTGCGAACGGCTTCCTCGGTGGAGGCATAGGCAGTCCGGTGGTCTTCGGGGGTCAGCACCGCAACCGTCGAACTGGTTTCGGTCAGGCCGTAGGCATTGACGAAGCCGACATCAGGCAGCAGATCCAGAGCCCGGCGCACCAGCGGCAGTGCCACCTTGGAGCCGCCGTAGGCGAGGTTGCGCAGGCTGGCCAGCGGGGTCGGGCGGGATTCCAACTCCGAGACGATGCGCTCCAACATCGTGGGGACCACGGTCGCGGTGGTCACCGCCTCGGTGTTGACCAGCCGGATCCACTCCGCAGCGCCGAACCGACGGAGATAGACCGCTTTGCGCCCGGCGTACAGATTGCTCAGCGCCGCGCCGACACCGGCGATGTGGTACGGCGGAACGCAGATCAGCGCGGCATCGCTCGCATCCGCGGAGCCGAACTCGACCGTCTGTGTCACGTAGCTGGTCAGGTTGTTGTGGGTCAGCTCAACGGCTTTGGGCTTGGACGTGGTACCTGAGGTGAACAGCACCACCGCCACGTCGTCGGGATCGGGCCACTGCACCACCGGGGTGGTGGTCTGGGCGCGGGCGTAGAAGGTGGCTGAGTCTATGACCTCGACGCCGATGTCGCCGATGACGTCGCGATACTCCTTATCGACCACGACCAGGGGCTGCGGCAGTCGCTCGATCAGCTCCCGCAGTGCCTGACCGCTGAGCCGGTAGTTCAGCGGTGCGAACGGCCGCCCGGAGCGCGCCGCGGAGAACAACAACAGCGGCAGCATGTCGCCGCCCATCCCGACGTAGGCCACGCTGGCGGCGCCGGACTCCTCGATCACGCCCGCCCCGGCGTCGGCAAGGGCGTTGAGTTCGGCGGTGGTGTGGCGCGTGCCCTCGCAGACCACAGCCACCCGATCCGGGTCTGCGGACACCGCCATCTCCAGCAGCAGTGAAATGCTCACCGTTCGGCCCTCGAAACCGCCATGAGAACGACATTATCAGTTTTGGGTATTTTCGATATCGTGCGGGCGGCTGCGAGCGCGCCGCTGAGTACGCTGACGTGCGACATGATCGCCACGGTCGACCTCGACGACGTATTGCCGGATGCCGCTGTGCCCGACGCCGCGCCCGGCGCCGGGATCGTCATCGCGACAGGTGCTCGATTCGACACTGCGCACGCCGAACACTGGCTGCAGCAGGCCACCTTCACCCTGTCCGAGACCGAGACGGCGGATCGGCGGGTGATCAGAGTCGACTCGGTGTCCGAGGCGCTCGCAGAGATCGCCGACCGCTGCGCGCGCCGGCCGCACGCCGCGGCGATCTGCGACGACGTGCTGCGCGCGCTGGACCCGGCAGCACCGGCCTGGTCCGGGCTGGTCACCGAGTCGCTGGCTTACTCGGCACTGCAAGCCGGCCCGGAGTTCGCCGACTGGCTGGCGGCGCGCGGCCCGGCCACCGCGCCGGAGGTCGCCGAACCCGTGCTGCTCGACCGCGACGGCGACACCCTGCGGCTGCGCTTCAACCGGCCGCAGCGTCACAACGCCTTCGACAACGCCACCCGGGCGGTGCTGCTCGACGGGCTCGCCGTGGCCGCCGCCGATCCCGCGATCGACGAAGTGGTGCTCAGCGGAGTCGGGCCGTCCTTCTGCAGCGGCGGCGACCTCGCCGAGTTCGGTGGGTTCACCGATGTTCCCAGCGCTCACCTGGCCCGCACCCGGCACAGCCCGGCGCTGGCGCTGGATGCGCTGACCGCGCGGCTGGGCGAGCGCTGCCGCGCCGAGATCCACGGCCAGGTGCTGGGCAGCGGCCTGGAGATGGCCGCCTTCTGCGGCCGGGTGCGCGCACACCCCGCCACGGTGCTGGGCCTGCCCGAGCTGAGCCTCGGGCTGATCCCAGGCGCGGGCGGCACGGTCAGCGTCACCCGCCGCATCGGTCGGTGGCGCACCGCCTATCTCGTCCTGTCCGGCCGCACCATCGACGCGGCGACCGCGCTGCACTGGGGCCTGATCGACGAGATCGCGTCGTGACTCTCGAGAAGGCCTGGGGGGACTCGGGGCTGGCCTGGCTGACCGGGCAGCCACATGGCAGCCCGGACTTCACCCGGGCCGCGGTGCTGCAGCGCGCTACGCAGGTGCTGGGCCGCTTCACCACCGCGACCGGTGTCGAGGCCGACGCCGCGCAGCTGCTGGCCGGCCGGGCCGGTCTGCTGGGCTGGACGCGTGCCGGGCGGATCTCGGCCGGGGGAGCCTCGCGGCTGCTGGCCGCAGCGGACGGGTGCTGGGCGCTGACGCTCGCCCGCCCCGACGACCTCGACACGGTGCCCGCTCTGATCGAAGCCGAGTGCTCCGATCTGTGGGCGGCGATCGCCGGATGGGCGCAGCGGCGATCGGCGGCCGAGGTCGTTCAGCGGGCGCGCCTGCTGGATCTGCCTGCCGCAGTGCTGGGCGAGACCGCTCCCGCTGCCCCGGTGATTCGGCGAGCCGGGGAGCTGGGCCCGGCCCGTGGGCTGCGCGGCGCGCTGGTCATCGACCTGACCTCACTGTGGGCCGGGCCGCTGTGCGGGCAGCTGCTGGCCCAGGCCGGGGCGACGGTGATCAAGGTGGAAAGTCCGTCGCGCCCGGATGGAACGCGCGCCGGCCCCAGCGCCTTCTTCGACTGGATGAACGGCGGGAAACTGTCCTGCGCACTGGATTTCGACCGCGATGCGGGCGCCCTGGCTCAGCTGCTGGCCGCCGCGGATGTGGTCTTGGAAGGTTCGCGCCCGGCCGCACTGGCCCGCCGCGGCCTGAGCCCCCTCGACGTGGCGGGCCGGCCCGGGCGGGTGTGGTTGCAGATCACCGCGCACGGCGCCGAGAGCGCCAGCGCCGGATTCGGTGACGACACGGCGGTTGCCGGCGGCCTGGTGGGTTACGACGACGGTGGCGAGCCGGTGTTCTGCGCGGACGCCATCGCCGACCCGCTGACCGGCATCGAAGCCGCTGCCGCGGTAGCCGATTCGATGGCCCGCGGTGGGGGCGAGGTGATCACGGTGGCATTGGCCGCCGTCGCCGCCACCTACGCCGCCCTGCCAGAACACGCTCGGGTCGGTGAGGTGCCGGCCCTGCCGCCGCCGCGGCCTCGCATCGAGACCATCGGGCCGGCGTTGGGGGCCGACAACGCCCGGATCGGCGAGCTGCTGGCGGCGCGGTGCTGATCCAGCGGGCGGTGCTGCTGGACGGCACACAAGTCGATATCCGGCTCGGCGACACCATCGAGGACATCGCCCCGGCATTGACGGCCTACCACGGCGAAGACGTCCTCGACGCGCGCGAGGCCATCGTCATCCCCGGACTGCACGACCACCACGTGCACTTGCGGTCGGCGGCGGCGGCGCTGGATTCGGTCTGCCTCGGCCCGCCGCAGGTGCGCACCCTCGACGAATTGGCGGGCGCACTCAAGGCCGCGCGCCCCGGTGTCGACGGTTGGGTGCGCGGCTACGGCTACCACGAATCAGTCGCCGGCGAACTCAACGCCGCACTGCTGGATCGGTTCTCACCGCACCTGCCGGTGCGGGTGGCGCACCGCAGCGGCGCGCTGTGGGTGCTCAACTCGGCCGGTCTGGCCCGCACCGGGATGAGCGACCAGCCCGACGGACGGCTGCTGCGCGCGCACGGCGATCCCGCTCCCGCACTCCCGCACCGCGAACCGCCCCTGTCCCGGTTGAGCCGGCAGCTGGCGGCCCGCGGTGTCACCGGAATCACCGACGCCACCCCCGGCCATGGCGACGCCGACATCGCCGCGTTCTCCGCCGCACGCGTCGCCGGTGACCTGCTGCAGCGGCTGCACTGCATGGCACCCGCCGGGGCCGCTGAAGCCCTCGGCGTCACCCTCGGGCCGGCCAAGATCATCCTCGACGACGCAACCCTGGATCTGGATGCATTGACAGAAGCGTTGTCCGACAACCACACCCGCGACCACGGCGTCGCAGTGCACTGCGTCACCGACGCCCAGCTCACGGTCGCCATCGCCGGGTGGCAGGCCGCCGGAGTGCACCGTGATGACCGCATAGAACACGCGGCGGTGGTGCCCGAGGACCGGCTGGTCGATCTCGCCGCGCTGGGAATCACCGTCGTCACTCAGCCCAACTTCATCGCCGAACGAGGTGACGACTATCTCGGCGACGTCGAACCTGAACGCCACCATGAGCTGTGGCGGGTTGCCTCTTTGCAGCGCAACGTCATTCCGGTGGCATTGTCCACCGACACGCCCTTCGGCGATGGTGATCCGTGGGCGGCCATGCGTGCAGCCGTGCACCGCGCCACGCCCAGCGGCGCCGTGCTGGGGGCGGGGGAGCGGATTTCGGCCCGTGCCGCCCTGGAAGGGTTCACCGGCCGTGCTGATCGGCCCGCGACATCGCGGCGCATCACCGTCGGTGAGCCCGGCGACCTGTGCGTGCTCAGCGGTGACCCGGTCGACCTCGACGCCGGCCTGGTGGCGGTGACGATCGTCGCCGGCACTGTGGTGTACGACGGTCGGTAGCCTGGCTAGATAGTTTCCGGAATCGAGAGAGGCTGCGATGGCGCGTACCGACAGTGACAGCTGGGACTTGGCCACGAGTGTGGGGGCGACCGCGACCATGGTGGCGGCCCAACGTGCCCTGGCCTCCGCGGCGCCGGACAACCTGATCGACGACCCGTGGGCGGCGCCGCTGGTGCGGGCCGTGGGCATCGACTTCTTCACGCGCATGGTCGACGGCGATATCCCGGTGGTCGAAGGCGGCGAGTACGACCCGGACGAGTGGGGCCACGGCATGGCCGTGCGGACCCGCTTCTTCGACGAGCACTTCCTGTCGGCAACGCGCGGCGGCATCCGGCAGGCGGTGATCCTCGCCGCCGGGCTCGACTCCCGCGCCTACCGACTGGACTGGCCGGCGGGGACCGTGGTCTACGAAGTGGACCTGCCCGACGTGATCGACTTCAAGACCACCACGCTGGGTGACCTGGGCGCTAAGCCGACGGCGATCCGCCGCACCGTCGCCGTCGATCTGCGCGATGACTGGCCGACCGCGCTGCGAGCTGCCGGATTCGACCCGCAGGCTCCCACCGTGTGGAGCGCCGAGGGCTTGCTGATCTATCTGCAGCCCGAGGCGCAGGATGCTCTGTTCGACACCATCACCTCGCTGAGCGCGCCGGGCAGCCGGGTGGCGTGCGAGTTCATTGCCGACACGTCGGTGTTCGCCGGTCCCGAATGGCGCAGACATCGCGAGAAGATGGCGGCGCTGGGGGCCGACGTGGAGATCGGCGAGCTGATCTACCACGGCGAACGCAGCCACGTCATCGAATACCTGACCGACACCGGCTGGACGGTGACGGGCCGCCCGGTCCGCGAGCTCTACGCCGAGTGCGGCCTGGAGTACGGCGACGACGAGCTGGCGGTCGCGTTCGACGACCTGACCTACCTGAGCGCCGTTCTGCCTGGTCTGCCGGTATGACAAAGGTCACAAGACGGGGATCGCTCGGCGCGGTTTTGCGGTGTCGGCGTGACGTTGGTGTGGTGCCCCCAGCAGGGCTCGAACCTGCGACCTGCGGATTAAAAGTCCGTAGCTCTACCAACTGAGCTATAGGGGCCGTGCCGAATCAGGATAGCGCCCGCCAGATGGCGCCCCGCTTGGGACCGGTTTGAGGATTCGGGCCCCTGTGCCCTAAGCTAGCCAAGCTCCCAACGTGAAAGGTTGCGAGTGCCTCGAAGAGATTCGGTTCTGGCCCCCATCGTCTAGTGGCCTAGGACGCCGCCCTTTCACGGCGGTAGCACGGGTTCGAATCCCGTTGGGGGTACTCGCATCGTAGTAATAACGGAGCGAACAGCAAGGCCCTGTGGCGCAGTTGGTTAGCGCGCCGCCCTGTCACGGCGGAGGTCGCGGGTTCAAGTCCCGTCAGGGTCGCTTTACGCGGCGAGGCACCTGGTGCCTTCCGGCCAGGTAGCTCAGTTGGTACGAGCGTCCGCCTGAAAAGCGGAAGGTCGCCGGTTCGATCCCGGCCCTGGCCACTGAGAGAACCCACTGGTGACGGTGGGTTTTTCTGTATCCGGAGACTGCCGTCGCAAGGCCTCCGATGACCCAGAGTGACCCATTCCGGATTTAATCGCCCGCGCGGTGACCCCGTTGACCCCGCCGCGGGTCACTCCGAAGCGTCGAGCGCTCGTTGGAATCGGCCCGACAGCGAGATGGGGCGGCGGTACTCTCAGCGCACTATGGGGACGCGACTGCTCTTGGCAACTACGGTGTTCGCCGCACTGCCGATCGTGAACGCGGGCACGGCTTCGGCGAACGAGTACTCGTGCGCCAACGCCGCCGCGGCGAACGGCTACGTCAACGAGAACAAGTTCCTCGCCTATCGGGGCACCTGTCAGCAGGTATCCGAACCGGGCCGCGGCGGTTTCACGTCCGCAGCACAGGCATCCGCCTCGTCACTTCCCGCTTCTGCAGCGTATCCAGGCAACGTAGCGGGTTGGGGGATGTTTGCTCGCGGGTCGACTGTTCGCGCCCGACGAACGCGTCATCGCTGATTCATGTGCGCCCGGCGCGCCCCCAACCACGAGGCCACCCACTCCTGAAGCATGGCTGTGTGGGTGACGACGAACAGCAATGGACACCGAAACGAGTCACGACGGCCGACGTTGCCGCCGGTGCAGTGCTACGCCGCGTACGTGAACGGGCCGGACTGACGCTCGATCAGGCCGCCGAGGCGAGCAGGATCTCCAAGGCGGTATTGAGCAGGACCGAGCGCGGAGAGCGGCCGGCAAGGGTCACTGAACTCCTTCCCCTCGCCGCGGCATACGAGATGACCGCCGCTGAGCTGGCAGCTGCGATCGCGGCCGACCCCGCGGTGCAGGCCGCGGCGATGGAGTAGCTAGCTCCCGTCGGGTGCCGGTGGCCGGTACCGCTCGTCGATCAGCCTGGTGATCTCGCGGCTGGGGATCAGGGTGCGATGGCCGAGCTGGATCCCGACGATCTCTCCGCGGCGCTTCAGGCGGAAGAAGTGGGTTCGGCTGATCCTGAGCGCGCTGATTGCCTCGGGGATGGTGAGCAACTGGTCGTCATGGCCTGGTTCCATGCCGCGACCGTAGGACGAAACCCGCATGCACCGCGAGGTCTCCTCCGGTGCCACTGCATCCGTTGCGACACCGGGAGATGCATCCGACTACGCCAGGTGCCGACGCACAACCTGGAGGTCGCGCGCACGGTCACGGTCGATCTTCCGCGACTTCAGCACGAACGCCGCCTTCTCGATCACCACCAGCCGCAACCCGTGCTGGGGAATGAGGGTGCGCTTGCGGTCGTCGTAGCGGCGGCGCTGCTCACCGCGACCCATCCCCGAGACCGTGTGCCGGCGGTCGAAGAACGGGGACGGCTGCGTGTGCTGCTCCTCCTGGAACTCGACGACGAGCCCAAGGTCCGGCCAGTACCCGTCGACGGGGAGTGTCATCCCGCGGGGCAGTCGGGGCGTGGGGTCTCCGCGTAGCCAGTCGAACCGCGCCTGACGGATGCCGGGCACGCCGAGCACCTCGTCGCACAAGTCGAGGGTGTAGTGCTCGTCGGAGTCAGCGCGGCGGGCCATGGTGCGTTCTGGTCAGTAGTCCACCGCGGCGTCCGACTCGTACAGCGCCTTCGCGTCCGTTCCGGCCCGCACAGCCTTGCGTACCGACTCCTTCGTCAGGTCCAGCACCCGTAGCGTGTCGCCGACCTTCGCGACCGCCTCGATGCGTCCGTACTCGGAGCCGAACGTCTCCGCGAAGTCAGCGAGGCCGCGCAGCTTCGGCATGGCGTCCGACATGTGGTGCCCGTGAGGGTCCACGATGTTCGCGGCGATCGTCCCGTCAGCGCGGCGGGAGAAGAACAGGAAGTCCGGCCGCAGCGCCTTGAACGCGCCGCTCGACGGGTCACGGTAGGCGATCGCCAACGAGTCCTGCGCGGTGCGCGACGGGTTACGCCACCACGCGACGAAGCCGGCGGCCTTCATCTCCTGCTGTAGGACCAGCGTCTCCCAGTCGTTGAGGTTCGCCGGCACGTCACCGTTCTCGTCGCAGAGCAAGTGGTGCTTCTGCGTCGGGAGGTCGGACTCGTTGCCGGCGGCGCCGCGCACCTTGGTGTCGGCCTGCCCGGTCCGAGGCTGGGTGAGCAGAATCGGTTGCGGCTGGGTGGTCATCGACTCCAGCTCGTCGTAGACGGCCTGCCGCTCGTCGGTCAGTCCTTTGCGCTGCACCCGCGTCTGTTGCAGCCAGTCGGCGGCGAGCTTGTTCGCTTCGTCGTCGATGTCTTCTGCGACCTCGGGAACGAGTGCCAGCGCTGCGAGTTGGACGGTCGCGTCGCGGAGCTCGTCATCGTCGGCGTCGTCGCCGGCAAGGTGCCCGACGTAGGTCCGCGCGAGGTCGGCGCTGAAGATCCGGCCGGCGGCCCGGTATGCGTCCTGAATGGCACGGTGGTCGGCGGTGTCGGTGAAGGCCTTACGGGAGATGGCGGTGTTGCTGTGCAGCTTGCCGCGCAGCTCCTCGCCCTCCATCGTCATGACGTCCTTGACCGCCGCGTCGATCTTGTCCTTGTACTGCACCCGTCGCCCGTCGAGGACGGAGTGCAGGTGTGCGTGCGCTTGCTTCCCGGCGTCGGTGATCAGGTCGTCGTCGGAGAGTGCCTTGGCGATCGCGGTGAGCCGCTTGATGGGCTTCGCGGCACGCTTCGGGATCGTCTGCGCCGGCAGCATGTCGAAGCGTTCCCAGACCTCCTCGGGCACCTCCGGGTTGGGTAGGAGCGTCACTGGGTCGAACAGCACGCGCCGGCCCGGGCCACCGCCGGAGTCACCGTCACCGCCGCCGGTGGCGCCGCGCATCAGCTCCTCCGCGACCGCGGTCGCCGTCTTCCGGTCGAAGAACGGCAGCAGGCACTCCACGGAGTTCAACACCTGGTTGCCGGGGATCCGGCGCGCCAGCGGAGTACGCACCATGCGGCCGAGCAGCTGTGTGATGTGGGTGGGATCGACCGCAGGCCGGAAAGAAACGAGCACCTCCGCGCGGGGGCAATCCCAGCCGGTGCTGATCGCCGTCTTCGCGAACAGCACGCGGATCCACGTCTGCTCCTGCACGGTCTCCGGTGCCACATAGGGGACGGGCACCTGGTTCACGGACAGGTCCTGGTGCTCGCCGAAGACGTTCGCGAACGAGGCCGTCGGCAGGTCCGTCCACTCCTCGAAGACCGCTTCCACAGCCCGCGCGACCGCGGTCTGGGTCGCGGCGGTATCCCCGTCTCGCACCTGCACCACCAGTAGCGGCACGACGGGGTCCGTCTCTCCTTGTTCCTTCGCGTACTGAGCCCACGCCTTGGTGCTGGCGATCACCTTCCGCACGGCACGCTTGAGCAGCACGGTGTCGAAAGTGCGCGACTCGCTGGGGATCGACAGGACGATGTCGTCCTTGAGCAGTCCCGAGGCCTGCACCAGAGCGGAGTCCACCTCTACCGCCGGCAGTGCCACCCGCCCCTGCGGGGAGTCCTTGAACGCGTCCTCGAAGTTCTGCGTCGTCGCGGAGATGCCCCAGACGATCGGCATCGGCGGTGTGGTTCCGTGTCCGTTGACCAGACGCTGCACGATGGTCGTGCGGTCGCCGGAAGAGTTGTTCCATCCGCGGTGCGCCTCGTCCTGGACGAAGTACAGCGTGAGCCGCTCATCGGCGATCGTCTCGGCGATGACGTCGTAGATGTTGCTCTGCACCTCGTCGGGGCGCGGCACCAGTGCGATCTCGTCGGTGTCGCCGTTGCGGTCACCGCGCACGAGCCGGTTGCCCTTGCTGAGCTTCTGCGCGTTGAGGAAGTAGACGTTCCCGGGGCGCAGCTTCGGCTCGTTGAACGTGGACTCGATGATCCGCAGTCGCGAGTCGAGTTGCTCGCCACCGGCGGCTTGGATCCGCCGCCGCGACTGCTCGTTCAGGCTGGGGTCGTCGCTGAACCAGAGCACCACCGCCCCGGGGTCTGCGGCGAAGTCGAACTCGTCGCTGCCGAAGAACAGCGCCTCGATGACGGCGGCAGCCATGACGGTCTTGCCGGCGCCGGTCACGGCCGACAGCGCGAACCGGGACTTGGAGCCGAACTGCTTGTAGAGGGTGCGCGCCTGGGTGAGGTTGTCGAGCACACCCGCAACCGCACCGACCTGGTAGTCCTTGAGCGTGTACTCCATCAGGCGAACCTCCCAGAGTTGATCTCGAAGTTCCGCAAGTACGACTCGTAGAGCTGGACCGGTCGCACGCCCTTGGGGAGTTCTCGGCACACCATCTGGAAGGCGAGGTCGTCGTCGGTGACGATGTACACCATCGCCACACCCGGCGTCTTCTTCACCTCGGTGACGAAGCGGGCCGCGGTGTCGAGGTCGTCGAGTACGCCGTACACGTCCGTGAGGTCCCAGCCCTTGTCGCCGATCTCAGTGATGATCGGTCCTCGTGCCCCGGCGCGCAGCCAGAGCATCGGCGCGACCCTCGCGAAGGCGCGGTGGTGAGCCACCGACAGCGGCCCCTCGTAGGTCAGGGTGAAGAACGCCGCGTTCTCCTCGAGGCCGTCTGACATCGGGAATTCGTCGTTGAACCTGTACTCGCCCCTGACCGGCTCGCCGTCGGGAGTCTTGCCTGTGATCGCGGCGGTGATTCGCGGCTTGGTGATGTAGTCGCAGATTCCGGCCGACTCCCACTCGGGATCGCCGGGACGAAGCCCTTGCGTGCGCAGGCGGGTCTGTTCTTCGGCTGACACTTCGTTGTTGGTGACCGAGATGCACTGCCGGCGGCCGCCGTCCTGCTTGTTCAGCCTCATCACCGCGTGCGCGGTGGTGCCCGAGCCGGCGAAGAAGTCCAGGACTGTCGCCCGGGGGTTCGATCCGATAAAGAGTCGCAGGCAGTCCTCGACCGCATAAAGCGATTTAGGGTACGGGAAAGCTCTTCCGGGGAGCAGGGCTGACAAGATGCCGGTCCCACTCGACTGAGCGTTGTGAGAATCACGCGCCCACTGGGTAGTCGGTAGTCGCAGTTTTCCTGTCGGCGACTCGACGGTGACGGCTCCGCTCTTGTCACGCCCGGTCACGATGAGATTGCCATCTTCAATCGCCTTGATCTGACCGCTGGTCAGGTAGTACATCGTCGACCCACGACGAGTCGTTGACACGCGGACGTATCCTGCGTCGAGGCGCCGTCGCAAGGTTGCTGGCGTGAGCCCCCAGATCATTTCCTCGCCATCAGGCTTGAGGGGCCAGTGGGTTGTACATCCGTCGATGTCAGGAACCGATTCGCGGGGTACCCCTACAGGGATCGAGTCGCCAATGTATTCGATTCGCCCGGAGGCGCTTCCAATGTAGATCGGATAGAACTGATCGGGGCGCGACTGCGGACCGTTCCTACGTGACGACGCCTCGAATCTTCGGAGACTCGCCCACCTAACGGCTTCGGATTCGCCAGAGCTCTCCGGTGTGAGCGTCGGCCGTCCGAGCATCACCATGAAGATGTACTCGTTCGTTCTCGTCAACTCGTTGAATCGGACTGCGCCCTTCGGGTTCACGATGCTGGAGACCATCTGGATGGTCCCGTCTTGGAATAGCTGTTCCAGCAGTAGCCCCAGGCGCAGGTACTCCTTCTCGTCGATTGTCACGATGAGCACTGATCCTGCGGGGTTGAGCAGTTCGCGGGCGATCAGAAGCCGGCGCTCCATCATCGCCAACCACTTCGAGTGCCGGTAGTCGTCGTCGGATTCGACGTAGTCGTTGTTGTACTTCCAGTCCTTCGCCCCGCTGTTGTACGGCGGATCGATGTAGATGGCGTCGATCGCGTGCTGGTGCGTGTAGGTCAGCATCTCCAGGGCGTGGAAGTTCTCGGCGTTGATGACCGTGTGGAAGGGCTTGTCCCCGCCGCGTTCGACTCGACCGGTTTCGATCAGGCCGGGGTAGATGTGGTCCCGGAACTCGGCGACCACGACGAGGTCAGCGACCAGCACGGTGCTGGACTCGGGTTCGTCTCCCTGCACTGCCTCCACGAGCTTCGCTGTCCGGTTCTCTCCCCGGCCTTCGAACCCTGTGACCGTCCACAGCCGCTGGTCGCCGCGGGTTCGGCTGCCTCGCGGCGGGAGGATGTGCACCTTGTCGCCCTTGCGGACGGGTCGGCCCGCCAACTCCACGGCTTCCGGCTGATGCCGTTCGAAGACGAGTCCGAAGGAGCGACGCTTCGTGAGGGCTCGGAACTCCCGTTCCAGGTCAGCACCCAGCTGGGAGTCCGCAGCCTTAGCCTGGCGGATCAGATCGGACAACCTGGACACGCGTCAACTCCTGGTAGAGAACATATTCCAGGTAACCGTAAACGAGCAGCTCGCGGGCGGAGTCGTTACCCGCTGCGTCGTGTCGGAAGCGGTGGGGTGTACAGGTGGTACGTTCCCGTGACGGGCTACGCCGCTTCCTCGCCCCGCCGCCGCGGATGATCCTTCTGCGCGATGGTGCCGCCGGGCACTGCTTCCGCGACCGTGTGCCGTCCATGAAGCAGGTCGCTCTCCGCGCTGCCCGCCGCCGACGTGGTCTGCGCCTGCTCCCGGTCCTTTCCACCACCGCCGCCGGCGCCGCCCATGCCACCCATCGGCATCATCGGCATGCCGCCGCCCATCGGCCGGGTGCCGGTGGCGTGAGCGGGCGACGTGGCGCTGGTACCGGTACCCGTGGCACCGCTGGTCTTGGTCTCCGGTCCCACGGAGAAGGGACCGCGCGGCTCGCCGGCCCGGCCGCTCACATCCGTCGACGTGTTCAGGCCGGTGGCGGAGTTCCCGCTGGTGACGGGCTGGGCGTTCGCGGTGGCACTGGCGCTCAGACCCGTAGGCGAGGGGGTGGGGACGCCGAAACCGTTGCCGCACTTAAGTCGATCCGGGTCCGGCTGGCTCGTGCAGCTCGGGCCTTCGACCACATGGTCGCGGCACTCTCCAACCCGATGAACGGCAAGCGCCAAGCCGACGTGATCGAAACGGCAGCCGAGGCGTTCGACCGCCAGCTTCTCTATCTCGCGGCGGCGTTCGACATCTATGGTCGGCGGTATCCGCTGCTGGTCGACCCCACTCGTGACCCGAAGAAGTTCCGCTTCTCGCTGGATGGGGCTGGTTACGTCAACGACCACCTGGAGAAACAGTACGACGCTGACGCCACCGCCATGGCCGACGTGAAACGACTCCACGTGTATGCAGGTGTATGTAAGGTGCTCCGCAACCACATCCACGACGGCATCCTGCCCGTCGACCAGCACCCCGGACGCAGCTACGGCAACTCGGTGAACATCGCCTTGAACCTGGATCTCATGCCCGAACTCCTACCTGGAGCTGACGGCCGGATGACGCAGGACCATTACGATTCGCTCGGTGTATGGCGCGCTGATCCCGCCGAAGTGTTCGGAGCGCCGGCGGTGGTCACGGACCTCGCAACCGCCGGCTTCACACTTATGGGCGCCGGTCTCGCGCTCGTGGAGGCGTTCACCAAGCTGATCGTGCGGAACAAGCCGAAGACGGCGTCGGCGCCGAGTCCTCTTCTCGGGTGCGTCCAGGCGCAGCCGGGTGAGACAGAGCCACCGCCGCCTGAACGCGCAGTGCTCTATCATGCGCTGTTCGGGTGGCACGCCGCTTGAGTTGCGTCTGCACCGCTGGCGGCAGTCGGGGTCAAGTGCCGCGCGCCGTGTATTCCATTTCGCCGGGGTTACGCAGCTGGAAATCGGCGAACGAGGTGGTCACCAATTCATCCACGCCCGTGCGCCATTGGCTCCCTGGTGAGATCGCTTCCAGTAAGACGGTGATGACGCAAATCGTCCCGTACACGCGCTCGATCTGCACCTGGTCGATCGGGAGTGCATCGAAGTCGGTCAGGTGGCGCACCCGCGAGGATGTACCGATCGGGGTGAGGCGGCGATTCCACAGTCGGCCGTGATGAGCACAGATGTTGCGGACGATGGACATGTGCTCCAGCCAGTTCACCAGCGGGTGGTTATCGCGCCAGCGGCGGCGCTGGCTCTTAGACGCCGACGGGTGCGGACTTACTCCGAACCAGTCGCCGATGGCTTTCTGGTCGATGGATTTCAGGCCCGCGTACAGCTTCGAGAGGTCGGAGAAGTCCAACACGTCCGTCAGCACCCAGATCGGCAGTTGCCCACCGTAGACGGCATCGTGGTGATCGACGAACTCGTCGCGCCCGCGGGCGCGGTCCACGCGTCGTTGCGCGGTCCGGTGCCAAGTGGCGTGATCGAAGGTCGGCCGGAAATGCCGGGCATCGGTGTGCGCCATTGGGTCGATTGCGCCCAGTTGGTGTCCGATCTGGCTCCGCAGCGCGACTTCGATGCGTTCCAATCCGCTTTGGACTTGCGTCTTCAGATGGCGATCGAACTCGTAGAGGCCGACGACTTCTCCGAATGTCGTGCCGTCCACGAAGGTGCTGAGCCGGCGGGACTGACCAGTCGTGTCGAGCTCTCGGAAGGGGTACCAGTACCCGCTCAGCCGGTAGTAGCCGACCGCTGATAACCAGTGAGCCGCCGATGCGTCGTCAGCGACATTCATGCCGCGAAGCGTCAACTTGGCGATCTGATCGGTGATCGACAGCCAGGGCTTGATCGGCTGGACCGGCATGGAGAAACGATAGCGAAAAGAAATCCGGCCCACTCCCGAGACATGGTCTCGGTGCGGGCCGAACGATTGACTTCACTATACCCCACAGCCGAGACAGTGCGTCCGCTCCGAGTCACGAGACCTCTCGGTGTTCGACCCCGGTGGCAACCCCGCCACCGCCGTAATCCAGACCTTCCGGGTAATGGCGCAGGTTGAACGCACGCCAACGGTGGTGTGCGGGATGGATTCAGGATATTGCACGGGCCAGTTGGGCAGCGAAACCTGGTCCGTCGTTGACCAGGGCGTAGCCGCCGGCCAAGCCGCCTTGGTTGCAGAGCGTCCGTCGTCGCCGCACACGTCGATGCTTCACGGCACCGGTATCCCGGTCGATCCGGGGGACCAGGCGGACGGCCACTCGCGGAACGATGTCGGTGGGGAAGCGGTCGGTCGAGTTGCCGTAAACCGCCTGGCTGCGCGACCAGCGCCGGACGATTCGGCGTGCAGTCAGGTACGCATCCTGCGTGACCTCGACGACGGCGGTGGCCTTCTTGAGCCCGTAGACGCCCCAGAACCGGCCGGGGCCACGTCCAGGCCGCCGCCATAGTTCGGGAACGATGTGTTGATATTCCTTGTCGCCGTCCAGGTTTGGTGACGAGTGCTTGGTGAAGTAGATCGCCAGGCGTTTGGGGTCGCAGGCTTTCAGACCGTTGCGTACGTCGATGGCGGTGCCGGCGAGCCGATGGCGGGCCTTTTCCTCTGGGGCGGGATGGTCGACGACCTGCGCCCACACTTCCGAGAGCCACTGAGCGAAGCCGCGGCCCGAGCGGCCCGGCCGCATCGGCGGTGTCATCCACAGGTGGATGTGTGGTGCGCCGCGCCGCTGAAATTCCAGCTTCCAGATGTAGCGGGCCGGCTCGCCGTACTCACGTTGAAAGCGCTTGCGCCACAGGATCATGTGCCGCTTCACGCTGGCCCCGTCGGGGGCGACGACTTCCCAGTCGCCGGGATAGGTCAGGGTGATCATCGCCGGTACCCGCCCGGACTCCACCAGCGGCGTGTAGTCCAGTTCGGCGAAGGTGCGACACATCGCAGCACGCGACTTCCGGGACCATTCAGTGATCGACCGGCCAGGCGGGTCAACTTCATTCCGGCCGGATTTGATGCGGTCTTCCTCGACCGCCACGTCGAACCGGTGCCGATCCACCTCGTGTTCGGCTGCTCTTTCGGCGCGGACCGGATTGGCCCAGCTCAGGCGGACTACGCCCGGGCCGACCGTGATCCGAATCCGCCCGGATTCCGGTTCTACGCCGAGTCGGTCGCTGCCGCGTGCCCACGGCGCCGCCGGCTCGAAGAGGCCCGCTGCGGAAGCGACCATCTCGGGGCTCGGGAACCGCAGCCGCAGCGCATCTACGACCGACCAGACCGCGTCATCACCGGACTCGGCGTCGTCGCGGACACTTTTGGGACATATAACAAGCCCGGGAGTCCCAGCCGGAACACGACCTCCGCCGCTACCGCCTCCCGGCCGGCTGTCGCGCCCTGCGGCCTGGCGGCCTCGGGAGCTCGCGGCCTCCCGGCGTCCGCGGCTCCGGCCGTGTTCCGGCTGGCCGTTCGGGTGGTGGCTGGCCAAACGGTGGACCGCTGCGCCGCCGTGGGTATCGTGCCCGCCGGTCGATCCGGTGATTCTGGGCATCCGGTACCTGCTCCCCGGGAGCCCGCGGCGCGCATCACGAAGTGACGGGCCGTCGGGGAATCCCTGGTCGGGAGTGCGAGCACCGTGTCCGGTTCATGTCCGCTCGTCGGACAGACCTGATGCGTCAGCACAGCTCAATGCGGCGCATACGACGCACACAATCAGATAAACCGCAGGTCAGTGGCTATCTCGTCCGCCTGAAAAGCGGAAGGTCGCCGGTTCGATCCCGGCCCTGGCCACTTCAGAAGCTAATTCAGGCTGGGCACTGCCCAGACCTATCCCTTTACGCTCCAACTCCCCGCAGACGACCGCCGGCGTCAGCCCGCGCAAGCAGCCGCCTGTTGCCGACGCGCGCACCGCAGAACCGAGCCTGCGGTCAGGCACACGGGCTTGTCGCGATCTGCGACCTCGATGGGCAGATTCGCAGCACAGCGCATGACCATCAAGGCCAGAGCGGTGCGGGTCGCGTATGAGATGACGAGCAGATTCACGCGGGCCTGTTCGCCGCCGATCGTCATCACGTGTTGGGGTTTGCTCTCCCAGCCCGGCCAGTTGAGGTCCGGTGGTCGCTGCAGCGGTGACCAGTTCACGGTGATGGCGGTGATGTCGCCGAGCAGAGGTGTCAGGACCGAGACAAGGTCTGGAAGCTCATTGGTGATGCGATCTACGCGCGGCCACCACGCGCCGTCGATATCCTGGCCGAGCTTGCGAGCCACCGCGACGCGGACCGGGCGGGCCTGGCGCGTGCTTCCCATCGAGGTGATCATCGCAGCTGCGCCGAATGTTGGCAGCAGTTAGGCCCCGGTTTCACTATGTTGCGCAACATATCTCACAATCCCCGGCGCTTACGCCCACGTTCGGATTCGTCTGGCTGCGGTTGCGGCTAGGCGGAGGAATCACAATTGCCCGTGGGGTCGCCCGGCGAGAAACAGGGGGGACCATCACCGACGATGAAATGGCTCACCTCTGACGGTACGCGGTCGGCAGCGTTTCGGGGACAGTTCGGCACAAGCCGAAGCGGCCCCAGGAATGCCGGGCACCACCGGAGCGGCCCCATAAACTAAGCCGCTGTGCACCCTGACTTGGCTCGGCGAGTGTCGGCGATCGGCGCCGTAGCCGTGATCGCTGCTGCCGGGCTGCCGAACGCCTCCGCGGTGGAGGACAAGATCCTGCTCGGCGGTGGCGCGGCGATCGTGTTGCATGACGACGCGTTGTGCACGCTGACCACCATCGGCCGCGACGGTGCCGGCAGCCTGGTCGGCTTCACCGCGGCGCACTGCGGCGGGCCGGGTTCGTCGGTGTTGGTCGAGGGTGCTGAAGACCACGGTCCCGTGGGCTCCGTCGTGGCCGCCGACGAGGGCCTCGACTATGCGGTGATCGAATTCGATCCGGCGAAGGTGGCCTCCATCGCCGACTACGAAGGCTTCGGCATCTTCGGCATCGGCTCCGCCGAGCCTCCTGCGCCCCCTGCGCCCCCCGAGCCCGCCGAACCGCCGGCCGCCGAGGCCGAGAGCCCAGAGCCCCCCACGGAGCATGGGGCGGTGCGGCACGCCTGCAAGCTTGGCCGGGGCACCGGACTGAACTGTTTCGACATCGGACCTACAGGCGTGGATCCCGGGGACGAGGAGTGGTGGTTGCCCGGTGATGACGGGGCGCCGGTCACCGTCGACGACTTACTCGTCGGGATGGTCCGCGACGGCGCCGTCCCCACCGGTCCGCTCACCCAGCCCGGTCCCGGGATCGTGCTGTTCGAGGCGATCCTCGATGACGTGGACGCCAAGGGCGGGCCGGGTGCCGGGTTCGGGGGCCGCTCCTAGACCTCAGCTCACCGCTCGCAGGGACTCGGCGGATGCCGACTGGATCTGGCGCCGGGCCTCAACCAGCACGGCTCGGTCGGCTTCGCCCAAATACCAACGCAGCACCGCTCGCTCGACCGCCGGGACCTGCAGCAGCGCGAACAGGGGCAGGGTGGCCAGCCGGGTCAGTGACAGTGCCGGGTCGGTGATCGCCGACAGGCGATGCAGCCGACGCGACGGCTTCGGCAGGGCCGCATAGGAGACCAGGGTCGACAGCACCAGCAGCACATCGTTGGTGGTGGCCACCACGTCGGACCAGGAGTCGGGCAACAGCAGGGCCGCGGCGGTGCGCAGCCGGGCGGATTCCCAGCCGGGCCGGGTCCCGAACTTCGCCGATATCGAGCGGTAGTACTGATCGACCTCCGTAGCGCTCATCGGCACATCCTCGGCGGGCACGCCCATCATGACCGCGATCTGCGACATCTCGGCGAAGTACTGGTCGCGCTCGGATTGATCGAGTCGGCGCGGAGGCCGGCGGCCGTCGAACGCGAAGCGCTCGTAGGCGATCAGCGCCGCATGCGAGATCGTGACCGCGGCGAACAGCATCGACTCGGGCGACGTTGCCGAATACGGCGTCCGGCCGTCGGCGCCGACACCAGTCATGGGCCGGTGATAGTTGAAAAGCCTTGTGGCGCAGCTCCAGGCTGCCTCGTTGTCGCCGAACACCATGGGCAGTGGAACGGACAGGGTTCGCCGCAACCGGTCGTGGAAATGACCGTCCTTGCGCCGGCCCGCTCCGCGGCTGCCCCGTTGCCGCTTCTTATTGGTGGGGAACAGCGGGTCATGGTCGAACAGCGCGGCCTGAAAATCCAGGTGCGGAATCTCGAGCAGATTGGTGATCTGAGCGATCATCAAAGCGGTCGCCGGGGCGGTCAACACCCGCCAGGACACCGAATGCGGGCCGAAAGAGGCCGCCGCGTCGGCATTGGTGCGGGCATCGGTTTCCGTTGCGTCATCGGCCACGGGAACCGAGTGTTTTCGGTGATGTCGGGATTGTCAACCACCTACTGCGGTGGCCGGTTCGGGGCGATGCGCAGCTCGGTGCGATCACGCAACGGAACCGTCAGGTGTGCGGCGCCACCGGCGTCGGCGCGAAGCGTTGCGGTGCAGCCTCCGGTGACCACGTATTCGGCCTCCGGGGTGAGGTTGCCGATCCCGAGTGTGGCCGTCACCGGACCGTCCCCGGGACGCAGAACGAGGTCGAGTGCGGACCCGTCGCTGACCGCGCGTGCCACGAGAACATCCGGGTAGGCCGCCTGCGCCAGGACGGGCCCCCTGCGCCAGTGCTCGGCACGGTCTTGGCTGATCAACTCGCTCATGCGTTGTGGCCCACCGAATCGGGCCAGCGCCAGGTAGGTGTTGGCCAACACCGACAGATTGCTGTGGCGGGCCGCGCCGTGCTGATAGATCAGTGGATAGCGCTGCTGCACTGAGTTGTTCACCGCGGTGGCGATGTCGTGGTCGCCGAACTCGGTTGCGGCGTTGGCCAGCATTCCGTGGGTCGGGCCGCCGCCGCTGCTGCCCATCTTGTAGTTCCCGACGTCGATCAGTTGTTCGGCCTTGCCTTTGATGAGGATCTGGCCGTCGGTGCCGATCGCGAGCAGCTTGGTGCTCACCGTGTCCCAGGTTTGGCGAGCGATGTCGGGCATCAGGCTGTGCAGCCAGTAGGCGATCCAGGCGTCGTTGCCGGTGATCAGGCCCGGCAGGGCCATTCCGAATGCCGTGCGAGCGACCACGAACCGGCCGTCCGGGCGGATCCAGCCGTCTCTGGTGTAGCTGGTGCGGACTGCATCGATGAGGTCGCAAGACCAGTCGGTGCCATGCAGTCGGTCATGCATGAGCAAGCCGTTGAGCGCGAACGTGTTGCACAGCGGATAGATCAGGTGCGGCTCACACGGGTACTGCGGGCAGTGGGGCCGCTTGCGCATGTTGCGCACCATCGCTTCGCACAGCGATCCGAAATCGTAAGGGTAGCTGCGTCGTTTACTCCACCGCAGCTCCAGTCCGCCGGGATCGCTGAAACTGCGGTCGTTGTTGAGTGATTCGTAGAGCCCGATCATGACGGCGAGGTAGCCGGAGTACATGACGTTGTCGTGCGCGATCGGGTCCGGGTCCCAGCGGCCGTATCCGGCCAGTTGCTCGTAGGCCCAATAGCGCCACACCCGGCGATCGCGCATCTTGTGGATGGCGTTGCGCTGTGCCTCGGCAAGGTAGCCGGTGAAGGCCGGGGTGCGGGTCCGTTGGGCCAACGACAGCGCCCACCCGACATTGTTGAGTTGATAACGCAACGCGCCCAACAGAAATTGCTCGGTGACGGTGAAGCCGTCGAACCGGTCCAGCGGTTGCAGCGTCAGGTCGAGCAGGTAGCGCAGTACCGCCAGATCTTCGACGGTGGATTCGGTGACGGTGGTGTTGATGGCGACCGTGGGGGTCGAACTCATGGCACGCTCCCTTGTAATTGCGCCGCACTGGTGGCAAACGTGAGCTCCAGTTCGCCTGGTTCGTTGTCCTCGTCGAGTGGGCGCACCGGCAGCGTCAGCCAGCCGGCGACCGCGAGCGCTGCGCCGCTGCTGTGGAAGACGACATCCCACCAGGTGGAGATATGGTGGGCCGTCATGGCGCCGTGAGCGCTGTGCGCCCCCAGGGCGAAAGCACCGAACAGATGCATGTCCACCACGCCGAGCACAAACCACGCCACCCCGATGCCGGCCAGCGCACCACCCACCCGCTCCCGGACGGTGATCGCACGGGCCCGCCGGCCCAGGCTCTGCCGCCACGCCAGGGCACACAACGCGGCCGCCGCTGTAAGCCACAGCGTCGTGCGCACTGCCCACGTCGTGGTGTCGGCCGTGCTGTGCGCCAGACCGGTGGACAGCAGACCGGCGATGACCGCGAGATACGAGAGCATTCCGGCGGCGATCGCGGACAAGGCTCGCTGGCCGTGTCCGCTCGGCGCTCGCGGGGTCGCCGGCGTACGCGGCGGCACGGCCTCACCGGTCGCAGATCGGCGTGCCGGTGGGGCGAACTGGTCCAGCGATCCCGGCCGACGACGCGTCAGCCACAACCGGATCCGGAACACGAGCGCCATCACAGAACCGGCGACGAGGCAGCACAGCATGGCCCATGCACCTCCCTCGCCGAAAAGGTTGGGTGAGCTGGCCTCAGCGTCAATGGGTGGGCGATTGCCCAGCCATTACGTGGCAGTGGGCTCCGTGCTGCTGGGCGCCTCAGGAGCCGGGGTGGGAGTGGCTTCGACGGCAGGGGCCCACACCGAGGGGTCTTCGGCCGGGAAGGTGCTGCACTGCTCGGCGATCTCCGGAGCGGCCGATTCCTGGGCACGGAACAGCGCCGCGTAGTACGGGAAGACCACGGCGAGCTGATCGACCTCGGTCTGTCGGCCGGCGGGGTCTTTGGCCAGCAGATTCTTCAGCCGCAAGACGATCTGGTCCTTCAGCACCTGGGGCTCTTGATTGAACTTCGTCACGAACTCGTCGTAGGCCGGCGGGTCGACGACCTTGGTCGCGGCCAACAACTGGTCCACTGAGCACTGGGTGGTCAGAATCGGTTCCGGAACCGCGTTCGGGTCGTCTGCGGCGGCGACGCCGGCGCCTGCGGCCACCAGGCCCGCCCCAACTGCTGCAAGGCTCGCGGCGCGCGCGAACCGACTCACTGTGGATGTCATGGGGGCGGACGTTACCAGTTGCGGTGTTGCCGGACTCCCGATTTCAGCCTTAACAACCGCGGGCTCAGGGTCGCAACGTCTCCGGGCAGATCTCGGCCTGCGCCGCCTGAATCTGAACGTCGGCGGCTTCGGGGCTGTAGTAGAAGGTGTTGGTCAGCTGGCGCACCAGATCGCCCGGGGAGATGCCGGAGCGGTACGTGCCGGTGTGGCCATACATCCGCAATTGGGCGCAGATGTAGTGCCCCGAGGTCACTTTGACGTGGTCGGTGACCGGGATCGCCACCGGGGCGGCGTTGACCCGCGCCAGGTAGCTCGCGTCGTCGGCGTGAGCGGCCGGCGCGGCGCTCAGTGCCACGGCGGCCAGCAGGGGTGCGGCGATCCGGACGGTCACATGCATGATGTCCATGGTGCCACCGCCACCCGGCGACGGGGCGACTCTCGGACGGCCCAAATACCCGCGCAGCACCGCGCGCCTGGCTAGGGTGCCAGCCATGGCAGTCAAGGATTCCCGCGAGGTGGTCATCGAAGCGAGCGCGGAGGAGATCTTCGATGTCCTCGCCGACGTCGAATCTGTTCCGTCCTGGTCGCCGCAGTACCAGAGTGCCGAGGTGCTCGACACCTACGACGACGGCCGTCCGCGTCGGGTGCGGATGAAGATCAAGGCGGCGGGCCTGACCGATGAGCAGGTCGTCGAATACGCCTGGACCGACGACAGTGTCGGCTGGACCCTGGTGTCGGCCGGCCAACTCAAGTCGCAGGAGGCCAAGTACACGTTGACGCCGCAGGGCGATAAGACCAAGGTCCGATTCGACATGGCCGTCGACCCCTCGATCCCGCTCCCCGGTTTCCTGCTCAAGAACGCTCTCAAGGGCGGCATGAAGACCGCGACCGACGGCCTGCGCACCCAGGTGCTCAAGCTCAAGAAGGGCCGCTGACGCCAAATCCTGCCGCCGGCAGGACGCGGCGTTAGGCTCGGTCCAGTGGCTGTTCGAGCATCGCGGGAAATTGTGATTGACGCGCCGCCGGAGACAATCCTCGACGCGCTCGCTGATGTGTCCGAGTTGGCGTCGTGGTCGCCGGTGCACAAGCGGATCGAAATCCTCGACAAGTATGAGGACGGCCGTCCTCATCACGTGCTGGCCACCATCAAGATCCTTGGCCTGGTGGACAAGGAGATCCTGGAATACCACTGGGGTCCGGACTGGATGGTCTGGGATGCGCAGGCGACATCGCAGCAGCGTGCCCAGCATGTCGAATACACCCTGACCCGGGAAGGTCCCGACAGCACCCGGGTGCGTTTCGACATCACCGTCGAACCGTCCGGGCCGATCCCGGAGTTCATCGTCCGGCGCGCCAGCAAGCTGGTGCTGAGCATCGCCACCGAACAGCTGCGTCAGCGCATCATGGGCGACAACACCGCTACCGAGCCGTAGCCGGCCCGTCGCGCAGTACCTCCAGCCGCCGGATCGCCTCGTGGAGGGTGTCCTCCCGCTTGACGAAGGTGAACCGCACCATGTGATTCCAGACATCCGGAGCGCTCGCTTCCGAACCGGGCACGCAGAACGCCGACAGCGGGATCGCGGCCACCCCGGCCCGGTGGGGAAGTTCGGCGCAGAACGCCGTGCTGTCGTCGTAGCCCAGCGGCCGCGGATCGGCGCAGAGAAAATAGGTGCCGAAGCTGTCGTGCACCTCGAATCCGATGCCCCGCAGGCCGTCGGCCAGCCGGTCCCGGCGGGCCTGCATGGTCGCGCGCAGTGCCGCCACCCAGGCGTCCTCGGAGTTCAGCGCCAGCGCCACCGCCGGCTGAAACGGCGCCCCGCCGACATAGCTGAGGTACTGCTTGGCGGCCCGCACTCCGGCGAGCAGTTCCGCCGGTCCGCAGGCCCAGCCGATCTTCCAGCCGGTGCAGTTGAACATCTTCGCCGCGCTGGAGATGGTGATGGTGCGCTCGGCCATCCCCTCGAAGGCGGCCAGGGGGCGATGGGTCCGTCCGGAGAAGACCAGATGCTCATAGACCTCGTCGGAGATCACCAGCAGATCGGCTTCCACCGCGATGCGGGCGATCTCGGCCAGCTCGGAGTCGGTGTAGACCGTGCCGGTCGGATTGTGTGGTGAGTTGACGATCAGCGCCCGGGTCGCGGGACCCACTGCGCGGCGCAAGGCGTCAACGTCCAACGCGAATCCGCGCCCGTCGGGCACCAGCGACACACTGACCCGGCGTGCCCCGGCCATGGCGACCACGGGTGAGTAGGAGTCGTAGAACGGTTCGAGCAGCACCACCTCGGAGCCCGGCTCCACCAGGCCGAGCACTGCGGCGGCGATGGCCTCGGTGGCGCCGACGGTCACCAGAATCTCGGTGTCGGGGTCGTAATCGATCCCGTATCGGCGGGCGCGCTGCCCGGCGATGGCTTGGCGCAGGGCCGGGATGCCGGGACCGGGCGGGTACTGGTTGACGCCGTCGGCGATCGCGGCCCGCGCGGCTTCGAGCATGGCGGGCGGTCCGTCCTCGTCGGGGAAACCCTGGCCGAGGTTGACCGCGCCGATCCGTGCCGCCAGCGCCGACATCTCGGCGAAGATCGTGGTGGCATAGGGCTCCAGCCGTGAGACCATCCGCGCCGTCATGGAACCCGAGCCTAAAGCGGCTGCGACGAGGCCGAGAGAGCGGCCGGGCATAGGATCCAGACGGACCAACCATCCGGTTGATAGGCCAGCCTGTTAGGCTGCGAAACAGAGGTCTACGCTCCCACCTGGGGGCACCACCCGCTTGCGGGGGAACGCAGTCGATCCGCATCGAACACCAATACTGAAGAGGAATCTCCCATGTCCGAAGAAGCCTTCATCTACGAGGCCATTCGCACCCCGCGCGGCAAGCAGCGTGGCGGGGCACTGACCGAGGTCAAGCCGCTCAGCCTGGTTGTCGGCCTGATCAACGAGCTGCGCAGCCGCCACCCCGACCTGGACGAGACCCTGATCAGCGACGTCATCCTGGGATGCGTCTCGCCGGTGGGTGACCAGGGTGGCGACATCGCCCGTACCGCGGTGCTGGCCGCCGGCCTGCCCGACACCACCGGTGGCGTGCAGCTCAACCGGTTCTGCGCCTCGGGCCTGGAGGCCGTCAACACCGCCGCCCAGAAGGTGCGGTCCGGCTGGGACGACCTGGTGCTGGCCGGCGGTGTGGAGTCGATGAGCCGGGTCCCGATGGGCTCCGACGGCGGCGCGATGTTCTCCGACGTGCCCTTCACCTACGACAACTACATCGCCCCGCAGGGCATCGGCGCCGACTTGATCGCCACCATCGAGGGCTTCTCCCGCGAGGACGTCGACAACTACGCGCTGCGCAGCCAGCAGCGGGCGGCAGCCGCCTGGTCGGGCGGCTACTTCGCCAAGTCCGTCATCCCGGTTCGTGACCAGAACGGCCTGGTGATCCTCGACCACGACGAGCACATGCGCCCCGACACCACCCTGGAGGGCCTGGGCAAACTGCGCACCGCCTTCGACGGCATCGGTGCGATGGGCGGCTTCGACGACGTGGCCCTGCAGAAGTACCACTGGGTCGAGTCCATCAACCACGTCCACACCGGCGGCAACAGCTCGGGCATCGTCGACGGCGCAGCCCTGCTGCTGATCGGTTCGGAGAAGGCCGGCGCCTCGCAGGGGCTGACCCCGCGGGCCCGCATCGTGGCCACCGCCACCAGCGGCGCCGACGCCACCATCATGCTCACCGGCCCCACCCCGGCCACCGTCAAGGTCCTCGACCGGGCCGGGCTGACCGTCGATGACATCGACCTGTTCGAGCTCAACGAGGCGTTCGCATCGGTGGTGCTGAAGTTCCAGAAGGACCTCAAGATCCCCGACGAGAAGCTCAACGTCAACGGTGGCGCCATCGCGATGGGCCACCCGCTGGGCGCCACCGGCGCCATGATCACCGGAACCATGGTCGACGAGCTCGAGCGTCGCGGTGCCAAGCGTGCCCTGATCACGCTGTGCATCGGCGGCGGCATGGGCGTGGCCACCATCATCGAGCGCGTCTGAGAGGTTTGAGAAAAAATGGCAGAGAACACCATTAAGTGGGACAAGGACGCGGACGGCATCGTCACGCTGACCCTGGATGACCCGACCGGGTCGGCCAATGTGATGAACGAGCACTACCGCGAGTCCATGCACAACGCGGTGCAGCGGCTCATCGAGGAGAAGGATTCGGTCACCGGTGTGGTGCTCACCAGCGCGAAGAAGACCTTCTTCGCCGGTGGCGACCTCAAGGCGATGATCCACGTCGGCCCCGACGACGCCGAGGCCGTGTTCGAGCAGTGCGAGAGCATCAAGGCCGACCTGCGGGCCCTGGAGACCCTGGGCAAGCCCGTCGTGGCCGCCATCAACGGCGCCGCGCTCGGCGGCGGCCTGGAGATCGCGCTGGCGTGCCACCACCGGATCGCCGCGGACGTCAAGGGCAGCCAGCTCGGTCTGCCCGAGGTCACCCTGGGCCTGCTGCCCGGCGGTGGCGGCGTCGCCCGCACGGTGCGCATGCTGGGCATCCAGAACGCCTTCATGAACGTGCTCGCGCAGGGCACCCGGTTCAAGCCGGCCAAGGCCAAGGAAATCGGCCTGGTCGACGAGGTCGTGCCGACCGTCGAGGAGCTGGTGCCCGCCGCCAAGGCGTGGATCAAGGCCAACCCGGACGGCGGCGTGCAGCCGTGGGACGCCAAGGGTTACAAGATGCCCGGTGGCACCCCGTCCAGCCCGGCCCTGGCGGCGATCCTGCCGTCGTTCCCGGCTCTGCTGCGCAAGCAGCTCAAGGGCGCCAACATGCCGGCGCCGAAGGCGATCCTGGCCGCCGCGGTCGAGGGTGCGCAGGTGGACTTCGACACCGCCAGCCGTATCGAGACCCGCTACTTCGTCTCGCTGGTCACCGGCAATGTCGCCAAGAACATGATCCAGGCGTTCTTCTTCGACCTGCAGCACATCAACGGCGGCGGAAGCCGGCCCGAGGGCATCGGGCAGACCCCGATCCGCAAGATCGGTGTGCTCGGCGCCGGGATGATGGGTGCCGGCATCGCCTACGTGTCGGCCAAGGCCGGCTTCGATGTGGTGCTCAAGGACGTCACCCTGGAAGCCGCCCAGCGGGGCAAGGGCTACTCGGAGAAGCTGGAGGCCAAGGCGCTCGAGCGGGGTCGCACCACCGCCGAGAAGTCGCAGGCGCTGCTGGACAAGATCACCCCGACCGCCGATGTGCAGGATCTGGCCGGTGTCGACTTCGTGATCGAGGCCGTCTTCGAGAGCCAGGAGCTCAAGCACAAGGTCTTCCAGGAGATCGAGGACATCGTCGAGCCCAACGCACTGCTGGGATCGAACACCTCGACCCTGCCGATCACCGGTCTGGCGACCGGCGTGAAGCGCCAGGAAGACTTCATCGGCATCCACTTCTTCTCGCCGGTCGACAAGATGCCGCTGGTGGAGATCATCACGGGTGAGAAGACCTCCGACGAGGCGCTGGCCCGGGTGTTCGACTACGTGCTGGCGATCAAGAAGACCCCGATCGTGGTCAACGACAGCCGCGGCTTCTACACCTCGCGGGTGATCGGCACCTTCGTCAACGAGGCCCTGATGCTGCTCGGTGAGGGCGTGGAGCCGGCCAGCATCGAGCAGGCCGGTCTGCAGGCCGGCTACCCGGCCGCTCCGCTGCAGCTCTGCGACGAGCTCAACCTGGAGCTCATGCAGAAGATCGCCATCGCCACCCGCGAGGGTGTCGAGGCGGCCGGCGGCACGCTGCCCAGGCAGCTCAACGAAGAGGTCGTCGACAAGATGATCGAAATCGGCCGTCCGTCGCGCCTCAAGGGTGCCGGCTTCTACGAGTACGTCGACGGCAAGCGCGCCGGTCTGTGGCCGGGCCTGCGGGAGACGTTCAACTCCGGCAGCTCGAACCCGCCGCTGCAGGACATGATCGACCGGATGCTCTTCGCCGAGGTGCTCGAGACGCAGAAGTGCTTCGACGAGGGCGTGCTGAAGTCGACCGCCGACGCCAACATCGGCGCGATCATGGGCATCGGGTTCCCGGCCTGGACCGGTGGCACCGCCCAGTTCATCACCGGCTACCCGGGCGGCAAGGCCGCGTTCGTGGAGCGGGCCAAGGAACTGGCCGCCAAGTACGGCGAACGGTTCAACCCGCCGGCGTCGCTGCTGTAGTCAGGCTGACAACGTGGAATCCCCCGAAACCCCGCGGTTTCGGGGGATTCTGCGTTTGCTCAACCGAAAGGTGAGTGTGGGGGCGCTGGTCGAGGCGGGGCTGTGGCTCGGCCTGGTCTACGTGATCGCCGGGGTGGTGTGGCTGTTCGGTCACCCCGACGGTGTCGAGCGCCTCCAAGCGCAGGCCGAGCGGCAGTACGGCATCCCACCGTCCAGTGTCTACGAGGTGGCGACGGTGACCTCGGTGGCGCTGTGGCCGGTGATGCTGCTGCTGCCGGCCGACGTCTGCGTGCGCTGAGCCGGCCTGGGCTCAGATGGCCCTCAGGTCTGCCGAAATCCAGTGTTGGGGACGCAGATAGATGACCACCTGCTCGCCCAGTTCGGCCGCGGCGTAGGCAAGGAAGCGTTCGGCTCGTTCCGGCGGCAGGTAGCGGTGCGCCAGCTCGGCATGGAGTTCCTCGGTACCGGGCTCGATGCGGCTGACGGTGCCGTCGACGGCGACGTAGCGCAACGTGGGCTCGGTGCGCTCCACCATCAGCGAGAAGCATCCCGCCGCCTCGATGAGCTTGGCTTTGCGCGACCCGGCGGCCGTCATCACCCAGGGCTCACCGCCGGGTGCGTACTGATACCAGATCGGCACGGTCAGGGGGCCGCGGCCGATCCCGGCGCTCACCGAGAGTGCCGCGATGTGCGGTTCGGCCAGAAACTGTTCGCGTTCGTCCTTCGACAGGGCCATGGTCCGAGGCTAGCCGCGATGCGACAGCCGCGATGGCGGCTTCCTCAGATCGCCGGGCCCAGCAGATCGTCGGCGTCGCGGATGATGTAGCCGTAGCCCTGTTCGGCCAGGAAACGCTGCCGGTGCGCGGCGTACTCGGCGTCCAGGCTGTCGCGGGCGACCACCGAGTAGAAGATCGCCCCACCCCCATCGGCTTTGGGGCGCAGCAGCCGGCCCAACCGCTGAGCCTCCTCCTGCCGGGAGCCGAAGGTGCCCGAGACCTGCACGGCCACTGAGGCTTCCGGCAGGTCGATGGAGAAGTTGGCGACTTTGGACACCACCAGGGTGGAGATCTCGCCCCGGCGGAAGGCATCGAACAGCTTCTCGCGCTCGGCGGTACGCGTCGAGCCTTGGATCACCGGGGCGTCCAACTGCTGGCCGAGTTCTTCGAGCTGGTCGAGGTAGGCGCCGATCACCAGGGTCTGCTCGCCGGGATGCTGCTTGAGTATGGAGCGCACCACCGCGATCTTGGAGTGCACCGTGGAACACAGTTTGTAGCGCTCCTCGGGCTCGGCGACCGCGTAGGTCATCCGCTCGCTCTCGGTCATGGTGACCCGGACCTCGATGCACTCGGCCGGGGCGATCCAGCCCTGCGCCTCGATGTCCTTCCACGGCGCGTCGTAGCGCTTGGGCCCGATCAGCGAGAACACGTCGCCTTCGCGGCCGTCCTCGCGGATCAGCGTCGCGGTCAGGCCCAGGCGGCGGCGAGACTGCAGATCGGCGGTCATCCGGAACACCGGCGCCGGCAGCAGATGCACCTCGTCGTAGATGATCAGTCCCCAGTCGCGGCTGTCGAACAACTCCAGATGCCGATACTCACCCTTGGTGCGCCGGGTGATCACCTGATAGGTGGCGATGGTGACCGGGCGAATCTCCTTGCGCTCGCCGGAATACTCGCCGATCTCCTCTTCGGTCAGCGAGGTGCGTGCCACCAGTTCGCGTTTCCACTGTCGGCCCGCGACGGTGTTGGTGACCAGGATCAAGGTGGTGGCCTTCGCCTTGGCCATTGCCGCGGCACCGACCAGGGTTTTGCCGGCGCCGCAGGGCAACACCACCACCCCGGAACCGCCCGACCAGAACGAGTCCGCGGCCATCTCCTGATAGTCGCGCAGCTCCCAGCCGTTCTGGTCCAGCTCGATCGGATGCGCCTCGCCGTCGACATACCCCGCCAGGTCCTCTGCGGGCCAACCGATCTTGAGCAGCATCTGCTTGACGCGGCCACGTTCGCTGGGATGCACCACCACGGTGTCGTCATCGATGCGGGCGCCGAGCATCGGAGTGATCTTCTTGTTGCGCAACACCTCTTCGAGCACCGCACGATCCAGGCTGACCAGGGTCAGGCCGTGCACCGGGCTCTTCACCAGCTGCAGGCGCCCGTAGCGCGCCATGGTGTCGACGATGTCGACCAGCAGCGGCTGCGGCACCGCATACCGGGAGTGGCTGACCAAGGCGTCCACCACCTGCTCGGCGTCGTGGCCGGCAGCTCGGGCGTTCCACAACGCCAGCGGGGTGATGCGGTAGGTGTGAATGTGCTCCGGGGCGCGCTCGAGCTCGGCGAAGGGCGCAATGGCAGCGCGCGCCGCACCGGCCTGTTCGTGGTCGACCTCGAGCAGCACGGTCTTGTCGGATTGGACGATCAACGGCCCGTCGACACCGCTCATGCGCTGCTCCCATCATCGTCCCCCAGCAAGCTGGGGTACCCCGGCGCTCTGCAGTCGGCAGCACGCATGAGGCCCATTATCCGGAGCCGACCGACACCTTGCTCAGGGCGCCGAGTCTTCGCCCGCCGACGACACCGACGTGATGCGGTGGATCGCGAAGTCCTTCATCTGCCCCGACGTCGAATCGAACGCCACCAGCCGCCCACCCAGCACCTGGGTGGGGGCCACTTCGCGCTGGGTGGCCACCCCGGCGGCATCGACATAGCCGATCATGACCGTGGCCCGCTCCAGTGCGGCGCGCTTGAGCATGATCATCGCGGTCACCGGATCCAGCCGGATGTTGTCGAACGGCGCCGAGGTCACCGTGCGCAGCACCCGCACCAGCGCGGTCAGGTTGTCGTCACCGGGTCCGGTGTGCGGTCGATGCCCGCGACGCTCCGCGGGGGTGTGCACCCGCATCCCGCGTGGCCGGATGTCGACGATCGTTCCGGTGGCATCCTCGGCGGCCGGGGCGAAACCGGCGTCGCGCAGCGCCGCCAACACGTCGGCAAGCGGAGCCTGCGCCACCGCCACCGTCGGGGCCAGCATCCGCAGGCCCAGCGCCTCGGCGGCCGGAACGGCGACCGCCTGGGCCAGCAGGGCCGGATCCTCGCAGCGCACGAAGGAGGCCGCCAGTCCGATCCGCAGCTGCCCGTGCCGGCGCGCGACGTCGTCGATCAGGTAGGTGAGCCCCTGCGGCACCGGAGTCTTGGAGTGCTTCTCGAAGAACGCGCGCAGCCCGGCGCCGGTGCGGCCCACGTCCAACGCCGACCGGATGGTCTGTTCGGAGACCCGATAGACCATTGCGGCGCCGGCAGATTCCACGGTCGCGACAATGGCCAGCTCCTCGGCGAGTTCACGTTTCAGCGGCCCCGGCACCACCACGGTCAGGTCGGCCTGCACCAGGAAGTGGTCGATGGGCTCGGGCAGTGCCTTGGTCATCGCGGCTACCGCGGCGGCCTCCGCGGCGTCGGGCGCAGTGCCTTCGGCGCCACCGGCCAGCAGGACCCGGCCCGGCGAGCTGAGCGCGCCGCGACCCAGCACACCCAGGGCATGGGCCTCATCGAGCAGTTCGCCGACCGGGCCCGGCTGTAGCCGGTTGGCCCAGCGCGGCCGGCGCCAGATCAGCGCCCGCGACGCGCTGACCGCGTCGACCCCGGCGCCGACCGGAAGTTCGGCGAGCATGCCCAGCAGCAGCCGACGATCCAGCGGGGCGGCGGTGGAGAACAACGGCGTCGACAGCGCCGCGCGGGGCTTGCCGTCGGCGCCGCGGCTGCCGATCAGACCCGGCCGGGCCGGCAGATCCAGCCAGGTGGCGGCCAGCAGATGCCAACGCTGGGCGGTGGACTGCTCGGCGAATCGGTCGGCGAGCACCGTCGGCGCCCAGTAGGGACCGTCGGCATCGGGCCAGTCCCGTTGATCGGCAACTGCGGGGTCCGGAAAATCGGCCGCGATCAGCCGGGCGGTCGCGGCGATCTCGAGCAGCAGGCCCAGCCGGACCTCGTCGACCCCGGTGGCCTTCGCCAGTCGCTTGACCTCGCGCACACCCAGGCCGCCGCTGCGCAGCTCCGGCACCGGCGTTTCGCTCAGATTGGCGAGAATGACGTCGAGTTCGCGCAATACGTCGATCACCGCCCCGGCGGCCGCCGCGTCGACATCGGCCGCGGTCGTCTGCGACACCACCGGGTCGGGCTCATGCAACGCGACCGGGCCCGGCTGCTCCCCGCGCAGCACCTGACCGACGAGCCGCGGCAGGATCACCGTCTCGTCGTCGATCCGGCGCAGCAGTCCGGCCGCCAGCAGCTTGGGCACCGGACGATCCGGGGGAGCGTCGGGGGCGGCATCGCGGGTGCGCCCGATCGGCGAGCCGCTCAGCAGCTTGTCCAGCAGATCACGCTGCGCTGCATCCAGGTCGGCGATGGTGTCGCGAAGCGCGGCGATGTCGTGTTCACCGTGGGCCGGTTGTTCTCGGGTCACCTGACCCGGATGCCACGGCAGGCCGGCGCCCGCCTCGGCGACGACGCGCAGCACCCCGTCGTGCTGATCCGGCTGATGCGAGCCCCAGCACAACGCCCGCTCGATCAGGTCGTTCAGCGCCTCGGTCACCGCGTCGGCGGGGGCGCGCTCGCGCAGCAGGGCCAGCAGATCGGCGACCGGCACGCCGGAGCCGTCGGCATGCAGTTCCAGCAGCGCGTCGAGGACGGCGAGCCGCAGAAAATCCAGCTCGTCGGTGGCGGCCCGAACCGACTGACGGGCCTGGGCCCGCGCGGCCAGGGCGGCGATACTGCCCGGCGGTGGCTGGGCGAGGTCGGGCCGTAGCTTGAGCAGCCGGATCAGATCCTCATCGGGTAGGTCGGCCAGCCACGACCCCAGTGGTACACCTCGGGCGCGTTCGGTCATCGACGACCAGCGTAAGGCCCAACCGGTGAACGTCGCCGATCGCGACCTGTCAGAATGGATCCGTGGCTGGAAACCTGGACAACAAGAACCGGTACGTCGACAACGGTTGGCCGAAGACCGACGGCGAACCCGCCGTCAGCGAGCTGCGCACCGATCGGACCGGCGCGCTGTCGCCGTTCGGGGACCTCGTGTTCCCGCTGCCGTCCGAAGAGCTGCCCTACCTGCATCCGGTCACGGTCGTCAACCGGTAGCGGTGACGCCATGACCGGGCCGCTCTCACACCTCGATGACCGGGGAGCGGCCCACATGGTCGATGTCAGCGCCAAGGCGACCACGAAGCGTGTGGCGGTCGCCGGCGGTGTGCTGCGCACTACCGCCGAAGTGATTCAGCTGATTTCGGCCGGGGGGCTGCCCAAGGGGGACGCGCTGGCCACCGCGCGGGTGGCCGGCATCATGGCCGCCAAACGCACCAGCGATCTGATTCCGCTCTGCCACCAATTGGCTCTGACCGGTGTCGACGTGGACTTCGCGATCGGCGAATCCCAGATCGACATCAGCGCCTCCGTCCGGACCACGGATCGCACCGGGGTCGAGATGGAAGCGCTGACCGCGGTCAGCGTGGCGGCCCTGACCCTCTACGACATGATCAAGGCCGTCGACCGGGCCGCCGTGATCGACAACATCCGCGTGCTGAGCAAGGACGGCGGCCGTACCGGGGCCTGGGAGCGCTCGTGAGCGCCCGGACCGCCCGCGTCATCATCGCCTCCACCCGCGCCGCGTCCGGGGAGTACACCGACCGCACCGGTCCGATCATCGCCGAGTGGCTGGGCGAGCGCGGCTTCGCCCCGGTGCAGCCGGAGGTAGTGCCTGACGGCGCGCCGGTGGGTGTGGCCCTACGCGCCGCGGTGGCCGAGCGGGCCGACGTGATCATCACCTCCGGTGGAACCGGCATCTCGCCGACCGACGACACCCCCGCGCAGACGCTCACCGTTCTCGACTACGAGATCCCCGGCCTGGCCGATGCCATCCGCCGGTCCGGGCTGCCGAAGGTGCCGACCTCGGTGCTGTCTCGCGGCGTGTGCGGGGTGGCGGGCCGCAGCCTGGTCATCAACCTGCCCGGATCATCCGGTGGGGTACGCGACGGGCTTGGCGTGCTCGCCGATGTCCTCGATCATGCGTTGGATCAGCTCGCCGGTGGAGACCACCGGTGACGGGCCCCGCGGCGCTGGTCCTGCGGGCGGCGATCACCGAGCAGCCCGTCGTGCTGTCCGAACACGAGGAGTTGGTGGGCCACCGGGCCGCGGGGGCGATTGTCGGGTTCGTCGGCATGATCCGTGACCACGACCACGGTCAGCAGGTGCGGAGGCTGGAGTACTCCGCGCACCCGTCGGCGGAGCAGGTGATGGCCGAAGTGCTGGCCGAGGTAGCCGAGCGGGCCGTCGGTGTGCGCGCGCTGGCCGCCAGTCACCGGATCGGTGTGCTGCACATCGGTGACGCAGCGCTGGTGGCCGCTGTGGCGGCCGATCATCGCCGGGAGGCGTTCGAGGCCTGCGCGCTGCTGGTCGACACCATCAAGGCGCGGCTGCCGGTGTGGAAGCACCAGTTCTTCGCCGACGACACCGAGGAGTGGGTCGGCTCGGCCTGACGGTCACGCTGGGCACGAAAAACGGGGGCCGGATGACCGGCCCCCGTTTTCGTAGGTGCGATAGCCGCGTTACATAACCCGGCTGGGCTGCAGCGCGAACGCGTCAAGCGCGTCGTTGCCGTTGATGTTCTCCGAGCGCACGGCCTGCCACAGCTGCTGGTGGAAGCCGACCGAGACGGCTTCCTGGCGCTCGCCGTCCTGAGCCGGAGCCGCCTCGTCGGCGGGCGCCGGGGCCTCGGGGGCCGGAGCCTCAGGTGCCTGCGGGAGCCACCAAGGTGCGGGCGTCTCGGGGCCGGAGCCAGGTCCTCAGCTGCCGGGGCCGGGGCCTCCGGAGCCGGAGCCTCGGGGGCCGGAGCCTCCGGGAACCAGCCTGCGGGAGCCACCGGTGCGGCGTCTTCGGCGGGAGCCGGAGCCTCCGGGGCCGGCGGGAGCCACCACGGTGCGGGCTCGGGAGCGGGCGGGGGAGCCAGCGGGTTGTCCAAGGCCACGGCCTCGCCGTTGACTTCGGGGTTGTCGATCGGGGCGTCAGCCGCCGGCTCAGCCGGAACGTCGCGCGGCGAGGCGCCGGACAGCACGCGGCCGCAGACCGGCCAGGCGCCACGGCCCTGGGTTGCCAGCACGTGCTCGGCGATCGCGATCTGCTGTTCGCGGCTGGCCATGTGTGCCGACGGGGCGTACTTGCCACCACCGTGCGCGCTCCAGGTGCTCGGCGAGAACTGCAGCCCGCCCTGGTAGCCGTTGCCGGTGTTGATACCCCAGTTGTTGCCGGATTCGCACCGGGCTACGTGGTCCCATTCGTCATCGGTGGCCGCGGCGGCGGTCCCGGCGAGGGCCAGGCTGCCACCACCGATCACGGCTCCGGTGACAGCGATTTTGGCGATGTTGACGTTCGATTGGGTGGGCTTGCGATGCCGTCCACTCATACGGTGGTGAAATCCTCTCTGTCTACGCCTGCGAGGTCAGCGTCGGGTTCGGGCAGAGGGGTCTGCCCGGCCTGGATGCATACGGTGCGTCGTTGCACGCTGTGCGTCGTCGGCTTCACCCCAAGAGGCCGGTCATAGCCTCAGGGCCGCTCTTGGCGGACCCAGTGGGTCCCCCGTCTCCATCCATCAGGTATTTGTGTTGTTCCTCGCCCGCTGGATGGAGTCCGGCGCTACGGGTGAGGACAGGCGGATCGAACGGAAAATTTTCGATACACCCGGAGATGTACCGTAACCGCTCTTACCCGCAGAGTCACCCGTGACGCTCCCCGGCGTTTTCCTCGCTGTTTCTTCTCAAACCACCAGGAAGGGCCTGCGTTTACGCAGTTCATAGGGTGCTCCACCAAGTTGTTGCCGGGCCGTGATCAATTCGTTATGTGACGTAGATCATGCTTATCCGCCGGCAAATGGGGGCAGGACGTCGACGGTCTCGCCGGGCTGCAACGCCGCCTCGGCGTCGCGCACCGCGACTCCGTCGCGCAAGTAGGAGCACCGGCTCAGCACCGCAGCCAGTCGCTCATTACGGGCGCCGAGGGTGTGCGCCAGGGCGCCCACTCCGCCCCCGGTGGGCACGCTGATGGTCTCGGACTCGGTGCCGGCCGCGGCCCGTGCCGCCGCGAAATAACGGACCGTCACCGTGACGCCGGTATCGACGGCATTGGACTCATAGTTCATCGATCAACCGCCTATCGCGCTCATCGGGCGGTCCGGTTGGATGAAGTCCGGGTCGTTGATGCCATGGCCCGCCTTCTTGGTCCACATCGCGGCCCGCCACGCCTGCTCGATGGCGTCGTCATCGGAACCATCTCGCAACAGGGTGCGCAGGTCGTACTCCTCGGTGGCGAACAGGCAGTTGCGTATCTGGCCGTCGGCGGTGAGCCGGGTCCGGTCACAGTCTCCGCAGAACGGCCGCGAGACCGATGCGATGATCCCGAACGTCCCCGCCGGTGTCTGCAGGCCCTCGTCGACCAGCCAGATCTCGGCCGGCGCGGAGCCGCGCGGCTTCGGGTCGGGCCGCAGGCTGAACTGGGCCTGCACCGCCTCCAGCAGTTGCTCGACGCTGAGCCCGGCGTCGCGGTTCCAGTTGTGGTCGGCGTCCAGCGGCATCATTTCGATCACCCGCAGGTGGTAGCCCTGAACCAGGCAGAAGCGCAGCAGGTTGATGATGTCGTCGGCGGTGATCTTGGGATCGAGCACGGCGTTGACCTTGATCGGCCGCATCCCGGCCCGCGCGGCCGCGTCCAGTCCGGCCAGGACGTCGGGCAGGCGATCCCGCCGGGTGATCTCGGCGAAGTGGGCGCGGTCGACGGTGTCCAGCGACACGTTGATACGGTCCAGCCCCGCCGCGACCAGGGCGTCGGCCCGGCGTGCCAGTCCCAGACCGTTGGTGGTCAGCGCGATCTCAGGCCGCGGCCGCAGCGCGGCGGCGCCGGCCACCACGCCTTCGAGATGGCGGGCCAGCAGCGGCTCGCCGCCGGTGAACCTGATGGAGGCAATACCCAACCGGGTGACACCGATCCGCATCAGCCGGATTAGCTCGTCGTCGCTGAGCAGGTGCTGACCGGGAATCCAGTCCAGGCCCTCGGCCGGCATGCAATAGGTGCAGCGCAGGTTGCAGCGGTCGGTCAGGGAGATCCGCAGATCGGTGTGTACCCGGCCGAAAGTGTCCACCAGCGGCCCGGTGGTCGGCATCTGCGTGGCAACGGCGCGCTCCACGGCTTGGTGGAAGGCCGCCTTGCGGTGCGCCTCCTGGTGGTCCGCGCCGGCCCCCTCCGCATCCGGTGGGGGTGTGCGCAGACCCACTTGCCTCAACGTCATATCCGTATCCGATTCGGTCGGCCGGGGAGCGGTCGCAGCGACGTCGTTGTCCGGTCCTTATCTCCTCCAGCGGCGTCATCAGCCTACCGAGGAAACCTGCGAGGAAACCTGGGTGTTTTGCGGGTCGCTGTCCTAGTAAGATCAGCTACTGACGCGTCCTGCGCAGGCGGGACGCTTCCTTTATGTCCACAAGTACGTGATCAGCAAGACAAGCAGGTGAGACCAGTGCCGACCGGCAAGGTGAAGTGGTACGACGCCGCGAAGGGTTTCGGCTTCCTGTCCCAGGAAGAGGGCGAGGACGTCTACGTCCGCGCCTCGGCCCTGCCGGCCGGTGTGGAGGGTCTCAAGGCGGGCCAGCGGGTCGAGTTCGGCGTGGCCGCCGGGCGCCGCGGACCCCAGGCGCTGACGGTGAAGCTGATCGACCCGCCGCCGAGCCTGTCGCGGACCCGCCGAGAGGCGGCGCCGGCTGTCGAGCACCGGCACACCCCCGACGAGCTGCACGGCATGGTCGAGGACATGATCACCCTGCTGGAAGGCACGGTGCAGCCGGAGTTGCGCAAGGGGCGCTACCCGGACCGCAAGACCGCTCGGCAGATCTCCGAGGTGGTCAAGGCCGTGGCGCGCGAGCTCGACGCCTGAGGCCGGCCGGCCTGCCGAGCAGTCACTGACTAACCCGATCAACGGCGCCGATGAGCGGCGTTTCCAGCAACTGGTCTGACCACCAGACCTCTGGCCAATTTTGGTGCTAGACTACGTGGCATGACGCTCCAGCCGATCACGCGGCAGTCGATCCCCGACGAGATCTTCGCCCAGCTCGCCGCCCAGGTGCTCTCCGGTGACCGGACGCCCGGTGACACCCTGCCCAGTGAGCGAACCCTGTCCGAGGCGCTCGGGGTATCGCGGCCCGCGGTGCGCGAGGCGCTCGGCCGGCTGGATCGGGCGCGCCTCATCCAGGTCCGTCAGGGCGGCTCCACGGTGGTCCGTGACTTCCGTGCCGAAGCCGGGTTCGACGTGTTGCCGCTGTTGCTCGTGCACGGCGGCGACGTCGACCGCGCCACCTTGGCCAGCGTCATCGAGGCTCGCGCCATCATCGGCGCCCAGGTGGCCGCGCTGGCGGCGGGCCGGGCCACCGACGACGCTCGCGCCCGGCTGCGCGGCATGGTGGACGAGTTGGCGACCGAGTCAGACCCGGTGCAACGGATGTGGCGTGCGCTGGGCTTCTGGGAGCTGATCGTGGACAGCGCGGAATCCATCGCGTTCCGGCTGCTGTTCAACACGCTGCGTCAGGCCTACGTCCCCGCACTCGACGTACTCGTCAACGTGATGGCCGCCGAGGTCACCGATATCGAGCACTATCGAGTGCTCGCCGATGCCATCGCCGCCGGCGACGCGGACGCCGCTCGGATGGCCGCCACGGCGATGCTTGAACTGGGCAGTGCCGCATTCACCGCGCTGGCCAACCAGTTGGAGGGGCCGTGATGACCCGCAAGCAGCTGACCTTGCCCCAGGCCTTCGCCGAGTTCATTCGGCACCCCAGCCCCTGGATGCTCGTCGCGTGGGCGGGCGCACTGTGGGCAGCACGCCTGGCGGTGGGCGGATGGTCGATCGGCGATGCGATCATTGCGGTTGCCCTCGTAGGTATTTCACCCCTGGGTGAATGGCTGATTCACACCGGAATCCTGCATTGGCGTCCGCGCACTGTGGCCGGCGTGAAGATCGACTCGCGCCTGGCGCGTGACCACCGTCGGCATCACCGCGACCCGCGCGACATTCCACTGATCTTCATTCCGTGGCCCAGCCTGATCGTGATCATCGTGGGCCTGACGCCCTTGGCCTTGCTCGCCTTCCCCAACACCGGGAAAGGTCTGACGTTCGTCCTCACCATCGCGACATTCCTGGTGTTCTACGAATGGATTCACTACCTGGTCCACACGGATTACAAGCCCCGCCATGCGATCTACCGCGCAGTGTGGCGCAACCACCGGTACCACCACTTCAAGAACGAGCACTACTGGTTCACCGTGACCAGCTCCGGGACCGCCGACCGTCTGCTCGGCACCTACCCCGATCCGCGCACGGTGGAATCTTCGCCGACGGTGCGAAACCTGCACGCAGCGACACCGACCGGCTGACCAGCCGCGGCGCCGTGAAACCGGCCCGCAGAGTTCGAACCGTGGCACCCTGGATCTCATGGCCAGCTACCTCGCCGGCGGCGATTTCACGCGCGACACCAACTACATCTCCACCCGGATCACCGCCGACGGCCGTGATGGGTATCCCGTCGAACCGGGCCGGTACCGGCTGGTGGTCGCGCGGGCCTGCCCGTGGGCCAATCGCACCATAATCGTGCGGCGGCTGCTGGGTCTGGAAAAGGTTATCTCCATTGGCTTTTGCGGACCCACCCACGATCAGCGCAGCTGGACCTTCGATCTGGATCCCGGTGGCGTCGACCCCGTGCTGCAGATCCCACGACTACAAGACGCCTACTTCAAGCGCATTCCGGACTATCCGTTGGGGATCACCGTTCCGGCGCTGGTCGACGTGCCCACCGGCGCGGTGGTGACCAACGACTTCGCCCAGATGACCCTGGACTTCTCCACCGAGTGGACCACCTACCACCGCGACGGGGCTCCGCAGTTGTATCCCGAACCGCTGCGTGACGAGATTGACGAGGTGAGCAAGCGGATCTACACCGAGATCAACAACGGGGTCTACCGGTGCGGCTTCGCCGGCACCCAGGAGGCCTACGACGCCGCCTACGGCCGGCTGTTCACCGCGCTGGACTGGGTCAGCGCCCGGCTCGCCGACCAGCGATACCTGGTGGGGGACACCATCACCGAGGCCGACGTGCGACTCTTCACCACATTGGCGAGGTTCGACCCGGTCTATCACGGCCACTTCAAGTGCAATCGGCAGAAGCTGTCGGAGATGCCGGTGCTGTGGGCCTACGCCCGGGATCTGTTCCAGACGCCCGGGTTCGGAGACACCATCGACTTCGTCCAGATCAAACAGCACTACTACGTGGTGCACGCCGACATCAACCCGTCGCAGATCGTCCCCGATGGGCCGGATCTGACGAACTGGCTGTCACCGCATGGACGAGAAGCATTGGGCGGCAGGCCGTTCGGCGATGGAACTCCGCCGGGACCGGTGCCTGACGGCGAGCAGGTACCACCCGGCCACGGGGCTCAGCCCTAGCCGACCGTCGCCGGATGCGGCTTCCAGCGCATGCCCACCGCCCACTCGGCGTGCGGCACCGCGAACGGCTCGCCGGTACCGGCGTCGACGACCAGGGTGAGCAGCTGCACCACCAGCCCGCGCAGCGGACCGCGCTGGGGATCGACGGTGGGGACGGTGACCGCCAGGGTGCTGCCCGGCGGATATATCTGGCCGGTGGAGTCGGCGGGGTCGTCGTAGAGCCGCAGCAGCTGCCACGGCGCGCGGCCGATGCGGTTGTCCACCGCCAGTTGCACCGGGTGCCGTGAGTCGACCGCCAACGTGCCGCGGTCTTCGGTCAGCAGGCATTCGCCCAGGTCGAGGACGCTGCAGTACAGGTACGGTCCGGTGCGGGCCAGCTGGCCGTTGGAGTACGCGCTGATCTGCGGCGGCAGCGGCTCCTCGGCCCGGGTGAACCACCAGGTGCCGAATCCGGCGAGTACGGCGGTCACCGCCGTCAGCACCGCCACCAGCACCGCCGTCGAGCGTTTCACTGCCACATCACCCCTGTCTTGCCGGATCGAGGCGGGAACCGTCCTGCTCGATCAGCACCGGCCGGTTGCCCCCCAGGCCGGGAATCAACGAGTCACCGTGAAACGACAGGATGGTCTGGGCCAGACCCGGGATCAGCAGCGCGCTGATCGCGGTGAAGCCCACCCACAGATCGGTGTATACCAGCACGCCCAGCGCGCCGCCCAACACCCAGGCCAGTTGCAGGGTGGACTCGGTGCGGCCGAACGCCGACGCCCGCGACTCCTCCGGCAGGTCGTCCTGCAGTGCGGCATCCAGCGAGGCCTTGGAGATCGCACTGGCCCCCGACGTCACCAGTGCGGCGATCGCGGCCATCACCAACGTGCCGGCCACCGCTGCCGCCACCGCGACCGCGGTCACCGCCATGGTGCAGCGCACCACCAGCACCGCGGGGCGGCCCAGTTGCAGTCGGGCGCTGGTGAAGTTGCCGGCGAAATTTCCTGCCCCGGCGGCTGCACCGATCAGTCCCAGGATGCCCAGCTGCACCCAGCCGGTGGCATTGTGCTGCTTGGCCACGAACGCCGGGTACAAGAACAAGAACCCGACCATGGCCTTGATGGTGCAATTGCCCCACAGCGCGGCGATGATGTTGCGGCCCAGCGGTTGCCGCAGCGGTTGGCTCAGCGCCCCGCCGGCCCGCCGGACCTGCTCGGGCCAACTTCGGGGCCGCTCGTCGAAGCGGTAGCTCAACGTGGCCGGGACCTCGCCGGCGGTCACCTCCACCCATCGCGGGATCCGCATCGACAGGACCGCCCCGGCGATCGAGACCGCCACGAGAACCAACAGGGCCCCGGGCAGCTGGAGCAGGCGGGTGAAGATGTACTCGGCTGCCGCGGCGACACCACCGCCGACGATCGTGCCGCCGAGCAGACCGAACATGGTCAGCCGGGAATTGACCCGCACCAGATCGATCGACGGCGGCATCACCCGTGGCGTCACCGCGCTGCGCAACACCGTGAACGACTTCGACAGCGCCATCATCGCCAACGCACACGGGTAGAGCACCCAGGAGCCGAAGGTGCCCGCGACACCGTCGTAGTTGGCGATCAGCACCAGGGCCAGCAGGGTCCGCAACGAGAACGACATGGCCAATGCTGCGCGCCGGCCGTGCTGGACGCGGTCCAGGGCGGGACCGATCAGCGGTGCGACCACCGCGAACGGTGCGATGGTCACCAACAGATACAGCGCCACCCGGCCCTTGCTCTCGCCGGCGGCCGCCGCGAAGAACAAGGTGTTGGCGAGCGCGACGGCCATCGCCGCGTCTACCGCGAAGTTCGCCACCACCGGCCAGGTCAGTGCGGTCAGCCCGGACTTGTCGGCGCCGTCGGCGGTGGCGGCCCGTTGCACCAGCCCATACATCCGCGAGCCCATTTCGCGACTGCGCGCCGCCGCAGCCCGGGTGACTGTGACGCGATCGTTGTCCCCGGAACCGCCCGATGGCTCGGGGCGGCGTGACGTGCCGGTGTTTTCACGTAGCGGTGGTAGGTAGCGATTGGCGCTGGGCATGGGCTTGCGCGGCCGCTGGCCACCGGCGTTACTGCTGGGGTAGTTGGCCATGCCGGGATGCTGATCGGCCGAGCCGTTGCGCGCACCTCGGCCGGAGACCGAAGACGGACGGCTGCGCCGACCCGGTTCGGGGAGATCGCGACGCCGTGCAGACACATCCGCGATTCTTCCCTATGTCTGCCGCCCGACCGCGTAGGCGCGATCGTGCCTGCATGTGGCTGATGGAGCCGGGCTGCGGCAGTATGAGTGACGTCAGTTGAACGGAAGGGACCCGCGTGACCGGACCCAGCGCAGAATCAGCCACCGCGACCATCGCCGTGCCCACGGTGCTGGCCGAGGCCGTCGAGCGCGCTCGCTCGGCTATTGCCGAGTTCAGCGGCGCCGACACCGTCGGCGAGCACCTGGGGGTCGACTACGAAGACCCGACCGCCGCCACGCACCGGTTCGCTGCGGTGCTGCCCGGTTATGGGGGCTGGCAGTGGGCTGTCGTGGTCGCGGCGATTCCGGGCGCCGCAGAGCCCACCGTCAGCGAGGTTGTGCTGGTCCCCGGGCCTACGGCCCTGCTGGCTCCGGAGTGGGTGCCCTGGGATCAGCGGGTGCGGCCCGGCGACCTGGGTCCGGGCGATCTGCTGGCCCCGCCCGCAGGCGATCCGCGACTGGTTCCCGGCTACACCTCGAGCGGCGACCCGCAGCTCGACGAAGTGGCCGGCGAGATCGGTCTGGGCCGACGCTGGCTGATGAGCCCGGTGGGCCGCGCCGCGGCCGCGCAGCGCTGGCACGACGGCGAGCACGGTCCGGATTCGGCGATGGCACGATCCACCAAACGGATCTGCCGTGATTGTGGCTTCTATCTGCCGCTCGCCGGTGAGCTGGGCACGGTCTTCGGCGTCTGCGCCAATGAAATGTCCGCTGACGGACACGTGGTCGACAACCGATACGGCTGCGGCGCGCACAGTGACACGCCCGCGCCGGCAGGAACCGGGTCGCCGGCCTACGAGCCCTTCGACGACGGTGTGGTGGAGATCGTCGATGTCACCGCGCTTCCCGCCGCCGCGCCGGCTGACGAGGTGACCGAGACGGTTGACGAGGTGGCCGAAGCGTCCGACGCGGCGCCCGACGCGGCTGAAGACGCGATCGGCGCGGCTGAAGACGTGAGCGAGCCGGCTGACGGGCTGACCGACGCGGCGCAAGAGGTGGCCGAGGCTGAGCCGGTGGCCATCACGGAAGCCCAGGCCGAGCCGGTGGAGAATTCCGTCGTCGAAGCGCCGACCGAGCCTGTCGCCGAAACGGCAGCGCCACAGGAACCTGCCGAAACCGAGACCGAGGCAGCAGAGGCCGTCGTCGAAGCGCCCGCCGACATCGCGGATGCCCCAGGGGAATCCGGCGACCTGTAAACGCCTAGCCGAAGTTGAACAGGTACTCGCCTGGGATCACCAAGAGCATGTTGAAGACGGTGTTGACCACCGCTCCCGGTAGGCCGAGCACGTAGTTGACGACGTCCAACGGGATGGTGACCGCCTGACTGAAGGCCATCCCGAAGTCGAGGTTGAGCAGGCTGGTCACCACGTTCGAGAAGTCGTTGTACAACGTGAACGGCAGGCTGATGAAGCGGTTGAACAGCCCTACGGCGGCCGCCACTTCCGCGTTGATCAGGCCGATGATGTCGAAGGCCTCGGCGGCGCCGGGCACGTCGAACGCGCTGGCAGCGCCGGGTAGGACATCCGACAGGTCGACCGTGCCGGGCAGGACGTCGGACAGGTCGACCGAACCGGGCAGCAATTCGGACAGGTCGACAGCGTCTGCGGCGTTGAGTTCCTCTGCGATGCCGGAGATGTCGAACGGCGCGAGCCCGGCGAGGGTCTCATAGCTGTCGACGACCGCGTTGGCGGTCAGCGCCACCTCGTTCGACACCGCAGCCACGGCGCGCGTGCTGATCTCGGGCGGCGCCGCCAGCGGAGTCAGGCCGGCGGCCACCAGAGCGGTCGCTGCGAAGGCGACGCTGGGCATTCGCACTACGGATTTCACGGTTTCCATGGATCCCTCCCAATATCCCGCCGTATCAGGGCACGCTACTCCGCCCCCGCAGCGCCGTCACGCGTTCTCTGCGGCGGCCTTGATCTTGCTCAGCGACGCGTTCATACCCTCGACCAGTTCGTGTTCGAAGGTGGGTGTCCCGCCCATGAACTTGTCCACCAAGAACGCCGAGACGGCGGTGGTCTGGCCGTTGTCGACGCGCCGGCTCTCGGTCACCCGCGTGCCGGTGGCAGTCGGCTCGAGTTCATAGGTCCACACACTGCGGTTCTCGGCGACGCGGAAGGCCAGCTTGCGCTCCGGGACGTACTCGGTGATGACCGAGGTGGTGGGCCAGAACATTCGGCCGCGCCGGTTGAAGTTGATCGTGCGGGTTCCCTGGCGCACGGCACCGAGCGGCTTCATCCACCGGCACTGCGGGCTCCACTCGGGCATCTTTCGGAAGTCGGAGATCAGCGCCCAGACCTTGGCCACCGGTGCATTGATGTCGACCTGTGCCGTCAACAGCGGGGCTGCCATGGCATTCCTCCTCGAATCGTCGGATCTGACTCTATTCGTGTTCCAGCCCGGTTTGGGCTCCGCGCGCACCGCGTCGTGCCGCCCCGCGTTGCACCAGAAAGATTGTGGTGCCCACCATCCCGACACCGAGCCCCGCAACGCTCACCGGACGCCATCCCTCCAGTGCCGGCACCGTGAAGGCGGCGATGGTCGCCACGCAGAAACCGGTGACCCCGGCGCCGATCACCGGCCAGACCCGCAGAAGCGCGGTCGGCAGCGGTGGTGGCTCGGGGGCGGGCTCCGGGGCGGGCTGAGGGGTCATCGCCGTTGACGTTAGCGCCTCGCCGGTAAAGTTCCCGCAGTGGCCAGGCTCGTCGACGTAGTCGATATCGATGACCCCGGCGATTCCCGGCTGGATGACTTCCGCGATCTGAACAGCATCGATCGTCGCCCGGACCTGCCCACCGGCAAGGGGCTGGTGATCGCCGAAGGGGTGCTGGTGGTGCAGCGGATGCTGGCATCGCGGTTCACCCCGCGGGCGCTGCTGGGCACCGACCGCCGGCTGACAGAGTTGACTCCCGACCTGACCGCACCGGATGCGCCGGCCGTCCCGTACTACCGGGTGTCCGCCGAGGTGATGGCCGAGGTGGTGGGATTTCACCTCAACCGTGGTGTGCTGGCCGCCGCCTCGCGGGTGCCCGAGCCGTCGGTGGCTGACCTGGTCGCCCGGGCCCGGACGATCGCGGTGCTCGAGGGCGTCAACGACCACGAGAATCTGGGCTCGATCTTTCGCAACGGTGCCGGGTTGGGCGTGGATGCGGTGGTGTTCGGCAGCGGCTGCGCCGACCCGCTCTACCGGCGCTCGGTGCGGGTCTCGATGGGGCACGCCCTGCTGGTGCCCTTCGCGCGTTCGACGGACTGGCCCGGGGATCTGACGATGCTGCGGGAGCAGGGCTTCCGTCTGCTGGCGATGACTCCGGACCCGCGGGCCGAGCAGTTGTCGAGCGCGATGACGAAGCTGCGCGATGAGCCGGTGGCGGTGCTGGTCGGTGCGGAGGGACCGGGCCTCTCAGAGCGGGCGATGCGCGCCAGCGACATGCGGGTCCGCATTCCGATGTCGCGGGGAACCGATTCCCTCAACGTCGCCACCGCAGCCGCGCTGGCCTTCTACGAGCGCATTAGGCTGCCGGAATGACGTCCACCCCGAGTACGCCGTGGGGGACGGGTCTGACGGTGGCGGGGTTCGTCGCGGCGGTGACCGGAACCGCGATCGCGGTGTTGAGCCTGGGCCTGCTGCGCGTGCATCCGGCAGTGGCGGTGGTGCTCAATCTGATTGCGGTGGGCGGCCTGGCGCCGACGGTGTGGGGCTGGCGTCGCACTCCGGTGCTGCGATGGCTGGCCCTGGGGGCCGGAATCGGCGTGGCAGGCGGGTGGCTGGTGCTGCTGGCGCTGGCTGCTCAGCGCTGACCGGTCGAGCGGACCCCGAGCAGGACGTCCTCCCACCCCGGGACTTCGGGCTTGCTGCGGCGGGCGCGGGTGCCCGCGCGCTGCTGCACCGGCTCCTCTTCGACCACCGCGGGGGCAGCCGGAGCTTCGAAGTCCAACTCGGCCACCGCAGCAACCGGCCGCAGCGGACGACCGAAACCGGGGTCGATCAACTCCTTGGCCGCGTCGTCGACCGCGGTCACCGTCCCGCCGTGCGCCCCCGGGGTGAACCAGAAGTGTGCGACGTTGTCCGAACGGCCGGCCTTCCAGCCCAGCTGCACCGTCCAGCGTCCGTCGTCATTGCGCCACGCGTCCCAGCTGGTGCTGTCGGAGTTCAGGCCCCGCGACACCAGTGCGGAGGTGACGACGTCGAGCAGCGTCTGGACCGCTGGGCCGTCGGACAACACCGGGTGGGCAGCGGTCGCGAGCTCTGCGGCGCGGGACCGCTCCAGCAGCACCGGGTGGGCGAAGCGCTCCACGCGGGCGACGTCCACACCGGCCGCGGCGGCCACCTGTTCCACCGATGCTCCAGCGCGGATGCGTGCCTGGATGTCTTTGGGGCGCAGCATGCTGCTGCCCGCATCCGCCGAGCTCTGACCGACTCGGTGACCCTCGCCGCGGACCGCACCGCGCAGCCGGTCGTCGATGCGGACCCGGAACATCTCGGTGTGCTCTTCGCCGTCTCCGGCGCTTTCGCAGATGATGTGCTTGCCGTCAACGTCGAGGCCGATGGCCCTCAGTTCCCGCATGACTTCTCCTCGCGAACGCCCGGTTACGTGCGGACTCTAGTCCAGTGAATGGCCCCGCCCGCCGTGACACGCGGGGGTTATAACGATCCGATTACGGCGTGGTCCGCTTCAGCTCGGAGGTTGCGCTCAGAGGCGTTCGACCACCCAGTCCACGCACTGGGTCAGGGCGCTGACGTCGTCGGGCTCCACCGCCGGGAACATCGCGACCCGCAGCTGGTTGCGGCCCAGCTTGCGGTAGGGCTCGGTGTCGACGATGCCGTTGGCCCGCAGCACCTTGGCCACCGCCGCCGCATCCACCTCGTCGACGAAGTCGATGGTGCCGACCACCTGCGAGCGCAGGGCCGGGTCGGCGACGAACGGGGTGGTGAACGAGCGCTCCTCGGCCCAGGAGTACAGCCGCTGGGACGAGTCCGCGGTGCGCTTGACCGCCCAGTCCAACCCGCCGTTGCCCAGCAGCCAGTCCAGCTGCTCGGCCAGCAGCACCAGGGTGGCGATCGCCGGGGTGTTGTAGGTCTGGTTCTTGGTGCTGTTGTCCACCGCGATCGGCAGCGACAGGAACTCCGGCACCCAGCGGCCGGACGCGGCGATCGCCTCGATGCGGGCCAGCGCGGCGGGGCTCATGATGGACAGCCACAGCCCGCCGTCGGAGGCGAAGTTCTTCTGCGGTGCGAAGTAGTAGGCATCGACCTCGGTGATGTCGACCGGTAGGCCGCCGGCTCCCGACGTCGCGTCGATCACGATCAGGGCGTTCTCGGAGCCGCTGGGCCGGCGCACCGGCACCGCCACGCCGGTCGAGGTCTCGTTGTGTGCCCAGGCGATCACGTCGACCGACGGATCGGACACCGGCTCGGGGGCGCTGCCCGCGTCGGCCTTGATGATGATCGGGTCGCCGACGAAGGGGTTCTTGGCCACCGCCGAGGCGAACTTCGCGCTGAACTCGCCGTAGGTCAGGTGCAGCGAGCGCTTGTCGACCAGGCCGAATGCGGCGGCATCCCAGAATGCGGTGGAGCCGCCGTTGCCCAGCACCACCTCGTAGTCGTCGGGCACCGAGAACAGTTCGCGCAGCCCGCTGCGGACCCGGCCGACCAGATCCTTGACCGGTGCCTGCCGATGTGAGGTGCCGAACAGCGGCGCGGCGGTGGTGACCAGCGCATTCAACTGTTCCGGGCGGACCTTCGACGGGCCGCAGCCAAACCGTCCGTCGGCGGGTTTGATGGAGTCCGGGATCGTGAGCTGCTCAGCCATGGCCTCTAGCGTAGACAGCGGACGACACGACCTCGCAGGGCAGGTTTAGTGTGATCTAAATCACCGAACGTACTCGACACCTGTCACGCCCACAGTGTTAATTCGCAGCCTGGACGGGTACCCAGTACCTGCGGTACCGTTATACATAAGCCTAGTAAATGTAAACGACAGGTGGAGGTGTCTCCGATGGCTCAGAAAGCCGCTCGAACCCGTATTGTGCGCCGGTGGCGAGCCAACATGGACGTGACCGACGACAAGAAGTACGTCGAGATGCTCAACACCTTGTCGGAAGGGTCGGTCCGACGGAACTTCAATCCGTACACCGACATCGACTGGGACAGCCCCGAGTTCAAGGTCACCGAAAACGACCCGCGCTGGATCCTGCCGGGCACCGACCCGATCGGCCGGCACTGGTGGTACCAGTCCCAGCCGCAGGACGTTCAGATCAAGATCGGGATGTGGCGCCAGGCCAACGTCGCCAAGGTCGGGTTGCACTTCGAGTCGATCCTGATCCGCGGCCTGATGGAATACGCGTTCTGGGTGCCCAACGGCTCACCCGAATACCGCTACTGCCTGCACGAGGCGGTAGAGGAGTGCAACCACACCATGATGTTCCAGGAGATGGTGAACCACATCGGCGCTGACGTGCCCGGCATGCCGCGGCTGCTCAAATGGATTCAGCCGACCATCCCGCTGGTTGCCGGGCCGCTGCCGATCCCGTTCTGGTTCGGCATCCTGGCCGGCGAGGAGCCGATCGACCACATCCAGAAGGCCATCCTGCGCGAGGGCAAGACCCTGCACCCGATCATGGAACGGGTGATGGCCATCCACGTGGCCGAGGAGGCGCGACACATCTCGTTCGCGCACGAGTACCTGCAGAAGCGCATTCCGAATCTGCCTCGTCGCAAGCGGTTCTGGCTGTCGCTGTACGTGCCGATCGTGATGCGCGTGCTGTGTTCGGCGATCGTGGTGCCGCCCAAGGCGTTCTGGACCGAGTTCAACATCCCGCGTGAGGTCCGCAAGGACATCTTCTTCCGGTCGGCGGAAGCTCGACAGATGTTGCAGGACATGTTCGGCGACGTCCGGATGCTCTGCCACGACACGGGCCTGATGAACCCGGTCGCCAAGCTGATGTGGCGGATCTGCCGGATCCACGGCGAGCCGTCCCGGTTCCGCAGCCAGCCGCAGCGCGCGCACCTCACGCCCGTGGCGTCGGTCGCGTAGCGGCACCCTCAGGTCATGCCGCACGTAATTACCCAGGCGTGTTGTAACGACGCGTCGTGTGTGTTCGCCTGCCCGGTCAACTGCATTCACCCCACACCGGACGAGCCCGAATTCGCCACGTCGGAGATGCTCTACATCGACCCCGATGCGTGTGTGGACTGCGGGGCCTGCGTGCGCGCGTGCCCGGTCGACGCGATCGTCCCGCACACCAAGGTGATGACCGAGCAGTTGCCGTTCGTGGAGATCAACCGGTCGTTCTACCCGGAACGACCTGCTGGGGTGAAGCTGCCGCCGACCTCCAAGCTGGCGCCCATCCTGCCGGCCGCCGAGCTGCACCAGCGCGGCAAATATCCGCTGACCGTGGCGATCGTCGGTTCCGGGCCGGCGGCCATGTACGCGGCCGACGAACTGCTGACCCAGCAGGGCGTGCTGGTGAACATGTTCGAGAAGCTTCCCACCCCTTACGGATTGGTCCGTGCCGGCGTGGCACCGGATCACCAGCGCACCAAACTGGCCACCCGGTTGTTCGACGAGATCTCGCAGCGCCGCGGTTTCCAGTTCTTCCTCAACGTCGAGGTCGGCAAGCATCTGAGCCACACTGACCTGCTGCAACACCACCACGCCGTGCTCTACGCCTCAGGCGCGCTGCACGACAAGCGGCTCGAGATCGACGGGATGGGTCTGCCCGGAACGGGCACGGCGACCGAGATCGTCGGCTGGTACAACGGTCATCCCGAGTTCGCAGATGTGCCGGTCGATCTCAGCTGCGGCCGGGTGGTGATCGTGGGCAACGGCAACGTCGCCCTCGACGTGGCACGCATTCTCACCGCCGATCCGGACCGGCTGGCCCGCACCGACATCGCCGATTACGCGCTGGCGGCGCTGCGCGACTCGGCGGTATCGGAAGTGGTGATCGTCGCCCGGCGTGGTCCGGCGGCTTCTGCGTTCACACTGCCCGAACTGGTGGGGCTGACCCAGACCGCCGAGGTGGTCCTCGACGCGCAGGATCATGCTCGGGTGCGCGAGGACCTGACGAAGGTTCACGACACTTTGACTCGGCAGAAGCTGGAGGTATTGAGCAAGCTGGGCGATGCCTCGGCGCCGATCACTCGCCCCCGGATTCGATTCGCCTTCGAGTTGACCCCGGCGCGGGTTCTCGGTGATGGCCGGTGCAGCGCAGTGGAGTTCACCGTCACCGGAACAGACGAGGTGCAGCGCATCGAGGCGGGAATGGTGCTGTCATCGATCGGCTACCACGGCACGCCCATCGCCGACCTGCCGTTCGACGAGGCCGCCGGCGTCGTCCCGAACGAGGGCGGCCGCGTGATCGACCCGGCGACCGGCGAGCGAATCCCGGGAGCCTACGTCTCTGGCTGGATCAAGCGCGGTACCAATGGGTTTATCGGCTCCAACAAGGCGGACTCGCTCAAGACGATCCAGACGCTGGCCGCCGACTACAACGCAGACCTGCTGACCGAGCCGATCGCTGGACCCCGGGCAATCGCCCGGCTGGTGCATGAGCGTCAGCCCGACGTCATCGACGCCGCCGGCTGGAAGGCCATCGACAAGGCCGAGATCGTCCGCGGCGAAGCGCAGGACCGGCCGCGGGTGAAATTCACCCGGGTTCCCGACATGCTCGAGGTGGTCAAGGATCACGCGGATCTGCCGCTGTTGCAGAACCTGCTCGCCGCATTGCGGCGGCACTGAGTTTCAGTCGCACACTCGCGCCGAGCCTGCAATCAGACCAGAAATTCGCCGCGCAGAGTCTCGCCCTGATTACACGTTCGGCGCAGTGGCGCCGGGCTGACCCAGCGGGTCAGGCCGTGGTGACGTGTTCCCAGCCCGCAACGGATTCCGCGCTGCGCGGCGGAGGCCCGACGTAGATCGCCGACGGGCGCACCAGCTTGCCCAGTCGCTTCTGCTCCATGATGTGGGCGCACCAGCCCGCGGTGCGGCCACAGGTGAACATCGCCGGCATCATCGCCGGGGGCACCTCGGCGAAGTCCAGGATCACCGCCGCCCAGAACTCCACGTTGGTCTCGATTGCCCGGTCGGGGCGACGTTCCCGCAGCTCGGCCAGCGCCGCCTGCTCCAACGCCGCGGCCACCTCGAAACGCGGCGCCGCCAGTCGCTTGGCGGTGGCCCGCAGCACCCGGGCGCGCGGGTCCTCGGCCCGGTACACCCGGTGCCCGAAGCCCATCAGCTTCTCGCGCCGGTCCAGGATGCCCTTGACCACCGCGCGTGCGTCACCGGTGCGTTCGGCCTCGGCGATCATCGGGATCACCCGCGCCGGGGCGCCGCCGTGCAGCGGGCCGCTCATCGCGCCGATCGCACCGGACAACGCTGCGCCGACGTCGGCGCCGGTGGAGGCGATCACCCGGGCGGTGAAGGTCGAAGCGTTCATGCCGTGTTCGGCCGCCGACACCCAGTAGGCGTCGATCGCCTCGGTGTGCCGCGGGTCCGGCTCGCCACGCCAGCGGGTCATGAACCGCTCGGTGATGGTGGAGCAGCCGTCGATCGTCTGCTGCGACACCGCAGGCTCTTCGCCCCGAGCCGACTGCGCGACGAAGGACAGCACCATCACCGACGCGCGGGCCAACTGATCGCGGGCGGTGGCGTCGTCGGTGTCGAGCAACGGACCAAAGCCCCACTGCGGCGCAAGCATCGCCACCCCGGCCTGGGCGTCGACCCGGACGTCGCCGGTGCGAATCGGCACCTCCAGCGGTTCGGCGGGCGCCAGCGGACGGCTGAAGTCTCCGTCGACCAGCAGGGCCCACACATCGCCGAAGCCGACCCGGCCGGCCAGGTCCTCGATGTCGACACCGCGGTAGCGCAGCGCGCCGCCGTCCTTGTCCGGTTCAGCGATTTCAGTGGTGAAGGCAACCGTGCCTTCCAAACCGGGGACAAAGTTCTCCGGGACCGCAGCAGTCATGCCTGGGATTCTTCCACCTCGGCGCCCGGCGATGGCTACCGGCCGGTAACGACAGCTGGTCTGCGGCGGGGCGTAGCGTTGGGCGGTGCACAGGACGGGCCCCGACAACGAGCACTTGGCGGCGATGCGAGTGGAATACCAGGAGAAGGACAACAGCGGCGACCTCGACGCGGACTGGCTCGAGGCAGGCTGGGAGGTTTTGCTGCGCAACTGGATCGGCGACGCCGAGCGCGCAGGGATCGCCGAACCCAACGCCATGGTGCTGGCGACCGTCGACGCCGGCCGCCCGGTCAGCCGCTCGGTGTTGTGCAAGAACCTCGACGAGCACGGTGTGACGTTTTTCACCGACTCCGACTCCGCCAAGGCGGCCGAGCTGGCCGCGACCCCCTACGCATCGGCGACATTTCCCTGGTACCAGCTGGGCCGCCAAGTCCACATTCGTGGACCGGTCACCCAGCTCGACGAGTCGGTCAGCGCCGAGTACTGGGCGCATCGGCCGCGGGCATCCCAGTTGGGCTTCTGCGCATCGCAGCAGTCGCAGCCGATCGCGTCGCGCGCCGCACTGCTGCAGCAATTGGAGGCGGTGACAGCGCAATTCGCCGACGCCGAGACGATCCCGGCACCGCCGAACTGGCGTGGGTACCGGATCGCCCCGGAAGTGGTGGAGTTCTGGCAGGGCCGGGAAGGCCGGTTGCACAACCGGATTCGGGTGATCGGCGGGCGGGTGGAGCGACTCCAGCCGTGAGTCCGGTACCGCCGCGGTGAGTATTTTCGCCGACACCACACCGTTGCGCAGCCCCGACTTTCGGCGGCTGTGGATGGCCGGCATTCCCACCGTCATCGGGGCGAACCTGACCATCTTCGCGGTGCCGGTGCAGATCTACGCGCTGACCCGAAGTTCGGCCTACGTCGGACTGGCGGGCCTGTTCGCGCTCGTGCCGCTGGTGGTCTTCGGTCTGCTCGGCGGGGCATGGGCCGACGCCATGGACCGCCGCAAGCTGCTGATCATCGCCTCCTGCGGGCTGGCGGTGGCCTCACTGCTGCTCTGGATCCAGGCCGCGGCCGGCGTCGACAACGTCTGGGTAGTGCTCGTACTGCTGGGCGTGCAGCAGGGGTTCTACGCGGTCAACGCCCCGACTCGATCCGCGGCGATCCCGCGACTGGTGGCAGGCAGGGATCTGCCCGCCGCCAATTCGCTGAACATGACCGTCATGCAGTTCGGGGCGATCGTCGGGCCGCTGTTGGCCGGGCTGCTGCTCGGCTGGGTGGATCTGTCCACCCTGTACCTGATCGACGCGGCGACCTGCATCTTCCCGATCTGGGCAACGGTCCGACTGGTGCCCATGCCACCGCTCGAATCGGCCGGACCATCCAGCTTCGGGATCGCGGCGGTGCTGGACGGGTTCCGTTACCTGGCCGGCAACACCGTGGTGCTGATGTCGTTCGTCGTGGACCTGATCGCGATGATCCTCGGGATGCCGCGGGCGCTGTTCCCGCAGATCGCCAGCGCGGACTTCGGCGGTCCGATCGAGGGCGGCACCACCATGGCGCTGCTGGCGGCGGCCATGTCGGCTGGAGCGGTGCTCGGCGGGGTCTTCTCGGGATGGCTGCCGCGGATCACCCGTCAAGGCCTGGCGGTCGTGGCCGCGATCGTGGTCTGGGGAGTGGCCATGATCGGCTTCGGGCTCGCGGTCGGACACGGGGGAGGGCACGCGGGCCGTGCGCTGTGGGTGGCGCTGCTGTTCCTGGCGGTCGGTGGGGCCGCGGACATGGTGTCGGCGGCGTTCCGCTCAACGATGCTGCAACAGGCCGCTTCCGACGAGATCCGCGGGCGGCTGCAGGGGGTGTTCACCGTGATCGTCGCGGGTGGCCCGCGGCTCGCCGATGCCGTGCACGGCGCCGCCGGCGCGGTGGTCGGGACGGCCGCGGCGTCGGCCGGCGGCGGGGCGCTGGTGGTGGTGGGCGTGGTGATCGCGGCCCTGGCGGCGCCCGCATTCCTGCGTTATCGGCGGCCCGGCGAGGTACACCGAGGGCCGCCACCGTAGCGCAGATTGGAAGCTACCTCGCCCCCGGGCGGGCGCGTCGGCCAGGAACCGACTACCTTTTCCTAGTACACGCCCAATCTGGTCAGCCTGAAGCGCAAAGGGGTACTCCGTGGCCGCAACTGATGACACCGCCACTCTCCGGTATCCGGGCGGCGAGCTAGAACTGCCGATCGTTGAGGCGACCGAGGGGTCCGACGCTCTCGCCATCGGTTCGCTGCTCGCCAAGACCGGCTACACCACGTTCGACAACGGCTACGCCAACACCTCGCCGGTCAAGAGCGCCATCACCTACATCGACGGGGACGCGGGCATCCTGCGCTACCGCGGCTACCCGATTGAGCAGCTGGCCGAGAAGTCGACCTTCATCGAGGTCAGCTACCTGCTGATCTACGGCGAACTGCCCACGTCTGACCAGCTGGCCGCGTTCACCGGCCGGATCCAGCGGCACACCATGCTGCACGAGGACCTGAAGCGGTTCTTCGACGGTTTCCCGCGCAACGCCCACCCGATGCCGGTGCTCTCCAGCGTGGTCAACGCGTTGAGCGCCTACTACCAGGACTCGCTGGACCCGTCGGACAACGACCAGGTGGAGCTGTCGACCATCCGGCTGCTGGGCAAGCTGCCCACCATCGCCGCCTACGCCTACAAGAAGTCGGCCGGCCAGCCGTTCCTGTACCCGGACAACTCGCTGACCCTGGTGGAGAACTTCCTGCGGATGACGTTCGGTCTGCCGGCCGAGCCCTACGAAGCCGACCCCGAGGTGGTCCGCGCCCTGGACATGCTGTTCATCCTGCACGCCGACCACGAGCAGAACTGCTCGACGTCGACGGTGCGGCTGGTGGGCTCCTCGCGGGCCAACCTGTTCACCTCGATCTCCGGTGGCATCAACGCGTTGTGGGGCCCGCTGCACGGTGGCGCCAACCAGGCGGTGCTGGAGATGCTCGAGCAGATCCGCGACCAGCAGGACGGCAACGTCACCGACTTCGTTCGCAAGGTCAAGAACCGCGAAGACGGCGTGAAGCTGATGGGCTTCGGCCACCGGGTCTACAAGAACTACGACCCGCGGGCGCGCATCGTCAAGGAGCAGGCCGACAAGATCCTCGGCAAGCTCGGCGGTGACGACGAACTGCTCAACATCGCCAAGGACCTCGAAGAGGCCGCGCTGACCGATGACTACTTCGTCGAGCGCAAGCTCTACCCGAACGTCGACTTCTACACCGGCCTGATCTACCGGGCGATCGGCTTCCCGGCCCAGATGTTCACGGTGCTGTTCGCGCTGGGCCGACTGCCCGGGTGGATCGCGCACTGGCGTGAGATGCACGACGAGGGCGACAGCAAAATCGGCCGTCCCCGCCAGATCTACACCGGCTACACCGAGCGTGACTACGTCGGCATCGGCGGCCGGTAACTCCATGACGAATTCGGGCAAGCCGCAGATCACCGTTCCGACCGGCCCGGCGCCCGCCGACCTGGTCATCGAGGACATCGTCGTCGGGGAAGGCCCCGCGGCCGTCCCCGGTGGGGTCGTCAACGTGCACTACCTCGGCGTCGACTACGACACCGGCGCGGAGTTCGACAGCTCCTGGAATCGCGGCGAATCGCTGGAATTTCCGCTGGACGGCCTCATCGCCGGTTGGCAGGACGGCATTCCGGGCATGAAGGTGGGCGGCCGGCGTCAGCTGGTGATCCCGCCGGAGCTGGCCTACGGACCAGACGGAACCGGACACCCGCTGGCCGGTAAGACCCTGGTCTTTGTGATCGACCTCCTCGGCACCCGCTGAGTGCGTGCCCGGCTGATCACAGCGGCGCTGGCAGCGGTCCTGCTGGCCGGGATCGGTTACGGCCTGGCCGAACGTGCGCACCGGCCCGGCGCTGCTGCGCAGCCCGCCGCCGCGCCGGCAGCGCCGGCACCGGTGTCGGTGATCCGGCGCGGCAGTGAATTCACCCTGACCGGCGACGTCGCCGATCCGGCAGCCAAGCGAGAACTGCTGGACGCCGTGATCGCCTCAAGCGACGACGTGACCGTCGTCGACCTGCTCCGGGTGACGCCCACCGCGGCGAACATCGACTTCACCGGTGCCGCACCGGTATTCGAGGCGGCTGCGGGCATCGGCGATTTCAGCGTGGAGATCACCGGCGACACGGTGACCCTGCGCGGGACCGCGGCGAAGGCCGATGAGGGGGACGCGGTGCAGTCCGCGGCCGAAGACGCCTGGACGCGGGCCCACATCGTCAATGACCTGGCAACCGGTTCGCAGCGCGGGGAAAAGCCCTCCGAGAACGACTGATCGCCGACGCAGGTTCGGTCAGCGCGGCGGTGGCAGCCGCAGCATCAGGCGTGCCCCGCCCAACGGGCTTTCCTCCAAAGACGCTGTGCCGCCGTGAAGTTCGGCTTGTTGCGCCACCAGGGCCAGTCCCAGGCCGGAGCCCGAATGCGAGGCTGTCGACCCGCGGGAGAACCGCTCGAAGACCACGCGACGCTCTTCCTCTGGCACCCCGCCGCCGTTGTCGTCGATGGCGATCTCCACCCCGTCGCGCGAGGTGACCGCCGACAACTGCACCTCGGTTGCGCCACCGTGCTTGACCGCGTTGGCGATCGCGTTGTCCACGGCCAGCCGCAATCCGGCCGGCAGCCCGACGATGATGCAGGTCGGTGACGGCACCAGCGAGACATTCAGGTCGGGGAAGACCCGCATGGCGTCATGCGCCGCCCGGTCGAGCAGATCGGTGATGTCGACCGGAACGTGGTCGTCGGAGGTCGACAACTCGCCCTGCGCCAGTCGCTCCAGGGCCGACAAGGTCGCCTCGATGCGCGTCTGGGTCCGCACCACGTCGTGCAGAACCTCCTTGCGCTGGTCGTCGGGCAGGTCCAGGGTGGTCAGCACCTCGAGGTTGGTGCGCATCGCGGTCAGCGGGGTCCGCAGCTCGTGGGAGGACACCGCGGCGAAGTCGCGGGCGGAGGCCAGCGCCTCTTTGGTCCGGTCCTGCTCGGTCCAGATCCGCTGCAGCATGCCGCGCATCGCCTCGGCGATCTCCACCGCCTCGGTGGCGCCGCGCACTTCGATGTCGGGCCGCTCATCGCCGGCGTCGATCGATCGCGCCTGCTGTGCCAGCCGTCGCAGCGGCCGGACCGCGAAGGCGGTCAGCAGCCAGCCCAGCAGCGCGGCCGCCCCGATCGCGGCTGTGCAGAGCAGGATCACCCGTCGGTGCAGGTTGTTGGTGTCGGCAAGGGTGGCGTCGTAGGTGGCGCCGACGGCCAGTGTCCGCGGGCCCGGTCCGGGAATGTCGACGGTGCGAACCCGGTAGCGCACGCCGTCGATCTCGGTGTCGGCGTAACCCGGCGGCAGCTCCGGCAGCACCACCGCGGAGTTCGACGTCACTTCGTTGGCCCGCCGCAGCGTGATCACCGCGTCGGTGCCGCCGGCAGACCGGGGCAGTTCACCCAGGCCGATCAGCGGGACGGTCAGACCGGCCGCCTCGTCGAGGCGGCGGTCCAGCCAATACTTGCGGTCGTTGGTGATACCGACCCACACGATGGCGCCGATGATGACCGTCACGATCGCGGTGCCGATCGCCGTCGCCAGCATCACCCGGGTCCGCAGCGACGGTGTTCGGGCGAACACGCGCCGCAACAGCTTCATGACATTCATGCCGGCCCTCACTGCGTTCGCAGCACGAAGCCGACCCCGCGCACGGTGTGCAACAGCCGCGGCGCGCCACCGGCCTCCAGCTTGCGGCGCAGGTAACCGATGAACACGTCGACCACGTTGGTGTCGGCGGCGAAGTCGTAGCCCCAGACCAGCTCGAGCAGCTGTGCGCGCGACAACACCGCGGTCTTGTGCTCGGCGAGCACCGCCAACAGGTCGAACTCCCGCTTGGTCAGGTCCACGTCGACACCCTTGACCCGGGCCCGCCGGCCCGGGATGTCGACTTCCAGCGGACCCACCGTGATCGTCTCGGAGGAGGAGCTGGCCGCCGACCCGCGCCGGCGCAGCATCGCCCGAACCCGCGCCACCAGCTCGGCGAGCACGAACGGCTTGACCAGGTAGTCGTCGGCGCCCGCCTCGAGCCCGGCCACCCGGTCGTCGACCGAACTGCGCGCGGACAACACGCAGACCGGCACGTCGTCACCCATGGCCCGCAATGCCGTCACCACGCTCACGCCGTCGAGCACCGGCATGTTGATGTCGAGCACGATGGCGTCGGGACGGGTTTCCTTGGCGCTGCGCAACGCTTCGGCGCCGTCGGCGGCCGTCGCCACCTCGAAGCCGGACAAGCGCAGTCCACGTTCCAGCGAGGCGAGCACGTCGGAGTCGTCGTCGACGACCAAGACTCGGGGCGAGGCAGCGGCGTTGTCCATGCACGCCATTTTGCCTGAACGTGGGGCTCTGGCGGGGGATGTGCCGCGGGTCGGCGCCATCGATCGCGCCGATCGCAAGCGCGACGGAGTCGGGTGCGGCGGGTCGGCGCTGTCGCATCTAGGGTCGAATCTGTGACCTCGGCATCAGCGCTGCGCAGCCTGTTGCCCTACCTGCGGCCCTACCGGGCACGGTGGATCACCATGGTGACGGCGGCGGTGCTCTGCCTGGGCGCCGCCGTGGTGATCCCACTGATGACCAAGGCCGTCATCGACGGGCCGGTGCTGCACCAGGACCAGCGCGGCTTGTGGACGCTGGGCACCGCGGCGACTGCGCTCGGGGTCCTCGAGGCGCTGCTGTGGTTCGTACGGCGCTGGCTGATCGCACACGGCACCATGGGCGTGGAAGCCGATATCCGCAAGGACCTGTACGCCCGGCTGCAGATTCTGCCGCTGACCTTTCATGGCCGCTGGCAGTCCGGACAGCTGCTGTCGCGGATCATGAACGACCTGTCGGCCGTGCGGCGCTTCCTGTCGTTCGTGGTGGTGTTCCTGGTGCTCAACACGGTGCAGATCATCGTGGTGACGACGATTCTGTTGGTGCTCTATTGGCCGCTGGGTGTGGTGGTGACCGCGTCGATCTTGCCGGTGATGCTGGCCATCGGGCACTTCCGGCGCCAGTACACCCGGCTCACCCGCCAAGCCCAGGATCAGGCCGGCCAGGTGGCCACCGTGGTCGAGGAGTCCGCGGTGGGCCTGCGCACCATCAAGGCGTTCGGACGCGAGGACTACGTGTTCGACCGTTTCGACCGCCAGGCCGCGAAGCTGCGCGACCTGGGCGTGGAGAAGGTGGTGGTGTCGTCGAAGTTTTGGACGCTGCTGGAAGTGATCCCGAACTTCACCCTGATCTCCGTGGTGGCGTTCGGCGCGTACGCCGCCGGGCACCAGCTGGTCACGATGGGCACCCTGGTCGCGTTCATCACGCTGATGCTGTCGCTGATCTGGCCGTTGTCGGCGCTGGGCTTTCTGCTGTCGGCCACCCATGAGGCCATGACCGCCGCCGATCGGATCACCGAGATCTTCCGGGCGCCCATCGAGATCACCGACGGGGAGGACGACCCGGTGCCGCCGTCGGGCCGGCTGGAGCTGCGCGACGTCGGATTCCGGTTTGCCACCGAGGCGGATCCCGCCGCTTCGACTGCGCCCTGGGTGCTGCGCGGGGTCAACCTCACCGTCGAGCCCGGCGAGACCGTCGCGTTGGTGGGCGCCACCGGCTCCGGGAAATCGGTGCTGGCGATGCTGCTCTCGCGGCTCTACGACGTGACCGAGGGACAGATCCTCATCGGCGGGCGTGACATTCGGACGCTGACGCTGGCGGCGCTGCGCTCGGCGGTGGTGACCGCCTTCGACGACCCCACGCTGTTCTCCATGTCGGTGGCCGAGAACCTGCGGCTGGGGCGCCCCGATGCCGACGAGGCGGAGCTGGCGCGTGCTCTGGCAGTGGCGTCGGCGGATTTCGTCTACGACCTGCCGTACGGGCTGGACACCCGCATCGGGGAGCAGGGGATGAGCCTGTCCGGTGGGCAGCGCCAGCGGCTGTCGTTGGCCCGGGCGCTGGTGGCGGCGCCGACGATCCTGGTGCTCGACGACACGTTGTCGGCCCTGGATGTGCACACCGAGGCCGCCGTGACCGATGCGCTGCGGCGGGTGCTGGCATCCGGGCCGCAGCCGATCACCGGGCTGGTGGTGGCCAACCGGGCATCCACCGTGGCACTGGCCGATCGGGTGGCGCTGCTCGAAGAGGGGACCATCACCGCGGTCGGCACCCACGCCGAGCTGCTGGCCACGGTGCCGCGGTACCGCCACCTGCTGGCGGCCGACGACGAGCTCGACGACGGCGCGGAACACCTCGTCAATTGGGCGCAACGGTGACGGCCGAGCCGGGCCGGGCCGCGGCGCGGGCCCTGCTGTGGTCATTGCTGCGTCCCCACCGCGGCGCGGCGCTGCTGCTGAGCTTGGCCGTGGTGGTGGAAAACGCTGCCCGGCTGGCGGTTCCGCTGCTGGCGCAGCGGGGTATCGACCGGGGCATCCCGCCGATCGCCGCCGACGGGTCGACTCGGCAGCTGAGCGTGATCGTGATTGCGCTGGCGATCGTGGTGCTCACCCAGGCCGGCACCCGGATGGTCTTTCTGCAGTGGTCGGGCAAGATCGGCCAGCAGGTGCTGCTGGAGTTGCGCCGACGGCTCTTCCGGCATTTTCAGCGGCTGGACGTGGGGTTTCACGAGCGCTACACCTCCGGCCGAGTGGTCAGCCGGCTGACCAACGACGTCGACGCCATCCAAGAGTTGCTGCAGTCCGGGCTCGACGGACTGGTCAGCGCCGCGCTCACGATGGCAGGCACGGCGACGCTGCTCATCGTGTTGGACTGGCGGTTGGGCCTGATGTGCCTGACCGCCTTCCCGGCGCTGGTGGTGTTGCTGCGCTGGTTCCAGGACGAATCCGCCAAGACCTACACCGCCGTGCGCGAGCATGCGGCACGGGTGATCGTCCAGTTCACCGAGACCATGACCGGGATCAAGGCGGTCCAGGCCTACCGGCGTGAGGCCCGCAATCAGGAGATCTTCGCGAGCGTGGCCGACCGCTACCGGGCGGTGAACGAGAGGGCCTTCAAACTGGTGGCGATCTTTTCGCCGGGCATCAAACTGGTGGGAAACCTCACCACCGGCGTTGTGCTGCTCTACGGGGGCTGGCGAGTTCTGCACGGGCACATGACGATCGGGACCTTCACCGCGTTCCTGCTGTACCTGCGGATGTTCTTCGATCCGATGCAGGACATCAGCCAGTTCCTCAACATCTTCTCCTCGGCGACCGCCGCACTGCAGAAGCTGTCCGGGGTGCTGGCCGAAACGCCCGCCGTCACCGACCCACCCGGCCCGCCGACCGCTCTGAGCGCAGTGCGCGGCGAGATCGCCCTGCACGACGTGCACTTCGGCTACCGGGGCGGCAAGCCGGTGCTGGCCGGCCTGTCGCTGGAGATCCCGGCCGGCCAGACCGTCGCGCTGGTCGGCAGCACCGGCGCGGGAAAGTCCACCATCGCCAAGTTGATCGCCCGCTTCTACGATCCGGTCTCCGGAGCGGTGACGCTGGACGGCGTTGACCTGCGGGCGCTCACCCAGGCGACGCTGCGTCGTCACGTCGTGATGGTCACCCAAGAGAATTTTCTGTTCACCGGCAGCGTGGCCGACAACATCCGCTTCGGCCGACCCGACGCGACCGACGACGAGGTGGTTGCCGCGGCGACGAGCGTGGGCGCTGACGCGTTCATCACCGCCCTGCCCGACGGCTACCAGACCGACGTCGCCAAGCGCGGCGGGCGGCTCTCGGCCGGCCAGCGCCAGCTCGTGGCGTTCGCCCGCGCCTTCCTCGCTGATCCGGCGGTGCTGATCCTCGACGAGGCGACGTCATCGCTGGACATCCCCGGCGAGCGGATGGTGCAGAAGGCGCTGCGCAGCGTCCTGGCGCAACGGACCGCCCTGGTGATCGCCCACCGGCTCTCCACGGTCGAGATCGCCGACCGGGTGCTGGTGATCGAGGACGGGCGCATCATCGAAGACGGCGCGCCGGCCGAGCTGATCCGCGCCGAGGGCCACTACGCCGCCCTGCACGACGCGTGGCTGCGCTCCTTGGCCTGAAACGGCGGCCTCGAGCGCCTCGGAGCGGGTGAACGCCCCATGAATTTCACGGCGCCGACCTGCGACCTCGGGCCGGTGGGCGCAAAGATCCCGCAAACGCAGGACTTTCCCGGCAAATCGCCCACCTATGCTGTCCGCCGTGATCGTCACCCCGACTGAAGCCGCCGAGGCAGCCTCATGATCGTTTCCCCTGTCGCACAGGGACTGGCGTTGGCGTCAGCCACCAGTTTCGGGATCAGCGACTTCGTGGGCGGGGTCGCGTCACGGCGAGTCGCCGCGCTGCGGGTGATCTTGGTGTCCACCCCGGTCTCGGGTGTGCTGCTCGGAATCCTCGCGATGATCGGCGGCGGGCACATCACCACCAACACGGTCGTCTTGGGCGTCCTCGGTGGACTCAGCCAGGCCCTGGGCATCTGGTGGTTCTACGCCGCCATGGCCGCAGGACCCATCTCGGTGGTATCGCCGCTGGCCGCGGTGGTGGACGCCGGCGTGCCGGTATGCGTCGGGCGGATGCTGGGGGACCGTCCCGGCGTGCTCGCCAGCGCAGGTATCGCGGTGGCATTGGCCGCGGTGGTGTTGATCAGCTGGCACGCCGGCGACGACGGCATGCATCGGCCGGGGCTCACCCACCGGGCGCTCTGGTTGACGGTCGCCGCGGGGGTGGCCCTGGGGTTGAACTTCGTCTTCTTAGACCGCACGCCGTCAGATTCCGGGCTGTGGCCCCTGTTGTTCGCGCGTGCCGCGGCCACCATCCTGGTGATCGTCGTCGCGGCGCTGAGCCGCAACCTCGCTGCGCCGACAGGCACCCCGCTGCGACTGGCGTTCCTAATCGGACTGCTCGACACCGCCGCCAACATCACCATGCTGTTCGCGTTGAAGCACGCCATGCTCTCGCTGGCCAGCGTGCTGATCTCGCTGTACCCGGCGACCACGGTGATCTTGGCGGTGGTGCTGCTGGGGGAGCGGGTGCGTCGTCGGCAGGTGGTGGGGATGGTCCTGGCAGGGGCGGCCGTGGCGATGATCACCGTCTAGCGCCTAGGTGGCTGTCCCGGGCAGCCCGATCCGGCGGTAGCGCTCCAGCCGGGCCGCCATCCGCTCCTCGACGGGCACGGCGCGCAGCGCTGACAGCTCGCCGGCGATGATTCGCGACATGCGCTTGGCGAAGTCGATCGGCTCCTCGGCGGCATCCGGGTGCTCGCCCACGATCACATCCACGATCCCGTGGGCCTGCAGGTCCGCCGAACGGATGCCCTGAGCCGCCGAGAGCTCGGGGGCATGCTCGGTGTCGCGGAACACGATGGCGCTGGCACCCTCGGGCGGCAGTGGCGCCAGCCAGCCGTGCAACGCCGCCAGCACCCGATCCGCCGGCACCATCGCCAGCGCCGGACCGCCACTGCCCTGGCCCAGCAGCACCGACACCGTCGGTACCTCGAGCGTGACCAGCTCGGCCAGGCATGCCGCGATCTGGGCCGCCAATCCGCCCTGCTCGGCCTCCACCGACAGCGCCGGGCCCGGGGTGTCGATGACCAGCACCAGTGGTAGCCGCAGGCCCGCGGCCAGGGCCATGCCTCGGCGGGCATCGCGCAGCGCCGCCGGGTCGGTCAGCTGATCTGCGCCCCGCAGCTGCCCCAACACCACGGTGGGCTGCCCGCCGAAGCGTGCCAACGCCAGCAGGATCGTGGCGCCGCGATCGGCGCTGCCGGTGCCCGCCAAGAACACGCGCTCGGTGGCACCGTGCCGCAGCAGAAACCCGACACCCGGCCGATCGGGCCGTCGCGAGGCGCACACGGAGTCCCACGCCGGGACGTCGGGGATCGGCTCCGGCGCCGGCTTCGCCGGGGCCGGACCCGGCTCGTCGAGCATCACCTTCAGCGCCCGTGCGCAGGTGCGCCGCAACCACTTCAGCGGGATGACGCCGTCGATCACCCCGTAGGCCTGCAGGTTCTCGGCAGTCTGAACGCCCGGCGGGAACGGGGCGCCGTAGAGCTGTTCGTAGACCCGCGGCCCCAGGAAACCCAGCAGCGCCCCGGGCTCGGACAGCGTGATGTGCCCGAGCGAACCCCAGGACGCGAACACCCCGCCGGTGGTGGGGTGGCGCAGGTAGACCAGATAGGGCAGGTGCGCGCGCTTGTGCAGCTCGACCGCGGCGGCGATCTTCACCATCTGCAGGAACGCGACGGTGCCCTCCTGCATCCGTGTGCCGCCCGAACTCGGCGACGCCAGCAGCGGCAGTCGCTCGGCGGTGGCCCGCTGGATGGCGGCGGTGATCCGTTCGGCGGCCGCCACGCCGATGGAGCCCGCCAGGAAGTCGAAGTCGCTGGCGATCACCGCGACCCGGCGGCCGTTGATCCGGCCCTCGCCGGTGAGGACGGCTTCGTCGCGGCCGGTGGCAGCCCGCGCCGCGGCCAGCTCGGCGGCATAACTGTCGCTGACCGGCACGGTCAGTGCAGCGGCGTCCCAACTGAGGAACGAGCCGCGATCCAGCACGGCGTCGCGCACGTCGTCGGCCCCGGTCCGGCTCACAGCACGAGGCTAACCGTCAGGTGGTGTATCCGCCGTCAACGTTCCAATTGGCGCCTGTCACGAATCCCGACTCCGGGCCGGCCAGGAAACTGACCACGGCAGCGATGTCGCCGGTGTGCCCGTAGTGGTCCAACGCCATGACTTTCCGCATGGTGTCGGCGAATTCGCCGGTGGCGGGATTCAAGTCGGTGTCGATCGGACCCGGCTGCACATTGTTGACGGTGATTCCGCGCGGCCCGAGTTCGCGGGCCAGTCCACGGGTCAGGGAGGCGACCGCGCCCTTGGTCATCGCGTAGACGGCCAGCCCGCCCACCGGGACGCGGTCGGCGTTGATGCTGCCGATGTTGATGATCCGCGAACCCTCGCCGAGGTGGCCGATCGCGCTGCGGATCGCCGAGTACACCCCGCCGATATTGAGCGCCACCAAACGGTCGAACTGCTCCTGGGGGAATTGGTCGATCGGCGCGACGTACACGGTCCCGGCGTTGTTGACCAAGATGTCCAACCCGCCGAGTTCAGCCACGGCCTGCTCGACCGCGGCGCCCACCTGCGCCGGATCGGCGCTGTCGGCCTGGATGGCCACCGCCGTGGCGCCCTCGGCGGTCAGTTCGGCGGCCAGCGCGTCGGCCTCGACGGCCGATGAGGCATAGGTGAACGCCACCGCGGCGCCGTCGGCCGCAAGCCGCCGCACGATCCCCGCGCCGATTCCGCGCGAACCTCCGGTGACCAGTGCTCGCCGTCCGGCCAGCGTTGCTGTGCTCATCTCGGATACCCCCAAAAGTCTCTCGAACCGGTTGGTTCAGCCTGATCAGGTCAAGCAGGCTGTTCGGCGGGAGATTCCCGCTGTGAGCGGGATCACCGAAACCCGGGCAAAGTCGCCCGACACGCTTGAATAGGCTGGCGTCTCATGATCGGTGTTACTCGCGATGAAGCCGTCACGACTATCGAGCTGCAGCGCCCCGAGCGTCGCAACGCCCTGAACTCCCAGCTCGTCACCGAGTTGCGGGAGGCGGTCCTGGACGCCGCCACCCACGACGTGCGGGCCATCGTGCTGACCGGGCAGGGCACGGTGTTCTGCGCCGGCGCTGATCTGTCCGGGGATGCCTTCGCCGCCGACTACCCCGACAAGCTGCTCGCCCTGCACCAGAGCATCGCCGACGTTCCGGTGCCGGTGATCGCCGCCGTCAACGGGGCCGCGATCGGCGCCGGCCTGCAGCTGGCGATGGTCTGCGATCTGCGAGTTGCCGCCCCCGAGGCGTTCTTTCAGTTCCCGGTCGCCAAGTACGGTCTGGCACTGGACAACTGGAGCATTCGGCGGCTGACCTCGCTGGTCGGCTACGGGCGGGCCCGGGCGATGATGCTGACCGCCGAGAAGCTGCCGGCCGACACGGCACTGCTGACCGGGATGGCCAACCGGATCGGCACCCTCGCCGACGCGCAGGCCTGGGCGCACGAGATCGCCGGGCTGGCGCCGCTTGCGCTGCAGCACGCCAAGCGGGTGCTCAACGACGACGGCGCCTACGAGGAGCAGCTGCCCGTGCACAAGGAGCTGTTCGACAAGGCCTGGGCCAGCCAGGACGTCATCGAGGCCCAGGTGGCGCGGGTGGAGAAGCGGCCGCCGAAGTTCCAGGGCGCTTAATCGGCCCGGCGCCCGCCGGGCGCCACCATAGACTCGTTGTCATGCTGCGTGGCGCACTTCGACTGGCGGGTACCACCGTGTCGCTGGTCGCCGGCGGCTGGACGGTTCGTGCGTTGCGCGGCACGCCCGCCGCCTTGGGTGCGGCGCCCACCGCCATCGATGCCGTGGCCACCCGATCGCCGAACTACCGCGACGGCGTCTTTCACAACCTCGAACGCGCCGCAATGGTCAACATGGACCGCGAGCAACAGCGACTGATGGTGCGCGAGCTGTTCGCCGATCGCATCGGCCGGCGACCTTCGGCGCCGATCCCGTTGGACGTGCCCGATTTCAGCATCGACGTCGAGCAACTGGCGATCACCTGGCTGGGACACGCGACGGCCCTGGTGGAGATCGACGGCTATCGGGTACTGACCGACCCGGTCTGGAGCGAGCGCTGCTCGCCCTCGGATGCCGTCGGACCGCGGCGGCTGCACCCCCCGCCGGTGGGGATCGCGAAGCTGCCCGCGGTCGACGCGATCGTGGTCAGCCACGACCACTACGACCACCTCGACATCGACACCGTCACCGCGCTCGCCCGCAGCCAGCGGGCGCCGTTTGTGGTCCCGCTGGGCGTCGGGGCGCACCTGCGGGCGTGGGGCATTCCCCCCGAGCGGGTGATCGAACTCGACTGGGACGAGAACACCACGCTGGGCGATCTCACCGTGACCTGCACCCCGGCGCGGCATTTCTCCGGACGATTCCTGACCCGCAACCAGACCCTGTGGGCGTCGTGGGTGATCGCCGGTCCCGACCACCGGGTCTACTTCGGCGGAGACAGCGGATACACCGGCAGCTTCAGCACGATCGGCGCCCAGCACGGCCCATTCGACGTCACGCTGCTGCCGATCGGGGCCTACAACACCGCCTGGCCCGACGTCCACATGAACCCGGAGGAAGCGGTCCAGGCGCACCTCGACCTGAACGCCTCGGCGTCGGGACTGCTGGTGCCGATCCACTGGGGCACGTTCCGGTTGGCGCCGCACCGCTGGGCCGAGCCGGTGGAGCGGTTGCTGGTCGCCGCCGACGCCGCGGGGATAGCGACGGCAGTGCCTAGGCCCGGCGGTTCAGTGAGGCTCGACGGAGGAGAGGCGAAGCTGGAGCCGCCGGATGGGCCCGGCGGTTCAGTGAGGCTCGACGCCGCCGCGCCCACGGCCTGGTGGAGGCTCTAGCGCCATGACCAGGTGGGCGGCTGCGGCCGGGGCCGCTGTGCTGGCCGTTGCGGTGAGTGCGTGCACTCCGGCGGCGACTCCGACCGTGCGGCACGACATTTTGCCCAATGAGGTGTCCGGTGTTGATATCCCCGCGGGCCGCGTCGATGCCGCGGTGGCCAAACTCGACGGGCTGGCGCGGGAGCTGATGGACAGCACCGGAATACCCGGGTTGGCGGTCGCGGTGGTTCACGGTGGGAAGACCGTGTACGCCAAGGGCTTTGGCGTTCGGGACACTCGCGCCGGCGACGGGCCCGACAACGCGGTCAACCCGGATACGGTGTTCCAGCTCGCCTCGATGTCCAAGCCCGTCGGTGCGACCGTGGTGGCGCAGCAGATCAGCGCGGGGAACATCTCCTGGGACACCCCGGTGGTGTCGCAGCTGCCCTGGTTCGCACTGTCCGATCCCTACGTCACCGACCACGTCACCATCGCCGACCTGTACGCCCATCGGTCCGGGCTGCCTGATCACGCCGGAGACCGGCTCGAAGACCTCGGCTATGACCGCCGCGAGGTGTTGCAGCGGCTCAGATACCTGCCACTGGCCCCGTTCCGCAACCACTACGACTACACCAACTTCGGCCTGACCGCCGCCGCCGAGGCGATCGCCGCCGCCGCCGGTGTCCCCTGGGAACAGCTATCGGCCGACGTGCTCTACCGCCCGCTGGGGATGACCTCGACCAGTTCCCGCTACGCGGACTTCCTCGCCCGACCCAACCGCGCACTCACCCACGTCAAGACCGACGACGGTTATCAGCCTCGATACCAACGCAATCCGGACGCCCAGTCGCCGGCCGGCGGCGTCAGTTCCTCGGTCAACGATATGGCCCGCTGGTTGGCCATGGTGCTGGCCGGCGGCAGCTACGAGGGCAACGCGATCATCGCTCCGGAAGCGCTGCTTCCCGCGATCACGCCGCAGATGATCAGTGCCCCCGCCGCGACGGGCACCGCCCGGGCCGGTTTCTACGGCGAGGGATTCAACGTGTCGATCACCTCATCGGGGCGCACCCAGTACAGCCACTCGGGTGCCTTTCTGCTGGGCGCCGCGACCGCCTTCTCGGCACTGCCGTCGCAGGACGTCGGAATCGTCGTGCTCACCAACGCCACGCCGGTCGGGGTTCCGGAGAGCCTGGCCGCCCAATTCCTGGATCTGGTCCAGTACGGCGAGATCCGCGAAGACTGGCCGGCACTGTATCGACAGGTACTGGAGCCGATGTCGCAGCCGGAGGGCGCGCTGGTGGGCGCCCCGCCACCGGCTCATCCGGCTCCCGCCCGGCCACTGTCGGCCTACGTCGGGGAGTATGCCAACCCCTACTGGGGCCCGGCCACTGTCGCCGAGGACCATGGTGCACTCGTTGTCACGCTCGGGCCGCAACACCGACGATTCCGGTTGAGCCACTACGACGGTGACACCTTCACCTTCGCCCTGCAGGGCGAGAATGCTCCGGAGGGAACGGTGTCCAAAGCGACCTTCACCACCGACGCGGTGGAGCTGGAGTACTTCGACCACGACAAGCTGGGAAGGTTCACCCGTTGACGACAGCGCGAACCGCAGGACTCACTGACGCGCAGGTCGACCAGCGGGTTGCGCAGGGCCAGACCAATGACATTCCGGCCCGCGCCGCGCGCAGCGTGGGTGAAATCATTCGAGCCAACGTCTTCACCAGGATCAATGCGATACTGGGTGTCCTGTTGGCGATCGTGATCACCACCGGCTCGCTGATCAACGGACTGTTCGGGCTGCTCATCGTCTTCAACAGCGTCATCGGCATGGTGCAGGAGATCCGGGCCAAGCAGACACTGGACAAGCTGGCCATCGTCGGCCAGGCGAAACCGTTGGTGCGCAGGCAGTCCGGTACACGACAGCTCCCGCCGCGACAGGTGGTACTCGACGACATCATCGAACTGGGCCCCGGCGACCAGATCGTGGTGGACGGCGAGGTCGTGGAGTCATCCGACCTTGAGGTCGATGAGTCGCTGCTGACCGGTGAAGCCGACCCGATCAGTAAAGACCTCGGCGATGCGGTGATGTCGGGCAGTTTCGTGATCTCCGGCAGTGGTGCCTACCGGGCCACCCGGGTTGGTCGTGAGGCCTACGCGGCCAAACTGGCCGAGGAGGCCAGCAAGTTCACCCTGGTGAAATCCGAGCTGCGCAACGGCATCAACCAGATCCTGAAATTCATCACCTATCTGTTGATCCCGGCCGGTCTGTTGATCATCTACACGCAGCTGTTCACCACCGACGTGGGTTGGCGGGCCTCGGTGCTGGCGATGGTGGGCGCACTGGTGCCGATGGTTCCCGAGGGCCTGGTGCTGATGACGTCGCTGGCGTTCGCGGTGGGGGTGGTGCGGCTGGGACAGCGGCAGTGCCTGGTACAGGAACTGCCGGCGATCGAAGGCCTCGCCCGCGTGGACGTGGTGTGCGCCGACAAGACCGGCACCCTCACCGAGACCGGGATGAGGGTGTCGGAGGTCGCCGAACTCGATGGCGCCGAAGGCCTTCCGGTGCAGCAAGCGCTGGCCGCGCTGGCCGCCGAGGATGCCCGCCCCAATGCCAGCATCCAGGCCATCGCCGAGGCGTTCCCGACAGCGCCGGGGTGGACGTCGACTGCGTGTGCGCCGTTCAAGTCGGCCACGAAATGGAGCGGTGTCTCTTTTTCCGAGCACGGCAACTGGGTGATCGGGGCCCCCGACGTGCTGCTGGAGCCGTCCTCAGCGGCCGCCGAGCAGGCCGAACAGATCGGAGCCCGCGGCCTGCGGGTCCTGCTGTTGGGTGTCAGCGACCAGCCCGTCGACCATCCCGACGCCCCGGGCCGGGTGACCCCGGTGGCACTGGTGGTGCTGGAGCAGAAAATACGACCAGACGCCCGTCAGACCCTGGATTATTTTGCCGCGCAGAAAGTGTCGGTGAAGGTCATCTCCGGCGACAACGCGATCTCGGTGGGTGCGGTGGCCGCCGAACTCGGGTTGGACGGCGACGCGATCGACGCCCGCAAGCTGCCCGCCGAACCGGACCGACTGGCCGGTGCACTGGAGGAACACACCGTGTTCGGCCGGGTGCGACCCGATCAGAAACGCGCCATGGTGCACGCCTTGCAGGCACGCGACCACACGGTGGCGATGACCGGCGACGGCGTCAACGATGTGCTGGCGCTCAAGGACGCCGACATCGGTGTCGCGATGGGTGCCGGCAGCTCCGCGGCTCGCGCGGTTGCCCAGATCGTGTTGCTGGACAACAAGTTCGCCACCCTTCCCTACGTGGTGGGGGAGGGCCGCCGGGTGATCGGCAACATCGAGCGGGTGGCGAACCTGTTCTTGACCAAAACGGTGTACTCCGTGTTGCTCGCACTGCTGGTCGGGCTGGTCGGGCTGGCCTCGGCACTGTTCGGCACCAAACCGTTGTTGTATCCGTTCCAGCCGATCCACGTCACGGTCGCGGCGTGGTTCACCATCGGCATCCCGGCCTTCATTCTGTCGCTGGCGCCGAACAACGAACGGGCCCACCCCGGATTCGTACGGCGAGTGATGAGCGGGGCGCTGCCCTCCGGCGTGGTGGTGGGTATTGCCACATTCGCGACCTACCTGGTGGCCTACCGCGGCAGCGAAGCCACCTCGGTCCAGCAGATCCAGGCGTCCACCAGCGCGCTGATCACCCTGCTGACCACGGCAGGCTGGGTGCTGGCCGTGGTGGCCCGGCCCTATCAATGGTGGCGGCTGCTGTTGGTGATCTGCTGCGGGTTGGCCTATGTGGCGATCTTCGCGATGCCGCTGACCCGGGAGAAGTTCCTGCTGGACCCGTCCAATGTGGAACTGACGCTGCTGGCGCTGGGTATCGGCGCGCTCGGGGCGGCCGCCATCGAGGCGATGTGGTGGGCCAGGGGCGGCCTGCTCGGAGAGCGGCCGAAGTTGTGGCGGGAGTCGGCACCGGCCACAATGTCCCAGCGATAAAACCGCGACACAAGGGGAAAGCACGACATGGCCAAGCTCTCCGGATCCATCGATGTCCCGCTGCCTCCCGAAGAGGCCTGGGCACACGCCTCGGATCTATCCCGCTACAAAGAGTGGCTGACCATTCACCGGGTGTGGCGCAGCACGCTGCCGGAGACCCTCGAAAAGGGCACCAAGCTGGAGTCGATCGTCGAGGTCAAGGGCATGTACAACAGGATCTCGTGGACGATCGTGAACTACAAGCCGCCCACCGGCATGACGCTCAACGGTGACGGCAAGGGTGGGGTCAAGATCAAGCTGCTCGCCAAGGTCGCACCGGAAGGCGACGGGTCCAAGGTCAGTTTTGACGTGCACCTGGGTGGTCCGGCGTTGTTCGGCCCGATCGGCATGCTGGTGGCCGCTGCGCTCAAGAGCGACATCAACGAGTCGCTGCACAAGTTCGTCACGGTCTTCGCGCCGAATTAATCGGTTGCTCATCGTGCGGTCGCGCCCTAGGGTGACGGACGTCCCCGCACAGGAGGTCATGGAATGACAGGCATCGTCGGTCTCACGCCGCTGTCCGCGCGCTGATCACCGCCGAGTTGCCGTAGCCCGGTCCCGGTCGTCAGCGTCCCCGCTGACCCTCCCGGAGACCGCATGTCTTTCCCATTTTCTGACTCCCAGGCTGTCGTCACCCTGACAGATGTCAGCTTCACCTGGCCCGACGGCAGTGCAGCGCTGGCCGACATCACCGGGTCGTTCGGTGCCGGCCGTACCGGCCTGGTCGGCGCCAACGGCGCGGGCAAGTCCACCCTGCTTCGGCTCATCGCCGGCGAACTGCGGCCCACAACCGGACATATCGCGGTGGCCGGGCAACTGGCCTACCTGCCGCAGCTGCTCACCCTCGACACCGACGCCTCAGTCGCGGCGTTGCTCGGGGTCGCCGATCAAGTTGCCGCGCTGCGGGCGATCGAGGGCGGTGATGCCGCCGAGCGTCATTTCCACGTGATCGGAGACGACTGGGACATCGACTCGCGCGCCGATGCGGCATTGCGCGACATCGGGTTCGGGTCGGGCGACCTCGACCGCCGCGTCGCCGAGCTGTCCGGCGGGGAGGTCATGCTGGTGGCGTTGGCCGGGCTGCGGCAGGCGGCCGCCCCGATCACCCTGCTCGATGAGCCGACCAACAATCTGGACCGCGCCGCGCGTGCCGGGCTGGCGCGGCTGGTCGACACCTGGCCGGGAACGCTCATCGTCGCCAGCCATGACACGGCGCTGCTGGAGCAGATGGACTGCACCGCAGAGCTGTACGACGGTCGGCTCCGCACCTACGGCGGCCCTTACAGCGCCTGGCGGGCGCACCTGGATGCCGAGCAGGCCGCCGCCCGGACGGCGACGCGCGCCGCAGAACAACTGGTCAAGGTCAAGAGGCGCCAACGCGTGGAAGCCGAGACCAAACTGGCCAGACGTAACCGGGCGGCCCAGGTCGCCCGCCAGAACAAGCGTGCCGCGAAGATCGTGATGAACCAGAACGCTGCCAATGCCCAGGTTTCGGCGGGCAAACTACGGGGGCACCTTGAGGGGAGGGTCCGCGACGCGCAAGCCGAGCTGGATGCCGCGACCGTTCGGGTTCGCCACGACGACCACATTCGCCTCGACCTGCCCGACCCGGACGTGCCCACCAGTCGCCGGTTGGCCGAGCTTCCGGGCGCCGACGAGCCGATCATCGTGCAGGGACCGGAACGTATTGCCCTGCACGGCCCGAACGGCGTGGGTAAGACGACGCTGCTGGAAGCGCTGTTGACCGGTGACGCCGGGCGCCTGCTGAGCGACCGAGTCGGATACCTGCCGCAACGTCTGGATCATCTGGACGACACCGTGTCCGCATTCGACGCGGTGTCGGCGGTCTCCGGCAGAACACCGCAGGCGGTGCGGGCCCAGCTGGCCCGGTTCCTGTTGACCGCTGAGGCGGTGGCCCGGCCTATCGGTACCCTCTCCGGTGGTGAGCGATTCCGTGTCGCGCTGGCCCAGCTTCTGCTCGCCGATCCGCCGCCGCAGCTGTTATTGCTCGACGAGCCGACCAACAACCTCGATCTGAACAGCGTCGGTCAGCTTGTCGACGCGCTGGCAGGCTATCGCGGCGCCTTCATCGTGGTCAGCCACGACGACGAGTTCCTGGCCCGGCTGCACCTGAGGCGAACATTGACGATGTCGCGCAGTGGGGTGGTAGCCGATACGCGTTAGTGTCACAACATGACTCACGCGCGTCCCGGATGGCTGATCGCGCTGTGCGCGGCCCTGCTGTCGGGCAGCGCATGGCTGCCGTGGTTGAGCACCTCGGCCAACGGCGGCGGGCATGCCAGCGCGATCGGTGGCAGCGCCGGTGCCATCGAGCTACCGCCCCGCTTCGGGGTCGGTCAGCTGATCGTGCTGCTGGCGTCGGTTCTCCTGGTGGCCGGCGCGATGGTGGCCCGGGAACTCTTCACCCGGTTGGCCGCGGTGGTCGCCGTGCTGGACTCGGCGCTCATCGCCGCACTGGGCATCTGGTACTACCGGCTGAACGTCGCTGCACCGATCACCGCGGGCTACGGGCTCTACATCGGCGCCGTCGCCGCGGTGGGCGCACTGGTGTTCTCGTCGTGGGCACTGATCACCGCAGTGCGGCAATGACGGCTGCGAATGCTTCGGCGTGCGCCTGCTGGACGGTGAAGTAGCTGATGCCGTAGCGGCGGCGGCATTCGCGCAGCGTATCGGCCATGTCGTCGACTGACCCGGACAGCACCGCGGGGGAGGCCAGCAGTTCCTCGTCCGACAGGGTGGGCGCGAATCGGCGGGTCAGCGACAGGTTGGGCATACCCGAGCCGTCGGTCGGCACCGCAGTGATGGCCAGGTTCAGTTCCAGGGCATCGAAGCGCTCACCGGCGGCCGCCCGAATCAAGCCGATCCGATCAGCCAGGGAATCGTCGGCACCGTCCACCCGCGCGCCGGTCAATCCGACGATGTCGGCGTGGCGAGCCGCCACCGTCAGTAGCCGATCACCGCTCCCGGCGATTAGGAGCGGCACCCGCGGCTGGTGCATCGTCACGTATTCCGCCATGTGCTCGAGGTAATCGATGCGGCGACCGGCGATCGGAAAAGGCAGCTCGGCGGCCTCGAATTCCGCGCGCACGTAACCCGCACCCAGACCCACCTCCAGTCGGCCATCCGAGAGCACATCGGTGTCAGCGATGTCGCGAGTCAGCAGGGCAGGCTTGTAGAAGCCGGCGTTGAGCACGTAGGTGCCCACCCGGATGGTCGAGGTGGCCGCGGCAGCGGCGACCAGTAGGGGGAACGGGGCCGGGGCGCCCAGATGGTCGGGCACGTGCAGGACATCGAATCCGAAACCCTCCAGCCGGCGCGCGGTCTCGGCGAGTTCGGTTGCCGACCGGATCGGGTGCAGGCCCACGCCGAAGCGAAACTGCTTGTCCACCGATTACCTCCTCAACCGGCTCCGCCGAGCACGGGCTTGTCGTGGTCAGCGTGCCGGGCGCGACGGCGCGGGCGGAGGTGCGGGGCGAGGCGCCGCAGGGGGCGCCGGTGCCGGAGACCGGGCTTCGCTGCTCGTCGACTCCTCCGGTTGCGCCGCCGGGAATACCCACTTGCCGGACAAGATCTCCTTTTCCGGCTGGTAGAGCCGGACCAGGTAGTTCCATCCCGGTGTGGTGGGCAGGCAGTTGGCGACGTCGTCGGAACAACCCCCGAACTGCACGGTCACCGATCCGTCGGCTGCCTTGTTCGCGGTGATGTTGTTGACCGAGTACGCCTGCTGGGGGTTCTCCGTCAGATACCCGTTCTTGTTGTAGACGGTGACCGACCAGAACGCTTTCACCGGAACGTCTTTGACGGTCAGGCGGTACACCGTGTTGCCGTCGTTGCGGGCCGGGCTGACGTTGAGGTAGAGCGCTTCCTTCTCGGAGTTGCCGCCCCACGCCGCGGCGGCCCCGATCAGATGCCGTACCGGGTCCGTGTCGGCTTCGGTGCCGAACATGCCCCGGGTGTCGGGAATGGTCTGGGCCAGCTCCAACAACGCATCGCTGACCTTCTTCTGGGTGACGGGGTCCCATCGGGGCACGTCGAAGCTGCCCGTGTCGTCTTGGTGCGCTGTGATCGCGTCCTGCAGGCGATGTGCTGCGGCGAGGTCTGCGGGATCGTTGGGGTTGGCCAGGATGCGAATGGCAACGGCCACATAGCGGGTGCCGACATGCTGCTGATCCAGCGTGTGTTCGCCGCCTCCGTAGAACATGTCCGTGACGTATTCGTCCTGGTTGATCACCTGCGCCGACATGTACCGCTGACCGGGTTCGGGCAGGGTCAGTGTCACCGGACTGGCCTGCAGGTCGAACACCGCCGCCGAATACAAGGTGTCCCGGTTGGGGCGGACCACCAGCTGGCGGTCGACCGGGGTGACGTCGCGCATGTGGAAGAAACGGCCGAAACCGTTCTCGTTGACGATGTTGGTGAATTCCTGGTCGGTGGCGGCCCGCACGAAATTGTCCGGCGACACCAACACCATGCCATTGGGGGTGCTGCGCGGAGCCAGGTTCGCCACCGGGTCGGTGCCGGTCTTGGTCACCGTGAGCCCACATCCGCTCAGAACCAGGGTGATCGTCGCCGCGGCGCATGCAGAAAGCCATCGCATGGACATGCAGCGCAACCTACCGGGTCGGCTCTAGCCGGTGTCGGCAATGGGTTTGTCGACACGGCGGGATAAACGTGCGGCGGCTATTGCAACGCCTCAGGCGCGGACGTATCGTCGGCAAATATTAAAAAATCACCGTGAGTAAAAATAGAAAACAATGAGCGGGAGCGGGGAGCGGCCGTGGACGTCTCGGGCAATGTCGAAGCAAATCGCCATGTCAGGGCGTCTGCGTGGCCTTCCCCTGCGGGCCGCGCGAGGCGGGTCGGCGTAGCTGCTGCGGCTATCAGCAGTGTGCTGGCGCTGACCGTGGCCACCGCGCCGGACACCGCGGGCAGCGCCTCCCCCGGGGTGGTGTTGACCGCCGGATATCAGCAGGCTCTCGACGATCTGCTCGCCGCCATGGAGCAGGCGCGCACCTTCGATCTGTCTTTGCCCTACGCCTCGCCCGACGACGCTGACGTGCTGATGACGATGCTGCGGAACACCAACTATCAGCTGTTCACCGCCGGGCTGTCACGGGTCACCGAGTTGTTCAACGGGGTGTTCTTCCAATCCCCGGAAGTGGTTGCCGGCACCGTCGCCGACTCGCGCCAGTACTTCGACTACTTCACCCCGGACATCTACTACCACGTCACCGCTGGGCTGGCACCCGGCGCGACCTACGTGCTCACCGGAAACCTCGGTGGCGGCACCGAGCACTTCTCGATCAGCACCACCGCGGTCACCGGTGCCACAGCCCACGCCATCGAAGACCTGGAACTGGGCCACGGTCTGGTGGTCGACGCCAACGGCAACTTCACCGTCTACATCGGGCCGGAGGCACCGCCGGGAGCGGTCAACTTCCTGGACACCACCGATGCCACGGTCGGTGGCGCCGCATCCCTGCTGATCCGCGACATGCTGGGCGACTGGGCCAAGGGGCCGGGCAACGTCAGCATTCAGTGCGTGGCGGACTGCCCGCCGTTCTTCGCCATCCCCGCCGGCGGCTTCTTCCCCACCGACGGTGACAGCGATGCCCCCTCCGAGCCGGGCAGTATCGGCTCCGTCGATGATGTGTTGACCATGCTGTTCAGCGCCTTCGCTCAGATCGTCGGCCCGTTCAACCAGCGCAGCATCGAGGGCGGCGCGTCGGTGGGCATGGAGGTGCCCGCCAACACCATGATGACGCTGGCACCCGAGACCAGCTACGGCGTCGGTCTGGAATCCGCGATCGTCACCGGCGGCAACTGGGATCTGGATCCCGACGAGGCGCTGATCCTGAAGCTGCCGACCGTGGACGCGGCCTATCGCGGTATCGAGCTGATGAATGTCTACGGTGGCGCGCTGCCCTTCGTCATGGCCCAGACCACCCTCAACCACGCCACGGCCTACAACGCCGACGACGGCTACACCTATTACGTTGTCAGCGCGACCAATCCGGGCGTGGCCAACTGGCTCGACACCGGTGGCCTGACCCGGGGAGAGATCTTCGCGCGCTACGAAAACGTCGACGACCGCGACGCCGCCATCGGTCTGGGTGTGAGCGCTCAGGTGGTGCCGCTAAGCGACATCGCGCAATATCTGCCCAGCGACACTCCCACCGTCAGCCCCGCCGAATTCGCCGCCGACATGGCCCAACGGGTGTTCTCCTACGACTACGCCCTGGACGTGTCCCGGATGGGCGCCCAGCCTGCGTGGGTGTTGCAGCATCTGGTGATGAACGTGATGGAAGCGCTGATGGGGAGCGAGGACTACGAGTCGGTGTTCGGCATCCAGCCCTCCACCCCGATCGAGCTGCGATTCACCGACGCGCTCAGCCCGGACTGGGGCGCCGTCTGGAACAGCGTCGTGGAGAACCCGGCCGAGAGCCTTTCGGCGGTGCTCAACAATCTGCCGGTGCTGGCCAGCGACATCACCTTGCCCATCGCGCTGGCGATGACGCAGACCGCACTGTCGGTGGTGATGCCGCAGATGTTCATGACCGCGATCAACGACGCGCTGTTCAACCCGAACACCAGCATCCTGGCCGGACTGCTCAACGCCCGGGACGATCTGGCGACGGTGATCTTGACCGCCAACGACGCATGGCCGACCGAGCTGAGTGAGCAGGCCGCCCAGCAGTGGGCCAACATGGCCGACCTGATCGCCGGCACCCCGAGCTTCGACCTGATGGATCTGTTCGGCGGCTGACGTATTCACCCCGAAATATTTTGCTCCCGAATGGATTCGGCTAACCGGTGAACAGGTCCCACAGGGCGGTCCAGAAGTCGGCGCCGCTGTCTCCGCTGATCAGATCGACATCGGCGGCGGCGGGCCAGGGTCCATAGGGATCACCGTTGGGCGTGACGGCTTGGACATTGTCACCGATCGCCGAAGCGACGTTGCCGCTGGTCGCCTCCCAGCCGGCCCAGGCGAGGGCTCCCGCGCCTTCGGCTGTGGCGGTGTTGAAACTGAAGTCGTAATTATTACCCAGCATGTATGGGCCGACGGCTGCGAATGCGCCGTCGCCGATCGCGGTCGCGGTGTTGCTGTCGCCCCCGAAAACTCCGGCACCGGCGCCGAATCCGATCGCGGTGGCGAAGTTGAACGATCCGTCTGACCTGTTACCCGCGGAAGTCTGGTCGCCGAAGGCAGAGGCGAAGTTGAAGTACCCGTCGTTGGCGTAGGCGCTGGCAGAGTCGCCGAAGGCGAACGCGAAGTTGCCTAAGCTCGACGACGCGGACGCGGTGCCCAGGCTCAGATCGAGACCGCTGATCGAGATTGCGATGTTGCCGAAGTCGCTCGGCAAGGTGGGTGGCGTTATTGTCGCGGCCGCTGTGCCGATTGTGGCGGCCGCATCGCCGATGTCCGCTGCGGCCAGCGCGGCTGCGTACCCCAGCGCGCCCGCACCACCGTCGGCATTCGAGGGTGTCCGTGGCCATGAAAAAGTACCCACTGGTGGCCACGTAGAAGTCCCCGCTGGTGGCCAGATAAAAGTACCCACCC